>NZ_KV832237.1:341098-341498 GCF_001837405.1 Staphylococcus sp. HMSC067F07 | reverse complement strand
AGTATTTTGATCAGGATTAGCTGTACCAGGTTTAGTATTACCGTTTTCATTAGGTTTAACTTCAGTATTTTGATCAGGATTAGCTGTACCAGGTTTAACACCAGCACCTAATTGGCCATTTTGTTCCGGAGTAGTAGGTTTAGCTTGTTCAGCATTATTAGTATCTGGTTTTTCTTGATTTTCATTACCAGGAGTACTTGGTTTTTCTTGATTATCTTGACCACTTGGTGTTGTTTCACCAGGAGTACCAGTTGAACCGTTATTAGTATCAGGAGCAGGAGTTCCTGTAGCACCAGTAGTGCCTTGTCCAGCTTGATTGTTTTGATCTGGAGTATTTGTACCAGGTTTAGGATTACCATTGTCATCAGGTTTAACTTCAGTATTTTGATCAGGATTAGCT
>NZ_KV832237.1:0-340998 GCF_001837405.1 Staphylococcus sp. HMSC067F07 | reverse complement strand
TTTTCTTGATTATCTTGACCACTTGGTGTTGTTTGACCAGGAGTACCAGTCGCACCGTTATTAGTATCAGGAGCAGGAGTACCTGTAGTACCAGTAGTGCCTTGTCCAGCTTGGTTGTTTTGATCAGTAGTATCTGTACCAGGTTTTTGATCAGTGTCAGTACCTTGGTTAGGAGTAGTAGCACCAGCATTATTGTTAGTTTCAGGTTTAGCGACACCATTGTCATTAGGTTTTACTTCAGTATTTTGATCAGGAGAAGGCGTTACAGTAGTGCCTGCACCATTTTCACCCGTTTGAGTACCTTGACCAGGAGTACCTGTTTGAGGTGTGTCTTGGCCTTGTTGATCATTACCAGGAGTACTTGGTTTTTCTTGATTCTCTTGATCATTTGGCGTTGTTTGACCAGGAGTACCAGTTGCACCGTTATTAGTATCAGGAGCAGGAGTACCTGTAGTACCAGTAGTGCCTTGTCCAGCTTGGTTGTTTTGATCTGGAGTATCTGTTCCAGGATTTTGATCAGTGCCAGGTTTAGGTGCAGTACCTTGGTCAGGAGTAGTAACCCCAGCGTTGTTATCAGTACCTGGTTTAGATTGGTTTTCATTACCAGCTTGGTTTTGATTAGGAGAAGGCGTTACAGTAGTGCCTGTACCATTTTCACCCGTTTGAGTACCTTGACCAGGAGTACCTGTTTGAGGTGTGTCTTGACCTTGTTGATCAGTACCAGGAGCGCTTGGTTTTTCTTGATTATCTTGACCATTTGGCGTTGTTTGACCAGGAGTACCAGTTGCACCGTTATTAGTATCAGGAGCAGGAGTACCTGTAGTACCAGTAGTGCCTTGTCCAGCTTGGTTGTTATTTTCAGGTGCAGTAGTTCCAGGAGTACCAGTCGCACCGTTATTAGTTTCAGGTGCAGGAGTACCTGCAGTGCCTGCAGTACCTTGTCCAGCTTGATTATCTTTATCAGCAGGTGGAGTCACAGTAGTTCCTGCATTTTGATTGCCAGCCTCAGGTTTAGCTTGTGTATCTGTAGTCCCTGTATTTTGAGCTGTCCCTGTTTCAGTTGTACCAGGTTTAGATTGAGTACCTTGAGTATCTTGTCCTGTAGTTCCAGGTTGTGGAGTTGTGGCAGCATCATTATTAGTATTACCTGGTTGAGTATCTTGATTGTTTGGAGCAGGTGTAGCTTGATTAGGTTTAGTTTCGCCAGGAGTACCTGCAGCATTTTGAGCATTACCAGCTGAAGTACCTGTTTGTTCTCCATGATCTTCTGTATTAGGTTTCTCTTGATCAGTAGTACTAGTACTTGGTTTAGCTGAACCTGTAGTGTCTGTATTAGGTTGTGTTTCAGGTTGAGATGGAGTAGGTGTTCCAGCACCTACAGTACCAGCTTGAGCACCTTGACCTGTACTATTGTTTTCAGTAGTACCTGGTTTAGATGTAGCATCTTGACCAGTCGTTGCCTCTGGTTTTGTTGAAGCTGCTGGGGAAGTTGCATCATTTTGAGGACTAGGAGTCACAGTAGCTCCATTACCTTGATCTGCTGTTTCAGCATGAGGTTTAGCTTGAGTATCTCCAGTAGCTGTAGTTGGCGCAGTTTGACCTGTGCCAGCAGTTTGAGTTCCTTGTGGAGTACTAGTAGCTTGGTTATCTTGTCCGGTAGTATTTGGACTAGGGTTTGTTTGTGTAGCATCGGCTTGATTAGTTTGAGTTCCTGTAGCTTCTGCAGTGCCTTGACCTTGGTGGTCGGCAGTGTTTGTTTTAGCTCCATCTTGACCTGTTTGTGTAGCAGCAGGAGTACCTGTACCAGCTTGATTATTTTGGTCTTGACTTGTAGTGCTCGGTTGACCAGCTGTGTTAACGGTACCTACAGCTTCTCTTTGCCAAGTATTACCTTCCGTGCCTTCTTCAGCATGTGCCTGTCCGAAGAAAAGGAATGAACCTACAATAATAGAAGCAGTACCAACCGTGAATTTTCTAATTGAATAGTGATTTTTCTGAGTGGGTTTGTCATTTGAAAAATTGTTAGGTTTGTTCATAACTTATTCTCTCCTTTGATAAGTAGTTGTCTCAGTTGTCTTTTGAGAAGTTATAGAATTAGAGTGAAATAAAACATTATCCAATGATAATGGTCAAACAATATATTAGCATATTTTTATAACTTTAAACAACTAATTAAAAATATTATCAATTTTATATTGACGTTGATAACTATTTTCATTTATTATTTTTACAAGAATTAGGGTGAGTAATTTATCAAGTTTTATCACTCTTATGGAGGTTGTATAAATGAAAGTGACTTATAAAACGTTAAGTTTTGTTTTAGTTTTAATAATATTTTTAGTGAATTGGGGACCTAATGTAAGTTACGCAGCCGAAGGTAAGTCTATTAATTTTGAAGTTTTAAAATATAATACAAATGATACTTCGATGGCAAATGACTATTTTGAGAAGCCTGCAAAATTAATTGAAAAAGATGGGAAGAAAGTACTTCAAATCACAGTTAATCATAGTCATTGGATTACTGGAATGACTATTGAGGGTAGCAAAGAGAAAATTATTAGCAAAGATGCTAGTAAAGACATGAGAACATCTGAATTTGTGGTAAACAAAGCTTCTGGTAAAGTAAACGGAACAATTGCAGTTTACATCAATGAGCCAGTAAATGGTAAGCCATTCAAATATGATCATCATTACAATATTACTTTTAAATTTGATGGTAAAGATGGTGGAGCGACTGGATCACCAAATATTGTCCAAGATAAATCAACTGCTGAAAATCCTCAAACTAGTGGTGGAATCCCTACATATACATATTTAATTCCTATAGCTTCTCTATTTGTATTAATTACAATTTCAGTTTTGTCATTCAAATTAAAAAAAGGTAATGAATAATGAAATATTGTAGTCGCTTAATGATGAAATTATTCGTTATAGCGTTTACTTTAGGAATATCTTTAAATAATGATACTTATCAAGTAAAGGCTGATGATAAAAATCTATCATCAGCCGATTATTATATTAAAGAAAGCTTTGAAAAAGATAAAAATCATGCGAAACGCCATAGTGATCATCAACAAATTAGAAATAAGATAGAACAAACGATAGAATTTTACGTTCGTAAACAGAATAATAGGGATGTTTCACATATGGATGAGTATGTAAAACATCCTGGTTATATTGTTAATGACGGTAATCAAACATATTTTGTAATGACTTTATTAAACAGAGAATGGTGGGAAAGTTATAAATTCTACCAACATGATAAAGAATTAAAAGTGAGTATTGTAAATGAGGATAAAGAACAAGATACGGTAACCATTCAAATACCCCTTATTAACATAAAAGAAGAAGTAAAATCTCGTATCCACATTAAAATACCATCGATACATTACGACCATACGTATACCACTTATATCGTTATGAAACATAGCGAAAAGAATGATGAAAAGGTTAACCACAAAGACGCTCAGAATAACAAGTCTAATCAGTTTGATGATAAAGAGAGCCTAAGAAAAAATTTAAAAACAGAAGAAGGACAATTTAATGAAATAAAAAATGAGAATAGTCATCTAAAAGAGTCAAAACAATCAACTCAACAAGATATGTCGTCAAATCAGATTATCAATAGAGAAGAACAAAATAAATTTTCTAATTCAAATAGCAATCTATCAATTAAACCAAGTACAGATAAACCGAGCTCAGATTCATTAAATCGGACTAATTCAAATACTCCAGCTAGTTTAAATACAAATACTAATTCTAGGTATAGCCAATTGCCTCAACTTAATCCTTTTAAAAAGGAAAAAGATAAACCTAATCCAAGCTTCAATAGAGATGCTGATAAGAAGAAAGTTGCAAAAAAAGACCATAATGAGGATGTACTCCCTAATCATAGAAATACATACTATCTTCTTGGCTCTGTTATTTTATTGGCAATTTTAGCTTTAATCGCAACATATTTTGTTAAAAGAAAGAGTGAGTCGAAAAAATGAGAAAAACCCGAATAATTTTTACTATCATATTATTTATCGTTTTACTCAGTGGTTGCGAGGCGGATGATAGCAATAAAAAGAAAGATAAAGCTGAATCGAAGGATATTCGTATCGTACCTACTACCGTCGCTTTAACGATGACATTAGATAAGTTAGATTTACCTATTGTAGGTAAGCCCACATCTTATAAAAAGTTACCAGATCGATATAAAAATGTTCCGGAAGTCGGCCAACCGATGGAACCAAGTGTAGAGGCAGTTAAAAAAGTGAATCCTACACATGTTTTGAGTGTATCTACTATTAAAGATGAAATGAAGCCCTTTTATAAACAATTAAACATGAAAGGTTACTTCTATGATTATGATAGTTTAGATGGCATGGAAAAATCTATTACTGAACTTGGTAAACAGTTTAATAGGGAGAAGAAGGCTAAAGAACTAAATCATCACCTTAATTCTGTGAAAGAGAATATTGAAAGTAAAGTTGCAAAACAAAAGAAACATCCTAAGGTACTGATACTTATGGGGATACCTGGCAGTTATTTAGTTGCCACTGATAAATCATATATTGGAGATCTCGTAAAAATCGCTGGTGGAGAGAATGTCATACAAGACCATTCTAAACAGTATATTTCTTCTAACACGGAACATTTAGTTAATGTTAATCCCGATATTATATTAAGACTTCCTCACGGGATGCCAGATGAAGTTAAGAAAATGTTCCAAAAAGAATTTAAACAAAATGATATTTGGAAGCATTTCAAAGCAGTTAAAACGAATCAAGTTTATGATTTAGAGGAAGTACCATTTGGTATCACTGCAAACGTGGACGCTGATGATGCTATGACACAGTTATATAATCTATTTTATAAAAAGTGATGGGGGAAATAATGTTACAACACTACTCTAAATTACTCTTTCTAATTTCAATTATCCTCCTATGTGTGACTGTATATGTGTCATTTATTGTTGGTACGATACCTATTTCTCTTAAAGATATATTAACCCAATTTACTACTGGTCATGTTTCTAATGTAGACACAATCATTGATTTAAGATTACCTAGAATCATTATCGCTTTATGTGTTGGTGCAATGCTTTCGGTATCTGGGGCATTATTGCAAGCAGTTTTGCAAAACCCTTTAGCCGAGGCGCAACTACTCGGTGTTTCATCAGGAGCACTTGTCATGCGTATGATTCTAATATTGGTGACACCCCAATTATTTTTTGTCATACCTTTACTTAGTTTTCTAGGAGGAATGATACCTTTTCTATTATTATTTCTCTTAAGTGTGAAATTCAAATTTCAACCTACACGTATGATATTAATCGGTGTAGCAATGTATGCAATGCTAACCGGAGTACTTGATTTATTTGCACAGAATCCATTTCTGAAAATACCTCAAGGACTAACTATGAAAACATGGAATGATGTTAAGATTATCGGAATATCAGCGAGTATAGGTTTAGTAATCACAATGCTTTTAACGTCTAAAGTGAATTTATTAGCTTTAGAGGATAAACAAGCTAATAATTTAGGCTTTCACATTACTAAATATAGACTAATCATTGGGGGTGTAGCTGTGTTTCTAGCGAGTGCTTCTTCTGCAATTGTAGGTCCACTAGCTTTTGTAGGCTTAATTATTCCACATATTGTACGTAAGTTAATTGGTAGTAATTATAAAGAAGTGATACCACTATCTATAATTTTAGGAGGATGGTTTGTTGTTACAACTGATTTATTAGGTAGAACGTTACATCCACCACTCGAAATACCAGCGAATGTCATTATGATGCTTATAGGTGGTCCAATTTTAATCTATCTTATTTGTAAGGGAGCTGTTAATGATGCGAGTTAAGGGGCTTCATTTTCAATATAAGAATGATTCGGAAATTATAAAAAATCTGTCATTAACATTTAGCTCTAATGCAATTACTTCTATTATCGGACCGAATGGATGTGGAAAATCCACTCTGTTAAAGTTACTTTCTCGAAATTTGAAGCCTTCAGAAGGTGTTATATATTTAGATGAGTTAGATTTGAAAACATTTAGTAAGAGAGCATTTGCACGTAAACTTGCTACAGTGCATCAAAAGATGAATATTCCGGAAGGATTCACTGTAAGACAATACATAGAACTTGGACGATATAGTCATGAAAGTTGGTTGAAAATGGATGTAAAAAAAGAAACAAATGTTCAAAACATTCTTCAACAACTGAATTTAGTAAATCTTCAGAATAAAAAATTGGCGTCATTATCTGGAGGTGAAGCACAAAGAGTATTTTTAGCAACTGCATTAGTGCAAGAACCTCGTTACATCTTATTGGATGAGCCAACCACATATTTAGATATTCATTACCAATATCAAGTTTTAGATACTATTCGTACTTTAAAAGATCATTATCATATTACTTTTATAATGGTACTTCATGATATTAATCAAGCAATAGAATATAGTGATGAAGTGATTTGCCTAAATGATAAAGGAGTTATTGCGCAAGGTGCGCCTCAAGAAGTGATTAATGAAACAATTTTAAAAGAAATGTATCAAATTGACGCTAAAATTATAAATGACAGTGAATGTGGCATGATTGTTTGTAGAAAAAGGGTGAGGGATTCAAATGATTAAATTCGTTAGACTTATTCAAATTGTATTAATAGCAGTCATCCTTATCTTTAGTTATCAGTTGTTTAAAACATATCTTGAAGACAAAGCGTCAGCTAAAAGGTATAAAAATTTACAACAACAATTTAAGTCAGAGTCCCTGTCTAACGAAAATGAGGTACGTCCACAATTTTCTAAATTAGAATCTATTAATAAAGATATTGTTGGGTGGATACAACTTAAAGGAACATCATTAAATTATCCAGTATTACAAGGTAAAACCAATCATGACTATTTAAGAGAAGATTTTGATCATGAAAAGACACGTAAGGGAAGTATTTTTATGGATTATCGAAATTCTGTAAAAACTCCTAATTCGAATACTATTATTTATGGTCACCACATGGGTGATAATACAATGTTTGATGTACTAGAAAAGTATTTAAAACAAAGTTACTTTGATCAGCATCAAGATATTCAATACGACACGAAATATGGAAAATATCTATTACAAGTCTTTAGTGCATATCGCACTACTACGAAAGATAACTATATACAAACAGATTTTAAAACACCATCTAAATTTCAACATTTTATAGATAATACAAAGAAAAAATCGGAGATACAAACAAAAGTTCAAATTAGTAATCAAGACAAGATAGTTACTTTGTCTACTTGCGAGGACGCTTATAACCAAACATCAGGAAGAATTGTTGTTGTGGCGAAGCTAGTCAAAATAAATTAACAGAAAAGAGGAAAACATCATGAAATTTATGGCTGAAAATAAATTAAAATTAGATAAAGGAACAGCTCAAGATATAATAGAAAGGTTCTACACAAGACATGGTATTGAAACACTTGAAGGCTTTAAAGGGATGTTTGTAACAAATACTAAAGAACAACCAGATTATGATGAAGTAAAAATTTTAACAATATGGGAATCTGAACAAGCTTTTATTGATTGGTTACAATCAGATGTGTTTAAAAAAGCACATAAAAATGTTCGTCACCAATCAGCAGATGCATCAAGCCCAATTCTTGAAAACGTAGTTAAGAAATATGATATTGGATACCAATACTTTAAATAATGTGTACTGTAATTAAAAGAAGTAAGTGTGATTAATTGAAATTAAAAATACTTGATTTCGATACAAACTAAAGCAAGTCGAGAGTTTGTTGTCTAAACATAATTGAAACAAATTATGTCAATTTCAAACCTTCGCTTGCTTCTTTTTTATAGTAGTAATTAAATTTAAAAATTATAGTGGACTTTGAAATCAATTGATATTAGATTACAATATGAATACATTAACTTAAGAGTTGGAGAAATGATCATGGAACAAATTACGTCTGCTCAAAATAATAAAATAAAAAATGCAAATAAGTTAAAAAAGAAACGTGATCGTGATAAGACAGGTCTAGCTTTAATAGAAGGAATACACCTTATCGAAGAAGCGTATCAAAGTGGTATTGAAATAAAGCAATTATTTGTAATAGAACCTGACAGAACAGATGAGGACCTAATTGATTACGCGAATGAAACATATGAAATTAATATGAAAGTGGCTGAAGCTCTTTCTGGTACTGTAACTCCACAAGGTTTCTTTGCGGTGATTGAAAAGCCACATTATAATGATACCGAAGCGCAACAAGTATTATTAATTGATCGAATTCAAGATCCAGGTAATTTAGGTACATTAATTCGCACTGCAGATGCTGCTGGCATAGATTTAATTGTAATGGAAAAGGGGACTGCAGACCCATATCAAGATAAGGTAATGAGAGCGAGTCAGGGTAGTATATTCCATATTCCTATTGTTATTAAGGATTTAACAACTTACATTAATGAATTTGATGGCCCAGTGTATGGAACAGCACTCGAAAATGCAGTAAGCTTTAAAGAGATAGAGGCTCAATCACGATTTGCTTTATTATTAGGCAACGAAGGTGAAGGTGTGAACCAAGAATTATTACAACAAACAACACAAAATCTTATCATACCCATTTATGGTAAAGCTGAGAGTTTAAATGTTGCTATTGCAGGTAGTATATTACTCTACCAGTTGAAAGGTTGACCCCTTGTTCAAATTTCGGCTATAATAGTTGATGAATTTATTAAAAAATGAAGTATTCATTAGCGTTTAAACATCACTGAAACAATTAAATGATCAACCGATAAAAAGACGTAAATTATTTAGAAAGTTGAAAAGGGAGAATAACCGTGACTGAAAGTTATTCCAACTTGAAATAATTTTGTTCATCTTTTTGGTTACTTAAAGAAATTTAAGTCGGAATTGTCATTCCGTTATCAATAGATATACAAGTGTATGCTTAGGCATAAATTTGGGTGGTACCACGGAAAGCTTTCGTCCCAGTTCGATATGGGGTGAAAGCTTTTTTGATGTTGAAGTATTTGAGTTTTCATTTTCAAAAAAAAATAGTGGCATTAAAAGGAGGAGTTCGGTCATGACTCAAAATGATACGATGGCGGAATTAAAACAACAAGCTCTCGTTGATATTAATGAAGCAGATAATGAACGTGCATTGCAAGATGTAAAGGTTAAATATTTAGGTAAAAAAGGTTCAGTAAGTGGTTTAATGAAAAATATGAAAGATTTACCTAATGAAGAGAAACCTGCATATGGTCAAAAAGTAAATGAATTGCGTCAAACAATTCAGAATGAATTAGATGAAAGACAAAAGTTATTAAAAGAAGAGAAATTAAACCAACAGCTTGCTGAGGAAACGATTGATGTGACATTACCTAGTCGCCATATTGAGATGGGTTCAAAGCATCCTCTTACTCGAACAGTTGAAGAGATTGAGGATTTGTTCCTCGGTTTAGGTTATGAGATTGTAGATGGGTATGAAGTTGAACAAGATTATTATAATTTTGAAGCTTTAAATTTACCTAAGTCTCACCCTGCACGAGATATGCAGGATAGTTTCTATATTACTGAAGAAATATTAATGCGTACGCACACGTCACCAGTTCAAGCACGAACAATGGAGAAACGTGGTGGACAGGGTCCAGTTAAAATTATTTGTCCGGGTAAGGTGTACCGTCGTGACTCGGATGATGCGACACATAGTCATCAATTTACACAAATTGAAGGATTAGTCGTTGATAAAAATATTAAAATGAGTGATTTGAAAGGTACTTTAGAGTTATTAGCCAAGAAATTATTCGGTGCTGAACGAGAAATTCGTCTACGTCCAAGTTATTTCCCTTTTACAGAACCATCAGTCGAAGTTGATGTCTCTTGTTTCAAATGTAAAGGAGAAGGTTGCAATGTCTGCAAACATACAGGTTGGATTGAAATTTTAGGCGCTGGAATGGTACATCCAAACGTTCTTGAAATGGCGGGCTTTGATTCTAATGAATATTCAGGATTCGCATTTGGAATGGGGCCAGATCGAATCGCAATGTTGAAATATGGTATTGAAGATATTCGTCATTTCTATACAAATGATGTTAGATTCTTAGATCAATTTAAAGCAGTAGAAGATAGAGGTGACCAATAATGTTGATTTCAAATGAGTGGTTAAAAGATTATGTCAATGTTGATCAACCTGTTCAAGATTTAGCTGAAAGAATTACACGCACAGGTATTGAAGTTGATGACATTATCGATTATACGAAAGATATTAAAAATTTAGTGGTTGGTCATGTTGTGTCAAAAGCACCGCATCCAGACGCCGATAAATTGAATATTTGTCAAGTTGATTTAGGCGAGGATGAGCCGGTTCAAATCGTATGTGGTGCTCCAAATGTTGATGAAGGTCAGCATGTCATTGTTGCGAAAGTTGGAGGTCGTCTACCTGGTGGCGTTAAAATTAAACGTGCGAAGCTACGTGGTGAACGCTCAGAAGGTATGATTTGTTCGTTACAAGAAATAGGTATTTCAAGTCACGTTACGCCTAAAGCGTTCGAATCAGGTATTTATGTATTTCCAACAGAAGTGACTCCAGGTACAGATGCGCTTGAAGCATTATATCTTAATGATCAGGTGATGGAATTTGACTTAACTCCTAACCGTGCAGACGCATTAAGTATGGTGGGCACAGCTTATGAAGTAGCTGCTTTATACCAAACTGAAATGACAAAACCTCAAACTTCAAGTCAAGAAAGTGATAAATCAGCCAGTGATGAATTATCTGTTACAGTTCAAAATGAAGATAAAGTACCTTATTACAGTGCAAGAATCGTTCATGATGTAACGATTGCGCCATCACCAGTATGGATGCAAGCACGCTTGATGAAGGCGGGAATTCGCCCTATTAATAATGTGGTAGATATTTCTAACTATGTTCTATTAGAGTATGGTCAGCCACTTCACATGTTTGACCAAAATCAAATTGGTTCACAAAAGATTGAAGTAAGACAAGCAAATTCAAATGAAAAAATGACGACTTTAGATAACGCCGAGCGCGACTTATTAGATTCAGATATCGTTATTACAAACGGCAATGAGCCGATAGCTCTAGGTGGTGTTATGGGAGGAGACTTCTCAGAAGTTACTGATCAAACACGCAATGTTGTTATCGAAGGTGCAATCTTTGATCCAGTATCTATTCGTCATACTTCTCGTCGTTTAAACCTAAGAAGTGAATCATCAAGCCGTTTTGAAAAAGGTATTGCAACTGAATTTGTTGATGAAGCAGTAGATAGAGCTTGTTATTTACTAGAAAGATATGCTTCAGGTACAGTGTTAAAAGATAGAGTAGCAGCAGGTGATTTAGGAGCAATGGTTACTCCAATCAATATTACTGCTGAAAAGGTAAACCAAACAATTGGATTTAACTTAAGTGACGATGATATCGTTAACATCTTTGAACAACTCGGGTTTGATACCCAAAATCAAAATGGACAATTAACAGTTAATGTGCCATCTCGTCGTAAAGATATTTCAATTAAAGAAGATTTAATTGAAGAGGTTGCACGTATATATGGTTATGACGAAATTCCTTCAACGCTTCCTGTATTTGAAGATGTAACAAGTGGATCACTAACAGATCGTCAATATAAAACACGTACTGTAAAAGAAACTCTTGAAGGTGCTGGGCTTGATCAAGCTATCACTTATTCATTAATATCTAAAGATCACGCTAAGGACTTTGCTTTACAAGATCGTCCTACTATCGAATTATTGATGCCAATGAGTGAAGCGCATTCTACGTTAAGACAAAGTCTTTTACCGCATCTTATTGAAGCTGTGGCATACAATGTTGCGCGTAAAAACTCAGATGTTAAATTGTATGAAATTGGTCGTGTCTTCTTCGGTAATGGGGAAGGAGAGTTACCAGATGAAGTCGAATATTTAAGCGGTATTTTAACGGGACAATATGTTAATCATGCTTGGCAAAGTAAAAAAGAGTCAGTAGATTTCTATTTAGCTAAGGGTGTTGTTGATCGCGTAGCTGAAAAACTAAATATTAAATTTGATTATAGAGCAGGTCAAATCCAAGGTTTACACCCAGGTAGAACAGCTATAGTTTCGTTAAATGGAGAAGATATTGGTTTTATTGGTGAGTTACATCCAACACTTGCTGCAGAAAATGATTTAAAACGCACATATGTATTTGAATTAAATTATGACGCTATTATGAGAGTATCTGTTGGTTATATTAATTATGAACCAATACCTAGATTCCCAGGTGTATCAAGAGATATAGCGTTAGAAGTGAATCATGAAGTTCCTGCTTCAGATTTAATATCTACTATTCATAATAATGGGGAAGACATTTTAAATGATACGTTAGTATTTGATGTATACGAAGGTGAACACTTAGAAGAAGGTAAAAAATCAGTAGCTATTAGATTGAATTATTTAGATACTGAAAATACTCTTACAGACGAACGTGTAACAGCAGTACACGACAAAATTTTAGAAGCCTTACAACAGCAAGGTGCTACAATAAGATAATTAACTAAAAAAAGACCTATCCTTAAAATGAAATTTTTAATGAGGATAGGTCTTTGTATATTTAAGTATATTTTTTCTCGATTAAAGCTAGTGCTTTATCTCGATTTTTAAAATGTTTTTTAGATATAGCATCAAGTTGGCTTAAGCCAAATTTTTGAATGATTTTAGCCGCGAATAAATCAACTTTATTACTTGCACCTTTTGGAACTTCCATTTTAATTTGTTGTGTTATTTGGTTCATATGTTTTACGAAAGCATATCGCGAGATAATACTAGCTGCTGCAATAGCTAGTGATTTTGATTCACCCTTAGTTTCAAATTGAGTTTTTTTAGGAAATGGTAGTTCGGAAAGTGCATAATGCTGGTATACTTCCCGTTTAGCAAATTGGTCAATCACGATATAATCTAAGTGATCCACGTCAATTTTTTGAACAACATTTTTGATTGCTTCATTATGTAAAACGGCTTTCATTTTTACTTGTGACCAGCCCATCTTCTGACGCTCATTATACTTCACATTATTTAAAGTTAGTAGTGAGTGAGGGATAAAAGTAATGAGCTGTTCAGCTAGTTCAACAATTTTGTCATCTGTTAATTTTTTTGAATCATCCACGCCTAAGGTTTTTAAAACTTGTGCATTTTTCTCTGAGACGTATGCTGCACAGACGGTTAAAGGACCAAAGTAATCACCGCTACCTGCTTCATCACTACCTATGCAATTATATTTGTTATATTGAATTGACGACTGTTTAGAGGTAGATGTTTTTGATTGAGAAGATGAAGATATAGCTTGATTTGGTAACATGCGTTGAGCTACTAATTCTGCATTCTTTCCTTGGAACATGACCTTTCCTGAATGATATATATTAATTGTAGTGTTTTGGTATTTAGTTCGTGCTCTCATGCCTTGTGGCAATTGAGTTGTTTCAAATTGAATTTGTGATAATAATTGATCTATTTCACTTTGAGTTAATTTATGAACGACATTTCCCATAATAAGTAACCTCACTTTTAATTTCGTACTCATATATTCTATCAAATTTCATTTTCTATCTCATTGATGAATATAACAATATAACTATTAAATGATTTAACATGATATGATGTCTTAAATTGTTTGATAATAGCTACTTACATAATTTTTTACTCTCATGTATAATGTGTGTTGATAAGTAAAAATTGAAGTTAAATCATATAGCTATTTATTTTCAAGATTAAGAAAAAATCTTGAAGTTTTAAATTATAGAAAGTTAAAATCATTTAAATATTAGGTCAGGAGCAATTAAACATGAGTGAATTTAAAAATAGAATAAATGTTACGATCAACGATCAACATTTCACAATCATTGGCGATGACAGTCCTGAGCATATTCGTTATGTTGCACATCTTGTAGATGAGAAAATGCAAGAATTAGGTCAAAAATCCGCAGGCTTAGATACTACTCGTAAATCGATTTTAACAGCGGTAAATATTATGCATGAGAAAGTTTTACTAGAAGAAGAAAATCGTCGATTACAACAAGAAATCAATCAATTTAAACAAAGTGAAGATTAGATGGTTGTTGATTTAGTTGTCATTATATTGATTTTCTACTTTATGATGATTGGTTTCCGTAGGGGGACGTGGTTGTCGACACTACATTTTATTTCTTCAATCGTATCATTATGGATTGCATCTCAGTTTTATAAGCCTATAGCGCAAAGGCTGATTGTGTTTGTACCATTTCCTAAAACGGTAGCATATGACACAGCTTATGCAATTCATTTTAATCAATTGCAACAACGATTTGAAAATATTGTTGCATTCATTATTTTAGCTACGCTAGCTAAGCTTATTTTGTATCTAATTATTGTTACATTTGATAATATAGTAGCGTATCAGAAACATCAATTAGTTAGTCGAATTATAGGAATTATTCTAGGTTTAATAATGAGCTTAATTGTGATTCAAATTGGACTATATTTTATTTCATTATATCCCGAGCCATTAATTCAAAATCAAATAGCACAATCGTTAATATGTAAAAGGATAATTTTAAATTTACCATACGTATCACAGGTTATTTTAAATTTATAAACTAATTATATAAGGTCAGGACTAGAGCTAACTTTAATGTTGTGTCCTGGTCTTCTTTTTATGGAGAGATGTATATGACTAAAAAAGATGTAATTCAATTGTTAGAAAAAATAGCAACATATATGGAGTTAAAAGGGGAAAACACGTTTAAAGTATCTGCCTATCGAAAAGCAGCTCAAAGTTTGGAAATAGATGAGCGTCCTTTAGATGAAATTGAGGATGTTACCGAGCTTAAGGGTATCGGTAAAGGTGTGGGCGAAGTTATCAACGAATTTAGAAATCAAGGTGAGTCTAGCACCTTACAAGCCCTCAAAGAGGAAGTACCTGAAGGATTAGTCCCTTTATTAAAAATTCAAGGTCTAGGTAGTAAGAAAATCGCTAAACTTTATAAAGAACTTCATATTATTGATAAAGAAAGTTTACAGAAAGCTTGTGAAGAAGGTGAAGTCAGTAAACTAAGTGGCTTCGCAAAGAAGACTGAACAGAATATTTTAGAAGCAGTTAAAGCACTAGGAGCCAAAAAAGACAGTTATCCGATTGATCAAATGAGAGGTCTGAATAATGAAATTATTGATTTCATTAAAAAGCTTAAACATGTAGATAATTATTCTTCTGCTGGAAGTTTTAGACGTTATAAAGAAATGAGTAAAGATTTAGACTTCATTATTAGTACGGAACAACCTCTAGAAGTTCAACAGCAATTGCTTGATATTCCTAACAAAGTAAAAGAAGTAGCAGTTGGGGATACTAAAGTATCTTTAGAGTTATCTTATGATGATGAGACGATAGGTGTAGATTTTAGATTAATTGAGCCTAAAGCCTTCTACCATACGCTTCAACACTTTACCGGTTCTAAAGACCATAACATCCGTATTCGACAATTAGCTAAAGAACGTAACGAAAAAGTAAGTGAATATGGTATAGAAAAAGCTGATGGTACATTACTGCAATTTCAAAGTGAAGAAGAGATTTATCACCATTTTGACGTAAATTGGATTGCACCTGCAATGCGAGAAGATGGCAGTGAATTTGATAAAGATTTAAGTGATATCATTTCTTTAGAGGATATTAATGGTGATATTCATATGCATACAACGTATAGTGATGGTGCTTTTTCAATTAGAGAAATGGTAGAAGCAAATATTGCTAAAGGTTATCAATTCATGGTAATCACAGACCACTCACAAAGTTTGAAAGTTGCAAATGGTTTACAGGTAGAGCGTCTCTTAAGACAAAATGAAGAAATCAAAAAGTTAAATGAAGAATATGATGAAATTGATATTTATTCTGGTACAGAAATGGATATATTACCAGATGGTTCACTTGATTATGATGACGAAGTCTTAGCACAACTTGATTATGTGATAGCTGCTATCCATCAAAGTTTCAATCAATCTGAAGATGAGATTATGAAACGTTTAGAAGTAGCTTGTAAAAATCCATACGTGCGTCATATTGCGCATCCGACGGGTCGAATCATTGGACGACGACCTGGTTATAAACCTAATATAGAAAAATTAATGAAATTAGCTGAAGAAACAAATACGATATTAGAAATTAACGCGAATCCTAAACGTTTAGATTTAAATGCTGAGACTGTACGTAAATATCCTAACGTTAAGTTAACAATTAATACAGATGCACACCATACGAATCATTTAGAGTTTATGAAGTACGGTGTGGCTACGGCTCAAAAAGGTTTTGTAACAAAAGATAGAGTGATCAATGCGTTATCACGAGAAGAGTTTAAATCACTCGTTGAAAATAATATTAAATTAAAGAAATAGAGGGATTGCATGAGACAAAAGACATTAGATGTTTTGGAATTCGACAAGATTAAATCCTTTGTTGCGGATGAAACAATAAGTGATTTAGGTCGTGAAAAAGTAGATGCAATGACACCAGCAACTGAATTTGAAACTGTTGAATTTCAAATCAATGAAACTGATGAAATTTCTCAAATATACAATAAACATCGATTACCAAGTTTAAGTGGTTTAGCTAAGGTATCACCACTTATTCATAGAGCGAATATAGGTGGCGTTCTAAATGTGACTGAATTGAATGTAATTAAACGACTCATTCAAGTTCAAAATCAATTTAAGACGTTTTACAACCAACTCTTAGAAGAAGATGAAGAAGTAAAGTACCCGATATTAGATGAAAAGATGAGTCAGCTTCCGGTACTAACTGATTTATTTCAAGAAATCAAAGATAAATGTGATACTTATGATTTATATGACCATGCAAGTTATGCACTACAAGGTATTAGAAGCAAAATTTCTAGTACTAATCAACGAATACGTCAGAATTTAGATCGTATTGTTAAAAGTCAGAGCAATCAAAAGAAGTTATCTGATGCCATTGTCACAGTTAGAAATGACCGTAACGTAATTCCAGTTAAAGCGGAATATCGTCAAGATTTTAATGGTATTGTGCATGATCAATCAGCATCTGGACAAACTCTTTATATTGAACCCAGTTCAGTTGTAGAGATGAATAATCAAATCAGTCGTTTGCGTAACGATGAGGCTGTGGAACGCGAACGTATTCTTACTGAGTTGACCGGTCAAGTAGCTGTAGAAGTCGATTCCATACTTATAGCTGAATCAGTGATGGGGCAAATTGATTTCTTAATTGCTAAAGCACGTTATGCACGTTCGATTAAGGGAACGAAACCTACTTTTAAGAAAGAGAGAACGGTTTATCTTCCCAACGCGTTTCATCCATTATTAGATAAAGAAACTGTCGTTTCAAATACGATTGAATTTATCGATGATGTTGAAACGGTGATTATTACAGGGCCAAATACAGGCGGTAAGACTGTTACTTTAAAGACACTTGGACTTATTATTGTCATGGCACAATCTGGTTTATTAATACCAACGCTTGATGGCAGTCAATTAAGTATTTTCGAAAATGTATACTGCGATATAGGCGATGAACAATCAATTGAACAGTCTTTATCAACTTTCTCATCTCATATGAAGAATATTGTTGAAATCTTACATGAAGCAGATAAAAATAGCTTAATATTATTTGATGAATTGGGCGCAGGGACTGATCCTAGTGAAGGTGCAGCGTTAGCAATGAGTATCCTAGATTACGTTCGCAACCTAGGATCACTTGTTATGGCAACAACCCATTACCCAGAGTTAAAAGCATATAGTTATAATCGCGAAGGTGTCATGAATGCTAGTGTGGAGTTCAATGTTGATACGTTAAGCCCAACCTATAAATTGCTCATGGGCGTACCTGGGCGTTCAAACGCATTCGATATTTCTAAAAAGTTGGGACTTGGCCTCAATATCATTAATAAAGCTAAAACAATGATTGGTACAGATGAACAAGAAATTAACTCAATGATAGAATCTTTAGAAAGAAATTCTAAGCGTGTAGATGAACAACGTATTGAACTAGATCGACTTGTTCGTGAAGCTCAAGAAACTCACGATGCCCTTGCGAAGCAATATCAACAATATCAAAACTATGAACAATCATTGATGAATGAAGCGAAAGAAAAAGCGAATCAACGTGTTAAATCTGCGACTAAAGAAGCGGATACAATTCTTAAAGAATTAAGAGATTTACGTGACAACAAAGGTGCAGAAGTTAAAGAACATGAATTAATTGATAAGAAAAAACAATTAGATGACCAATATGAAGCGAAGTCAATTAAACAAAGTGTTCAGAAGAAAAAATACGATAAAATTAACGCTGGTGATGAAGTGAAAGTGCTCTCATATGGTCAAAAAGGTGAGGTGCTTGAACTTGTTGGTGAAGATGAAGCAGTTGTGCAAATGGGTATCATTAAAATGAAATTACCTATTGAAGATTTAGAGAAAACGAAGAAGAAAAAAGAAAAACCAGCTAAAATGGTTACACGTCAAAATAGACAAACGATTAAGACTGAACTTGATTTAAGAGGATATCGTTATGAGGAAGCACTAATAGAATTAGATCAATATCTAGATCAAGCAGTTTTAAGTAATTATGAGCAAGTTTACATTATTCATGGTAAAGGCACAGGCGCGCTTCAAAAAGGTGTTCAACAGCATTTAAAAAAACATAAAAGTGTCAGCAAATTTAGAGGTGGTATGCCTAGTGAAGGTGGATTTGGCGTAACGGTTGCAGAACTCAAATGATTAATGATTGATTAATTCAAGCACTGCATTTGATTTTTTGAGAAAATAACGTACAATAAACCCAGTATTATTAGTTAATAAAATGATGTGATGAAGCAAATGAGATAATCATACTTTAATTGAGCAATAGCAATGCAGTTGTTATTAAAGTCTGTTATAATTTGCTCATCATTTAAAAATTAAGGAGGATTGGCATTTATGGCAATCGTAAAAGTAACTGACTCTGATTTCGATACTAAAATTGAATCTGGCGTTAAATTAGTAGACTTCTGGGCTACTTGGTGCGGACCTTGTAAAATGATCGCTCCAGTACTAGAGGAGTTAGCCGGAGATTATGACGGTAAAGCTGATATTTTAAAATTAGATGTTGATGAAAACCCATCAACTGCTGCAAAATACGAAGTAATGAGTATTCCAACTTTAATCGTGTTTAAAGATGGTCAACCAGTTGATAAAGTTGTAGGTTTCCAACCAAAAGAAAACTTAGCAGAAGTATTAGATAAACATCTATAAGAATTATATGACTTAAGACTGGGGCATTTCATTATGTAAATGCTCCAGCTTTATTTAGTTTATAAATAGTAATTATAAAAATTAAAAGAAAGGAGGAAAAAATTGGAGGACTATCAAAAGAAAATTAAGGAAAAATTGAATGTAGTGCCGTTAGAACCTGGTTGCTATTTAATGAAAGATAGAAATGACCAATTGATTTATGTAGGTAAAGCAAAAAAATTAAGAAATCGTCTACGTTCTTACTTTACTGGTGCACATGATGCTAAGACGACCCGCCTTGTTAGTGAGATACGAAACTTTGAATTCATTGTGACTTCAAGTGAGACTGAATCTTTATTACTAGAATTAAATTTAATTAAACAATATCAACCGCGTTACAATATTTTACTTAAAGACGACAAAAGTTACCCTTTTATTAAAATCACAAAAGAAAAGCATCCAAGACTGATTGTTACACGCACTGTGAAAAAAGGAACTGGAAAATACTTCGGTCCTTATCCTAATGCGTATTCTGCTCAAGAAACAAAGAAATTGTTAGATCGTATTTATCCTTTTAGAAAATGTGATAATATGCCTGATAAACTGTGCTTATACTATCATATAGGCCAATGTATGGGGCCGTGTGTTTATGATGTTGATTTAGATAAATATGCACAAATGACTAAAGAAATTACGGATTTTCTAAATGGTGAAGATAAAACGATTATTCATAATTTAGAGAGCAGAATGACAAAAGCTAGTGAAGATTTAGACTTTGAACAAGCGAAAGAGTATCGTGATATGATTCAACATATTCATAACTTAACGAAAAAACAAAAAATTATGTCTACTGATAATACAATTAGAGATGTCTTTGGATATAACGTTTCTAAGGGGTGGATGTGTGTACAAGTTTTCTTCATTAGACAAGGAAATATGATAAAACGAGATGCAACAATGATACCGATACAACAATCAGAGGAAGAAGAGTTTTATACTTTCATAGGACAATTCTATAGCTTAAATCAACATATCTTACCTAAGGAAGTTCATGTTCCAAAGAACCTTGATAAAGATATGATTCATTCAGTTGTAGATACAAAGATTGTTCAACCTTCTCGTGGGGCTAAGAAAGAAATGGTTGATTTAGCTAATCACAATGCTGAAGTGCAACTTGAAAATAAATTCGAGTTAATTGCAAGAGATGAATCTAGAACTATTAAAGCTATAGAAGAGTTAGGAGAACGCATGGGAATTCAAACTCCTATTAGAATAGAAGCTTTTGATAATTCCAATATTCAAGGTGTGGATCCTGTTTCTGCAATGGTGACCTTTGTAGATGGTAAACCAGATAAAAAAGGATACCGTAAATATAAAATTAAAACCGTAGAAGGGCCTGATGATTATAAATCGATGAGAGAAGTAGTACGTCGGCGTTATACGCGCGTTTTAAATGAGGGCTTACCCTTACCAGATTTAATTATTGTTGATGGTGGTAAAGGTCATATGAACGGTGTGATGGATGTCCTTGAAAATGAATTAGGCTTAGACATTCCAGTTGCAGGACTTCAAAAGAACGACAAACACCAAACATCTGAATTACTCTATGGAGCAAGTGCTGAAATTGTACCGTTGAAGAAAAACAGCCAAGCCTTTTACTTACTCCATAGAATTCAAGATGAGGTACATCGTTTTGCGATAACGTTCCATAGACAAACTCGACAAAAAACAGGACTTAAATCAGTCTTAGACGATATAGATGGTATTGGCGCCAAGAGAAAAACTACACTTTTAAGAACTTTTGGGTCAATTAAGAAAATGAAGGAAGCCAATTTAGATGATTTAAAAGGTGCAGGCCTACCTGAAAAAGTTGCTAAAAACCTACAAAAAGCACTACAAAATAAATAAATTTCAAAAAAATGGGCATGAGAATTATTCTCATGCCCAAAAGTAGTATAAAAAATGTTACAATATGGTTAACAAAAGCTAATTTTTTTAAGGTTGTGTGGAAGCGTTTTCTAAATGAGAAATGTTATCAATTAAGTGTTGGTAACTTCAACTATGAGTCGTCACATCTTTATTAAAGAATTCTTTATAATCACTAGCCTTTTACTTTTTTAAGCCATACTTGTGTGGATTTATTTCTCATTTAATTAAAGTGTTTACACGTACAAGTACCAAATAAAGAAGTAAATGTAAGCTAGTCTTTTATATGGAATTTCAGGGCATATTGCATACAATTTTCTGGGAATTAGCAAATTTAAATATTTGTTTCACAGGGGGGACTCCTTTTGGCTCAATCAAAAAACGAATTTTACCTTAGACGACTACATTCGTTATTAGGTATTATCCCAATTGGTGCATTCTTAATTGTTCACTTATTGGTAAACCATCAAGCAACACAAGGCGCAGAGGCTTTCAATAAAGCATCTGGTTTCATGGAATCATTACCATTCTTAATTGTGGTAGAATTTTTACTTATTTATATTCCATTGCTATACCATGGACTTTTTGGACTACATATCGCATTTACTGCAAAAGAAAACATCGGTCATTATTCTTTATTTAGAAACTGGATGTTTTTCTTCCAACGTGTAAGTGGTATTTTAGCTTTCATTTTCATTGCGATGCACTTATGGCAAACACGCTTACAGAAAGCATTTTTCGGTAAAGCAGTAGATTACGACATGATGCATGAAACGTTAAAAAATCCATTATGGGCAATTTTCTATATCATTTGTATCATTGCGGTAGTATTCCACTTTGCAAATGGTTTATGGTCATTCTGTGTTACGTGGGGCTTTTTACAATCTAAAAAATCTCAACGCGTATTCACTTGGATTTCTTTAATTGTATTCTTAGTGGTTTCTTATATCGGTGTATCAGCTATTATCGCATTTATGTAACAACGATGATTTCAACATAAGTCTTAGATTTTTAATATCAGGGGAGTGACATTTCTATGGCAGAGAAAAAAGTTATTGTTGTCGGTGGAGGACTTGCCGGTCTGATGTCAACAATTAAAGCGGCAGAACAAGGTGCACATGTAGATTTATTCTCATTAGTACCTGTAAAACGTTCGCACTCTGTTTGTGCCCAGGGGGGCATTAATGGTGCGGTTAATACTAAAGGTGAAGGAGATTCTCCGTGGATTCACTTTGACGACACAGTATATGGGGGAGACTTCTTAGCTAACCAACCACCAGTAAAAGCGATGGCTGAAGCAGCACCAAAAATTATACACTTATTAGACCGTATGGGCGTAATGTTTAGTAGAACAAATGAAGGTTTATTAGATTTCAGACGTTTTGGTGGTACGTTATATCACAGAACTGCATTTGCCGGTGCTACAACAGGACAACAATTATTATACGCTTTAGATGAACAAGTTCGTTCTTATGAAGTAGATGGATTAGTAACTAAATACGAAGGCTGGGAATTCCTAGGTATCGTTAAAGATGATGAAGATGCAGCAAGAGGTATCGTTGCTCAGAATATGACAACATCAGAAATTCAATCATTTGGATCAGATGCAGTTATCATGGCTACAGGTGGTCCTGGTATCATCTTCGGTAAAACAACAAACTCAATGATTAATACAGGATCTGCAGCATCAATTGTTTATCAAGAAGGTGCAATTTATGCTAATGGTGAGTTTATTCAAATCCATCCAACAGCTATTCCTGGAGATGACAAATTACGTCTTATGAGTGAATCAGCTCGTGGGGAAGGTGGACGTATTTGGACATATAAAGATGGTAAACCTTGGTACTTCTTAGAAGAGAAATACCCAGATTATGGTAACTTAGTACCACGTGATATCGCAACGCGTGAAATTTTTGATGTATGTATTAACCAAAAATTAGGTATCAACGGCGAGAACATGGTATATCTCGATTTATCTCATAAAGATCCACATGAATTAGACGTTAAATTAGGTGGTATCATTGAGATCTATGAAAAATTCACAGGTGATGATCCTCGTAAAGTACCAATGAAAATCTTCCCAGCTGTACACTACTCAATGGGTGGACTATATGTAGACTATGATCAAATGACAAATATCAAAGGTCTATTCGCTGCTGGTGAGTGTGATTTCTCTCAACATGGCGGTAACCGTTTAGGAGCTAATTCTTTATTATCTGCAATTTATGGTGGTACTGTTGCAGGTCCTAACGCAGTTAAATATGTTCAAAACATCGAAACTTCTTATTCAGAGTTAGACGACAGTATTTATGAAAAACGCGTTAAAGAAGAACAAGAACGTTTTGACAAGCTGTTAAATATGCGTGGTACTGAAAATGCTTATAAACTTCACCGTGAGTTAGGTGAAATTATGACAGCTAACGTAACAGTTGTACGTGAAAATGATAAATTATTAGAAACAGATAAGAAAATCCAAGAATTGATGAAACGTTATGAAGATATCGATATGGAAGATACACAAACTTGGAGTAACCAAGCCGTATTCTTCACTCGTCAATTATGGAATATGCTAGTATTAGCACGTGTTATTACTATTGGGGCTTACAACCGTAATGAATCTCGTGGTGCACACTACAAACCTGAATTCCCAGATCGTAATGATGATGAATGGTTAAAAACTACAATGGCTCATTATAGAGGTAGAACTGAAAAACCAGAATTTACTTACGAGCCAGTTGATGTAAGTTTAATTCCACCACGTAAACGTGATTACACTAGTAAGTCTAAGGGAGGTAAAAAATAATGGCTGAACAATCAGTAAAAGAAACTCCAGAAACTCAAGGTAATCAACAAACAAAAGAACAGAATCAACAATCTAATCAAAAAACAGTTAAATTAATCATTAAAAGACAGGACAATAACGAATCTAAACCATATGAGGAAACTTTTGAAATTCCTTACAAAGAGAATTTAAATGTTATCGCATGTTTAATGGAGATTAGACGTAACCCTGTTAATGCTAAAGGTGAGAAGACGACTCCAGTCACTTGGGATATGAACTGTCTTGAAGAAGTATGCGGAGCTTGTTCAATGGTTATCAATGGTCGCGCAAGACAATCTTGTTCAGCAATCGTTGACCAATTAGAACAACCTATCCGTTTAGAACCTATGAGTACGTTCCCAGTTATTCGTGACTTACAAGTTGACCGTTCAAGAATGTTCGACAACTTAAAACGAATGAAAGCTTGGATTCCAATTGATGGTACGTACGATTTAGGTCCTGGACCACGTATGCCAGAGAAAAAACGTCAAACAGCTTACGAATTATCTAAATGTATGACATGTGGTGTTTGCTTGGAAGTATGTCCAAATGTAACGCCTAATAACAAATTCGTTGGGGCTCAAGCGATTTCTCAAGTGCGTTTATTCGACTTACATCCAACTGGTTCAATGACTAAAGATGAACGTTTAGATGCTTTAATGAGCACTGGTGGTTTACAAGAATGTGGTAACTCTCAAAACTGTGTGAATGCTTGTCCTAAAGGTATTCCATTGACAACTTCTATCGCAGCTTTAAACAGAGAAACATCATTCCATATGTTTAAATCATTCTTCGGTTCTGACCATAAAGTAGATTAATATCGATTATATTACGACTAAGACGTTAAAGTCTTAGTCGTTTTTTGTTTAAAAAAAATTTCCCATCAATATGAGTGTCTTTTTAAATTAGTATGCTTCTTAGAAATCATTTTCAAAATAGAAAGTAAAACTAGATTCGTAATAATAAACAGTATAAGTCCATTGTGATAAAATAAAGGTTAACTGAAAAAATAAGGATGAAGATATATGAATAAACCTATAGGTGTTATCGACTCAGGTGTGGGAGGTTTAACGGTAGCCAAAGAAATCATGAGACAATTACCAAATGAGACGATATATTATCTTGGTGATATTGGACGATGCCCTTATGGACCTAGACCTGGGGATGAAGTTAAACAGTTTACTACAGAAATTGCTCAAAAATTAATGGAATTTGATATAAAAATGTTAGTCATTGCTTGTAATACAGCAACAGCTGTTGCATTAGAGCATTTACAAACATTGTTGCCTATTCCTGTTATTGGAGTTATTGAACCAGGTGCACGAACTGCGATTATGACGACTAAAAATCAAAATGTTTTAGTATTAGGAACTGAAGGTACAATTAAATCAGAAGCTTATCGTACTCATATTAAAAAGATTAATCCTAACGTCAATGTTTATGGTGTGGCATGTCCAGGTTTTGTACCGTTAGTTGAACAAATGAGATATAATGACCCAACTATCACAAGTATTGTTATTCATCAGACATTAAAACAATGGAGAAACAGTGATGCTGATACTGTAATTTTAGGTTGTACGCATTATCCTCTATTATACAAACCTATTTATGATTATTTTGATGGTGAAAAAACTGTAATTTCTTCAGGATTAGAAACTGCACGTGAAGTAAGTGCGTTATTAACGTTTAGTAATGAACATGCGAGTTATACAGAACATCCAAAACATCGATTCTTTGCGACTGGTGATACCACACATATCAAAAATATTATTGCCGAATGGCTTAAAATGAATGTACAAGTTGAACAAATTACAGTAGGTGAGTAAGAGAAGGGAGTAAGTATAGTTATGTCAGATATTGTCATTGCATCGAATAACAAAGGTAAAATTAATGACTTTAAAGTTATTTTCAAAGAAGATAATGTCATAGGTATTTCTGAACTTTTACCAAATTTCGATGTTGAGGAAACAGGTACTACATTTGAAGAGAATGCTAAATTAAAATCAGAAGCTGCAGCCAAGGTGTTAAATAAGCGTGTGATTGCTGATGATAGTGGACTTGAAGTGTTCGCACTTAAAGGTGAACCAGGTGTCTATTCAGCAAGATATGCAGGACTAGATAAAAGTGATGATGCTAATATTGATAAGCTATTGGCTAATTTAGAGAATGAATCTGATCGACGAGCACAATTTGTTTGTGTGATTAGTATGAGTGCACCAGGTGAAGAAACTAAAACATTTAAAGGCACAGTTTCTGGTGAAATTACTCATGCAAGACAAGGGACTCATGGATTTGGTTATGATCCAATCTTCTTTGTGCCTGATAAAAAGAGAACAATGGCAGAACTTACTGACGAAGAGAAAAGTGAGATAAGTCACAGAGGAAATGCGATTCAACTGTTGAAAGCGTATCTAGAAGGTGGTCAAAATGAGTAAGTGGATTATTATTAGTGATAATCATAATGAATCAGGGATTTTGTATCACGTGTTTGAAAAGCATCAAGATGCTGATGCCTTTCTACATCTAGGTGATTCGGAGTTTCAATATAATGATACGGAATTAAGTCTATATCATCGTGTTAAAGGCAACTGTGATTTTTATCCTGAATTTCCTGAAGAAGAGATAATTGAAGAAGAGGGTATGAAAGCTTTTTACACACATGGACATTTTTACGATGTCAATCGTACGCGTATGAAACTTGCTGAAAAAGCAAAATCTCTATCTTGCCAATTTGCATTTTATGGACATACTCATGTTGCTAAATATGAGTATATTGCTGGAGTACATGTTATTAATCCAGGTAGCATCTCACAATCACGCAGTAATATAGAAGAAACATTTGCTGAACTTATTATTAATGATACCGGCTCACAGGCTGAACTAAATTTTAGAAATAGAGAAAATAAAATAATAGATACAGTTATGATAAATATTTAAACAGATAAGCATTATAAAATGATACCTGCCCGTAAATGGGTAGGTATTTTTTTAGATTACGACACTTTAGCATTGTTTAAATACAGTTAGGCACAAATAATGGAAAATTTTAACGGATTTAATGATTGTTATGCATTTTCTTTTTAGAAGAGCGATATTTAAGTAATTAAAAGATAGCGAAATTAAACTACGCATCTTTTGTAATCAATCTAATTAAATTATCCGATTTACGTTAAGGATCTTTATTAACGAAAAATGAGGGATACTACATTTTTAGTATCCCTCATCGTCTTGAAAGTATATTATTAGCGTCCTGGGAGGGATTCGAACCCCCGACCGATGGCTTAGAAGGCCATTGCTCTATCCAGCTGAGCTACCAGGACATTTTTTAACACAAGAATTATTATATCTAAATGGGGGAGTTTTAGCAATAGTTCTCTTATAAAAAATGTTTATATTTTTCACTATAGTAGTGCTTTTTATACTAGAATGTTAATTTATTGTAAAGATGCAAGGAATTTTTAACAATTGAATTGTAAACAATACACTAAGGAATTCCAAACTGTTGTGTAAACGTTTTCATTTCACAGTTTAGACCTTTAAATACCGACTTAAGAAAATATAAACAAATTGTGCTAAATCCGCTTTATAGTATAAGTAACAAAACGATAGATAAACAAACAACACAAGTTCATTCATCGTTTTAAATTAATTAACTCACGCATTATCACATTTTACTGAAGGAGTGTTTGTAATGGAAAAATTATTCGACGCAATTAGAAACACAGTCGATGCTGGAATCAACCAAGATTGGACAAAATTAGGAACTAGCATTGTTGACATCGTTGACAATGGTGTAAAAGTTATTTCTAAATTTATTGGTGCATAATTCAGATTATTAATATCGTTTTAATAATAAAGGAGAGATTATAATGCAAAAATTAGCAGAAGCAATCGCAAACACAGTAAAAGCAGGACAAGACCATGATTGGACAAAATTAGGTACAAGCATCGTTGATATCGTAGAAAACGGTGTAAGTGCATTAACTAAAGTATTCGGTGGTTAATTTTCGATAAATAAGAACTTAATTATAAATAAAATAAACTAAAGGAGAGACTATAATGACTAAATTAGCAGAAGCAATCGCAAACGCAGTAAAAGCAGGACAAGACCAAGATTGGGCAAAATTAGGTACAAGCATCGTAGGTATCGCTGAAAATGGAATCAGCTTATTAGGTAAAGTATTCGGATTCTAATTTAATCAACTTACTCATTTTTTAATAAACTACTAAAAGGAGAGATTATAATGCAAAAATTAGCAGAAGCAATCGCAAACACTGTAAAAGCAGGTCAAGATCACGATTGGGCAAAATTAGGTACAAGCATTGTTGGTATCGCTGAAAATGGTATTAACGCTATCACTAAAATCTTTGGTGGTTAATTATCACATTTAATGAAATTCTAAATCTAAAATATAAATAAAGGGAGAGATTTTAATGACTAAATTAGCAGAAGCAATCGCAAACACAGTAAAAGCAGGACAAGACCATGACTGGGCAAAATTAGGTACAAGCATCGTGGGTATCGCAGAAAACGGAATCGGTTTATTAGGTAAAGTATTCGGATTCTAATATATGATTAGATGGACCAGGGCAAGCGCTCTGGTCTTTTTTTATTTGCAGATTATTTGTTATTATTAAAAAGAATAAGAAGTTTGTTCATTAAAATTTGAAACGGGGATAAATTGTGACATATAAACATATCTTATTAGATTTCGATGATACAATAGTTGATTTTTACGATGCAGAGGAAAAGGCATTTTATAATATGGCAAAACATTACGGTCATTTTCCGACTAAACAAGATTTCCAACATTTTAGAAAGGTCAATCAAGCACACTGGGAAGCTTTTCAACAAAATGAATTGACGAAAGAACAAGTTTTATCTCATCGATTTATTAATTATTTCAATGATTATTACATAGAAGTAGATGGTAAAGAAGCGGATGAGATATTTAGAGATGAATTAGCTAAAGCGCCGCTTAAATTTTTCGATCAAACGATTGAAACTATTAACCAGCTGAAAGATAAACATTCATTATATATTGTTACGAATGGTGTGACAATCACGCAACAGCGTCGTATTGCTCAGACAAATTTTAATGATATATTTAATGGAATATTTATTTCAGAGCAGACTGGTTACCAGAAACCTATGCGAGAATTCTTTGATTACATCTTTAATGAGATTGGAAACATTAATAGAGAGGAAACAATTATAGTTGGAGATTCGTTGACCTCTGATGTTATGGGTGGCCTCAATGCTAATATTCAAACATGTTGGTTTAATTACCGTGAAAAAGAAAATAACTCTAATATACAACCTCATTACGAGATTAGTAATTTGTCAGAACTAATTAATATTGTTGAATAGAAAAAAGCCATTAAATGTATTTAGCATACATTTAATGGCTTTTTATATTATGTTAAGGTTTCCAAATTAATACATCGTGACCTTCAGGGTTTTTAGCTTCGACATCCTCAAAACCATGTTTTAAGAAATAGTCTTTTGAGTTTTTTCTAGCAATGGCTTTGATAGGTTTATTATTTTCTTTAGCAAAATCTATAAGCTTTTTAGCATAGCCACGACCTTGATATTTTTCAAGAACTTCTAATTTCCATAATAAAATGTAATCATCACAATCTGGGAAATAAGTTTCTTCAACTTCGCCTTTGTCGAGTAAAGCCATTCTTGCCGCTAATTTATCTCCTACAAAAATGCCATAAAAAGGTGAATCTGAACTTGCATCTATCATTTGACCTTTTAATTCTTCAACCATATAGAGATCTTTATTGCCGAACTCTCTAAAATCTTCAAAGAGCTCATCAGTTTTATAATTTATCTCTAGATGTTTTACCTCGCTCATATTTTCTCTCCCCTTTAATTTCTTTTCTCTATTATACCTTATTTTAATGTTAACTTTCATTTATTTAAAATTATAGAAAATTCCAGTTTTAAAATGAATATATAAATAAATTTAAGCCGTAAAATTGTCATAAATGAGTATAGTCTTTATACTATATGAGTAATAGTGATACTGAAGGAGTTAAAACATGAAGTGCAATGTAATAAAGTTAAATGAAGATGATCAGTTTATCTCTAAAATAAAAAATGGCGATTCTCAAATTGCGAGGTTTTATGAATATGATGCAAGTTTAAGCGATAGTTTCTCTAAAAGACTTAATACTCCAAATAATGGTAGAGAAGAGCAACTTTCTTCTGTTATAAAATCTTATATGAGTGATTTAGATTTGTCAGAATCACAAATTATGAATATTAAAGATTTAGCTGAGGGAGCTAAAGTAGTAATTGGAGGACAGCAAGCGGGATTGTTTGGAGGACCTCTCTACACTTTTCATAAAATTTTTTCAATTATTACTCTAAGTAATCAACTGACAAATCAATATAATGAAAAAATTATTCCCGTTTTTTGGATTGCTGGAGAAGACCATGATTTTGATGAAGTTAATCATACTTTTGTATTTAATCATAAGAAGGCAACGCTCGATAAGATTAAATATCATACGATGACTCCACCTGAAACTAGTGTTACTCGTTTTACTCCTGATAAAGAAGCTTTGTTGGAGTCGCTTAATCAATTTTTTAAAGAATTAACAGAGACTTCCCATAGCAATGAAGTGTATCAGTTATGTCGTAGCATCATCTTACGCTACGAAAATTGGACTGATATCTTCAAAGGACTTCTACATGAAATTTTCAAAGAATATGGGGTATTACTCCTAGATGCTCAATTCACAGAGTTAAGGAAAATGGAAAAGCCTATTTTCAAAGATATACTAGATAAAAGTGAAAAATTGGATCAAGCTTTTCGAGATACACAATCCAAAATTGAAGCACAAGGATTAAATCCAATGATTCAGACAGACACTAATACTCATTTATTTATTCATGATGAAAATATGAGACAGTTATTAAAATATAAAGATGGCAGATTTATTACTAGTAAATCGGAGAAGTCATATTCAAAAGAAGATTTATTTAACATTATTGAAAACGAGCCCGAGAGAATATCAAATAATGTTGTTACTCGTCCAGTTATGGAAGAGTGGTTATTTAATACTGTTGCATTTATTGGTGGACCAAGCGAAATAAAGTACTGGGCAGAATTAAAAGAAGTGTTTAATTTACTTAATGTTGAAATGCCCATTGTTTTACCTAGACTTAGAATAAGCTATATGTATGATAGAACTAAAAAATTATTGAAACAATATAATCTGAAAACTGAAACTATCATTTCATATGGAGTAGAACAAGATAGACAGAAATTTGTACGTGAAAAAGCCTCTCAAGAATTGATAGATGAAGTAGAGCAAATGAAAGTAAAACAGCAACAACTAACTGAAAGATTGAAATCTCAAGTTGCAGGAAATCATGATAATGAATTATTGATAGAGAAGAATAATGAAATTCACCAAGAACAATATCATTACTTGTTAAAACGCTACTTATTAAATGTAGAAAGAGAGAATGATATTAGTATGCGCCAATTTAGAGAAATTAATGAAGTGCTCCATCCAATGGGTGGATTACAAGAAAGAATTTGGAATCCATTACAAATAATGAATGATTTTGGGAAAAATGTGTTCCATCCCTCCACCTACCCACCACTTCATTACACTTTTGATCATATAATTATAAAACCTTGATATAAAGGCGTTTGAACCCGTTTTATCTTTTTGATAAAACGGGTTTTTTTGTGTTTGAGCAAATAAATTGAACTAATTTTGCTTAATTAGTGGAGGATAGTGGGGCGATGTGGTAAATTATAAATAAGGTGAGGTGATAAAAAATGTTCATGGGAGAATACGATCATCAATTAGATACAAAAGGACGTATGATAGTACCGTCCAAGTTTCGTTATGACTTAAATGAACGTTTTATTATCACTAGAGGCCTTGATAAATGCTTATTTGGTTACACACTTGAAGAATGGCAACAAATTGAAGAGAAGATGAAAACCTTACCTATGACTAAAAAAGACGCACGTAAATTTATGCGTATGTTCTTCTCTGGTGCTGTAGAAGTAGAATTAGATAAGCAAGGGCGTATTAACATACCTCAGAATTTGAGGAAATACGCTAATTTAACCAAAGAATGTACAGTAATAGGTGTGTCTAATCGTATTGAGATTTGGGACAGAGAAACTTGGAATGACTTCTATGAAGAATCAGAAGATAGTTTCGAAGATATTGCTGAAGATTTGATAGATTTTGATTTTTAAATGGAGGTATTCAAGTGTTTCATCACGTCAGCGTCATGTTAAACGAAACCATTGATTATTTAAATATTAAAGAAGATGGTGTGTATGTTGACTGTACGCTTGGTGGTGCAGGTCACGCCCTTTATTTACTTAATCAATTAAATGATGAAGGTAGACTTATTGCGATTGATCAAGATTTAACAGCCTTAGAAAATGCAAAAGTTGTTTTGAAAGAACACTTACATAAAGTCACTTTTGTTCATAACAACTTTCGAGAATTAACGAATATTTTAAAAGATTTAAACATTGAAAAAGTAGACGGCATCTATTACGACCTCGGTGTTTCGAGTCCGCAATTGGATGTCCCTGAAAGAGGATTTAGTTATCATCATGATGCGAAATTAGACATGCGGATGGATCAAACTCAATCATTATCTGCTTATGAGGTAGTGAATGAATGGTCTTATGAAGCATTGGTAAAGATTTTTTATCGTTACGGTGAAGAAAAGTTTTCAAAACAAATTGCAAGAAGAATAGAAGCTAATCGAGAACAACATCCAATAGAAACGACTTTACAACTCGTTGACATCATCAAAGAAGGTATACCTGCCAAGGCGAGACGTAAAGGGGGACATCCTGCTAAAAGAGTTTTTCAAGCAATTCGAATAGCTGTAAACGATGAATTATCCGCGTTTGAAGATTCAATTGAACAAGCAATTGAGAGTGTAAATGTTAATGGAAGGATTTCGGTCATCACGTTCCATTCTTTGGAGGACCGCTTATGTAAGCAGATTTTCCAAGAATATGAGAAAGGACCAGAAGTTCCGAGAGGGATACCAATTATTCCTGAAGGTTACTCGCCGAAATTAAAACGTGTAAATCGCAAACCGATAACTGCTACTGAAGAAGATTTAGACGAAAACAATCGTGCGCGTAGTGCAAAACTACGTGTTGCAGAAATTTTAAAATAAGGAGTAATTGAAATGGCTGTAGAAAAAATTTATCAACCTTATGATGAAGCAACTCAAACCAGTATTCCACAAAGACAACCGCAATCTCGTCCAGAAAAACAGACTGTTAAAAGAAAAGTAGTCGTCCAATTAACTAGATTTGAAAAAGTTTTATACATAACGCTTATTACAGTAATTGCCATGATTAGTATTTATATGCTATCTTTAAAAATGGATGCGTATGATACGCGGGGAAAAATTGCAGATTTAGATCAAAAAATAGAAAAACAATCTAGTGAAAACAGCGCATTAAAATCTGAAATCAAGAAAAATTCTTCATATGAACGCATTTACGATAAGGCTAAAAAACAAGGTATGAGCCTACAGAACGATAATGTAAAGGTAGTGCGTAGTAATGGCGAAGCGAAAAATTAAAATTAAAAAAAATAAAATAGGGGCAGTCCTTCTAGTTGGTTTATTCGGACTGCTCTTTTTTATATTGGTTTTAAGGTTCTCATATATTATGGTAACTGGTCATTCAAATGGTCAGAATCTTGTGATGAAGGCAAATGAAAAATACTTAGTAAAAAATTTTGAGCAACCAGAGCGTGGTAAAATTTATGATCGCAATGGGAAGGTTCTTGCAGAAGATGTTGAAAGGTATAAAGTTGTTGCAGTTGTCGATAAAAAGGCAAGTCAAAATAGTAAAAAGCCGCGTCACGTAGTAGATAAGAAGAAAACAGCTAAACAATTATCTAAAGTTATAGATATGAAAGCTTCTGATATTGAAAAACGACTCAATCAAAAGAAAGCTTTCCAAGTTGAGTTTGGTCAAAAAGGAACCAACTTAACTTATCAAGATAAAGAAAAAATTGAAAAAATGAATTTACCTGGGGTTTCATTATATCCTGAGACCGAACGTTTCTATCCTAATGGAAACTTTGCCTCTCATTTAATTGGTATGGCTCAAAAAGACCCTGACACAGGACAACTTAATGGTGCTTTAGGTGTTGAAAAAATCTTTAATAGCTACTTAAATGGAACGCAAGGTACGCTTAAATATATCCAAGATATTTGGGGTTATATTGCTCCTAATACTAAAAAAGAACAAACTCCTAAACGAGGAGACGATGTTCATTTAACGCTTGATTCTAATATTCAAGTCTTTGTTGAAGAAGCTTTAGATGGCATGGTAGAGAAATATGCGCCTAAAGATTTATTTGCAGTTGTAATGGACGCTAAAACAGGTGAAATACTCGCTTATAGTCAACGACCTACCTTTAACCCTGAAACAGGTAAGGATTTTGGTAAAAAATGGGCTAACGATTTATACCAAAATACGTATGAACCAGGTTCTACGTTTAAGTCTTATGGATTAGCTGCTGCTATCCAAGAAGGTAAATTTAAACCTAATGAAAAATATAAATCTGGACACAGAGACATTATGGGTTCTGAGATCTCAGATTGGAATAAAGAAGGTTGGGGCAATATACCTATGACTCTAGGCTTCACCTATTCATCTAACACATTAATGATGCATTTACAAGATTTAGTTGGTGCAGATAAGATGAAGTCATGGTATGAACGTTTTGGCTTTGGTAAGAAAACAGATGGAATGTTTGATGGAGAAGCATCAGGCCACGTAGCTTGGGCTAATGAGTTACAACAAAAAACATCTGCGTTTGGACAATCTACGACTGTTACACCTGTACAGATGATTCAAGCACAATCAGCATTTTTCAATAAAGGTAATATGTTAAAACCTTGGTTTGTAAATAGTATTGATAATCCTGTCACTAAGAAAAACTTCTATAGTGGTAAAAAAGAGTACGCAGGAAAACCAATTTCAAAAGATACTGCTGATAAAGTTGAAAAAGAGTTAGACAAAGTTGTTAATAGTAAACAAAGTCATGCGATGAATTATCGCGTTAAAGGTTACGACATCGAAGGTAAAACTGGTACCGCTCAAGTAGCAGATTCAAATGGTGGCGGATATGTTAAAGGTGAAAATCCTTACTTTGTAAGCTTTATAGGTGACGCGCCGAAGAAAAATCCTAAAGTCATCGTTTACGCGGGTATGAGTTTAGCTCAGAAAAATGATGAAGAAGCTTACGAGATGGGTGTAAGTAAAGCATTTAAACCTATTATGGAAAACACACTCAAGTATCTCAATGTAGGTAAATCAAGTGATTCTGCATCTAAAGCTGATTACAGTAAGGTACCTAACGTTGAAGGTCAAGAAACACAAAAAGCAGAAGATAGTATGAATGCTCAGTCGCTCAAACCAGTTACTATAGGTAGTGGTAAGCAAATTAAATCTCAATCTGTCAAAGCAGGGACTAAGATTTTACCTCATAGTAAAGTAATGTTACTTACAGATGGTGATATCACTATGCCGGATATGACAGGTTGGACAAAAGAAGATGTACTCGCATTTGAAGACTTAACACATATTAAAGTTTCCACTAAAGGTAATGGTTTTGTAACTAACCAAAGTATTACTAAAGGCCAAGCGTTGAAAAACAAAGATAAAGTAGAAGTGACACTATCTGCTGATAAAACTGATGATAGTGAAGATGATTCAAATGCAACAGAAGCTAGTAAAAATTCGAAAGATGAAAGTAAGTCTAAAGATAAAAACTCTAAACAAGATTCAAGCTCATCTTCTAAATCAGAATCAAAGGATAGTTCAAGTTCTGACTCTAAAAAAGACTCCAATAGCAATTCAAAAAATAATTCAAGTTCCAGCGATGACAGCTGATTGAACTAAGCAGACAACAGAGGTTGGGATGATCATTTTAGGGATTAACTAAGAGATGGTCCCAACCTCATTTGTTTATGTTTAAAGATTTATATGAAAATAAACCGAAAACTGATAAACTATTAAAGGTTATTTACAATTAAACGAATATATTAGAAAGTGAAGAAAAGGAGATTCATATGTTATTTATATATGCGATCATCGCACTACTCATAACATTTATATTAGTACCAGTGCTCATTCCTACGTTAAAAAGAATGAAATTTGGCCAAAGCATTAGAGAAGAAGGGCCTCAAAGCCACATGAAAAAAACGGGAACACCAACTATGGGTGGACTCACGTTTTTAATAAGTATTATTATTACATCTATTATTGCAATCATATTTGTCGATAAATCAAATCCTATTATTTTATTATTATTAGTCACTATTGGATTTGGACTAATTGGATTTATTGATGATTATATTATAGTAGTTAAGAAAAACAACCAAGGTTTAACGAGTAAACAAAAATTCTTAGCTCAAATTTTAATTGCAGTTATATTCTTTGTGCTAGGTGATGTTTTTCATTTAGTTAATTTCACTACAAATTTACATATTCCGTTTACTCATTTTGATTTACCACTCTCCTTCGCGTATGTAATATTCATAATCTTTTGGCAGGTTGGTTTCTCAAATGCGGTAAACTTAACTGATGGACTGGATGGCTTAGCTACAGGGTTATCTATCATTGGATTTGCTATATATGCAATAATGAGCTTTATATTAGATTCCCCAGCAATCGGTACGTTCTGTGTCATTATGGTGTTTGCATTAATAGGCTTTTTACCTTATAACCTAAACCCAGCAAAAGTATTTATGGGTGACACAGGTAGTCTTGCATTAGGAGGAATATTCGCTACAATCTCAATTATGTTAAATCAGGAATTGTCGCTTTTCTTTGTAGGATTAGTTTTCGTTATTGAAACATTATCAGTTATGATGCAAGTAGCGTCTTATAAATTAACTAAGAAACGTATATTTAAAATGAGTCCTATTCACCATCATTTTGAATTAAGTGGATGGGGAGAATGGAAAGTAGTAACTGTATTCTGGACAGTAGGTTTAATTTCAGGATTAATAGGCTTATGGATTGGAGTGCATTAGAGTGCTGAATTACACAGGATTAGAAAATAAAAATGTTCTAGTAGTTGGCTTAGCTAAAAGTGGTTATGAAGCAGCAAAATTATTAGCTAAATTGGGTGCAAACGTCAAAGTGAATGATGGAAAGGACCTTTCCCAAGACGCACATGCAAAAGATCTTGAATCAATGGGGATAGAGGTAATAAGTGGTGAACATCCTCTTTCGCTACTTGATAATAATCCTATTATCGTCAAAAATCCGGGTATCCCTTATACTGTTTCAATTATTGATGAGGCAGTTCGCAGAGGTTTAAAAATCTTAACCGAGGTCGAATTAAGTTACCTTATTTCTGAGGCACCTATTATAGGTGTGACTGGCACAAATGGTAAGACGACTGTGACATCTCTAATAGGGGATATGTTTAAAAAAAGTGTCTTAACAGGTCGTCTATCAGGAAACATAGGTTATGTTGCTTCTAAAGTAGCTCAAGAAGTTAAAGCTGATGAATATTTGATTACAGAACTTTCATCTTTCCAATTATTAGGTATTGATGAATACAAACCTCACATAGCAATCATTACAAACATATATTCAGCACATCTAGATTATCATGAGTCTTTAGAAAATTATCAAAATGCGAAAAAACAAATTTATAAAAATCAAACTGAAGATGATTATCTCATTTGTAACTATCATCAAAGACATTTAATTGAAACAGAGAATTTAAAATCAAAAACACTTTATTTTTCAACACAACAAGAAGTTAATGGAATATATATTAAAGACGGATTTATCGTATTTAATGGCGTTCGTATCATAAATGTTAAAGATTTAGTTTTACCAGGCGAACACAACTTAGAAAACATTTTGGCTGCAGTATTAGCTGCTATTTTGGCAGGCGTACCAGTTAAAGCCATCGTAGATAGTCTGACAACTTTCTCAGGAATTGATCATAGACTGCAATACATTGGTACTCACCGTACGAATAAATACTATAATGATTCCAAAGCAACTAATACTTTAGCTACACAATTCGCTTTAAATTCATTCACACAACCTATTATTTGGTTATGTGGCGGTTTAGATAGAGGTAACGACTTTGATGAACTTATACCGTATATGAATAATGTCCGTGTAATGATTGTTTTTGGAGAAACACAAGAAAAATTTGCTAAACTAGGTAATAGCCAAGGTAAATATGTAATTAAAGCAACGAACGTTGAAGATGCAGTTGATAAAATTCAAGACATTATCGAACCTAATGATGTGGTGTTACTTTCACCAGCTTGTGCAAGTTGGGATCAATATAAAACATTTGAAGAACGTGGTGAGAAATTTATCGAGAGATTCCGAGCACACTTGCCATCTTATTAAGGAGTGTGAATGCTCATGGATGAAAATAATAAAAACAAAAATGATAAAGTTTCGCGCATTGAAGATTTTACTACATCTAAGAAAGACAATAATGATAAAGATGATGTGAGTCTTTTTAGAAGAAATAAAGATTTTCGTAATAGAAAAAGAAAACGTTTCGGTGACAGAGTTAATAACGATGAATATTCGAATGAGGAAACACAAGAAAATGATGTTCCCGATAATGATTCTCCAGAGATGGAAAGTACTAATGAAGATAAAAAGATTCAATCCGAAAATGAACATGATAAAGATAGTCTAAACCACGGTGATGAAGCAATACAACATCATAAAGACTCTCAAACAGAGATTAATGAAGACAATACAAATGAAGACATCGAAGATATAGAAGAACAATCTCAATCAGATAGTAAAAGTGATGCTTCTGAATCTAGTAAAGATGAGAGTGGTAAGGCGAATAAAGACGTTCATGAAAGGAAAAGTTATAAAAAAGGTTTTATAAATAAGATGCCTTTTATTAATAATAATAGTGATCACAACTCAGAAAAAGATAAAAATGAACAACAGAAACCTTTAACATTAGAAGAAAAAAGAGCGTTACGCCGAAAAAGACAAAAAAGAATACAGTATATCATTATTACTGTATTAGTATTATTGATTGTTATATTCTTACTTTATATGTTCACCCCTTTAAGCAAGATTTCTAATGTGAATATTAAAGGTAATAATAATGTTAGTAAAAGTAAAATCAATAAAGAGTTAAATGTTACATCTCATTCAAGAATGTACACATTTAGTAAGAGGAAAGCAATTAAAAATTTGAAGAAGAATCCCTTGATCAAGGATGTTGAAATTCATAAACAATTGCCTAACACTATAAATGTAAAAGTAACTGAGTACCAAGTTGTTGGTTTAGAAAAAAGTAAAGACAGTTACGTTCCAATTATAGAAGATGGCAAAGAATTAAAAGATTACAGTGATGATGTTTCACATGACGGACCAATTATCGATGGTTTTAAAGGAAATAAAAAAACACGAATCATTCAAGATTTATCTGAAATGTCACCTGAAGTAAGAAGTTTAATTGCTGAAGTTAGTTATGCTCCAGAGAAGAACAAACAAAATAGAATTGAAATCTTCACTAAAGATGACATGCAAGTTGTCGGAGATATTACTACAATAGCCGATAAAATGAAGTATTACCCGCAGATGTCACAATCTTTAAGTAGAGATGATTCAGGTAATCTCAAGACTGATGGGTATATTGATTTATCAGTGGGTGCTTCATTCATACCTTATAGTGGAGCAACAGGTGCTGAGTCTGAATCCGACCAGAATGTAACAAAATCTACACAACAAGAAAGTGAAGCTAAAGAAGAACTTCAAAGTGTTTTAAATAAAATTAATAATCAATCAAAAGATAATAATTAAAAAATTTCGTTAATACTATGTGTTTATAGTTCACAAGCTATTCAACGTATTGTAAACTAAACATAGTGTATTTTAATAGTAATTTGTCAGGAGGTGCCTATCTATGGAGGAACATTACTATGTAAGTATAGATATAGGTTCATCAAGTGTAAAAACGATAGTAGGCGAAAAATTTCACAATGGAATAAATGTGATAGGTACAGGACAAACCTACACTAGCGGTATCAAGAATGGTCTTATTGATGATTTTGATATTGCGAGACAAGCAATCAAAGATACAATTAAGAAGGCTTCAATTGCCTCTGGTGTAGATATAAAAGAAGTATTCTTAAAGTTACCTATCATTGGTACCGAAGTATACGATGAATCAAATGAAATTGAATTTTATGAAGATACTGAAATTAATGGAACACACATTGAATCAGTTTTAGACGGAATTCGTGATAAGAATGATGTAACAGAAACAGAAGTGATTAATGTCTTTCCTATTCGATTCGTAGTTGATAAAGACAATGAAGTTTCTGACCCTAAAGAATTAATTGCTAGACATTCATTGAAAGTTGATGCAGGCGTTATAGCTATACAGAAATCTATTTTAATTAATATGATTAAATGTGTTGAAGCATGTGGCGTAGATGTATTAGATGTTTACTCTGATGCATACAATTATGGTTCAATTTTAACCGCTACAGAAAAAGAATTAGGCGCTTGTGTCATTGATATTGGCGAAGATTTAACTCAAATTGCTTTTTATGAGCGTGGCGAGTTAGTAGACGCTGATTCAATTGAAATGGCTGGTCGTGATATTACAGATGATATTGCGCAAGGCTTAAATACTACATATGATACTGCTGAGAAGATTAAGCATCAATATGGACATGCTTTCTATGATTCAGCTTCAGAGCAAGATGTATTCTCAGTAGATCAAATTGATAGTGAAGAACATGTTCAATATACTCAAAAAGATTTAAGCGATTTTATCGAACAACGTGTAGAGGATATATTCTTTGAAGTGTTTGATGTGTTACAAGAACTTGGACTTACTAAAGTGAATGGCGGATTTATTGTAACAGGTGGTTCTGCTAACTTACTTGGTGTAAAAGAATTACTACAAGACATGGTAAGTGAGAAAGTAAGAATTCATACTCCATCTCAAATGGGTATTAGAAAACCTGAGTTCTCTTCTGCTATTTCGACAATTTCTAGTAGTATCGCTTTTGACGAGTTATTAGATTATGTTACAATTAGTTATCAAGATAATGAAGGATTTGAAGAGGAAGTTATCGAATCTGAAGATAAAGATAACGAATCTAAATCGAGCGGTTTTGATTGGTTTAAACGTAAATCAAACAAAAAAGAGAATCATGAGGAAGAACCTGAATCACCTCGTGAGGAAACATATGAAGACCGCAGAGAACATCACGAAGATGATTATCATCAATCAGAAGGTAAGGACAAAGAAGAAGGTAAATTTAAAAAACTAATGAAATCTCTATTTGAATGATTATTGGCCATTAAGACTAGGAGGAAATTTAAATGTTAGAATTTGAACAAGGATTTAATCATTTAGCTACATTGAAAGTCATCGGTGTAGGTGGCGGCGGTAACAACGCTGTTAATCGTATGATTGACCACGGCATGAATAACGTTGAGTTTATCGCTATCAATACAGATGGACAAGCGCTTAACTTATCTAAAGCGGAATCAAAAATCCAAATTGGTGAAAAGTTAACGCGAGGTCTTGGTGCAGGTGCAAATCCTGAAATTGGTAAAAAAGCTGCTGAAGAATCTCGTGAACAAATCGAAGATGCTATCCAAGGTGCAGATATGGTATTCGTTACTGCTGGTATGGGTGGCGGTACTGGTACAGGAGCTGCTCCAGTAGTTGCTAAAATCGCTAAAGAAATGGGCGCTTTAACAGTAGGCGTTGTAACTCGCCCATTCGGTTTTGAGGGACGTAAACGTCAAACTCAAGCTGCCGCTGGCGTTGAAGCAATGAAAGCTGCAGTTGATACATTAATTGTTATTCCTAATGATCGTTTATTAGATATCGTAGACAAATCTACGCCTATGATGGAAGCATTCAAGGAAGCAGATAATGTGTTACGTCAAGGTGTACAAGGTATCTCAGATTTAATCGCTGTATCAGGTGAGGTAAACTTAGACTTTGCCGACGTTAAAACTATTATGTCTAACCAAGGTTCAGCATTAATGGGTATCGGTGTATCTTCTGGTGAAAATAGAGCAGTTGAAGCTGCTAAAAAAGCTATTTCATCACCATTATTAGAAACTTCAATTGTTGGTGCTCAAGGCGTACTTATGAACATTACTGGTGGAGAATCACTCTCACTATTTGAAGCTCAAGAAGCTGCTGATATTGTTCAAGATGCGGCTGATGAAGATGTAAACATGATCTTCGGTACAGTAATTAATCCTGAACTTCAAGACGAAATTGTTGTTACAGTGATTGCTACAGGTTTCGAAGATAAACCGTCATCTCAAGGTCGTAAAGCTACAAGTACTGGTTTCGGTTCAAGTGTTAATAGTAATTCTTCTAACCAAAGTCATGCTACTCCTAAAGAAGACTCATTTGCTACAAACACTTCAACTAGCTCTCAATCTTCAGAAGGCGTAAGCGAAAGAAGTCACTCTACAAAAGATGACGACATTCCTAGCTTTATTAGAAATAGAGAAGAAAGACGTTCTAGAAGAACAAGACGCTAATTATATATGATAATTTAGATAAAAAGCCATCAGAGTTTGTACTGATGGCTTTTTAAATTACAGTTTATGAATTACATAATATTACTTATTAATTTTCATGACACCAATATTAAGTATATATTTAAATTATTTATTCTTGTAACTTGTAGTTTAAATGGTAGAAAGTATGATATATAATAGTTTTATAATATACTTAATTGTCATGAATTATAATAATTACTTTTAAACATTCTCAAATGGTGGTGAAACATAATGACTGAAAAGTTTATAAAGAAAGAATATTATTTAGATTATGATGTAAAACCTACTTATAGTATTAAGCTTGGTTTCACAACTAGAGAGAATGGACTGAGTCATTATCCAAAACACGCTTTTAACATGGCTAGATACGTTGATGATAATCAAGCTAATATTACTCAACATCAGGAAATTCTTGCAAATGAAATAGGCTTCAATAGAAATAATTGGGTTTTCCCAATTCAGACACATGGAAATAAAGTCACAGAAATTACTAAAGAACATCGAGGTATGAACATTGAAGAATTAACTGATGACTTATATGGGTTAGATGGCATTTTTACTTATGATTCCAATATATTATTAACCATGTGTTATGCTGATTGTGTTCCTGTTTACTTTTATAGTGAGAAGCATGGTTATGTGGGCCTTGCCCATGCTGGATGGCGTGGTACTTATGGTGAGATCGTAAAAGAAATGGTTAGAAAAATTGACTTTGATTTAAATGATTTACAAGTGGTTATTGGACCAGCAACATCTAATTCCTATGAAATCAATGATGATATCAAAGGTAAATTTGAAACATTAACAATTGACTCATCTAAATATATTGACTCGCGTGCAGCAGACAAACATGGTATTGATTTAAAAAAAGCCAATGCTTTATTACTTGAAGAAGTAGGCGTCCCATCAGATAATATCTATATTACTGAGTATGCTACTTCTGAAAATTTAGACTTATTTTTCTCTTATAGAATTGAAAAAGGTCAGACTGGACGTATGTTAGCATTTATAGGACGCAAGTAAAGTGAGGAGGAACGTTAGTGAGTGTAAAACAAAATTTAAAACAAATTGAACAAGAAATAAGTGAACATTTAGAAAAAAGTTCTAATTCAGCACACCCTCACGTGATTGCAGTGACAAAGTATGTTACAATAGAGCGAGCTAAAGAAGCTTATGAAGCAGGTATTAGGCACTTTGGCGAAAATAGATTAGAAGGCTTCAAAGAGAAAAAAGCAGCATTACCTGATGATGTTGTATTTCACTTTATTGGTTCTTTGCAATCTAGAAAAGTTAAAGAAGTAATTAACGAAGTTGACTATTTTCACGCTTTAGATCGCCTGAGTTTAGCTAAGGAGATTAATAAGAGAGCAGACCATGTTGTATCTTGTTTTTTACAAGTTAATGTTTCTGGGGAAGAATCTAAACATGGTATAGCATTAGACGAAGTTAATGAATTTTTAAAAGAACTGAAAGCTTATGAAAACATCAAAGTAATTGGTTTAATGACAATGGCACCTCTAACTGATGATAGTGTGTACATAAAATCAATTTTCAATGATTTAAGACATAAAAAAGAAGAAATTCAACAATTCAATTTAGAACATGCACCTTGCACAGAATTATCTATGGGAATGAGTAATGACTATCAGATAGCAGTTGAAGAAGGTGCAACCTTTGTCAGAATTGGGACTAAACTTGTAGGAGAAGAGGAGTGAGCCCCTTGGCTTTAAAGGATTTATTTAATGGATTTTTTGTAGTAGAAGATGAAGAAGAAGTTGAAGCACCAGAAGAACGTGAAACATCTCAGACACGTGAGCGTGCACAAGAACGTGATGTTGAATCACGAAATGAAAACAATGTACCATCAACGCAATCACAAAACAATGTAAACAAACAAAATGCAATCAAATCTGTGCCTCAAAAGAGCACAACAAGAAAAGGTGCAACTTCTGAAGAAAGGAATTATCGTATGAATAATAATTCAAAGAGTAATTCTCGTAATGTTGTAACTATGAACCAATCATCTCAAAATTATGCGACACAAGAAAGCTCTAAAATGTGCTTATTTGAACCACGTGTGTTTTCTGATACACAAGATATTGCGGATGAATTGAAAAATAGACGTGCTACTTTAGTAAACTTACAACGCATTGATAAAGTTTCTGCTAAACGTATTATTGACTTCTTAAGTGGAACAGTATATGCGATTGGTGGAGATATTCAGCGTGTAGGAACTGATATATTCTTATGTACACCTGATAACGTAGAAGTTGCTGGAAGCATAACTGATCATATCGAAAACATGGAGCAACATTACGAATAAGGAGTCTAATTATGGATATCGGTCTACTTAGTACTATATTCCGATTTATATTATTTTTGGTTCAAATTTATTATATAGGAATGATTATTTATTTCTTCACGTCTTGGGTTCCAAGCATTAGAGAATCTAAAGTGGGGGAATTTCTTGGTAAAATTTATGAACCTTTTTTAGAACCATTTAGGAAAATCATTCCTCCCATTGGCATCATAGATATTTCTTCTATAGCAGCTATTATAGTATTAGTATTATTTCAAAGAGGTTTAGTTTCAATTTTTAACATCATACTTACACATTTATCATAAAAATGAACTAGTTTGAATTTTATATGAGTATTTTAAGCGAGGCAAAGTATTTATTAAACTTTGACCTCGTTTTTGTCATGTAAAATTGAAGTTACCTTAATTGAATGTTGTTAAAATAAAATGTTAGGAGTGTCTCACATCGATATATATCAACATTTTAGAAGAGAAGAGCAAGAATTGATAGATCAATTAATAGATAAGTGTAATCAAGCTGAAAATCACTATGCGCCTGTGCTCACTGCTTTTTTAGATCCGAGAGGCCAATACATCTTAGAAGTCATCGTGGGGAGTTATGAAATGTTAAAAGTCAACTTTTATGGGGGTCCCTACGCTGAGAGAAAACGTGCTATCATAGCTCCAACATATTATGAAGCACAAGTGGAAGATTTTGAACTGTCACTCTTACAAATCGATTATCCTGAGAAATTCGTTTCAATTCAACATCAACATGTGTTAGGCACCTTAATGTCTTTAGGTATTGAGAGAGAACAATTGGGAGATATTATAGTCGCGGATGATATACAGTTTGTTTTGACAGAGCGTTTGGAATCTTATATTATGTTTGAATTAAATAGGATTAAAGGTGCCACAGTTAAACTTAATTCTATTCCTATAAAAGATATGATACAATCAAAAGAGAATTGGAAAATTCACAGCACGACTGTTAGTGCAATGAGATTGGATGTTGTATTAAAAGATATGATCCATAAATCTCGTAATATAGCAAAGCAATTAATAGAAAAGAAAAGAGTCAAAGTGAATCATACTATAATTGATACACCTGACTTTCAATTAGAACAAAATGACTTACTTTCTATCCAAGGATTTGGCAGAGCTCAAATCACTCAAATTGGAGGAAGAACTAAAAAAGATAAACTACACATTACCTATCAGACATTATTTAAATAGTGATGAATTAAGGAGGATATATCATGCCTTTCACACCAAGTGAGATTAAAAATAAAGAGTTTAGTCGAGTGAAGAATGGTTTAGAACCCACTGAGGTTGCTAATTATTTAGATCAATTAAGCACTGAGATTGAACGACTTAAAGAAGATAAAAAGCAACTTGAAAAAGTAGTTGAAGATAGAGACACTAATATCAAATCTTATCAAGACGTGCATCAGTCTGTAAGTGATGCTTTAATTCAAGCTCAAAAAGTTGGAGAAGAAACAAAATTAGCTGCTAATAAAGATGCCGAAGCTACACTTGCTAAAGCTCAAGTTCAAGCTGATAAAATTGTAAATGATGCGATTGAAAAAGCACGTCGTTTATCCTTCCAAACTGAAGATATGAAACGTCAATCTAAAGTGTTTAGATCTCGTTTCCGTATGCTGGTAGAAGCTCAATTAGATTTACTTAAAAGTGAAGATTGGGATTACTTATTAAATTATGATTTAGATGCTGAACAAGTGACTTTAGAAGATATTCATCACTTAAATGATAATGATCTTACACCAGAAGAACGCGCTATGAAGGAAAGCCAATCTCAAGCAGAGAATAATAGTGGAACAACTTCTACTTCTGAATCTTCACGTACGTCTAATAATCAATCAGAGACTTCTACAACTCATAGTAATTTATAAGCATTCTATTGATAAATGATTAATAGATGGAGACGCAATTGAAGAATTTTAAATTTGTAAATGTATTTATGTTAAAAATACATTTTCTTAATGACAATTTATTGATATGATATAAAAAGACAGACGCGTAAGAAACACTAAACATATTCCAGCGAGTTAGGAATGGTGAGAGCCTAACATATCGTTTGTTTCTTATATCACTGGCTTTTATTTTAATATGTTTATGAGAGAACTCTAAGTTGAGTTAAATAGGGTGGTACCGCGGTTTAGCCGTCCCTTTTAATTGAACTTAGAGTTCTTTTTATCATTAGAAGGAGTGAACAGAATGAATTTCAAAGATACTTTATTAATGCCCAAAACTGACTTTCCTATGAGAGGCGGTTTACCTAATAAAGAGCCTCAAATTCAAGAAAAATGGGATGCAGAAGATCAATATAAAAAAGCATTAGAAAAAAATAAAGGTAATCAATCTTATATCTTGCATGATGGCCCACCATATGCAAATGGTAGTTTACATATGGGACATGCACTTAATAAAATTATTAAGGATTTTATCGTCCGTTATAAAACAATGCAAGGATTCTATGCACCATATGTTCCAGGCTGGGATACGCATGGTTTACCAATTGAACAGGCTTTAACTAAAAAAGGCGTAGACCGTAAAAAAATGTCAATTGCTGAATTTAGAGAAAAGTGTAAAGAATTTGCACTTAAGCAAGTAGATATTCAGAAGAAGGATTTCAAACGTCTAGGTGTTCGCGGTGACTTTGATAATCCTTATATTACACTTACCCCTGAATATGAAGCAGCACAAATTCGTTTATTTGGTGAAATGGCAGACAAAGGTTTAATTTATAAAGGTAAGAAACCAGTTTATTGGTCACCTTCAAGTGAATCTTCATTAGCTGAAGCGGAAATTGAATATCATGATAAACGTTCTGCCTCTATTTATGTAGCATTTAACGTTAAAGACGATAAAGGAGTTGTTGATTCAGATGCTAAGTTTATTATCTGGACTACAACACCTTGGACAATTCCTTCAAACGTAGCTATCACTGTTCATCCAGAACTTAAGTATGGCCAATACAATGTAGAAGGACAGAAATTTATTGTTGCTCAAGCCTTATCTGAGACTGTAGCTGATGCTTTAGGTTGGGATAAAGATACAATTCAACTTGAAAAAGAATTTACAGGTAAAGAGTTAGAATATGTTGAAGCGCAACATCCATTCTTAGATCGTACGTCACTAGTGATTAATGGAGATCACGTCACAACAGATGCAGGTACTGGATGTGTTCATACTGCTCCTGGACACGGGGAAGATGACTACATCGTTGGACAAAAATATGACTTACCTGTCATCAGTCCTCTAAATGACAAGGGTGTATTTACTGAAGAGGGCGGCCAATTTGAAGGTATGTTCTATGACAAAGCAAATAAAGCTGTCACTGACTTATTAACTGAAAAGGACGCACTTCTTAAATTAGACTTTATTACACATAGCTACCCACATGATTGGCGTACAAAAAAACCAGTTATCTTTAGAGCGACACCTCAATGGTTTGCTTCAATTAACAAAGTAAGACAAGATATCTTAGATGCGATTGAAGAGACTAACTTTAAAGTAGATTGGGGTAAAACACGTATCTACAATATGATTCGTGATCGTGGCGAATGGGTTATTTCTCGTCAACGTGTATGGGGTGTTCCATTACCAGTATTTTATGCTGAAAATGGTGACATCATCATGACGAAAGAAACAGTTAATCATATCGCTGATTTATTCGCAGAACATGGATCAAATGTGTGGTTTGAACGTGAAGCGAAAGATTTATTACCAGAAGGATTTACACATCCTGGAAGTCCTAATGGTGAATTTACTAAAGAAACAGACATCATGGATGTATGGTTCGATTCAGGTTCATCTCACCGTGGTGTATTAGAAACAAGACCAGAGTTAAGTTTCCCTGCAGATCTTTACTTTGAAGGAAGTGACCAGTATCGTGGTTGGTTTAACTCTTCAATAACTACTGCTGTAGCAACTCGTGGACAAGCACCTTATAAATTCCTACTTTCACACGGTTTCGTTATGGATGGTGAAGGTAAAAAAATGAGTAAATCGCTTGGTAACGTCATCGTTCCGGACCAAGTTGTTAAGCAAAAAGGTGCAGATATCGCACGTCTATGGGTAAGTAGTACTGATTATTTAGCAGACGTCCGTATTTCAGATGAAATTTTAAAACAAACTTCTGATGTTTATCGTAAAATAAGAAATACACTCAGATTCATGTTAGGTAATATTAATGATTATAACCCTGAGACAGATCGTATCCCTGAAAATGAATTACTCGACGTAGATCGTTATTTACTTAATCGTTTACGTGAATTCACAGCTAGTACTATCAACAACTATGAGAATTTTGATTACCTTAACATCTATCAAGAAGTTCAAAACTTTATCAATGTAGAATTAAGTAACTTCTATTTAGACTATGGTAAAGATATTCTTTACATTGAGGAGAAAGACTCTCATAAACGTCGCAGCATGCAAACAGTGCTTTATCAAATCTTAGTAGATATGACAAAATTATTAGCACCAATCCTAGTGCATACTGCAGAAGAAGTATGGTCACATACACCTCACGTTAAAGAGGAAAGTGTTCATTTAGCAGATATGCCAGAAGTTGTTGAAGTAGATAGAGAATTATTAGATAAATGGAATACTCTTATGGATCTACGCGACGACGTAAACCGTGCTTTAGAACAAGCTCGTAATGAAAAAGTCATTGGTAAATCATTAGAAGCTAAAGTGGTTATTGGCAATAATGAATCATTTAAAGCTGCTGAATTCTTACAAGAATTTAATGATTTACAACAATTATTCATCGTTTCTCAAGTTGAAGTTGTTGATTCAGTTGAAAATGGTGAAACATATAAATATGGTGATATTCGCATCGAACACGCAGAAGGCGAAAAGTGTGAAAGATGTTGGAACTATAGCGATGAATTAGGTTCTGTTGGAGAACTTGATCATCTATGTCCACGTTGCCAAGAAGTAGTGAAAACATTAGTTTAATTTCTAAATGATTGGTAACCATTAATCATAGACCTGAGGAGATTTTATTATAAAGAAGTCTTCTTAGGTCTTTTATACTTTAAGAAACAAATTGATTAGAAAAATTAAAGTAAGATTTATAAGACTTAAATGAGAAAATGTTGATATATTTAAAAATCTCTTTAAATTCACATCATAAATTAGAAATTTGAATTCTTAAATATATTTAGTCATAATGTTAAAATTATAGTAATGAAATCTTATATATAGACAACCATTCAGAGTACAAGTCATTGTTGAGAGGGTAGAATGATGTTTCATAGTAAAGATGCACATTTCGTTAATGGAATAATAATAAATGTACGTGATATAGAAGTTATAAGAGCCTTTTATGAAGAAGTTTTAGGATTTAATTTTGTTAATGAATCTATGAAGGCTGTTCAATATAAGGTTGGAGCAAACAATCAATATATAACTTTTAATGAAATTCAAAATGGTAGAGAGCCACTCATGTTTGAAGCTGGCTTATTTCATATAGGAATTAAGTTGCCAGAACTATCCTCTCTAGCTGATTTATTAGTACAATTAAGTGATTTTGAGATACCGGTTAATGGAGGAGAACAAAGTGTTGGAACATCACTCTTTGTTGAAGATCCTGAAGGTAATGCGCTTAAATTTTACGTCGATTATGACTTTGAAATGTGGAAATACGATGAAGATAATAGAGTGAAATTGGATATTAGACCAATTAACGTACCTCGATTGTTAAAAGAAGTTTCTAATGAAAAATGGCAAGGTGTACCTAATGAAGCGAAATTAGGTCATTTGCATCTTAAAACTATTAGAATCTCAGAAATTAAATCATATTATCTTAATTATTTCGGTTTAGAAGAGTCAGCTTATATAGACGATTTCTCATTATTTTTGTCCTCAAATCATTATTACAATCATTTAGCAATGAATCAGTGGTTATCAGGGACCAAGCGTGTTGATAATGAAAACACATATGGTTTAGCGTTAATAGATTTTCACTATCCTGAATCTACGCATTTAAATTTAAAAGGACCAGATGGCTTGTACTTCAGGTTTAATCGAATAAAAGATGAATAATTGAGTAAGCTAAATATTTACTAAAATTAAGTTGAGACACGATTAAGTCTCAACTTTTTGTATGATATTATTGCTCAACATTTCTAATAATTAGATTTATACTCAGCAATCTTTTTTTATGTCTTGGAGTAGGATATAATGTTAAGTGTTGTCAAAAGTGACGTTGAACTGAATGGAGGCACATGAATGAAAAAGAAATATTATATTGGAATCTCACTTCTTTTAGCATTTTTAATTATAATTTTTGACCAAATTTCAAAGTGGATAATTGCTTCATCCATGAAAATTGGCGATTCCTACGAAGTAATTCCTCATTTTCTTAATATTACTTCACATAGAAATAATGGAGCTGCTTGGGGAATTTTAAGTGGTAAAATGGGATTTTTCTATATTATCACATTAGTTATTTTAGTAGTTCTCGTGCTGTTTTATATTAAAGAAGCTAAATATAATTTATTTATGCAAGTTGCAATTACCTTACTCTTTGCTGGTGCGTTAGGTAACTTTATTGATCGTGTATTTAATGGTGAAGTTGTCGATTTTATAGATACAAACATCTTTGGTTATGATTTCCCAATCTTTAATATTGCAGATTCAAGTTTAACTATAGGTGTTATCTTCGTAATTATCGCATTATTAAAGGATACAACTAAAAAGAACTAAGGAGGTATACTTTTGGAAACACATGAATTTAAGATCACAGATGAAACACAAGTTGGTCAAAGAATAGATAAATTTCTATCTGAGTCGAATGATGCTTGGTCTCGTAGCCAACTTCAAGATTGGATTAAAGAAGATTTAGTTAAAGTTAATGATAAAGTGATTAAATCAAATTATAAAGTTAAATTAAATGATCATATCATTGTCACTGAAAAGGAAGTTGTAGAAGCAGACATTCAACCAGAAGATTTAGATTTAGATATCTATTATGAGGATGATGATGTGGCGATTGTTTATAAACCTAAAGGTATGGTAGTACATCCATCTCCAGGTCATTACACGGGCACACTTGTGAACGGCTTAATGTATCAAATCAAAAATTTATCTGGTATTAACGGTGAAATACGTCCTGGTATTGTTCACCGTATTGATAAAGATACTTCTGGTTTATTAATGGTTGCTAAAAATGACATCGCTCATCGAGGTCTTGTCGAACAACTAATGGCTAAAAGTGTTAAACGTAAATACACTGCGTTAGTTCACGGTAATATTCCGCATGATTATGGTACGGTAGATGCTCCAATTGGTCGTAATAAAAATGACCGTCAAGCAATGGCTGTAGTTGATGATGGTAAAGAAGCTGTAACGCATTTCAATGTAATAGAGCATTTTAAAGACTATACTTTGATAGAATGTGAATTGGAAACTGGACGAACTCACCAAATTCGTGTGCATATGAAATATATTGGCTACCCGCTTGTGGGTGACCCTAAATATGGACCTAAGAGAACATTAGATATTGGTGGTCAAGCATTGCATGCGGGTGTGATTGGTTTTGAACATCCAGTAACACATGAGTATATTGAAAGAAGTACTAATTTGCCTAATGATTTTAAAGATTTATTAGAAGATATTCGACGTAGAGATGCTTAAAAAAACACATTACAAAGTTAAACATTACGAGCGATTTTGTTAACTTTTAGTTTAAAGAAATCATTGACTTATTTATTAAAAAGTTTTAGACTAATAACAGTTTAAATATAAAAAACTTCGTCTTTAATTGCGAGTCCAGAGAGGCTTCGAAGACATGAATAATAGGAATAATCATGCATATCATTGTATTTCGCTTAAGAATGTATGCGCGTTCTCAAAAATGAAATACTGTAAATATATACCTGAAAGTTAATTACCTGAGTATAATTAATTTTCTTGAAGTGTGCCTTAACCTCATGTCTTTATTAAAGATATGAGGTTTTTCTATTATAAGAGGTGAAACGATGTCTGAACGAATCATTTTAGATGAAGCCGCGATACAGCGTACAATCACTCGAATTGCACATGAGATTTTGGAATATAACAAAGGCACTGACAATTTAGTGCTTTTAGGAATTAAGACACGAGGTGCATTTTTAGCGAATCGTATACAAGAAAAGATTCATTCTATTGAGCAGTGCAATGTACCAACCGGCACAATTGATATTACACATTTCCGTGATGATATTGATAATGTCACCCAGCAATCAGACATCAAAGCATTTGATATCGATGTTGACATTACTGATAAAGTGGTGATTATCGTTGACGATGTTTTATATACTGGTCGTACAGTAAGAGCTTCATTAGACGCTATATTGCTACACTCACGACCTGTTAAAATTGGACTTGCAACACTTGTTGATAGAGGCCATCGTGAACTTCCTATCCGAGCAGACTTTGTTGGAAAAAACATACCAACTGCGCGTGATGAATCCGTTTCAGTTTATTTAAATGAAATTGATCATCAGAACGCAGTCATAATAAAATAATATCCCTTTTAAAGCAGTACGAGAGACTGAAAAAGGTGGAGTAAACAAATTAAGCCATAGACGAATGATAAAGCGATGATGTAAATCTTTAAGATTTATCATACCTTTACTATTGCTTAATGTAATACTTCGTTAGAAATGTAATCTTTGAGGTGTAAAACCTTATTCGACTACATTTCAATTAGTCTCTTTGCATTCGCTGATGTAAAGAGATTTTTTTTATGAAAGGAAATGAATGACATGGAAAATGAACAAATGTTTGAGCGCACTGTGAAGCCAGTGCTTGATGTTAGAGACAAACCTAAACCAGCACAATGGGCATTCTTAAGTTTGCAACATTTATTTGCAATGTTTGGCTCAACCGTCCTTGTACCATTTTTAACACATTTACCAATATCAGCAGCATTACTTGCTTCAGGTATTGGAACACTTATTTACATATTAATCACAAAGGCTAAAATACCTGCTTATTTAGGTTCAAGTTTCGCCTTTATCACACCGATTATTACTGGTCTAAGTACCCATAGCTTAGGAGACATGTTAGTGGCTCTGTTTATGAGTGGGTTGATGTACGTCATTATAGGTTTACTTATTAGATTAAGTGGAACTGGTTGGCTAATGCATTTACTACCACCAGTTGTAGTAGGACCAGTTATTATGGTTATCGGATTAAGTTTGGCACCTACAGCCGTTAATATGGCCATGTATGAGAATTCTTCAGATATGAAAGGTTATAACTTAAGTTATTTACTTGTAGCTCTAATTACACTCATAGTCACAATCGTAGTACAAGGTTTCTTTAAAGGATTTTTATCACTGATACCTGTATTAATTGGTATTGTAGTTGGTTATATTGTTTCTATTTTCATGGGCTTAGTAAAATTTGGACCTATTGCCCACGCCAAATGGTTAGATTTTCCACATATATATTTACCATTCAAAGATTACACACCATCATTCCATTTAGGATTGGTATTAGTCATGATACCCGTTGTATTCGTCACAGTAAGTGAACACATCGGTCATCAAATGGTTATCAATAAAATAGTAGGCCGTAATTTCTTTAAAGATCCAGGATTGGATAAATCAATTATTGGAGATGGGGTATCTACAATGTTTGCGAGTATTATCGGTGGGCCTCCAAGTACAACCTATGGTGAAAATATAGGCGTACTAGCGATTACTAAAATATATAGTATTTACGTCATTGGTGGAGCAGCAGTTATCGCTATCATTCTAGCTTTCATAGGTAAATTTACTGCGTTAATTTCATCGATACCTACTCCTGTCATGGGCGGTGTTTCGATACTATTATTTGGTATTATTGCTGCTAGTGGATTGCGTATGATAGTTGAAAGCAATGTAGATTTTTCAAGTAACCGTAACTTAGTCATTGCATCAGTAATACTTGTAGTAGGTATTGGTAATTTACTTATCAATTTAAAAGGTATTGGAATTAATTTACAAATTGAAGGTATGGCATTATCCGCACTTTCTGGAATTATTTTAAATTTAATTTTGCCAAAAGATAAAAAAGAAGAAAATTAAAATTTAATCCATTAGGAGGTCGCTATATGAAAAATTTATTATCTATGGAACATCTATCAACGGATGAAATATATGATTTAGTTACAACTGCAAGCCAGTATAAATCAGGTGAAAGAGCTTTACCGCAGTTTAATGATACGTATGTAACGAACTTATTCTTTGAAAATTCAACAAGAACAAAGTGTAATTTTGAAGTAGCTGAACTCAAATTAGGATTAAAACAAGTGAGTTTTGAAACGAGTACCTCTTCAGTTAAAAAAGGCGAGTCGTTATATGATACTTGTAAAACATTAGAAAGTATTGGAGTTAATTTATTAGTCATTCGTCACTCTCAAAATGCTTATTACGAGGAATTAGAAAACATTAATATACCTATAGCAAACGCAGGAGATGGAAGTGGTCAACATCCTACGCAAAGTTTGCTAGATATAATGACTATTTACGAAGAGTACGGGTCATTTGATGGGTTGAATGTGTTAATTTGCGGTGACATTAAAAACTCTCGAGTAGCCAGAAGTAATTATCATAGTTTAAGAGCATTAGGTGCAAATGTCATGTTCTCTAGTCCTGAAGAATGGGTAGATGAGACATTAGAGGCGCCATACGTTAATATAGATGATGTGATTGATCAAGTCGATATTGTGATGTTGTTAAGAGTTCAACACGAAAGACACGGCATTGCTGGTGAAGCTAATTTTGCGGCAGAGGAATATCATCAACAATATGGGTTAACTCAGTCAAGATATGATAAATTAAAAGATGAAGCCATTGTCATGCATCCTGCTCCAGTCAATCGAGGAGTCGAAATTAAAAGTGATTTAGTAGAAGCACCCAAATCACGTATTTTCAAACAAATGGAAAATGGGATGTATTTAAGAATGGCAGTTATAAGCGCGCTTTTAAAATAGGAAGGGGTTATTTTAAAATGAAATTAATCAAAAATGGAAAAATCTTAAGAAACGGAATTTTAAAAGATACTGAGATTTTAATTGATGGTAAACGTATTAAAACAATTAGTAGTAAAATCAATTCTTCATCTCCTAATATTGAAGTTATCGATGCTAAAGGAAATTTAATCGCACCAGGATTTGTTGACGTTCACGTGCATTTACGTGAGCCAGGTGGGGAACATAAAGAAACAATTGAAACTGGTACAAAAGCAGCTGCAAGAGGGGGATTCACTACTGTATGCCCAATGCCTAATACAAGACCAGTTCCAGATTCAGTTGAACATGTTAGAGAATTAAGGCAAAGAATTTCAGAAACAGCTAAAGTACGTGTGTTACCTTATGCATCTATTACTAAAAGACAAGCTGGAAAAGAACTTGTTGATTTCAAAGAGTTAGCACTAGAAGGGGTATTCGCATTTACAGATGACGGTGTAGGTGTTCAACAAGCTAGTATGATGTATGCGGCTATGAAACAAGCAGCACGCGTTAAAAAACCAATCGTAGCACATTGCGAAGATAATAGCTTGATTTATGGTGGCGCAATGCATAAAGGTAAACGTAGTGAAGAACTTGGTATTCCAGGTATACCAAACATTGCTGAATCAGTGCAGATCGCTAGAGATGTCTTATTAGCTGAAGCTACAGGATGTCATTATCATGTATGTCACGTTTCTACTAAAGAAAGTGTACGTGTGATTAGAGATGCTAAGAAAGCTGGCATTCACGTCACTGCAGAAGTAACTCCACATCACTTACTTTTAACTGAAAATGATGTACCAGGCGATGATGCAAACTATAAAATGAACCCACCATTAAGAAGTAAAGAAGATAGAGAAGCATTATTAGAAGGTTTATTAGATGGAACGATTGATTGTATCGCAACTGACCATGCGCCACATGCAAAAGAAGAAAAAGATCAACCAATGACTCAAGCACCGTTTGGTATCGTGGGTAGTGAGACAGCTTTCCCATTATTATACACTCACTTTGTAAGAAGAGGTAATTGGTCACTTCAACAGTTAGTGGATTATTTCACTATTAAACCTGCAACAATCTTTAATTTAAACTATGGTAAATTGCATAAAGATAGTTATGCTGATTTAACAATTATAGATTTAAATAACGATAAAGAAATCAGAAGTGAAGACTTCTTATCTAAAGCGGACAATACACCATTTATCGGTGAAAAAGTTTATGGTAACCCGATTTTAACAATGGTTAAAGGCGAAGTAGTATTTGAGGAGGAAAAATAGATGCTTGAAAAACGTTATCTTGTACTGGAAGATGGCTCTTATTATGAAGGATATCGCTTAGGTTCAGATGATCTTTCAATAGGCGAAATCGTATTTAATACTGCAATGACGGGGTATCAGGAAACTATTTCTGACCCCTCATATACAGGTCAAATCATTACATTTACTTACCCATTAATTGGGAATTATGGTATTAACCGTGATGACTTTGAATCATTGACACCGACATTGAATGGTGTAGTAGTGAAAGAGGCAAGCACACATCCTAGTAACTTTAGACACCAAAAAACATTACACGAAGTACTTGTTCAATATCATATTCCAGGTATTTCTGGCGTGGATACAAGAAGTATCACACGTAAGATTCGCCAACACGGTGTATTGAGAGCTGGATTTACAGATAATAAAGATGACATTCAAGCGCTTGTAGAACATTTAAAAACTGCTGAATTACCAAGAGATGAAGTTCAAACAGTCTCTACTAAAACACCATACGTATCAACAGGTTCAGATTTAAGTGTGGTTTTACTCGACTTTGGTAAGAAACAAAACATTGTTCGTGAACTAAATACACGTGGTTGTAATGTAACAGTTGTACCATACAATACAACAGCAGAAGAAATTTTAGGCATGTCACCAGATGGAGTGATGTTATCTAACGGTCCTGGAGACCCAGATGAAGTTGAAGTTGCTATCGAAATGATCAAAGGTATCTTAGGTAAAATACCATTCTTCGGAATATGCTTAGGACATCAACTTTTTGCTTTATCACAAGGTGCCACTTCTTTCAAAATGAAGTTCGGTCATCGTGGTGCTAATCATCCTGTTAAGGATTTAAGAACAGGTAAAGTAGACATCACTAGTCAAAATCATGGCTATGCTATTGATCGTGATTCACTTGAAAATACTGATTTAGAGGTGACACATATTGCGCTTAATGATGGGACAGTTGAAGGTTTGAGACATAAACAATTACCTGCTTTCTCAGTACAATATCATCCTGAAGCAAGACCGGGCCCAAGCGATTCAAACTATTTATTCGATGAGTTTATAACGATGATGAATGAGTTCAAAGAAAAGGAGCGTCATTTTAATGCCTAAACGCGACGATATTCAAACAATTTTAGTAGTAGGTTCAGGACCAATTATTATAGGTCAGGCTGCAGAATTTGATTATGCAGGTACGCAAGCATGTCTTGCTCTTAAAGAAGAGGGATATAGAGTCATCTTAGTTAACTCTAACCCTGCGACAATAATGACTGATAAAGAAATTGCTGATAAAGTCTATATTGAGCCGCTAACTCATGATTTTATTGCTCGTATTATTCGTAAAGAGCAACCAGATGCATTGTTACCTACTCTAGGTGGACAAACTGGTTTAAATATGGCAATTCAACTCCACGATAGTGGCGTACTTGCTGCGAATAATGTGAAACTTTTAGGAACTGAGCTTGAATCTATTCAACAAGCTGAAGACCGAGAAATGTTTAGAACATTAATGAATGATTTAAATGTCCCTGTACCTGAAAGTGACATTGTTAATACTGTAGAACAAGCCTTTGAATTTAAAGAACAAGTGGGTTATCCACTCATCGTTCGACCAGCCTTCACTATGGGCGGTACTGGTGGTGGAATCTGCTACAACGATGACGATTTAAAAGAAGTTGTAAGTAATGGATTACATTACAGTCCAGCTACACAGTGTTTAATCGAAAAATCAATAGCAGGTTATAAAGAAATTGAATACGAAGTCATGCGTGATAAAAATGATAATGCCATTGTTGTTTGTAACATGGAAAATATCGATCCAGTTGGTATACATACAGGGGATTCCATTGTCGTAGCTCCAAGTCAAACGTTGTCAGATGTTGAATACCAAATGTTACGTGATGTGTCATTAAAAGTAATTAGAGCATTAGGTATTGAAGGTGGCTGTAATGTACAACTAGCCCTAGATCCACATTCTCTCAATTATTACATTATTGAAGTGAATCCTCGAGTGTCTCGTTCATCAGCTTTAGCTTCTAAAGCTACAGGTTATCCAATTGCTAAATTAGCAGCGAAAATTGCAGTAGGTTTAACTTTAGATGAAATGTTAAATCCTATTACTGGAACATCTTATGCAGCTTTTGAACCAACATTGGACTATGTTATTTCTAAAATTCCTCGTTTCCCATTTGATAAATTTGAAAAAGGTGAACGTGAACTAGGTACACAAATGAAAGCAACTGGAGAAGTCATGGCAATTGGACGTACATACGAAGAATCATTACTTAAAGCGATTCGTTCACTTGAGTATGGTGCGCATCACTTAGGTTTACCAAATGGGGAGAGCTTTGATTTAGACTACATTAAAGAACGTATTGGTCACCAAGATGATGAACGACTATTCTTTATTGGAGAAGCTATTCGCCGAGGTACAACTTTAGAAGAAATCCATAAAATGACGAAAATTGATTATTTCTTCCTAAATAAATTCCAAAACATCATCAACATTGAACACGAATTAAAAGAACATCAAGGTGATTTGGAATATCTTAAATATGCTAAAGATTATGGCTTTAGCGATAAAGTAATCGCTCATCGTTGGGATATGAATGAAGACGATGTTTACCAATTACGAGTGAAAAATGATATTAAACCTGTATATAAAATGGTTGATACATGTGCAGCAGAATTTGAATCGACAACGCCTTATTATTATGGAACGTATGAATCTGAAAATGAATCTGTTGTAACGGATAAAGAGAAAATTCTCGTATTAGGTTCAGGTCCTATTCGCATTGGTCAAGGTGTAGAATTCGATTATGCTACTGTACATGCTGTATGGGCAATTCAAGATGCAGGCTACGAAGCTATTATTGTAAACAATAATCCTGAAACTGTATCTACTGACTTCTCAATATCAGATAAATTATACTTTGAACCATTAACTGAAGAAGATGTAATGAATATCATCAATTTAGAACAACCTAAAGGTGTTGTTGTTCAATTTGGTGGACAAACTGCCATCAATTTAGCTGACAAACTTGCTAAACATGGTGTTCAAATCATGGGAACTTCTTTAGAAGATCTAAATCGCGCTGAAGATAGAAAAGAATTTGAGGCGTTACTACGTCAGATTGAAGTGCCACAACCTCAAGGTAAAACATCTACATCTCCTAAAGAGGCACTCGAAAATGCGCGTGAAATTGGTTATCCAGTTGTTGTTCGACCATCTTACGTATTAGGTGGCCGTGCTATGGAAATTGTAGATAATGACCAAGAATTAGAAAACTATATGACACAAGCAGTTAAAGCAAGTCCAGAACATCCAGTACTTGTTGACCGTTATTTAACAGGTAAAGAAATCGAAGTAGATGCTATCTGTGACGGAGATACAGTGATTATTCCTGGTATTATGGAACATATTGAACGTGCCGGTGTGCATAGTGGTGACTCAATTGCAGTATATCCACCACAAACGTTAACTAAAGAAGAGATTGATACGCTCGAAGATTATACAATTAAATTAGCTAAAGGATTAAATATTATTGGCTTAATCAACATACAATTTGTCATCGCTCATGATGGTGTTTATGTGTTAGAAGTTAATCCACGTTCAAGTCGAACGGTTCCATTCTTAAGTAAAATTACTGACATTCAAATGGCACAACTTGCTATGCGTTCTATTATGGGACATAAATTAGCTGATTTAGGTTATCATCAAGGAATTCAACCATACTCTGAGGGCGTCTTCGTTAAAGCTCCTGTATTTAGCTTTAATAAATTGAAGAACGTAGACATTACGCTTGGACCTGAAATGAAGTCAACTGGAGAAGTTATGGGTAAAGATCTTACTCTTGAAAAGGCGCTTTACAAAGGACTTACAGGTAGCGGTGTAGAAGTAAAAGATCACGGAACAGTATTAATGACAGTAAGTGATAAAGATAAAGATGAAATCGTGAAAATAGCACATCGCTTAAATGAAGTTGGCTATAAAATTTTAGCAACAAAAGGTACAGCTAAAAAACTTGAAGACAATCAAATACCTGTTGAAGTTGTAGGTAAAATCGGTGGCGAAGATGATTTACTTACTCGTATTCAAAATGGTGAAGTACAAATCGTTATTAATACGATGACGAAAGGTAAAGAGGTTGAACGTGATGGATTCCAAATCCGCCGTACAACTGTTGAAAATGGTGTACCATGTCTGACATCACTTGATACTGCAAGTGCATTGACTAACGTAATTGAAAGTATGACTTTCACGATGAGAAATATGTAATACAAAGAATGAATGATTGAAGGAGTATTTAAATGAGAAATTTACCAATCATTGCATTAGATTTTAAATCTGCAGAAGAAGTAAATACCTTTTTAGATCAATTTAATGAACCATTGTGTGTCAAGGTTGGTATGGAATTGTTTTACCAAACAGGTCCTGGACTTATTCAATCTCTAAAAAAGAGAGGCCATGATATCTTTTTAGATTTAAAATTGCATGATATCCCTAATACTGTAAGTAAAGCTATGGAAGGATTAGCGCGATTAGATGTAGATTTAGTTAATGTTCACGCAGCTGGCGGTGTGAAAATGATGGAAGAGGCTAAAAAAGGTTTAAGTAAAATTAATCCAAATACTAAAATTATTGCAGTAACGCAACTTACCTCTACTACTGAACAACAGTTGCATGAAGAGCAAAATATTCATACGACTATTGATGAAGCGGTACTGAATTATGCTCGCCTTGCTCATAAAGCTGGTTTAGACGGAGTGGTGTGCTCACCACTTGAAGCTGAGTTAATTTCTCGAGAATTAGGTCCTGAATTTATGAAAGTCACTCCCGGAATTAGACCTAAGGGCGCGGCTCAAAATGATCAACAACGTATTACTACTCCCGAAGAAGCACAAACTTTAGGATCTACACATATAGTAGTCGGGAGACCTATAACACAAAGTGATCGTCCTGTAGAGAGCTATCAAAATATCAAAGAAAGTTGGTTAGGTTAATGGCTAAAGAAATTGCAAAAGCTTTATTAGATATTGAGGCAGTCTCCTTGTCTCCGAATGATTTATATACTTGGAGTTCTGGGATTAAATCTCCAATCTATTGTGATAATCGTGTCACTCTAGGTTACCCGTTAGTGCGTAATGCTATTAGAGATGATTTAGCACGCTTAATAGATGAACATTTTTCAGAGGTAGAAATTGTGTCTGGTACTGCAACTGCAGGTATTCCTCATGCTGCTTATATTTCTGAAAAGATGGAACTACCAATGAACTATGTTCGTTCTAAAAGTAAAAGCCATGGTAAACAGAATCAAATTGAAGGCGCTAAAAGCGAAGGTAAAAAAGTTGTAGTTGTTGAAGATTTGATCTCTACTGGTGGTTCTTCAGTAACAGCTGTAGAAGCTTTAAAAGAGGCTGGTGCTGATGTACTTGGTGTGGTAGCAATTTTCACGTATGGACTGAAAAAAGCAGATGATACATTCCACAAAGCAGGAATTCCGTTTTATACTTTAAGTAATTATAATGAATTAATTGAAGTTGCGAGGGAAGAAGGAAAAATTTCTGAAGATGATATTCAGACTTTAGTTGATTGGAGAGACAACTTGTCATAAGATAAGTTTATAAAGGGGGAAAGTGAATGACTCAAAGAGATGAAAATAATCATCTTTATATTACGATGAAGCATTGTAATGATTTTCTAAAAAGACAAGATGATTATAGAACCCCAAAAAACTTAAAAAGTATTGACGAAAGTGTTCGAGATTTCTCAGAATCAGTAAATGATAATGCGTTTACACATTCTGGTGATATATTTAAAAGAGCTAAAGAAAGTTTACGTCATAAAGGTCAATTATAGACGAAAATTAAATATGAAAATTTTAAGAGCCAAAGTACTTGGAATTTCAAGACTTTGGCTCTTTCTCATTAGCGTATAAATACTTTAGTGAGCAACCAACCGATTAGTAAAACAATTAATAATATTAAAATGGGTAAACCGTAGTGAATTAACATCTTCCGTAAACCTCCCTATATATAAAATATTATATTCATATTGTTATGTGAGAATAAGATTAGGGTAAGCGATCTTATAAATCATCAAATAAACGAAGACATAGTTTTTTTCATCTGTATCACGATATTCTACAATATAAGAGTTATCATGTTAAAATAATATACGAGATACTTAAATTGGTAAAGTAATTAAATTTTTAAAACTAGGGGAGATATAAAGTGGAAATACCTAAAATAACAACATTTCTTATGTTTAACGACCAAGCTGAAGAAGCAATTAAGTTATATACAAGTTTATTCGAGGATAGTGAAATATTGACGATGGTTAAATATGATGAAGACGGCCCTGGTACTCCAGGATCAGTACAACACTCTATCTTTACTTTAAATGGTCAAGTATTTATGGCAATTGATGCTAATAATGGTGAAGAATTACCTATGAACCCTGCCATGTCATTATATGTCACTGTTAAGGATGCTATGGAAATGGAACGTTTATTTAGTGGTTTGAAAAAAGAAGGCGCTATTCTAATGCCTAAAACTGAAATGCCACCTTTTAGAGAATTTGCATGGGTGCAAGACAAGTTTGGCGTGAGTTTCCAACTCGCTTTACCAGAATAAGAATAAAATATATTAAAAACTCCGTACGGTAACTTATCAAGGTTATCGTACGGAGTTTTTTATTAAGATTCTTTCATTTGTTGAATTTTATCATAGTCAGGTGTTGCATATAATGTTTTTTGATTATCATATGTCACAAAGCCAGGTTTTGCACCTGAAGGTTTGTGAACATTTCTAATTTCTGTATAATCCACTGGAATTTGACCAGAATTTCCTGCTTTAGAGAAGTAACCAGCTAACATTGCAGCCTCTTTAATTGTTTCATCACTAGGACTATCATTTAAGATAACGACATGAGAACCTGGTATATCTTTAGTATGGAACCATATATGAGATTTTTGTGCTTTTTTATTTGTTAAGTAGTCATTCTGCTTATTATTTTTACCGACTAAGATCGTATCTCCGTCACTTGAGCGATACGTTTGTAGTTGAATTTGCGCATTCTTTTTCTTTTTAGTATTTTTACGCTGTTTCATGAAACCTTGGTCAGCTAATTCGTCACGAATATCATCTATATCGTCAACAGTAATATGTTCTAATTGTTGTTCAATATTTGAAAAGTAATCAATGTTTTCTTTCGTTAATTGTATTTGATGATCTAATTCATGTTCTCGTGTTTTTAGACGATTATACTGCTTATAGTAGTATTGAGCATTTACTGAAGGTGATTTGGTCGGATTGAGCGGAATGGTTACCTCTTCACCAGTATAATAATTTAGTGCTGTTACCGATTCATCACCTTGTTTAATTCTGTAAATGTTTGCAGTGATTAATTCACCATAAAGTTGTTGAGTTTCTTTATCCTTAGCACTCTCATATTCATCAATTAACTTACTTAATTTATTTTGTTGTTTTTGCAACTGTTGTTGTACAAATCTTACTAAATCATTTGCACGTTGTTTAACACGTTCTCGCTCTCCTCGAGCATCATAATAACGATCGAGTAAATCGTTAAGTGAATCATATTCTACTACATCATCATAAAACTGATTTAATTTCATAAAATAAAAATCTTCCTTGCCTGTCTCATGATTTTTATGAAAAACAGGGGTCGGAGATAATTGAGTTTCAGCCATAACTTCATCATATGCTTCAGGTAGCGTATCTTGCGTCATAAATTGTCGGCGACTAACTATTTCATTTGTAATAAGTGGGCTAAACCCTTCAAATGAATTTAATAATTGTTTAGAAATTTTACCTGAATTAAAATCAATATATTTTAGAGCCTCTTGTCCAGAAATTTCGTAAGGATTTAACTTATTTTGGCTTGGAGGAGCTTCATATTCAAACCCAGGCATTACCGTACGATATTGGTTAGTATTTGGTGTTAAATGCTTAAATCCTTCAATAATTTTACGATTTTCATCTACAAGAATAAGGTTACTGTGTTTACCCATAATTTCTAATATAATTGTACGATGCATTGTGTCGCCGATTTCATCTTTACTTTTTATATCAATTTCAACGCGACGGTCATTGCCAATTTGGCGTATATTTTCTATAAAGCCACCTTCTAAATGCTTACGAAAGACACGTGCGAACATAGGTGGATTAAATGGGTTATCATATTTTTTATCAGTAATTTGTAACCTTGAAAAGCTAGGGTGAATTGATAATAGTAATTGATGATTTTTGCGATTTTGTCGTACTACCATAATAATAGTATCGTTTTCCGGTTGATTGATTTTATGAATACGGCCTGAAACTAAACTTTGAAGTGACTCAACCATCTTTTTAGTGAATAAGCCATCATATGCCATATTTATCTGCCACCTTAAAAATTTTCATTCATCATATTTTAACATGCGTTGTTTATACGGTCATTGTTTTAGTTTTATAAAATATAAAATGGTGAATAATAGAAGTAAAATAATTTAATTTTTATGAAGGCATTAAGGCGTACTATTTATCAATATGAGAATTAATGGATTACATTAACTAAAGTTAATGCATTAAGAGTCACTAAATAGTTTTTTACTAGATTAAGGAATACATTAACTGAAGTTAATGCATTAAGGAGTACTATTTATCAATATGATAAAAGTACTCCTATACATTCTTTAGTTTGGTATGATATTATATTTAAATAATAGAAGAATAGCTTAGAGAGGTCGTAAGGCATGGATAATGAAAAAGGATTGCTAATTGTTCTTTCAGGTCCTTCTGGTGTTGGCAAAGGAACTGTTAGAAAACAGATTTTTGATGATCCCACTACTTCATATAAGTACTCTATATCAATGACTACTCGTAACATGCGCGAAGGTGAAGTAGATGGTGTAGATTACTTTTTCAAAACGAAAGAGCAGTTTGAAGAGTTAATTAAGGACGATCAATTTATTGAATATGCGGAATATGTAGGCAATTATTATGGTACGCCAGTTCAATATGTTAAAGATACTATGGATCAAGGTTACGATGTTTTCTTGGAAATAGAAGTTGAAGGCGCAAAACAAGTAAGAAAAAAATTTCCTGATGCATTGTTTATCTTCCTTGCGCCACCAAGTCTTGACGACTTAAGAGAGCGTTTAGTTGGCAGAGGCACTGAATCAGATGAGAAAATTCAAAGTCGTGTTAACGAAGCACGTAAAGAAGTTGAAATGATGAATCTATATGACTATGTAGTCGTAAATGATGAAGTTGAACTTGCTAAAAATCGAATTCAGTCTATAGTAGAAGCTGAACATTTAAAAAGAGAGCGCATCGAAGCTAAATATAGAAAAATGTTATTGGAGGCAAAAAAATAATGTTAAATCCACCGTTAAACCAACTTACTGCAAAAATTAATTCTAAATATCTTATCGCAACTACTGCCGCGAAAAGAGCGCGCGAGTTAGACGAAAAACATGAAACAGCACTTATTGAAAATTATCATTCAGCTAAACCAGTTGGTAGAGCTTTAGAAGAAATTGCTGATGGTAAAATTGAACCAGTCATTCCTGAAGAATACTTAGGTTAATATTTTTACTTTAATCTATAATTTTGACACACCTTATTAAGGACACATATTAGAGACGTGTGATCCGTAATGAATTAAGGTGTGTTTTTTTAATTATTAAACTTATTTGTGTATAATAAAATTAAATTTGAAGAACAGGTATCATGCTCTAATTAAGCATAGAACTTAAACATTTAAACCTTTTAAATGAATATTTTAAGTAAAGTATCAAGGAGATTATATAATGAAACACATTTTATTAGCTGTAACTGGTGGCATTGCAGCATATAAAGCGATAGATTTAACGAGTAAGCTAACACAAGCGGGTTATGAAGTGAGGGTAATGCTTTCTAACCATGCACAAGAGTTTGTCACACCACTTTCATTTCAAGCAATTAGCAGAAATCCAGTTTATACCAATACTTTTAAAGAAGAAACACCAGAAGAAATTCAACACGTGTCATTAGGTGACTGGGCAGATGCAATTATTATAGCGCCAGCTACAGCTAATACAATTGCGAAGTTAAGTGTTGGCATCGCTGACGACATTATTACATCAACATTACTTGCTACTGAAACACCGAAGTTTGTTGCACCAGCAATGAATGTGCACATGTATGAGAATCCTCGTACTCAACATAATATTGAAGTTCTCAGAGGAGATGGCTATCAATTCATTGAACCAGGAGATGGCTATTTAGCTTGTGGTTATGTAGCAAAAGGCCGAATGGAAGAACCATTGCAAATTGTGTCCGTGATTAACCAATTTTTCAACAATGATAAAGTTTCGTCTGATAGTTCATTTTCAGGAAAGAGAGCTTTAGTTACTGCAGGTCCTACGGTTGAAGTGATTGATCCGGTGAGATATGTTACAAATCGTTCTTCAGGTAAAATGGGTTTTGCAATAGCTGAGGCTCTTAGAGATAAAGGAGCTGAAGTAACACTCATAACTGGCCCTACGCAGTTAACTGATCCTACGGGTATAAACGTGATACATGTTCAAAGTGCAGAGGATATGTTTAATGCCGTAAAAGAAAGATATGATACACAAGATATTGTTTTTAAAGCAGCGGCTGTTTCAGACTATACACCCTCAGAAGTGCTTGAACATAAGATGAAGAAACGTGAAGGGGATTTATCTGTTACCTTCAAGCGTACTACTGACATCTTAAAGTATTTAGGTGATAACAAAAAACATCAATACTTAGTAGGCTTCGCTGCAGAAACTCAAAATATTGAAGCATATGCGCAAGATAAATTAGCGCGTAAGAATGCTGATGTCATTATCTCGAATAATGTAGGTGACCAATCTATAGGATTTAGTTCTGATGATAATGAATTGATGATGCATTTTAAGAATAAAGATGTGGTTAGTATAAAGAAGGGTAAAAAAGTAGAATTAGCTAAACAAATTTTAGATGAATTAGAAACTAGGTGGCAATGATGATTGCAAAAGTAATTGTTGATATACCATCCAAGAGTGTTGATTTTAAATTTGATTATATTGTGCCAACTCATTTAGAAAGTGTAGTTCAGGTTGGTGTGCGTGTAATTGTTCCATTTGGGCCTCGTACTATTCAAGGTTACGTGATGGATATTCAAGATAAGCCAGATGAAGATGTTAACATCTCCAAGCTTAAAGCTATTAAAGAAGTTCAAGATATTCAACCAGAGCTAACTACAGAGCTTGTTCAATTAAGCGAATGGATGAGTCATTATCATGTCACCAAACGTATATCTGTACTTGAAGCAATGTTGCCAAGTGCAATAAAAGCAAAATATAATAAAGCTTTTGAAATAATTAAGGGAAATGATTTATCTGAAACAATTTTGAAGAAATTTAATAAAGATGGTCATTATTTATACAAAGACGCGCAACATAATAATGATTTAGACGACATGCTTTCTCTAATGATAGAGGGATTGGTACAAGAAGTCACTTTATTATCTCAAAATATTAAGAAGAAAACACAAAGAGCAATTGCTATAAAAGAAGAATTCAATGGTGATGATGTTCTAGCTCGACTTGAAAAGTATGCGAAACAATATGATTTATACGCTTTCTTATTAGAAGAATCGCATCGTACCATATTTTTAAAAGAGATAGAAGATATTGGGTTCTCTAAGTCTAGCTTAGATTCTCTAATTAAAAAGGGCTACGTTGAAAAATATGATGCTGAGGTTAACCGTGATCCATTTGCGAATCGTATATTTGAACAAGAAGATAAACGTCAACTTACCACTGATCAACAACTTGCTTATGAAGCTGTTAAAAATAAAATTGATCATGATGAATCTAGAACATTTTTACTACATGGTGTAACAGGTTCAGGTAAAACTGAAGTTTACCTACAAACCATAGAAGCAGTTTTAAACAAAGGTAAAGAGGCGATGATGCTTGTACCAGAAATTGCACTTACGCCTCAAATGGTTTTACGATTTAAACGTCGTTTTGGAGATGATGTTGCTGTACTTCACTCAGGATTATCTAATGGTGAACGTTATGATGAATGGCAAAAAATCCGTGACGGGCGTGCACGTGTAAGTGTTGGTGCACGTTCGAGTGTGTTTGCACCTTTTAAAAATTTAGGAATTATTATTATTGATGAAGAACATGAATCTACATATAAACAAGAAGATTATCCAAGATATCATGCGAGAGATATTGCACAGTGGCGTAGTCAATATCATCATTGCCCTGTCATACTCGGAAGTGCGACACCAAGTTTAGAAACATATGCAAGAGCGGAGAAAGATGTTTACGAATTATTATCATTACCAAATAGAGTGAATCAACAAGCACTACCTCATATTGATATTGTAGACATGCGTGAAGAATTAAGCGAAGGGAATCGTTCTATGTTCTCCAATGCGCTTAAAGAAGCTATACAACAACGCTTAAATAAAAAAGAACAAATCGTACTTTTCTTAAATAGAAGAGGATATGCTTCATTTATGTTATGTAGAGATTGTGGGTACGTTCCGCAATGCCCTAACTGTGATATTTCATTGACATATCACAAAACGAGTGATCAACTAAAATGTCATTATTGTGGTTATCAAGAAACACCACCTAATTTATGCCCAAATTGTGAAAGTGATCATATTAGACAAGTAGGTACAGGAACACAACGTGTAGAGGAATTATTATATCAAGAATTTCCAGAATCAAGAATTATACGAATGGATGTAGATACAACTTCTAAGAAAGGTGCACATGAAAGATTATTAAATGACTTTGAAGCGGGTAAAGGGGATATCCTCTTAGGTACACAAATGATTGCAAAAGGTTTAGATTATCCTAATATCACATTAGTCGGAGTGTTGAATGCAGACACCATGCTTAATTTGCCTGATTTTCGGGCAAGTGAACGAACGTATCAATTATTGACTCAAGTTTCCGGTCGTGCTGGGCGCCATGAAAAAGAGGGTCAGGTCATCATACAAACATATAATCCGGAACATTATGCTATTGAAGATGTGAAACTTAACGATTACCTCACGTTTTATCAAAAAGAAATGAACTTTCGTAAACTAGGTAAATACCCACCTTATTATTTCTTAATCAATTTTACAATTTCTCATAGAGATATGAAAAAAGTGATGGAAGCGTCAAAACACATTCACCAAATATTATTGCAACATTTAAGTGAGAAAGCTTTAGTATTAGGCCCATCTCCTGCAGCATTATCTAGAATAAATAATGAATACCGTTTTCAAATATTAGTAAAGTATAAAAGTGAACCACAATTACATCAGGCACTTCAATATTTAGATGATTACTATCATGACCAGTATGTAAAAGAAAAATTAGCACTTAAAATTGATATTAACCCACAAATGATGATGTAATAATAAAAACGTGTACTAACAAGATAAATATAAAAAGGCAATTTCTGTATTAACTTTACAGAAATTGCCTTTTTTAAAATATATATTAGAAACAGCTATAAACTTCTAAATTTACATTGTAACATTACCATTTTCATCAGCTGGTCTGAATAGAGTTAAAATGGCACTGATAATAGCTAAAATATGAGGAATGGCTGTCCAACAGAATAAAAGATGCATAATACCCTGGAATGACTTACCAGCGTAAAATTTATGGATGCCGAAGCTCCCTAGAAAAACAGCTAATAAAATATATATCACTTTATTTACTTCCATGATGGTCACCTCCGGTCAGAAATTTAAGTTATTATTAAACTTACCTTACTTAGTATTTTATTAGGTCACAATATAAAATCAATTATTTTACTTTCTCTTTAATCAAATTCAGACTAAAGTTGCAAGAAATTTAAATAATTAATCACACTTTCAAGAAAGGTCGCAATTTCAATTTAAGTAAGTTATAATGATATGATGAATTTTAATGAGGAGCCGTTAGCATGACAGTAAAGAAATTGGTTAAGTCTACACATCCGTTACTAAAAAAAGAAAGCAAGATCGTGAATCAATATGATGACCAGTTAAAATCATTGTTAAAGGATTTGGAAGATACTCTATATGAAGAAGAGGCTGCTGCAATTAGTGCACCACAAATTGGTGTGAATCAACGTGTTGCATTAATCGATATGGAACTTGAAGGGCTTCTTCAATTAATCAACCCAGTCATAAAAAGTTATTCTGATGAGGAAATTACAGACCTTGAAGGTTCAGTTTCTTTACCTAATGTTTTTGGTGAAGTAACTAGAAGTAAAATGATTGTTTTACAATGCAATGATGTAAATGGAAATCAAGTTGAATTGACTGCTTATGATGATGTAGCTCGAATGATATTACATATGGTAGATCATTTAAATGGTATCCTTTTTACAGATAAAGCGAATCGTATTTTAAATGAAGATGAAGTGGAGGCATATTTTGAAAATGAGTAAAATTATATTTATGGGAACACCTGACTTTTCAACTAAAGTACTAGAAATGTTAATTGCAGAACATGATGTGATTGCAGTAGTGACACAACCCGATCGTCCAGTTGGTCGTAAAAAAGTCATGACACCACCACCAGTTAAAAAAGTAGCGCTTGAACATAACATTGATGTTTATCAGCCTGAAAAACTTAAAGATTCAGAAGAACTTGAAGAATTATTAACGTTAGATGCTGATTTAATTGTTACCGCTGCATTTGGCCAGTTACTACCTGAGTCTCTACTTAACGCACCACGTTTAGGAGCGATTAATGTACATGCTTCATTACTACCTAAATATCGTGGTGGAGCACCCATTCACCAAGCAATTATAGATGGTGAAGAAAAGACAGGTATAACGATAATGTATATGGTGAAAAAATTAGACGCTGGTAATATCATTTCTCAGAAAGCAATTAATATTGAGGAAGATGATAATGTAGGTACAATGCATGATAAATTAAGTTTCCTTGGTGCGGATTTACTCAAAGATACACTTCCTTCTATTATTAATGAAACGAATGACAGCATCCCTCAAGATGACTCAGAAGCGACATTTGCTTCTAACATTAGTAGAGAAGATGAACGAATTAATTGGAATCAAAGCGCTCAAGATATTCATAATCACATACGTGGCTTATCTCCATGGCCAGTAGCATATACCACTATGGATGACAAAAATCTTAAATTATATTCATCTCACATTATCTCAGGTAAGAATGGTGATCCTGGTAAAATCATTGAAACGACTAAAAAAGCTATCATTATTGGAACAGGTTCTAATGATGCTATTGCATTAACGGAAATGCAACTTGCTGGAAAAAAACGTATGTTAGTAGCTAATTATCTTAGTGGCGTTCAAGAGTCACTTGTAGGGAAGCAATTGATATGATGAATTCTGTAAGAGCCCATGCATTCGAAACTATCCAACATATATTAAATGAAGGCGCATATAGTAATTTAAAAATTAATGAAGTTTTATCTTCCAATATCATCGCTGATGTTGATCGGAATTTATTTACTGAGCTTGTTTATGGAACAATTAAACGAAAATATACATTGGATTATATTCTAAAACCTTTTGTTAAAACTAAAATAAAAGGGTGGGTACGCCAGCTTTTATGGATGAGTATTTATCAATATGTTTATCTCGACAAAGTTCCCGATCATGCGATTATTAATGAAGCAGTTGATATTGCTAAGCAAAGAGGTGGCCATCATAATGGTAATATCGTCAACGGTATTTTACGTTCAATGATGAGAAGTGAATTGCCTCATTTTCAAGAAATAAAAGATGATAAGAAACGAATTGCTTTAGAGTATAGTTTACCTAAATGGTTAGTTAATCATTGGGTTACGCATTATGGTCTTGTGACGACGGAAGAAATTGCTCAGTCATTATTAGCTCCTGTCAAGACAACAGTTAGAGCGAATATTTCACGTGGTTCTGTAGATGACATTATTAATAAATTGGAAAATGAAGGATTCAATGTTGAAAAAGATGATATTTTACCTTTTTGTTTGCATGTAAGTGGGCAAACTATTGTAAATTCAAGAGCGTTTAAAGATGGTTATGTCTCCATTCAAGATAAGAGTTCGATGATGGTAGCTCATATCATGAAGTTAGGTAGAGATGATAAAGTATTAGATGCTTGTAGTGCTCCTGGAGGAAAGGCTTGTCATATGGCGGAAATATTATCTCCAGAAGGGCAAATTGATGCTACAGATATACATTCCCATAAAATTGATCTTATTAAGCATAATATTAAAAAATTAAAGCTAGATAATATTCATGCGTTCCAACATGATGCAACTGAACCTTATGATGGGCTGTACGATAAAATTTTAGTCGATGCACCTTGTAGTGGTTTAGGTGTGTTAAGACATAAACCTGAAATAAAATATACTCAGTCTCAAGATAGTATTCAATCACTTGTTGATTTACAACTACAAATATTAGAGAATATTAAACATAATATTAAACCTGGTGGTACAATTACGTATTCAACATGTACAATAGAACAGATGGAAAATGAGAATGTAATTTATACATTTTTAAAACAAAACGAAGAGTTTGAATTTGAGCCTTTCCAACACCCTGTTACTGGAAAGCAAGTTAAGACATTACAGATATTACCACAAGATTTTGACTCTGATGGATTCTTTATAACTCAAATTAAAAGAAAGGAAAGTTAAGAATGATTACTGCAGAAAAAAAGAAAAAGAATAAGTTCTTACCTAATTTTGATAAACAATCGATTTATTCTTTGCGTTACGATGAAATGCAGCAGTGGTTGATTGATCATGGGCAACAAAAATTTAGAGCTAAACAAATTTTTGAATGGTTATATCAAAAAAGAGTGGATAGTATTGATGAAATGATGAATCTCTCTAAAGATTTACGTCAAGTTTTAAAAGATAATTTTGCGATGACTACGTTGACAACAGTAGTTAAACAAGAAAGTAAAGACGGAACGATTAAATTTTTATTTGAATTACAAGATGGTTATACAATTGAAACTGTATTGATGAGACATGAATACGGTAATTCAGTTTGTGTCACAACACAAGTGGGTTGTCGTATCGGTTGTACATTCTGTGCTTCAACTTTAGGTGGCTTAAAGCGAAACTTAGAAGCGGGCGAAATAGTATCTCAAGTACTAACAGTTCAAAAAGCTTTAGATGAAACAGATGAACGCGTCTCTCAAATCGTAATCATGGGCATTGGTGAACCTTTTGAAAATTATGATGAAATGATGGATTTCTTAAGAATCGTTAACGATGATAACAGCTTAAATATTGGGGCACGTCATATTACAGTGTCCACTTCTGGTATAATTCCTAGAATTTATGATTTCGCTGAAGAAGACATCCAAATCAATTTTGCAGTTAGTCTACATGGTGCTAAAGACGAAATTCGTTCTCGTTTAATGCCGATTAACCGAGCTTATAATGTTGAGAAATTAATGGAAGCAATTAAATATTATCAGGAACAAACTAATCGACGTGTTACATTTGAATATGGTTTATTCGGTGGAGTGAATGACCAACTAGAACATGCAAGAGATTTAGCACATCTAATTAAAAATTTAAATTGCCATGTTAATCTAATTCCAGTCAACCATGTACCTGAACGTAATTATGTGAAAACTCCAAAGGATGATATTTTTAAATTTGAAAAAGAATTAAAGAGATTAGGAATCAATGCTACAATAAGACGTGAACAAGGATCAGACATTGATGCAGCGTGTGGTCAATTAAGAGCAAAGGAACGACAAGTAGAAACGAGGTAAAGACATATGTTAAACGCACAATTTTTCACGGATACTGGTCAACACAGAGAAAAGAATGAAGACGCTGGCGGTATTTTTTATAACCAAACTCAGCAACAATTGTTAGTTTTATGCGATGGCATGGGTGGTCATAAAGCCGGTGAAGTAGCTAGTCAATTCGTTACGTATGAACTTCAAAAACGTTTTGAAGATGAAAACCTCATTGAAATCCATCAGGCTGAATCATGGTTGCGTTCAAACATTAAAGATATCAACTTTCATTTGTATAACTATGCTCAAGAAAATCCAGATTATCATGGTATAGGTACAACACTCGTGTGCGCTATTGTTTATGACAAGCAAGTTGTGGTAGCTAATGTTGGAGATTCTCGCGCTTATGTTATTAATCAAAAACAAATAGAGCAAATTACAAGTGATCATTCTTTTGTTAATCATCTCGTTGTCACTGGTCAAATTTCTAAAGAAGAAGCTTTTAATCATCCACAAAGAAATATCATCACTAAAGTTATGGGAACTGACAAACGCGTGTCACCTGATTTATTTGTTAAAAGAACTAACTTTTATGACTTCTTGTTATTAAATACAGATGGATTAACAGATTATGTTAGAGATTACGAAATCCAGGAGGAGCTTAATCAAGATGACACAATTGAATCACATTGTGAACGTCTAATGCGTTTAGCGATGTCCCATGACTCCAAAGATAATGTAAGTTTCATACTGTCATCGATAGAAGGTGACAAAGTATGATAGGAAAGATGGTTAATGAACGCTACAAAGTAATTGATAAACTTGGTGGCGGAGGAATGAGTATTGTATATTTAGCAGAAGATACAATACTTAATCGTAAAGTCGCAATAAAAGCTATTTCTATTCCACCTCGTGAAAAGGAAGAAACCTTAAAACGCTTTGAACGAGAGGTACATAATTCTTCTCAGCTATCACATGAAAATATAGTGAGTATGATTGATGTAGATGAAGAAGACGAATGTTTCTACCTAGTAATGGAATATATTGAAGGCCCTACATTAGCTGAATATATACATAGTCATGGTTCTCTAAGTGTAGAAACAGCAATAAAATTTACCGAGCAAATTTTAAGTGGTATCAAACACGCACATGATATGAGAATTGTGCATCGTGACATTAAACCACAAAATGTATTAATAGATAAAAACAAAACATTGAAAATCTTTGATTTTGGTATAGCTAAAGCGCTAAGTGAAACATCCTTAACACAGACGAATCACGTGCTCGGAACAGTACAATATCTTTCACCAGAACAGGCAAAAGGTGAATCAACTGATGAAGGTACAGATATTTACTCTATTGGTATAGTGCTATATGAAATGTTAGTAGGTGAACCTCCGTTTAATGGAGAAACTGCTGTTAGTATTGCCATTAAGCATATTCAAGATTCAATACCAAATATTACTACTGATAAACGCGAAGAAGTACCACATGCGTTAAGTAATGTTGTGCTACGCGCTACTGAAAAAGATAAACATAATCGTTATCATACCGTTCAAGAAATGTGTGATGACTTAACGAGTGCTTTACATGAGAACCGTGCGAACGAGGAAAAATATGAACTAGATAAAACTAAAACAGTTCCGCTCACTAAAGATGAACTCAATAAAAAGATAAATGATACTCATAACGATGATGATTTAAATAAAACAATGCAAATCCCTATTGTTAACGAACCTGTACGTCAGCAAGAATTTCAATCGTTAGAAGGTCGCTATTCATCACCACCTAAAAAGAAACACTCTAAGATGAAAATCACTGTCCTATCTTTAATATTTGCGTTATTGTTAGCGGGATTAGTTGGTTTTATAGGTATGGGTGTTTTTGGTAGTAAGTATGAGGAAATGCCAGATTTATCAGGAAAAACTGAAAAAGAAGCAGAGCAAATATTAAAGGATCATCATTTGACCATGGGTGACATATCTAGGAAATATAGTGATAAATATCCTGAAAACCAAATCATCAAATCTGAACCTAATAGCGGTGAACGGATAGAAGAAGGAGAAGCGATTGATATTATTCTTTCTAAAGGTCCTCAAAAAGTAAAAATGCCAAATCTTGTAGGACTGCCTAAAGATGAAGCAGTTAAAAAGCTGAAAAATTTAGGTTTAAAAGATATTGATGTTGAACAAGCTTATAGTCACTCAGTAGACAAAGGTTTAATTTCAGAACAAAGTGTTGAAGCAAATAGTGAAGTTGCTCTAAATGATCATCACATTAAAATCTATGAGTCACTAGGTGTGCGTCAAGTTTATGTGAGTGATTTTGAAAATAAATCTTATTCATCAGCCAAAAAAGAGTTGGAATCTAAAGGATTTAAAGTACAAGCTACTCAAGAAAATGATGATAAAGTTAAAAAAGGAAATATTATATCTCAATCACCTAAAAATAAATCTGTAGATGAAGGTTCTATAATTAATTTAACAGTTTCAAAAGGCAAGTCAGGTGAGGACGATGATGACAGTGATGATAGCGATGTGAAATCAACGTCTGAAACAGTTAAAGTGCCCTACTCAGGTAGTAAAGGTAAAAGCCAAACAGTAGAAGTCTTTATAAGAGACAAAGATAACTCTGGAAATTCCGCATCTCAAACTTTTAAAATTACTAAGGATAAAACAATAAGCATACCTTTAAAAATAGAAAAAGGTAAAACTGCGGGATACACTGTACGTGTTGATAATAAAATTGTTGCCGATAAAGATGTTGGCTACGATGACTAATAATAAAATACAAAATGAGCCCCTTTCAACTTTTGAAAGGGGCTCATTTTGTAATATTCTGTATTTATTTCGCTTTCGTTTGTTCAATAGTTGTTTGACTACCTGCTTTCGTTCCGAATAGAAGAATGAGTAGTGAAGTAACTAATAGCACACTTAGTGAAAGTGTCCAGTTATGCGTGATATCGTGGAAAATTCCAAATAAGAATGGGCCAATAGCAGCTAATAAGTAACCAATAGACTGTGCCATCCCAGACAATTTCGCTGCTGTTTGTCCACTTTCGGTACGTACAACAAATAATGTGTTAGCTAATCCAAATGCTAGACCACTTGCTACACCTATTAGTATGATGCCTAACCATACATATTTGTAATCAACGAATATTAAACAAAGTACACCTATCATGAATAGAACGCTCGTTAATAACGTTAAGGGTACTTGTGATTTCATTTTTGTAGCAACAATAGGTGTGATGAAAGTTAAAGGTATAATAGCGATTTGTAATATTGATACGTAAATACCTGAAGTTTGTATAGATATGCCATGATCCGTGAGTAATTCTGGTAACCAATTAATAATTGTATAAAAGATCAGAGATTGTGCTCCCATAAAAATGGTTACTCTCCAAGCCAATAGAGACTTCCAAATGTTGATTTGACTATGAACAGAGTTGGTAGCTTTAGGTGGTTGTTGCTTCAGTTGAAAAGTCCAAATTATAATTGTGAATAATGTAATAATAGACATTAGTCCTAATGCAATTGCATAGTTATAACGAGAGGTTAACGGACTTATGACTGAAGAACTTAAACTTCCAACTACATTCATTACTACGGTATATAGCCCTGTCATGATACCAATATGAAAGGGAAATCGTGTTTTGACTATGGCTGGTGCTAATACATTGCCGAACGCAATACCTATACCAATCAGTGTTGTGCCAATATAAAGCCAACTCAATCCAATTATTGAACGTAATAAAATACCTATAAATATCAAGATTAAAGCTACAAATATTGTTCGTTCTAATCCAAATGTATTGCCTATTTTTGACGCAAAAAATGATACAACTCCAAATGCTATTAAAGGTACTACAGTCATTAAACTAAGTGCACTATTAGTTGTATGTAATGTATCTTTAATTGAAGGTAACGCCACGCCAACAGAGGTAATGGGTGCTCGTAAATTTGCTGCTACCAACATGATTCCAATTAATAATAAAAAATTAATGTGCCTGTCTAAATTTTGCTTAGGCATGACTATCCCTCCTCTTTCACAGATGTAAAAATCGTATCACTTGCTTAGAAAAGTGACAAGATAGTTTTATCGATTTTTAATCAAAATATATACTATTGAGAAACGAAGTTATACGTATTATATTTATAACGATTTTGATATACTATGAATAGAAAAAAATCTAGAGAGGTGTCGATTTGAAGACTGGACGTATCGTCAAATTAATTAGTGGTGTCTACCAAGTAGATGTTGATGGTGTTCGATTTGACACTAAGCCACGAGGATTGTTTAGAAAGAAAAAATTTTCTCCAGTAGTAGGAGATATCGTCGATTTTGAAGTTCAAAATGAACAAGAAGGCTATATTCATCATGTTCATGACAGAGACAATGAACTCAAACGACCACCTGTCAGTAACATTGATGAGCTTGTTATTGTAATGAGTGCTGTTGAGCCTCAATTTTCAACTCAATTACTTGATCGTTTCTTAGTCGTAGCACATTCTTATGATTTAGAACCTCGTATATTAATTACTAAGAAAGATTTAACGACACAGGATGATCAAGAATATATTCAAGCTATGCTAGACCTATATCAAGATATAGGATATCCTACACAGTTTATTAGTAAAAATGATGATAGGGTCTCTATTGTAGATGAGTGGAATCATGGTTTAATTGTTTTAAGTGGACAATCAGGTGTAGGTAAAACTACTTTTCTTAATCATTATCGCCCAGAGTTAAACCTTGAAACAAATGATATCTCTAAATCATTGAATAGAGGTAAGCATACGACGAGACATGTTGAATTATATGAGAGAAATCATGGATTTATTGCTGATACGCCAGGATTTAGTGCGCTTGATTTTGATCATATTGAAAAGGATGAACTTAAAAATTACTTCGTTGATATTAAGGACGCGGGACAAGATTGTAAATTTAGAAATTGTAATCATATCAAAGAACCTAAATGTAATGTTAAACATTTAGTTGATGAGGGGAAAATTGCTCAATTTAGATATGAGCATTATTTACAGTTATTTAATGAAATCTCTAATAGAAAGGTACGATATTGATGGTTAAGGTTTTACCTTCACTTTTATCCGTTGATTTTTTAAATTTAAAAGAGGAATTAGATCATTTAGAAAAAGCGAATGTTGATGGCTTACACTTCGATGTGATGGATGGGAAATTTGTACCTAATATTTCGATAGGTATACCACTTTTAGATGCAATACGCAGTTATTCTAACCTACCAATTGACGTACATTTGATGATCGAACAGCCTGAAAACTATATTCAATTATTTGCAGATCATGGCGCAGATATGATTTCAGTGCATGTTGAAGCTACACCTCATATACACCGTGCAATTGAAGAAATTAAATTACTTAACAAGAAAGCTGGAGTTGTAATCAATCCAGGCACACCTGTAGAGTCCATTTTACCTGTGTTAAGTATTGTAGATTATGTTTTGGTTATGACAGTTAATCCTGGATTTGGTGGGCAATCATTTATTGAACAATGTATTAATAAAATCGAACAACTTAACCAAATAAAACATGAGAATAATCTTACATTTGATATTGAAGTTGATGGTGGCATTAATGATTCAACAAGTAAATATTGTGTAGAGCAGGGAGCAACAATGCTTGTTACAGGTTCATACTTTTTTAAACAAAATGATTATGCAAAGGTCACTAATGCATTGAAAGGCTAATTTATTATGAAAATTAATTTGTTATGTTCGGATCGATTATTGCCCACTCAATTATTTAAGTTAGAACAACAATCACAATGGGCCGGTATTGATAGAGGTGCATTGATACTAGTTGAAAATGGTATAGAGCCTGTATTTTCAGTAGGAGATTTCGACTCGGTTAATGAAGAGGAACGTCATATATTAAAAGATCAATTAAATATTCATCCAGTAAAAGCTGAAAAAGATGATACTGATCTCGCTCTAGGCGTGCAAAAAGCCGTTCAACAAGGATATTCTACAATAACTATTTACGGAGCAACTGGCGGGAGATTAGACCATTTTATGGGTGTACTTCAAATTTTACAAAAGCCTGAATATTTAGAGCGTCATATTCATCTTCGAGTTATAGATGTTCAAAATGAAATTACATTACTCAACGAAGGTGAACATCAAGTTAAACAAGATAGCACCTATCCATACATTTCATTTATTCCATTAAATGATGAAGTAAGTTTGTCTTTAGAAGGGTTTAAATATAATTTGAGCAATGAATATTTAGAATTGGGGTCAACATTAACTATTTCTAATGAAATTACAACAAAGGTTGCAAAAGTCAATGTGGAAAAGGGCACTGTCTTACAAATGAGAAGTACTGATTAAAATTTTTATAATAATAAAAAAGACCTTAGAAGCAAATTGCCTCTAAGGTCTAAAAATGTGCTCCTCCACATAAGGACATTTTTTGTGCATTATATTTATTAAACTCTAGTAACTTTACCAGATTTTAAAGCACGTGCAGAAACCCAAACTTTTTTTGGTTTTCCGTCTACAAGAATTCTAACTTTTTGAAGGTTAGCGTTCCATCTGCGTTTGTTCGCATTTAAAGCGTGTGAACGATTATTACCAGTCGAAGCTTTACGACCTGTTACGTAACATTGTTTACCCATGAAAGTACCTCCTTTAATAAATATAAATACACATTACTACTTACATACTTTATTAAGATAACACATAAAGGGTAATTGAGCAATAAATATTTAAGGTAATTAAAATCTAATACGCTATATCTGTCATTATTATGGTATAATTGTAAGCTGTGGAGTTATATAGTATGATACTGTAAAGCAATAGTTGAAATTATACAATTAAATTATAATTTAGGTAGAATGATAACGAAATTGAAACGATTAGTAATTGTTAATTTTTTACAATTGCTCTATTTTTTAGAAATTTTGAATTAAAGAATTTAAAATATTAAGATAAAGCTTAAACACCTTTAACATAAACCATGAGAATTCCAGGAGGAAACAAAAATGACATTAGAAATTTCAAATGATTATGGCAAAATTGATATTTCAAATGAAGTGATTGCATCTGTAGTAGGTGGTAAAGCCGTTGAAAGTTATGGCATAGTTGGTATGGCATCTAGACAACAAGTAAGGGACGGTATTGCTGAAATTCTAGGACATGATAACTATGCTAAAGGCATTAAAATAAGAGAAGAAAATGGCACGATAGATGTAGATATGTATATTATTGTGAGTTACGGAGTGAAAATTTCTGAAGTAGCAAGTAATCTTCAATCAACAGTTAAATATACACTTGAAAAAACACTTAATGTAAAAGTCAATTCTATTAATATTTTCGTACAAGGTGTACGTGTAAACGATACAGGCAAAAAGGTTTAGGAGGACATCGTGAAATGATTAGCAAAATAAATGGTAAATTATTTGCCGATATGATTATACAAGGGGCTCAAAATTTATCAAATAATGCAGATTTAGTAGATTCATTAAATGTATATCCTGTACCAGATGGAGATACTGGGACGAACATGAATCTAACAATTACTTCTGGTCGTGAGGAAGTAGAAAATAATTTATCTCAAAATATTGGTGAATTAGGAAAGACGTTCTCTAAAGGATTACTTATGGGGGCACGTGGTAATTCGGGCGTAATTCTTTCTCAATTATTTAGAGGTTTTTGTAAAAACATTGAAAATAATGATGAAATCAACGCACAGCAATTAGCTGAGAGTTTTCAAGCAGGAGTAGAAACTGCATATAGAGCTGTAATGAAACCAGTTGAAGGAACAATTTTAACTGTAGCTAAAGATGCAGCAGCTGCATCAGTTGATAAAGCTCAAGATACAGAAGATTGTATTGAACTTATGGAACATACTATACAAGCTGCCAAGGAATCATTAGACAATACACCTAATTTATTGCCAGTGCTTAAAGAAGTAGGAGTCGTTGACAGTGGTGGTAAGGGATTATTATGCGTTTATGAAGGATTTCTTAAAGGCCTAAAAGGAGAAAAAGTAGAAGCGCAAGCTCCTAAATTAGATACCGAATCACTTGTCAATGATGATCATGATTTCCACGGTGTTATCAATACAGAAGATATTGTCTATGGTTATTGTACTGAAATGATGGTTCGTTTTGGTAAAAATAAAAAACCGTTTGAAGAACAAGAATTTAGAAATGATATGAGTGAATTTGGTGATTCATTACTTGTAATCAATGATGATGAAATTGTAAAAGTCCATGTTCACACTGAACATCCTGGCGATGTATTTAATTATGGTCAACAGTATGGCGAATTAATTAAACTCAAAGTTGAAAATATGAGAGAGCAACACAGAGAGGTTATCCGCAAAGAACAAAGCGGACAAGAACAAAAGGATAATGCAGATGAACCTAATACAGTAGAAACAGCTGTGATTACAATTTCTATGGGTGAAGGTATTTCTGAATTGTTTAAATCTATGGGTGCTACACACATTATTAGTGGAGGACAGACAATGAATCCTTCAACAGAGGACATTGTCAAAGTTATTGAGCAATCACAATGTAAACGTGCAATTATCTTACCTAATAACAAAAATATTTTAATGGCAAGTGAACAAGCAGCAAATATCGTTGATGTTGATACTGTAGTGATTCCAACTAAATCGATACCTCAAGGTATTACTGCTTTATTCCAATATGACGAAGAATCATCTCTTGAAGATAATAAGAATTATATGGAAACAGCACTTGAGGCAGTTCAATCAGGTTCAGTGACTTATGCAGTACGTGATACTAAAATCGATGGTATTGAAATTAAAAAAGATGAATTTATGGGTCTAGCAGAAGACAAAATTGTAACAAGCGATGCTGATCAATTAACAGCAGTAAAAGGTCTATTAGACAAATTACTTACGGACGATAGTGAAATTTTAACTATGATAAGTGGGGAAGAATCTGATCAAGAAGTCACAGAACAATTAAGTGAATGGATTGAAGAAACTTATCCAGATGTAGAAGTTGAACAACATGAAGGCGGTCAACCAATTTATCAGTATTTCTTTGCAGTTGAATAGCAATTTCATACTTTTTATATAACAGTAATTTCTATTTTAAAGAGATAGGAATTACTGTTTTTTTATGTTGAATTTTGTTTTGGAAAACTAAGTTAAAAAAGTATAATAAGAATTTTCATATAATTCCCAATTTAGCTAATATTGTGCGTGTTTAATATTGAGATTAATAGCTATAAGTCAGGGTATGCGAATAGTGGATAAAAATTTAAGTAAAGGGGTATTCTTAATGATTTTTGAAACTATGGAGCAAAAAGACTATGAACAACTTGTCTTCTGTCAAGATGAAGTAACAGGATTAAAGGCTATCATTTGTATCCATGATACTACATTGGGACCAGCTTTAGGTGGATGTCGTGTTAGAAATGATTATGAATCCGAAGAAGAGGCCATTGAAGATGCTATGAACTTAGCACGCGGTATGACATATAAAAATGCAGCTGCTGGATTAAATCTTGGTGGTGGAAAGACTGTAGTTATGGGCGCACCTGATAAACAGAATGAAGAGGCGTTCTATAGAGCATTAGGTCGCTATGTTAATACATTAAATGGACGTTATTATACTGCAGAAGATGTTGGTACTTCTGAACATGAAATGAATTTAATATATAAAGAAACACCATATGTATGTGGAACTAGTAAGTCATTTGGTTCAGCAGGTAATCCAAGTCCTATGACTGCCTATGGTATTTATATTGCATTGAAACGCACTGTAGCAGAAAAATTTGATGGCGACAAACTTGAAGGTAAGACAGTGGCAGTTCAAGGTGTGGGACATGTATCATATGAGTTATGTCGTTTATTAAATGAAGATGGTGTGAAATTAATTGTCACTGATATTAATAAAGACAATGCACAACGAGCTGTTGATGATTTCGGTGCGGAATTTGTAGAACCTGATGATATATTCTCAGTAGATGCTGATATCTTTGCACCTTGCGCATTAGGTGGCGTCTTAAATGATGATACAATTCCACAATTAAAAGTAAAAGCTGTGTGTGGTTCTGCTAACAATCAATTAAAAGATGAAGATAAACACAGTAAAATGTTAGAAGAAAAAGGTATTCTTTATGCACCAGATTATATTGTTAATAGTGGTGGAGTTATTAATACTGCAGATGAATTGAATGGCTACAATGAAGAGAGAGCTAAAGAAAGTATTGAAAATATAGATCAAATTTTAAAACATATCTTCGACATTTCAAGTGAACACAATGAAACACCACTTGAAGCCTCTCAACATTTTGCTGAAACTAGAATGAAGCAAATTTCTCATATTAAAGATATTAGAAAATAAGAGAATAAACTTTAAATAATTTTTAGCACGACAATGATTGAATGTGAAACAATCATTGTCGTATTTTTTATAAATATATAATTAAATATTATAGGTATGGATAAGAGAGTTTTACAGAATCTAATATAATGAAGCGCAACGATACACAATATTATTTTATTTTAAGTGTTCTATTTAACTTAAAAAGTTATGACAAAAATTAATAATATAAACACTATTTACAAAAAATATACACTACTCTAAATAAAAATGTTATAGAATAAATGTATATTACAAATAAAAGAGGTGTGAAATGGAACCAATGATTCTCTTATCGATTCTAGTTATTTTTTGTTCAAGTTTTATATTTGTTCGAAAATATATGTCACAAACATCTAGTTTAAAATTCAAACGTGTCTTCTCACTAATAGCTATATTGGCTATTGTATTTTCAACATTAGGGCAAACGATTAATGCACAACAGGCACATGCAGCTAATGGATTACATAAAGAGAAAGCAACTTTAGTTAAAGTGATTGATGGCGACACAGTGAAATTAAATTATAAAGGTAAAGTTTCAACGTTTAGATTATTACTTATTGATACACCAGAAACGAAAGATCCTAGAAAACCAGTTCAAAAATATGGTCCAGAAGCAAGTGCATTTACTACAAACATGATGACTAAAGCTAAAAAAATTGAAGTAGCGTTTGATAAAGGTCAAAGAACTGACAAATACGGAAGATTATTAGCTTACGTGTATGCTGATGGGAAAATGGTTAACAATGCGGTTGTAAGACAAGGTCTTGCAAGAGTAAAATATGTTTATCCGCCAAACAATACGTATGAACAATTAATCAGAGCAAGTGAAGCTCGAGCTAAAGCTGAAAAGCTTAATATTTGGAGTGAGTCCAATAGTGTAAAAACTTCTCTAACTTCAACTAAAAAAACTCATAAAGTAGTAAAACCGACATCAGCTAAAACAACAAGTATACATCATTATTCAAAAAAATCTAAGACACCATCCAAAGCTAAAAGTACCACTAAGAAAGAATATTTTAAAAATTGTACTGCTTTAAGAAAGAAATATCCACACGGCGTGAAAAAAGGACATCCTGCTTATCAAGCTAAACTTGATCGAGATAAAGATAACTATGCTTGCGAAGTTAGATAATTAAAAAGAAAATTTTTTGAAAGCTATTAACATATTCAAAAATGTTAGTAGCTTTTTGTATGCTGACTAAGAATAATATTTAGGATTCATTTTCAAAATAAATAACGCGTGTGAATCAAATAATTAGGATGAACATGATAAAATATACAATGACTATTGGAGAAAAACATTATAAAGTTTTAGGTGATGGATCATGACAAAAGTACATTTAATCGAAAGTCCTTACACTTTAGACAAAATTAAAGGAATTGGTCCGAAACGATTAACTATATTAGAAGAATTAAATATAAAAACTGTAGAAGATCTTGTACTCTATTTACCTACACGTTATGAAGATAATACTGTGATTGACCTAAACCAGGCTGAAGATCAATCGACAGTTACTGTACAAGGAGAAGTATATTCGACACCAGCGGTAGCTTTTTTTGGTAGAAATAAGTCTAAATTAACCGTTCATATAATGGTGAACAACATTGCGGTTAAGTGTGTCTTCTTCAATCAGCCTTATCTGAAAAAGAAAATTGAATTACACGGTACCGTGACTGTCAAAGGCAAGTGGAATCGTGCTAAGCAAGAAATTAATGGGAATCGTATGTTCTTTAATGAACAAACAACTCAAGATGATGTTCAGTTAGAGCCTGTGTATCGTATTAAAGAAGGTATTAAACAGAAACAAATTCGAGATAACATTAGACAGGCATTAGAGGATGTCACGATACATGAGTGGTTATCAGACGATTTAAGAGAAAAGTATAAATTAGAAACATTAGAATATACACTACGCACTTTACATCACCCTAAGGATAAACAAAGTCTTTTAAAAGCACGTCGCACATATGCCTTTACAGAACTTTTTATGTTTGAATTACGCATGCAGTGGTTGAATCGTTTAGAGAAGTCATCAGATGAAGCGATTGAAATCGATTATGATATATCTAAAGTTAAACAATTTATCAATCGCTTGCCTTTCGAACTCACAGATGCACAAAAAACAAGTGTTAATGAAATATTTAGAGATTTAAAGGCACCCATTCGAATGCATCGTTTACTTCAAGGAGATGTAGGTTCTGGTAAAACAGTAGTCGCGGCAATTTGTATGTACGCATTGAAAACAGCAGGTTTCCAATCTGCTTTAATGGTACCGACAGAGATATTGGCTGAGCAACATGCTGAAAGTTTAATTGAATTATTTGGAGATACGATGAATGTCGCACTTTTAACTGGCTCGGTTAAGGGTAAGAAACGACGCATTCTGTTAGAGCAGTTGGAGAATGGCTCAATTGATTGTTTAATAGGGACACATGCACTCATTCAAGATGATGTAGTTTTTGAAAATGTTGGTTTAGTGATTACAGATGAACAACATCGTTTTGGTGTTAACCAGCGTCAAATGTTGAGAGAAAAAGGTGCTATGACGAATGTTTTATTTATGACAGCAACACCAATACCTCGAACGTTAGCGATTTCAGTGTTTGGAGAAATGGATGTTTCTTCTATTAAGCAATTACCTAAAGGTAGAAAGCCTATCATCACAAGTTGGGCTAAACATGAACAGTATGAGCAAGTCTTAGCACAAATGACGAGTGAATTACGTAAAGGTAGACAAGCATATGTCATCTGTCCATTGATAGAGAGTTCAGAGCACTTAGAAGATGTTCAAAATGTGGTTGCGCTATACGAATCGTTACAAGAATATTATGGCGCTGAAAAAGTTGGATTATTACATGGTAAACTAACCTCTGATGAAAAAGATGAAGTGATGCAAAGATTCAGTGATAAAGACATTGATATACTTGTTTCAACTACTGTAGTTGAAGTCGGCGTTAATGTTCCTAATGCTACATTTATGATGATTTATGATGCAGATCGTTTTGGTTTATCTACGCTACATCAATTACGTGGACGTGTGGGAAGAAGTGAACATCAAAGTTATTGTGTACTTATTGCTTCTCCTAAGACAGAGACAGGTATAGAGCGTATGACAATTATGACTCAAACTACAGATGGATTTGAACTAAGTGAGCGAGATTTAGAAATGCGAGGTCCAGGAGATTTCTTTGGAGTCAAACAAAGTGGACTACCAGACTTCCTCGTGGCAAACGTAGTAGAAGACTACCGCATGTTAGAAGTAGCAAGAGACGAAGCAGCCGAAATCATACAATCAGGACAATTCTTCCAACAACACTACACACAACTTAGAAACTTCATTCAAAACAACCTCCTACACACCAGTTTTGATTAGGGGGCCCCAGCACAGAGACTTTCGAGAGCGAAAGTCAACAGACAGTGCAAGCTGGGGCGTTGCCCTACACAGAGCATTTCGTAAAGAAATGCAACCGGTCTGAAAGTAGGAAAATATATTAAAACTAAATTGCACTATGAGGACCACTGATGTTGTATAACCTTAGTTAATAATTTATTTCTAGAAATCGGTGATAGATATTCTTAATGAATTAAAAGCCACGTTGCAGTTATTTGTTGAGGAATTGAATCAGAAAGTGTTATGATATGTTAGGAATATTTAAGACTTGGTACTAAAATGAGGGGTGAAAGTTTGAAACTAAAGAAAGACGAACGCAGAATAGCTATTCAAAATGCAATTGATGCTAACCCCTTTATTACTGATAATGAACTTTGCGAAAAGTTTGGAGTGAGTATTCAAACAATTCGCTTAGACCGTACGCATTTAAATATTCCTGAGTTACGTAAAAGAATTAAGTTAGTGGCAGAACAAAATTATGGCCAAATTAGATCGATTGAAGCTAATGAAATTATTGGAGATTTAATACAAGTTGAGCCTGATATTGAAGCACAGTCTTTAATAGAAATTACTGAAGATACTGTCTTTACTAAAACTCAAATTGCTAGAGGGCATATTCTCTTTGCCCAGGCTAATTCTTTGTGCGTGGCATTAATACATAATCCAACAGTACTGACACATGAAAGTCAGGTTGAATTTATCGAAAAAGTGAAATTAAATGATACGGTAAGAGCAAAGGCTCAAGTTATAGATAAAACATGTAAGCACTATATTATAGAAGTTAATTCATATGTGAAAGATAAATTAGTTTTTAAAGGGAAATTTAAAATGTTTTATATAAGTGAGGATGAATTCAATGGTTAAAATTGCGGTTGATATGATGGGTGGAGATGATGCACCAGGTATCGTACTCGATGCAGTTAAAAAGGCTGTAGAAGATTTTAAAGATTTAGAGATAATTCTTTTTGGAGATAAAGAACAATACAACTTAAATCATGATCGTATTGATTTTAGACATTGTTCTGAAAAAATTGAAATGGAAGATGAACCTGTTCGTGCAATTAAACGTAAGAAAGATAGCTCAATGGTGAAGATGGCAGAAGCTGTTAAATCTGGAGAGGCTCATGGATGTGTTTCGGCCGGAAACACTGGAGCATTAATGTCAGCAGGATTATTTATTGTTGGTCGTATAAAAGGTGTTTCAAGACCTGCATTAGTAGTTACTTTACCAACAATGGATGGAAAGGGCTTTGTCTTTTTAGATGTAGGAGCTAATGCGGATGCTAAGGCAGAACATCTATTACAATACGCACAATTAGGTAATATCTATGCTCAAAAGATTCGTGGTATAAAGAATCCTTCAGTGTCACTTTTAAACATAGGCACTGAAGCAGCTAAAGGTAATTCTTTAACTAAAAAAGCTTATGAATTATTTGAAAAGGATCATTCATTTAATTTCCAAGGTAACATTGAAGCTAAAACGTTAATGGATGGTAATACAGATGTAGTTGTTACCGATGGTTATACCGGAAATATGGTATTAAAGAATCTAGAAGGTACAGCAAAATCAATTGGTAAAATGTTAAAAGAAACTATTTTAGGTAGTTTTAAAAATAAAATTGCGGGTGCTATTCTTAAGAAAGACCTAGACGCATTCTCTAAGAAAATGGACTACTCCGAATATGGTGGTTCAGTACTTTTAGGCTTAGATGGAACTGTTGTAAAGGCACATGGTAGTTCAAATGCTAAAGCATTTTACTCAGCCATTAGACAAGCTAAAATCGCTGGAGAAGAAAATATAGTTCAAACAATGAGAGAAACGGTAGGTGGTAAAAATGAGTAAAACGGCAATTATTTTTCCTGGTCAAGGAGCTCAAAAAGTTGGAATGGCAAGTGACTTATATAATGAAGAAACACGTTCAACTGAAATCTTAAATCAAGCACAAGAAGCACTTGATTTCGATTTATTAGAAACAATGTTTACTGATGAAGAAGGTAAACTAGGTGAAACTGAGAATACTCAGCCAGCTTTATTAACTCATAGTGTGGCACTGTTAGAGGCGTTACAAAATTTAAATGCTGATTACACAATGGGACATAGTTTAGGTGAATATTCAAGTTTAGTAGCAAGTGGTGTACTCTCATTTGAAGATGCAGTTAAGATCGTTCGTAAACGTGGACAACTTATGGCTCAAGCATTTCCTAATGGTGTAGGTAGTATGGCTGCTGTACTTGGATTGGACTACGAAGAAGTTGATAAAATTTGTAAAGATTTATCTAATGAAGAAGAAATAATTGAACCTGCCAACATTAATTCACCAGGACAAATTGTTGTTTCAGGTCATAAAACTTTAATTGATAAATTGGTTGAAGAAGGAAAAACTTTAGGCGCTAAACGTGTACTTCCTCTAGCAGTTTCAGGACCATTCCATTCATCTATGATGAGCGTGATTGAAGAAGATTTCGCTTCTTACATTAATGAATTTGAATGGCATGATGCCAAATTCCCTGTTGTCCAAAACTTTAACGCACAAGGTGAAACGGACGCGGAAGTGATTAAACATAATATGGTTAAACAATTATATTCACCTGTACAGTTTATAAAATCAACAGAGTGGTTGATTGAACAAGGTGTAGATCACTTTATTGAAATTGGTCCAGGTAAAGTATTATCAGGATTAATTAAGAAAATTAATAGAGACGTTAAAATTACTTCAATTCAAACACTTGAAGATGTGAAAGGATGGAATGAAAATGAGTAAAAGTGCTTTAGTTACAGGTGCTTCACGTGGTATTGGACGTAGCATCGCATTACAATTAGCTGAAGAGGGCTATAATGTAGCTGTCAATTATGCAGGTAGTAAAGATAAAGCAGAAGCTGTTGTTGAAGAAATCAAAGCTAAAGGTGTAGATAGCTTTGCTATTCAAGCTAATGTGGCGAATGGCGACGAAGTGAAGGCTATGATTAAAGAAGTTGTAAGTCAATTTGGTTCTGTTGATGTATTAGTAAACAACGCGGGTATTACTAGAGACAATTTATTAATGCGTATGAAAGAACAAGAATGGGACGATGTGATTGACACAAATTTAAAAGGTGTATTTAATTGCATTCAAAAAGTGACGCCTCAAATGTTACGTCAACGTGGAGGCGCGATTATTAATTTATCAAGTGTTGTTGGTGCAGTGGGTAATCCTGGCCAAGCAAACTATGTAGCAACTAAAGCAGGAGTGGTTGGTTTAACTAAATCATCTGCTCGCGAGTTAGCTTCACGTGGTATTACTGTTAATGCAGTGGCTCCAGGCTTTATTGTTTCTGATATGACTGATGCTTTAAGTGATGAACTTAAAGATCAAATGTTAGAGCAAATTCCGTTAGCACGCTTTGGTGAAGATACTGATATTGCTAATACAGTTGCATTCTTAGCTTCAGATAAAGCTAAATATATCACTGGTCAAACAATTCATGTTAATGGTGGTATGTATATGTAAAGTAACACTTCTTTCACGAAGTGAAAGTTAGTGTTACTTATGCAACCGCAAAGCGGTTGTAATCCACAAAATAAGCACGAATGACAAGAGAAATGAGAATAAAAGAAGTTTCAAGAAAGTCATGAAGTGCAACTCCACTTCTTTCACGAAGTGAAAGTTAGTGTTACTTATGCAACCGCAAAGCGGTTGTAACAAAAGGCGTATTAAGGCAATTACTTTTTAATGATCACAATGGACAAGCCATTGTGTAAGTATCACTAATCATTAAAATGAAAGTGATACTATATAAGCACTAAAGTGCATCTTAAGGATTACAGTTACTAGCGTAACTGCATAAGAAACACTAAGCACTAAAGTGCTAAGTGTTTCTAAAAATTCTACTTGTATTTTAGAAAGTAAAATGGGAAAATATAGTAGTCTATGGATAGACACTTTTAAAGGAGGTGAATCGACGTGGAAAACTTCGATAAAGTAAAAGATATCATCGTTGACCGTTTAGGTGTTGATGCTGACAAAGTAACTGAAGATGCATCATTTAAAGATGATTTAGGCGCTGACTCACTTGATATCGCTGAATTAGTAATGGAATTAGAAGACGAATTTGGTACTGAAATTCCTGATGAAGAAGCTGAAAAAATCAACACTGTTGGTGATGCTGTTAAGTACATCAATAGCTTAGAAAAATAATAAACTTACATCTGAGTCGTCACTCACGTCGGCTCAGATTTTTTCTTTAGTTTTACTTTATTTTCACGTAAAATTAAGATGTATAATTATTTATTTTAGAGTTAGGAGGTTAGGCAGTGGCTAACCATAAAAAGAGAGAGATGGTCAAAGAATTTCAACAAAAATTTACCAAAAAAATGAATGAGTGGGGTTTTAATTTTAATAATATCGATTTGTATCAACAAGCGTTCTCACATTCGAGTTTTATCAATGATTTTAATATGAATCGACTTGATCATAATGAACGTTTAGAATTTTTGGGTGATGCGGTATTAGAATTGACGGTTTCACGCTATTTGTTTGATAAGCATCCTCATTTGCCAGAAGGTAATCTGACAAAGATGCGTGCAACAATTGTTTGTGAGCCCTCACTTGTAATATTTGCAAATAAAATTGATTTAAATGAACTTATTTTATTGGGTAAAGGTGAAGAAAAAACAGGCGGTAGAACTAGACCATCATTAATATCTGATGCTTTTGAAGCATTTGTAGGTGCTTTATATTTAGACCAAGGTCTAGATACTGTATGGAAATTTGCTGAGAAAGTCATTTTCCCATATGTAGAAGATGATGAATTAGTTGGTGTGGTCGACTTTAAAACACAGTTTCAAGAATACGTACATCGACAAAATAAAGGTGATGTGACCTATCGCCTTATTAAAGAAGAGGGTCCTGCCCACCATAGGTTATTTACTTCTGAAGTTATTTTAGAAAATAATGCAGTTGCAGAGGGTAAAGGAAAGACGAAAAAAGAATCCGAACAAAAGGCAGCCGAGCAAGCTTATAAGTCAATGAAGAAAAATGAGTCATTTTAATGTAGATGAGTGACATCTATAGAGAAGCATACGCATACATAATTATTAATTAATTAGAAATAGTAATAATGAGATTGTATTGTGATATGCTGATAAACTCAACATGAATGTGATAAGGAGAATAAGATGGTTTATTTAAAATCAATAGATGCCATAGGATTTAAGTCTTTTGCCGACCATACCAATGTCCAATTTGATAAAGGTGTGACAGCTATTGTTGGTCCTAATGGTAGTGGTAAAAGTAATATTACTGATGCAATTAAATGGGTATTGGGTGAACAATCAGCTAAATCGTTACGTGGTTCTAAAATGGAAGATATTATCTTTTCAGGAGCAGAACATAGAAAGGCTCAAAACTATGCTGAAGTAAAACTCAAATTAGATAATCATTCTAAAAAATTGCAGATTGATTCAGATGAATTAGTAGTCACTCGGCGTCTATACCGTAGTGGAGAAAGTGAATACTACTTAAATAACGATCGTGCTCGTTTAAAAGATATTATTGAAATCTTTTTAGATTCAGGTTTAGGAAAAGAAGCATTCAGCATCATTTCACAAGGTAGAGTTGACGAAATTTTAAACGCTAAACCTATCGACCGACGACAAATTATTGAAGAATCAGCTGGCGTATTAAAATATAAAAAGCGGAAAGCTGAATCTATTAACAAGTTAGATCATACTGAAGATAATCTAACTCGTGTTGAAGATATCTTATATGATTTAGAAGGTCGAGTTGAACCACTTAAAGAAGAAGCAGCAATTGCTAAAGAATATCAACAGTTATCCAAACAAATGGAACAAAGTGATGTTATCGTTACGGTACATGACATCGATCAATATACGGAAGATAACACTAAATTAGACCAACGTTTAAATGAGTTGAAAAGTCAGCAAGCAGATAAAGAAGCACAACAAGCTCTGGTAAATCAATTGTTGCAAAAGTTCAAGGGCGAACGTCAGCAAGTTGATTATGATATTGAAAAATTAAACTATGAATTAGTTAAAACAACAGAAACATATGAACAACTCACTGGGAAATTAAATGTATTAGAAGAACGTAAAAAGAATCAATCAGAAACAAATGCTAGATATGAAGAAGAACTTGAGAACTTGAATGCTCAGATTGAATCGATTAATCATGAAAAGCAACAAAATGAAGAAACGTTAAATGAACTTAAAGATAAACAGAAACATTTAAATAAAGAAGTACAAGATCTAGAGTCAATTCTGTACGTATCTGATGAACAACACGATGAAAAGCTTGAAGAAATTAAGAATAATTATTATACGCTAATGTCTGAACAATCGGACGTTAATAATGATATACGTTTCCTTGAACATACGATTAATGAAAACGAGGCAAAAAAATCTAGATTAGATTCGAGACTTGTTGAAGCATTTAATCAGTTAAAAGAGATACAAAATAATATTAATGAAACTGAAAAAAGTTATAAAACTTCTAAGAAGGCTTTAACTGAAGCGGAACAACACATTCACCGTCTTGAAAACGATTTAACCAAATCTAAAAAACAGCAATCTGAATATGAAGATAAGCTGTATCAAGCCTACAGATATAATGAAAAATTAAAATCTAGAATTGATAGTTTAGCTATTCAAGAGGAGGATTATACGTATTTCTTCAATGGGGTTAAACACATTCTCAAAGCTAAAGATAACGAATTGAGAGGAATTCATGGCGCAGTAGCTGAAGTGATTGATGTTCCATCTCAAATGACTCAAGCAATAGAAACAGCTTTAGGTGCATCACTTCAACATGTCATCGTTGATAATGAGAAAGATGGGAGACAGGCGATTCAATTTTTAAAGCAACGCAATTTAGGGCGTGCGACATTTTTACCTTTAAATGTTATTAAGCCACGACATATTGCGTCAGATATTAAAGAGATAGCTCGTCAAACTGAAGGGTTTATTAATATTGCGTCAGATGCTGTAAATGTTTCTTCCAAGTACCAAAGTGTCATTGAAAATTTATTAGGAAATACAATCATCGTTAATGATTTAAAACATGCTAATGAATTAGCTAGAGCTATACGTTATCGTACTCGAATTGTAACTTTAGAAGGAGATGTAGTTAATCCTGGTGGTTCAATGACTGGCGGTGGTGCACGAAAATCGAAAAGTATTCTTTCTCAAAAGGATGAACTATCAAAAATGCGTCATCAACTTGAGGATTATCAACGCCAAACTGCAGATTTTGAACGTCATTTTAAAGAATTAAAAGACAAGTCCGAACAATTAAGTGAGCAGTATTTCGATGCGAGCCAACAATATAATACGTTAAAAGAAAAAGTGCATCATCATGAATTAGAGTTAGATCGTTTAAAAACACAAGAGACGCATCTTAAGAACGAACATGAAGAATTTGAATTTGAGAAAAATGATGGTTATCAAAGTGATAAAAGTAAAGAAACTTTAACGCAAAAACAGGCGCGTTTATCTGAAATCCAACAACAATTGACTGAATTAGAGAGTGAAATTGAACGTTATACTCAATTGTCTAAAGAAGGTAAAGAATCAACAACTAAAACTCAACAACAACTTCATCAAAAACAATCCGATTTAGCAGTGGTGAAAGAGCGAATAAAATCTCAAAAAGTCGAGATTGAACGTTTAGTTAAACAACAAGAATCAACGCAGCAACAAATTAAGACTATTGAAGAGAAAATAAGGCTGTTTAATTCTGACGAAATGATGGGTGAACAAGCATTTGAGGATTTGAAATCTCAAATTCAAGAACAAGAAGAGGCACGTGATCAGCTTAATCAACAACATGAAGAACTTAAACAACAACGTATCAATCTAAATGAAACGATTGAGAATAATGAAAGTCAGCTTCAAGTTTGTCATCAAGATATTTTAGCTATCGAAAATCATTATCAAGATATTAAAGCAAAACAATCAAAATTAGATGTGTTGATTAATCACGCGATAGACCATCTGAATGATGTATATCAGTTAACTGTAGAGAGAGCACGCGCTTTATATGAATCTAATGAACCTATTGAAAGTCTACGTAAGAAAGTCAAACTTACGAAGATGTCTATAGATGAGTTGGGTCCAGTAAACTTAAATGCTATTGAACAGTTCGAGGAATTAAATGAACGTTATACCTTCCTCAATGAGCAACGCACAGATTTAAGAGAAGCTAAAGAGACACTTGAACAAATCATTAATGAAATGGATCGTGAAGTAGAAGGACGTTTTAAAGAAACATTCCATGCGGTACAGGAACACTTTACAACTGTCTTCAAACAATTATTCGGTGGCGGACAAGCTGAACTACGTTTAACAGAGGATGATTACTTATCAGCAGGTGTTGATATTATTGTTCAACCTCCTGGTAAAAAGCTTCAACATCTTTCTTTATTAAGCGGTGGTGAACGTGCATTAAGTGCTATAGCATTATTATTTGCAATTCTTAAGGTACGTTCTGCTCCATTTGTTATACTAGATGAGGTAGAGGCAGCGTTAGATGAAGCGAATGTGATTCGCTACGCTCAATACTTAAATGAACTATCAGAACAAACACAATTTATAGTTATTACTCATCGTAAAGGAACGATGGAGTTCTCTGACCGTTTATATGGAGTCACAATGCAAGAGTCAGGTGTTTCTAAGTTAGTTAGCGTTAACCTAAATACTATAGATGAGGTTATGAAGGAGGAACAAGCATGAGTTTTTTTAAACGCTTAAAAGATAAATTTTCAGGTAAAAGTGAAGATGAGATTCAAAAAGAATTAACTGAAGATGTGGAATCAGACGAAACAAGTGATTCGGATGCATCAAGTGAATCAGGTGAACCCAATGTCACTGATATAATCGAAGAGCCTAAACCTAAGAAAAAACCAAAAAAATTAAGTGAAGCTGATTTCGACGAAGATGGTTTAATCTCAATTGAGGACTTTGAAGAAATTGAAGCCCAAAAAATTGGTGCGAAATTTAAAGCTGGTTTAGAAAAATCACGTCAAAATTTCCAAGAACAGTTAAATAATTTAATTGCACGCTATAGAAAAGTAGACGAAGATTTCTTTGAAGCACTTGAAGAAATGCTTATAACGGCTGACGTTGGTTTCAATACAGTAATGAAATTGACAGATGAATTACGTACGGAAGCGCAAAGACGCAATATTCAGGAAACTGAAGATTTACGTGAAGTTATTGTTGAAAAAATTGTCGAGATTTATCACCAAGAAGACGATCATTCAGAAGCAATGAATCTTGAAGATGGTAGATTGAACGTTATCTTAATGGTTGGTGTCAATGGTGTGGGTAAGACCACTACAATTGGTAAGTTAGCATATCGATATCAACAAGAAGGTAAAAAAGTGATGCTTGCAGCTGGAGATACATTCAGAGCTGGCGCAATCCAACAATTAAAAGTTTGGGGAGACCGTGTAGGCGTGGAAGTTGTAAGTCAGAGTGAAGGCTCTGATCCAGCAGCAGTAGTATACGATGCAATTAACGCCGCAAAAAATAAAGGTGTAGATATTTTAATTTGTGATACTGCAGGTCGTCTACAAAATAAATCTAACTTAATGCAAGAACTTGATAAAATGAAACGTGTAATTAGTCGAGCAATCCCTGATGCACCTCATGAAGCATTACTATGTTTAGATGCTACAACAGGTCAAAATGCGTTGTCACAAGCGCGTTCATTTAAAGACGTGACAAATGTTTCAGGTATTGTATTAACCAAATTAGATGGTACTGCTAAAGGTGGTATCGTTCTTGCCATACGTAATGAATTGCATATCCCTGTTAAATATGTAGGCTTAGGTGAAAAACTTGATGACTTACAACCATTTAACCCTGAAAGTTACGTATACGGTTTATTTGCTGATATGATCGAACAAAATGAAGATATTCCTGATGAATTAATTGATGAATCATCGAATGAAACTGAAGAAGGTACTCAAGATGGGCCAAGATGATTTAGTTAAAACAATTAGAATGAATTATTTGTTTGATTTTTATCAATCATTATTAACTCAAAAGCAGAAAAGCTATTTAGAATTATTTTATTTACGAGATTATTCATTAAGTGAAATCGCTGATACATTTGAAGTGAGTAGACAGGCAGTTTATGATAATATAAGAAGAACTGGCGATTTAGTAGAAGATTATGAAACTAAACTAGGTTTATATAGAAGATTTGAGAAACGCCAAGAAATTTATGATTTAATGAAACAATCTCTTAATAATCCAGATTTACTAAAAGAATATATCGCTCAATTAGAAGAGTTAGAGTAGTAATAATTAAAAAAAGGAGGGCACTAGTAATGGCATTTGAAGGATTATCCGATCGATTGCAAGCCACGATGCAAAAAATGCGTGGTAAGGGTAAAGTTACTGAAGCGGATATCAAAACAATGATGCGAGAAGTACGATTAGCATTATTAGAAGCCGATGTTAACTTTAAAGTTGTTAAAGAGTTCGTTAAAACTGTTTCTGACCGTGCTTTAGGTTCAGATGTTATGCAATCTTTAACACCCGGCCAACAAGTGATTAAAATTGTTCAAGAAGAACTTACAAGCTTGATGGGTGGAGAAAACACATCTATTAAAATGGCAAATAAACCACCTACTGTTGTCATGATGGTTGGTTTACAAGGTGCCGGTAAAACTACAACTGCTGGTAAATTAGCATTATTAATGCGTAAAAAATATAATAAAAAGCCGATGTTAGTTGCAGGAGATATTTATCGTCCAGCTGCGATTGACCAATTACAAACTGTTGGTAAACAAATTGACATACCTGTATATAGTGAAGGTGACCAAGTTCAGCCTCAACAAATTGTTGAAAATGCATTAAAACATGCTAAAGAAGAACATTTAGATTTTGTCATCATCGATACAGCGGGACGTTTACACATTGATGAAGCGTTAATGAATGAGTTACAAGAAGTTAAAGAAATTTCTAAACCAGATGAAATTATGCTAGTTGTTGACGCAATGACAGGTCAAGATGCTGTCAATGTTGCGCAATCATTTGACGATCAACTAGATGTATCAGGTGTAACTTTAACGAAACTTGATGGTGATACACGTGGTGGTGCTGCACTATCTATACGTTCGGTGACTCAGAAACCTATTAAATTTGTAGGTATGAGTGAGAAATTAGATGGTTTAGAACTATTCCATCCTGAACGTATGGCTTCTCGTATCTTAGGTATGGGTGACGTGTTAAGCTTAATTGAAAAAGCACAACAAGATGTTGACCAAGAAAAAGCTAAAGATTTAGAGAAGAAAATGCGTGACTCTTCATTTACATTGGATGATTTCTTAGAACAATTAGATCAAGTTAAAAACTTAGGTCCTTTAGATGATATTATGAAAATGATTCCCGGAATGAACAAAATGAAAGGATTGGATAAGCTTAATATGAGCGACAAACAAATTGACCATATTAAAGCGATTATTCAGTCTATGACTCCTAAAGAACGTTCAAACCCAGAAACACTAAATGTTTCTCGTAAGAAACGTATAGCTAAAGGTTCTGGTCGTTCATTACAAGAAGTCAATCGTCTTATGAAACAGTTCAATGATATGAAGAAAATGATGAAACAATTTACTGGTGGCGGCAAAGGTAAAAAAGGTAAGCGAAGCCAAATGGAGAATATGTTAAAAGGTATGAATTTACCATTTTAATAAACATTTTTAAAACATCGGACAATTTTGTTGATTGTTCGATGTTTATTAATTGTGGAAACCCTAGCTAAAAGCTAGTGTGTAAGTCCCACTAACTAAATAAATATAAAGGTTCGCCTGAGCTAAAGCTCATATACGCCGTGATTGATTGGGAATTATGCTTATAATACCCTAATCAATTGTGCGGGGGCGAGAAGACGAATTCATGATGAATTCTGTCTCGCTCCCATAACCAAATCTACGATTTATTTCATAAATCTAGATTTGGTAAAGAAAAAAGTCTTTACAAACTTTTGTGTAACTGTTAATATTTATTCTTGTAGAAAATAAAATGAAAACACATAAAGGAGAGTAATTTAAATGGCAGTTAAAATTCGTTTAACACGTTTAGGTTCTAAAAGAAACCCATTCTATCGTATCGTAGTTGCTGATGCACGTTCACCACGTGATGGTCGTATCATCGAGCAAGTAGGTACTTACAATCCAGCAAATGTTAATGCACCAGAAGTTAAAATTGATGAAGAGTTAGCTTTAAAATGGTTACACGATGGTGCTAAACCAACAGATACAGTTCACAACATTTTATCAAGAGAAGGTATCTTGAAAAAATTTGATGAACAAAAAAATGCTAAATAATTAGCTTAAATTGTTGTAAGTCTGAGACATTATTAATGTCTCAGACTTTTTTAACTTTTGGATAGAATTAAACACATTTAAAAGAGGCATGACTTATTCTCTTTTTTCTAAAGTTTCTCTTATATATCATGCTTACATCGTTATTTCCAAACAATTTGAAATGATTGTTATATCACTTTTTATATAACCACGCATACGTGATAAAATATACATAATTCATTTTCAAAAAAGTTAAAAATAGATAGACTAGGAGGGGCGTTGAATGGAAGTAGAAGTAGGACAAATTGTAAATACACATGGAATTAAAGGCGAAATTAAAGTTAAGTCGAATTCAGATTTTACAGAAACACGATTTCAACCAGGTGAAAATTTAATTGTTAAACACAATAATGAAGATATCGAATATACTGTTTCATCTTATCGCATACATAAAGGGTTTCACATGTTAAAATTTGAAGGAATAAACAATATTAATGATATTGAACATCTCAAAGGTGATTATCTATATCAAGAACGTGATCATGAAGATATCGAGTTGGATGAACATGAGTTTTATTATTCGGATATCATAGGATGTACAGTTTTTGATGATACAGATACTCCTATCGGTCGAGTAATTAATATCTTTGAGACTGGTGCCAATGATGTGTGGGTTGTTAAAGGAGATAAAGAGTATCTTATTCCATACATTGAAGATGTGGTTAAAGATATAGATGTGGAAGGTAGATCAATTAAAATTACACCTATGGAAGGATTGTTAGATTAATGAAAATTGATTATTTAACGTTATTTCCAGAAATGTTTGATGGTGTGCTGAATCATTCGATTTTGAAACGCGCTCAAGATAAAGAAATTATTGATGTAAATACAATAAATTTTCGAGATTATTCAATCAACAAACATAATCAAGTGGATGATTACCCATTTGGCGGTGGGCAAGGCATGGTGTTAAAACCTGAGCCTGTTTTTAATGCTATGGAAGATTTAAAAAGAGATGACGATACGCGTGTGATATTAATGTGTCCTCAAGGTAAACCTTTTACTCAAGAGATAGCTCAAGTGTTAAGTAAATCGCAACATATTGTATTTATTTGTGGTCATTATGAGGGCTATGATGAACGAATCAGAGAGCATCTTGTTACTGATGAAATTTCTATGGGAGATTATGTGCTTACAGGTGGAGAGTTACCTGCAATGACTATGACTGATGCAATTGTGCGCTTGATTCCTGGAGTGTTAGGCAATGAAGCTTCCCATCAAGATGATTCATTTTCAGATGGATTATTAGAATTTCCTCAATATACAAGACCAAGAGAATATAAAGAAATGAAGGTGCCGGATGTCTTATTATCCGGAAATCACGCTCACATTGAACAATGGAGACATGAACAAAAATTGATTCGCACTTACGAAAAACGACCGGATCTTTTAGAAAATTATGAGCTCAGTCAAAAAGATAAAGAAATTTTAGAAACGTACAAAAAGCAATTGAAAAACAAGTAGCGTTATGCTAACATAATTTAAGTGTGAAAAAACACTAAAAATCACTATGATCCGCTGCTATACTTTTGTCTAGGCAAGAACATAGGTTGAAGGAGAGAATTTATAATGAGTAATCATAAGTTAATCGAAGCAGTAACTAAACCACAATTACGTACTGACTTACCTACTTTCCGTTCTGGTGACACTTTACGTGTACACGTTCGTATCGTAGAGGGTTCACGTGAACGTATCCAAGTCTTCGAAGGTGTTGTAATTAAACGCCGTGGTGGAGGAATTTCTGAAACTTTCACAGTTCGTAAAATTTCTTCAGGTGTAGGTGTGGAAAGAACATTCCCATTACACACTCCAAAAATTGAAAAAATCGAAGTTAAACGTCGCGGTAAAGTACGTCGTGCTAAATTATACTACTTACGTAGTTTACGTGGTAAAGCTGCTAGAATCCAAGAAATTCGTTAATCAGCAAACTCGACATTTTCAACACAAGTTATTTGTAACTTGTAATAAAGATAAAGCTTTCAAACATCTTAATAAAAGGTGTTTGAAAGCTTTTTTGTTTCATTTGAATGTTAAGTACTTACAAAATCGTATAAATAAAACACACCATTGTCTTTAAGAATGATATGCTTCCTAAAAGTTGGACTGAAAATCTAAAATTAGGGGCGGACATTTTATAAGTAAATATTACAAATTTAAAATCAAGTTAAAAATAGTTCAAGACTATTTAAATGAATGTCTAAGAATGTCATATTTATACAAAATAACCCATCAACAACTCTGTTGATGGGCAATATTCTAACTTATATTTAATTATTACAATTTAACATTCACTAAAAGGAAATCATTTTCCTCTTAAAAACAGAATTAATATAATAAATCCTGCAACAATATAGTAAAATAATAAAAAATATATCGCATGTATTGGATTGTTGTCTACAATAATTCCTTTATTCCAAATTACTTTAGATATTGTGTACAGACATACAAAAGCCAATGGAAATGCGAATAATATGTATTTTTTCAAAGAACCACATCCTATTTCACTTTACTATTGGCATATCTACTACATTCACCATAAGTCCATGTCAAACTAGCTGCTAATCCAACTACAGTACCTTTACCGCCTAATTTCAATATTATTTTAGCTGCTTTTTGCCAACTTCCTGTAGTCATTGCGTCAATTAAAGTACCCGTAGCAGACACACCTAATATTTCAGGAATTTTATTGTAAAGGCAACCATTACGTACTTTCAGCCATTTCTTCGCATGTTTTTGTTCTGCTGGACTTGCATTTGGCGCATCATCTCCATAATTACCGGAGGCTCTTGATGCTGTTCCGCTATGTTTATATTGATTTGCATCTTGATCTGACAAAAGTAGTCCTTTTTTACTTAACCCATTTATTATTTCTGATTAATATTTGTTATTTTGCAAATTATTTACAATGGTAGATTTTTGATATCCTATAATTTTACCTTCTGACTTTATTGAAGACTGTTCAAACGTAACCTGTAATGCTTGTGCTAATTCATCGACTTCTTTTTGATTAAATTTATGCCCTTCCTCAGCTTTAGAAGAAAATGGAGAAACTACAGTTAATGCTAATACAAACGACAGCAAAGAGATTACAAATCTTGACAATAGTTTATTCATTTTTACAAACAAAACCAAAACTCCAATCTTGATATTTTGTGATACATTTTACTTTTATCATATTGTATAGTTAGGTTTTGTATTATTGCCTATATGTCTGAGTTAAGTTCTTAAAGGTCCTATATTAGTTTTTGACTATTGTTTTAAATAATATTATAAATTAATGTCCAAGCGTTATTTATCGCCTGAGAGTTCGCTTTGACTATGTGTAGCATGACCTAGAAAGAAGTATATATGTTCAAAGAGAATCACATATTTCAAAGTATGTCTAAAAAAGGTAACTGGCTATATAATTTTTATAATAATACTAGAATTAAATCAAAATTTAAAGACTTGTCTCCTAAACAACATTGGAAACAAATCTTTAAAATAACATACTGAACTAACGTAGAACTTTTAGGGTTCAATACATAAGTTAACGCAGTGCAAATCAAAATGATTAAACTTTATTTTTTCTTACTTTTTTAGTAAACATGATACTTAAAATGACTCCAATGATACTTAAAATAATTAACCAATAAAAATGTGGCGGTGTGTAAGTCAATCTAATCGTTGTTTGTCCAGCTTTAGCTGGAATTGTAGTCATAATTCCGTTACCTTTTTTTACATCTAAAGGCTTACCGTTGGCTCTAGCTTGCATGCCATTTTCATAAGCTATAGGTAACACAATATATCCGTTATCGTTTTTATTTTTAGTAATCGTATAACCATTTCTCTCTTTTTTTACTTTTACTGAATGTAATTGTTTAGAAGCTTTTTTAAGTGTGTGATAATTTTCCCCATAAATTCCTTTAATCTTAAATCTATACGTACCTTCAGACATATGAATATTAAGTTTGTCTGAAGCTTTCACACGCATTGTCACAGGTGATACCACACGTCGATATTTATATGACAACGCATTTCGATTTTGACTATATTCATTTACGCCAATACTATGTTCCTTATCAGGAGTGAGCAGTTCAACATCCATTTCGAGATACATGTCTTTATACTTTTTAGTTAAAGAATGAGGTAATGTGAGTTGAACGCCTCCATTATTTTTATCTACCTTTAGCTGATTTTTCTTTTTCCATTGTGAATCTTTTAATTGTAGTTGAGCATCATTTAATAGATTTTTATTAGGGCTAAACGTAGTGTTAACACTTTTCGTATTATTATCGAATACCACACCTTGAAGCATCGCTTGTTCTCTATCTAGAGGTGATTTTAAGTTATTAGAATCATAGACTTTATGCGTAATGTGTGCGCTTGGATAAGAAATCGTATTCTTTGAGTGGATCCATTGATCTTTCCCATCTTTGATAAGATTTTTCTTTTTAAATCCATAAGGCATGTTTAAGTCATTGGGATGTCTTAATCTATCTTGTACATTCCATAAAGCCATCAAATTCGCTCGATTACCTAAATAGCGATATGTACTATTTTTATCTACAGGCATGTTGATTTGCATTGTTTTATCATAGTATTTTAAAATTTGACCGTTGAAAATGCTTGAATATAAAGATGTACCATTGTAGTGATATATAAATGGTGAGTTAAGTGCGTAAAATGAAAAATAATCTAATCTTTTCAAAGGATCTAGTTTATCACTAGTCATTTGATTAATTTTATTGTTTAATACTTTACTTCTATAACTTGAATCGTTAATAGTGTCCATCGTAGTTTGGTATGGTTCAATAGTTATTTTTTTTGAATCATTTACCATAATAACTTGTTCAACTAAAAATAGAATAACTAGCCCGATTGCTATCCATTTTCTTTTTAAAAGTGATTTTCTGTATAATAATAAGCCAATAACTATCATTATTATAATTGCAATATACATCCAATTTACAGAGCGATCAGTGTAAGTGATGTAAAAACAGCTATATAAAAATATAGGTATAGCTATAATTAAATAATTCTTTAGAGATAATTCGCTTAAATGTTGTATGAAAAGTGCAATTAAAGCGCCTGATGATAATGCTAAAAAGTAAACCCAACGTCTTTGAGGTAATGAGAACCCATTGAATGAACTATCAAACCATTGTGATAAAGAACCAATGAGTAGTAACCAAGTTGCAACGGCGAATAACTTATAATAATAATTTTGATATAGCTTGAATGAAAATAACGCAATAATTACAATAATAGAAATTGTTATATAAAAACCATCAGTAAATATATTATAATTTTTTTCAAATAAATTGGTTAAAAAGGTAATTCCAAATTTAGGATTCTGTGATCTATCATTATTTAAAAATGAAGAAACACCAGTATAAAGACCAAATAAACTTGATAAAACACTTAATAAAGTAGCGATAACTAATATGTAAAATTTTTGCCAACGATTAACAATATCTTGCGGATGTACTGCAATGAGGCGATATATTAAATAAAATCCTAATACAACCGCTTCATAATAACTAAAATAGAAATTAGTGAATAGTGTAAATGTAATTGCAAAGATAAACCATCCTAACTTGCGCTCTCTAAAAAATCTTTCCATAGCCCAAATTGACATAGGTAGCATGATAAGTAAGTTACCATAAAATGACCAAGTAAAATTATAATATGTCATAACGGTAGACATGCCATACAAAATAGTTGCAATAAACATAGGTGCGGGTTTGAATTTCAAATACATAAACAAATAAAAAGTAAAAATCAAAGTAATTACAGTTCGCACATATGCCATAACAAGTTGATTAGTTGGCCAAAAGCTAATGTCATGTGGATTAATATGAATAGTATGTTCAAGTCCCCAAATACATGCAAAATTGATCCACATAAGTGGTGACATTGAGTAGTAATATGCTAATGATTTCACATAATCTCCACCCAAACCAAAAGAGGCATCATAGAACCCTTTAAAAGAAGCAAAATGTTCATACAGATACATTTGGAAAGGCATCATTTGCCTAAAACCATCACCACTTCCACTGAAAACGTCGCCTTTTGTCATGTATTGATAGATAAATGGAAAGTAGAGTATTAATGAAAGGATACAGCTTAATATTAGGATAGATAGAAATCGCCTTTTAGGTGTTTGCCAAAACTTTTTAATCACGGTGAATCCTCATCTTTCTTTTTATTGAATTCGTATATCTTATATATATCATACTAAAAATAATACTTATAAATGAAATAAATATCATTGTTTTCCAATAAGGGGGCTGATATTTAATAATTATAGTTTGATCATTCTTGTTTACTGGAACACCAGTCATCATATAATTTACTTTATGAATGTTAACTTGACGGCCGTCAATATAAGCACGCATACCAGCTCGATAAGGAATATTTATGGTAGCTAAACCTTTAGAGTGTTGACCGAGATTCACTTTCACACCATTTTTAATATCATTGTAATCCATATTAAAGTTTGCATTATGATGTGCAGTTTTGAGTGTCTTATAATTTTCTCCACTGAGATTGAGTAACTTAAATTTGAAACCGCCATTTGGAGATAATTTAATAGAAATATTGCCATTTTTATCAGGTTGGGTCCGATAAAGTTGTGTGTTTATCCTCGTTTTGTAGACTGAATTATTATAAAGACGGTTATTAAAGTAATTATTAACATTTACAGTGTAATTACTGTCTGGATTACCTCGTTTAATATATAAAGTTATATAAAAGTCCTGATATTGCTTACGGATTTTTTTAGGTATATGAATGTTAACAGTTCCTATATTATTTTTAACTTCTAACTGATTATTTCCTTTACTTTTAATATTCTTAGTTGTTATACGTGCATGTTTTAGTAAATTCTTACTTTGAGAATTGAAATCTTTGCCATTTGAATCTACAATCGCTCCTTTAAGCATTGCATGTTCACGGTCTATCGGTGTTTTTAAGCTTTGACTATTATATAGGTTATTAGTCACTTTAACGCTAGGTAAATTAAGCTGATTTTCATATATGTCATATTGGCCGCTCGATTTCACTTTTTTGAAGTAAGTAGGTATATTATTTTGATATTTTTTTAACATTACATATTTAATTGAGAATAAACTATCGATATTTTGTCTAGCATTGGTCGATTGATAACGACTAAGTGATTCCTCTGCTAAATTAATTTTTAAAGCATCATAATAGAAATCCAAGATATTGTGATGAAAGATACTAGAATAAAGACTCAAACCTTTAAAGTTTTGATACATCGGTGTATTGTCCTGTTCATTAACCCGCCAATCAATACGCTGGTCATCCTTCTTACTACTCTTCATTTCTTTAACTAATGCTCTTTGTAAATCAGAGCTATATAGACTAGAATTCGCATAAAATGTATTCGCTCGATCTTGATGGTCTTGGAAGTAAATTTGATTTTTTATAAAAACAAAACTCACCATCATACTTAAGGCAACAATTGAAATAATATAAATATATGTAAGTTGTATGCGAATCTTTCTCTCTTTTAAAAATAAAATTAATAATCCAATAATTGAAACTACCGGTACAAGTATTAACCATGGTAAAAATTTATGATAACAATAGGCGCTAATATAAATAATGAGTTGGGCGATCAAACTTGTAGTGATATATGATTTAACACTCACCGTTCTAAAGTACTTTACATATAGTCCGATTAATAAAGATGATGAAAAGGCTAAAATAAAATGCCAACGCTTCTGAGGTGCTGAAAATCCATTAAAAATTTGATCTATAAGTGGTATAAAAGTAAATATGATGAGTACTACGGTCATCAGTGCAAATAATCGATAATAGTAGTGTCTATATAATTTAAAGGTTAATATACTTTGAATTGTTAAAAATAAAATGACGATAAGATAGTTATCGAAAAATATGTTTGTATTAATATTCAGATGCTCAAAAGTTGGAACATTTCCAGAGAATGATACCCGTCTATTGTTTACGAAACTTTCTACGCCGTGAAAGAAAATAAATAAGCTATTTCCTAAAGCTAATACTGCTGGGATAAGTAAAGTGCACAAGGTTCTTATTCGTGTTGAATCATCATCAGGATGCCTAAACATGATTCTAATTAAGCCATAAACACTAGCAATAATTAAAAAATAGTAAGCAAAATAGAAATTATTTATTAATACTAATGTAATAGTTAAGATTAACAGACCACTTTTACGTTGTTGAATTGACTTTTCCATGGCCAATAAAAGTAAAGGTAACCAAATAAACACATCACTGAAAAATGGCCAATAAGCTGTAAATCTGAAATAGAGTGGTGAGATTACAAATAAAAATGCGGTAAATATACTCAAAATTTTATTTTTAAAAATGTATTGAGCATATAAAAATGTACAATAAAGCGCAATCGTCCCCTTAAAAATTGAGACGATTAAAGCGTTATTCATCCAAAACATCACTTGATGTGTATCTAAAGATATGAATAATTTTACAAACGAAATAATTAGAACATTAATGATAAATAATAAATTTGTTGAAAAATAATAACTTAAATCAGTGAAGAAATCCCCACCTAAGCCAAAGTTAGACGCATAAAATAGATTCCCTTGATGCCACTGATTGTAAAGATACATTTGTATTGGAACCATTTGTTCCATGCCATCATTTGGACCAGTTGATAAAATACCATCGTGATAAAAACGATATACGACATAACTATGTCCAATAAGTGATAGCACTATAAATAATACGGTATAACTTAAAACTCTTTTCATTAATTACTCCTAAATAACTTGATGCTTGTTATCTAATTCTCTTATTAGTTATTTAAATTGTAGGCGATAGCGTCAATGAATGAAAGTGATTTTGTTTAAGATATGTGATGTTTACACAAACTTAAATTTTGAGTTATTTAATGTTGTTATTCATTTTTAAAAATAAAAGATAAGCATGTTACACTTAAAGTGGTTGTATAAACAGAATTAAAGTATAATTAGTAAGTCGAATTAATTATACGATTATTATAAATTGAACATGAAAGTAAGGTGATATTAATGGCGATACAATGGTATCCAGGACATATGGCGAAAGCTAAAAGAGAAGTGAGTGAGCAACTCAAAAAGGTTGATGTAGTATTTGAGTTAGTTGATGCTCGTATACCATATAGTTCTAGAAATCCTATGATCGATGAAGTTATTAAACAAAAACCGCGAGTGGTTATTTTAAATAAAAAAGACATGACTAACTTAAAAGAATTAGAAAAGTGGGAAGGATTCTTTAAGGAACAAGGGTTCTTTCCGGTAGCAGTTGATGCTAAACATGGTAAAAATTTAAAAAATGTAGAGGCTGAAGCAATAAAAGCTACGAAAGAAAAATTTGAACGTGAAAAGGAGAAAGGGCTTAAACCGAGAGCGATACGTGCAATGATTGTTGGTATTCCAAATGTCGGGAAATCAACTTTAATTAATAAATTGGCGAAACGTAGTATTGCAGAAACAGGTAATAAACCAGGTGTTACTAAACAACAACAGTGGATTAAAGTTGGGAAATCACTTCAATTGTTAGATACACCAGGAATATTATGGCCTAAATTTGAGGACGAGGAAGTCGGTAAGAAATTAAGTTTGACTGGTGCAATCAAGGATAGCATCGTTCATTTAGATGAAGTAGCAATTTATGGCTTAAACTTCATGATTGAACATGATTTAGAAGGTCTCAGACAACATTACAATATAGATGTAGACAAAGATGCAGAAATTTTAGAGTGGTTTGATGCGATTGGTCGTAGGAGAGGCCTTCTTCAAAAAGGTAATGAAGTAGATTATGAATCAGTCATTGAATTAATCATTAATGATATGAGAAATGCTAAGATAGGTACATATTGTTTTGATATTTTAAAAGAAATGAAGAGTGACTTATAAATGACATCAACAATTAAAGAAATACGTGATCAACTTGCATTAATTCAATCTATAGAAGAACTTGAAGCGCATGTAGCTAATGAAGATACCCGAAAAGGAGTTCAAAAAGCTATAGAATCACGTAAAAAGTATTTAATCAAACAACAAGAACTAGAAAACAATTATATTAGTATGAATCACTATGAAAATGAAATATTGAATCATGATAATGAGGCACTAATATGTGGAATCGATGAGGTAGGACGAGGACCACTCGCTGGTCCTGTTGTTGCTTGTGCAGTCATATTAAATAAAGGCCATCATTATCTTGGGTTAAATGACTCTAAAAAGGTACCAGCTAAACAGCGCTTAATTTTAAATGAAGAATTGAAAAATAATGTTACGAGTTACGCTTATGGAATTGCAACTCCACAAGAAATTGATGACTTGAATATTTATAAAGCTACACAGGTAGCCATGCAAAGAGCGATTAATCAATTAAGTATTCAACCTACACATTTACTTATTGATGCAATGAAACTTGATAATGATATTCCTCAAACATCAATTATAAAAGGAGATGCTAAAAGTGTTTCAATTGCTGCAGCTAGTATTATGGCGAAAGAATATCGTGATAATTATATGAAAGAACTAGCTAATGATTATCCTAATTACGGATTTGAAAAAAATGTTGGATATGGTACTAAACAGCATTTAGAGGCAATTGACACATTTGGTGTAATAAATGAACATCGCAAATCCTTTGAACCTATCAAGTCGATGTTAAAATAATTTGAATTTTAATTTAATTGCAAAAAATATGGTCTTTCAGTTTACAATAGCGCTTTCATTTTTTATAATTAAAAGGGAACTTAACCTAAGAAACAGGAGGATGGAAGATGAATATCCACGAGTATCAAGGTAAAGAAATATTTCGTTCTATGGGCGTAGCCGTTCCAGAAGGACGAGTAGCATTCACTGCTGAAGAAGCGGTGGAAAAAGCGAAAGAATTAGATTCAGATGTATATGTGGTTAAAGCACAAATACACGCTGGGGGTAGAGGTAAAGCAGGCGGTGTAAAAATTGCTAAATCACTTTCTGAAGTTGAAACTTACGCTAATGAATTATTAGGGAAACAATTAGTTACTCACCAAACAGGACCTGAAGGTAAAGAAGTTAAACGCTTATATATCGAACAAGGTTGCGATATTCAGAAAGAATATTATGTTGGTTTCGTAATTGACCGTGCAACAGACAAAGTTACTTTAATGGCGTCTGAAGAGGGTGGTACTGAGATTGAAGAAGTGGCAGCTAAGACACCTGAGAAAATCTTTAAAGAAACAATCGACCCAGTTGTAGGTTTATCTCCTTATCAAGCACGTCGTATTGCTTTCAACATTAATATTCCTAAAGAATCTATTGGTAAAGCAACTAAATTCTTATTAGCACTTTATAACGTGTTCATTGAAAAAGATTGCTCTATCGTAGAAATTAATCCACTAGTAACTACTGGTGATGGACAAGTATTAGCTCTAGACGCTAAATTAAACTTCGACGATAATGCATTATTTAGACATAAAGATATCGTTGAATTACGTGATTTAGAAGAAGAAGATCCTAAAGAAATCGAAGCATCTAAATATGACTTATCATATATCGCTTTAGACGGTGATATCGGTTGTATGGTTAACGGTGCAGGTTTAGCTATGGCAACAATGGATACTATTAATCATTTTGGTGGAAATCCAGCTAACTTCTTAGATGTTGGTGGCGGTGCTACTAAAGAAAAAGTTACTGAAGCTTTCAAAATCATTTTAGGTGATGACAATGTTAGAGGTATCTTTGTAAATATCTTTGGTGGAATTATGAAATGTGACGTTATCGCAGAAGGTATCGTAGCAGCAGTTAAAGAAGTAGAATTAACTTTACCATTAGTAGTACGTTTAGAAGGTACAAATGTTGAGCGCGGTAAAGAAATTTTAAACGACTCAGGTTTAGCAATTGAACCAGCAGCTACTATGGCTGAAGGTGCACAAAAAATCGTTAAACTTGTTAAAGAAGCGTAAGGAAAGGATGGGAGCACTAAGATGAGTGTATTTATTGATAAAAATACGAAAGTAATGGTACAAGGTATCACAGGGTCTACTGCCCTTTTCCATACAAAACAAATGCTTGATTATGGAACACAAATTGTCGCAGGGGTAACACCAGGTAAAGGTGGACAAGTTGTAGAAGGTGTTCCTGTTTATAATACAGTTGAAGAAGCTAAAAATGAAACTGGCGCTAACGTATCAGTTGTATACGTTCCAGCACCATTTGCTGCAGATTCAATTTTAGAAGCAGCTGAAGCTGAATTAGATATGGTTATCTGTATTACTGAACATATTCCAGTTGTGGATATGGTTAAAGTTAAACGTTATTTACAAGGACGTAAGACACGTTTAGTAGGACCAAACTGCCCAGGTGTTATTACGGCAGATGAGTGTAAAATCGGAATTATGCCTGGTTACATTCATAAAAAAGGTCACGTAGGTGTTGTATCTCGTTCAGGTACTTTAACTTATGAAGCCGTACATCAATTAACTGAAGAAGGCATCGGTCAAACAACGGCTGTTGGTATCGGTGGTGACCCAGTTAATGGTACAAACTTCATTGATGTATTAAAAGAATTTAATGAAGATCCTGAAACTAAAGCAGTAGTAATGATTGGTGAAATCGGTGGTACTGCTGAAGAAGAAGCTGCACAATGGATTAAAGATAATATGAATAAACCAGTAGTAGGATTTATTGGTGGTCAAACTGCACCTCCAGGAAAACGTATGGGACACGCTGGTGCAATTATCTCTGGTGGTAAAGGTACTGCAGATGAAAAAATCAAAACATTAAATGATTGTGGTGTTGAAACTGCAGATACACCATCAGAAATTGGTACAACTTTAATCGAAGCAGCTAAAAAAGCTGGAATCTATGATGAATTATTAACAGTTGATAAATAATTGATAGATTTTTATTAGACTCGAACCTTTAATTAGGTTCGAGTTTTTTATAGTCTTAGTGGAAGTGATATATATAATAGTAGAAACTCGTCACCGTTTAATGAAAAATGAGTTTGGAAAATTACTCCTTACAATCACATTAAATTTAACACTTATATGTCTTTGAATAGTAATAACCAACTGGGTTAAATTGAGCTATAATACTTCTAAAGGAGTAATGCATAGTGATTCAACACACTTTATTGAAGCTCTATTGGGCTAATTTCGCCACAACGCAAGTTCATCAATTTATTAAAGAATATCCAGAAGTTATTTCAGAAAATGCACTAATTCAAAATGAGATGATTGAGGATTGGGCTAAAAGACAAACCTCATCCACAGTCAGGAGAAAATTGAGCTTATTTAAATCACTTAATACAGAAGTTATATTTCAAGAAATGACTAAAATGAACCTCAAATATTTAACTTACTTTGACAAACATTATCCTCAATTACTTAAAGAAATTTATGATTTCCCATATGTAATTTTTTATAAAGGAAATAAACAACTATTTAATTGTCCTCATACTTTAGCTGTTATAGACTCAAGAAAGTCAACTTTATATACAACTCAAGCTTTGGAATACCTTTTCCCATCATTTAAATCACTGAAAATGACGATTATTTCCGGATTAGCATATGGTGCAGATAGTATAGCTCACAAGTCGCACTAAAAAATAAACTTCCAACAATAGGTGTTCTTGGCTTCGGCCATTCATATCATTATCCTAAATCATCTTTAAAGACAAGAGAGAATATCGAACGAAAAGGACTAGTTATAAGTGAGTATCCACCTCATTCTCCCATAACCAGATATAAATTTCCTGAAAGAAATAGATTGATTAGTGGACTCGCTCGGGGTCTATTAATTACAGAAGCAGAGAAAATAAGCGGTAGTCAAATAACAGTAGACTGCGCTTTAGAACAAAACCGGAATGTATATGTTTTACCAGGATCAATGTTTAATCCTATGACCAAAAGTAATTTACTTAGACTTCAAGAGGGGGCACAAGTCGTTTTAGATGAAAGTAGTATTCTTTCAGACTACATTTTCTAAAATACTTTTGAATATACCTCTATTTATAGTGAATGACATGTATTAAATTAGTTAAAGTTTTATGTGACAAAATTAATAATATTTGTAACAAAATGTGAATTTAAAAATTAAAACGTTGACAAACATAAAATTAAGCGTTTATCATTTATCTTTAGTAATTCAATTTGCAAGGGGGAAATCACTTTGGCAGATAATTTAGTCATAGTTGAGTCGCCTGCAAAAGCTAAAACCATTGAAAAATATTTAGGAAAAAGATACAAAGTTATCGCTTCAATGGGACACGTACGTGACTTGCCTAGAAGTCAAATGGGTGTCGATACTGAAGATAACTATGAACCAAAATATATTACAATTCGCGGTAAAGGTCCGGTTGTTAAAGATTTAAAGAAATATGCTAAAAAAGCTAAAAAAGTTTTTCTCGCTAGTGACCCCGACCGTGAAGGTGAAGCGATTGCCTGGCATTTATCAAAAATTTTAGAACTAGAAGACTCAAAAGAAAACAGAGTAGTATTCAATGAAATTACAAAAGATGCGGTAAAAGATAGTTTCAAACACCCTAGAGGTATTGAAATGGATTTAGTTGATGCTCAGCAAGCACGTCGTATTCTGGATAGACTCGTGGGTTATAATATCTCTCCTGTATTATGGAAGAAAGTTAAAAAAGGTTTATCTGCAGGACGTGTTCAGTCAGTAGCTCTTCGTTTAGTTATCGACCGAGAAAATGAAATACGTAATTTCAAACCAGAAGAATATTGGACTATTGAAGGGGAATTTAGATATAAAAAGTCTAAATTTAATGCTAAGTTCCTCCATTATAAAAATAAACCTTACAAATTAAATACAAAAGAAGACGTTGAGAAAATTACAACAGCTCTTGATGGAGATCAATTTGAAATTACGAATGTAAATAAGAAAGAAAAAACACGTAATCCAGCTAACCCATTTACTACTTCAACCCTTCAACAAGAAGCTGCACGTAAGTTAAACTTCAAAGCTCGTAAAACTATGATGTTAGCGCAGCAACTATATGAAGGTATTGATTTAAAACGTCAAGGTACTATCGGTTTGATTACTTACATGCGTACAGATTCTACACGTATATCAGACTCTGCAAAGTCAGAAGCTCATAACTATATTACTGATAAATATGGTAAAGAATATGTGTCTAAACGTAAGGCAACCGGTAAACAAGGTGACCAAGATGCCCATGAAGCGATTAGACCTACAAGTACTTTAAGAACTCCAGATGAAATGAAACCTTATTTAACTAGAGATCAACATCGTCTGTATAAATTAATTTGGGAACGTTTTGTGGCAAGCCAAATGGCTCCAGCAATTTTGGATACTATTGCACTCGATGTTACTCAAAATGATATTAAATTTAGAGCAAATGGTCAGACTATAAAATTCAAAGGTTTCATGACACTATATGTTGAAGCTAAAGATGATAAAGAAAATGATAAAGAAAATAAACTTCCTAAATTAGAGGAAGGCGATAAAGTTACAGCAACTCAAATTGAACCTGCACAACACTTTACTCAACCGCCTCCACGTTATACAGAAGCACGTTTAGTTAAGACACTAGAGGAACTTAAAATAGGAAGACCTTCAACTTATGCTCCGACTATAGATACTATTCAAAAGCGTAACTACGTTAAATTAGAAAGTAAACGATTCGTACCAACAGAACTTGGCGAAATTGTTTATGAACAAGTCCAAGAGTACTTCCCAGAAATTATTGATGTAGAGTTTACTGTTAACATGGAAACTTTATTAGATAAAATAGCTGAGGGAGATACGAATTGGCGTAAAGTAGTTGGTGATTTTTATAATAGTTTCAAGCAAGATGTTGAACGTGCTGAAGAGGAAATGGAAAAAATAGAGATTAAAGACGAACCAGCTGGAGAAGATTGTGAAGTCTGTGGTTCACCTATGGTGATTAAAATGGGAAGATATGGTAAGTTTATGGCTTGTTCTAATTTCCCTGATTGTCGAAATACTAAAGCTATTGTTAAATCTATCGGAGTAACATGTCCTAAATGTAATGAGGGTGAAGTAGTTGAACGGAAATCCAAGAAGAATAGAATATTTTACGGATGCTCTCAATACCCTGATTGTGACTTCATTTCTTGGGATAAACCAGTAGGAAGAGAATGTCCTAAATGTAACCACTACTTAGTAGATAAGAAAAAAGGTAGAAGTAGCCAGGTCGTTTGTTCTAACTGTGATTACAAGGAAGAAGTTCAAAAATAGATTAAATTAGGAGGAAAATGATGACTCAAACAGTTAATGTCGTTGGAGCTGGATTGGCAGGTTCTGAAGCGGCATATCAGTTAGCTCAGCGTGGTGTAAAAGTTAATTTAATTGAAATGAGACCAGTGAAACAAACTCCAGCTCATCACACTGATAAATTTGCTGAACTTGTATGTTCTAATTCACTAAGAGGTAATTCTCTGACAAATGCAGTTGGTGTGCTTAAAGAAGAAATGAGACGTCTGGACTCTCTAATTATTCAAGCAGCTGATAAAGCACGTGTCCCAGCTGGAGGAGCTCTAGCTGTAGATAGACACGATTTTGCTGGTTATATCACTGATACGCTTCGTAATCATCCCAATATAACAGTATTAAATGAGGAAGTTAATCATATTCCTGAAGGATACACAATTATAGCTACAGGTCCACTAACGACAGAACACTTAGCTCAAGAAATAGTTGATATTACAGGTAAAGATCAACTTTACTTTTATGATGCAGCGGCACCGATTGTAGAAAAAGATACAATAGACATGAACAAAGTTTACTTAAAATCTCGTTATGACAAAGGTGAAGCTGCTTATCTTAATTGTCCTATGACAGAAGAAGAATTTAATAGATTTTATGATGCTGTATTAGAAGCTGAAGTAGCACCCGTCAATGAATTTGAAAAAGAAAAATATTTCGAAGGATGTATGCCTTTTGAAGTAATGGCTGAAAGAGGTCGTAAAACTTTACTATTTGGTCCAATGAAACCTGTAGGACTTGAGGACCCTAAAACAGGTGAACGTCCATATGCAGTTGTACAATTGAGACAAGATGATGCAGCAGGAACACTTTACAATATCGTAGGGTTCCAAACACATTTAAAATGGGGCGCGCAAAAAGAAGTTATACGTCTTATTCCTGGATTAGAGAATGTGGATATCGTGAGATATGGTGTGATGCACCGTAATACATTTATCAACTCTCCTGACGTTTTAAATGAAAAATACGAGCTTGAGGGTCATGAGCATCTTTATTTTGCAGGTCAAATGACTGGTGTAGAAGGTTATGTAGAAAGTGCGGCAAGCGGTTTGGTTGCGGGAATTAATCTCGCTCATAAACTTGCTGGTAAAGGAGAAGTTATTTTCCCTAGAGAGACGATGATAGGAAGTATGGCCTATTATATTTCTCATGCTAAAAATGAGAAAAACTTCCAACCTATGAATGCTAATTTCGGCTTATTACCATCATTAGAAAAGCGAATTAAAGATAAAAAAGAAAGATATGAAGCTCAAGCAAATAGAGCGCTCGAATATCTAGATAATTATAAACAAACACTTTGATGAGCATAATAGTTCAACTGGGTAGTAAAATAATTACTACCTAGTTTTTTTATGGAATGATTCGATTGTTTTGTGGTGAATAGGTAATATTTAAATCTTGCATTATAGGTTTAATAATTCAAGGTTTTATAAATTCTTTTTGACATTAATTCTCTAAAGATTTTGAATTGATTACCAAATTACTGTATGCCCTATCATTCATATGCTACAATGCAATATGATGGAGGGGAATTATATTGAATGAAATCCAAAAAACATTTTTATACATGTTGAAGGTAGAAAGAAATTTTTCAGAATATACTTTGAAATCCTATCATGATGATTTGATTCAATTTAATGACTTTTTAGTTAGTGAACATTTAGATTTAGCTACATTTGAATATAAAGATGCTCGAAATTATTTATCATTTTTATATTCACATAATTTAAAAAGAACGACAGTATCGAGAAAAATTTCTACTTTACGTACTTTTTATGAATATTGGATGACTCAAGATGAATCAATAGTTAACCCCTTTGTTCAACTTGTACACCCTAAGAAAGAACAGTACCTTCCTCAATTCTTCTATGAAGAAGAAATGGAAGCTTTATTTCAAACTGTGGAGCAAGATAGTAAAAAGGGCATACGAGATAGGGTTATTATTGAATTATTATATGCAACAGGAATACGTGTGTCTGAATTAGTTAATATCAAAATTAAAGATATAGATATGAATTTACCTGGAGTGAAAGTTTTAGGTAAAGGAAATAAAGAACGTTTCATTCCCTTTGGTGAATTTTGTAAGCAGAGTATTGAAAGATATTTAGACGAATTTCAACCTAGAAAAACTAATGACCATGAATATCTTATAGTTAATATGAATGGTGCGCCTATTACTGAACGTGGTGTGAGGTATGTTCTCAATGATGTAGTTAAACGCACTGCTGGTGTCACAGATATACACCCCCATAAACTCAGACATACGTTTGCAACGCATTTATTAAATCAAGGTGCTGATTTGAGGACAGTTCAATCTCTTTTAGGTCATGTTAATTTATCAACGACAGGCCGCTATACTCATGTTTCAAATCAACAACTTCGCAAGGTTTATTTAAATGCACATCCTCGAGCAAAAAAAGGAGAGTAAGTTATGAGTAATACTTTACATGCAACAACTATTTACGCTGTACGTCATAATGGAGAAGCTGCAATGGCAGGTGATGGCCAGGTTACTCTTGGACAACAAGTTATTATGAAACAAACTGCTAGAAAAGTTAGACGTTTATATGAAGGGAAAGTGTTAGCAGGATTTGCTGGTAGTGTTGCTGATGCATTCACGCTTTTCGAAAAGTTTGAAACAAAACTACAACAATTTAGCGGTAATTTAGAACGTGCGGCAGTTGAATTAGCACAAGAATGGCGTGGAGATAAGCAGTTAAGACAATTAGAAGCAATGCTTATTGTTATGAATAAAGATGCAATTCTTGTTGTAAGTGGTACAGGCGAAGTTATTGCGCCAGATGATGATCTTATCGCTATTGGGTCTGGAGGCAATTATGCTTTAAGTGCTGGTCGAGCGCTTAAAAGACATGCTTCACAACTTTCTGCTAAAGAAATGGCTTATGAGAGCTTGAAAGTTGCTGCAGACATCTGCGTATTTACTAATGATAATATTATCGTTGAAACATTGTAGTTGAATTGCATAATGTGATTTTATTTTTAAGAATTAGGAAATGAATCTTAGTTACAAAGTAACAAGATGGAGGAATGTTATATATGGATACAAATGGAATTAAATTGACTCCAAAAGATATCGTATCTAAATTAAATGAATACATTGTTGGACAAGATGACGCAAAACGTAAAGTAGCGATTGCATTAAGAAATCGCTATAGAAGAAGTTTATTAGATGAAGAAGCTAAACAAGAAATCGCACCTAAAAATATTTTAATGATTGGACCAACTGGGGTAGGTAAAACTGAAATAGCTAGAAGAATGGCTAAAATAGTTGGTGCACCTTTCATTAAAGTTGAGGCTACTAAATTTACTGAAGTAGGTTATGTAGGTCGAGACGTTGAAAGTATGGTAAGAGACTTAGTTGATGTAGCTGTTCGTTTAGTGAAAGAAGAGAAGAAAGCACTCGTCAAAGATGAAGCGATTGCTAAAGCGAATGATAAGCTTGTTAAATTGTTAGTTCCAAGTATGAAGAAGAAGGCTTCTCAAGGAAATAATCCTCTTGAAAATCTTTTCGGAGGTGCAATTCCTAACTTTGGTCAAAATAATGAAGAAGAGGAAGAGCCACCTACTGAAGAAATAAAAACTAAGCGTTCAGAAATTAAGAAGCAATTAGAAGAAGGTAAACTTGAACAAGAAAAAGTAAGAATAAAAGTAGAACAAGATCCAGCAGCTATGGGCATGCTAGGAACGAATCAAAATCAACAAATGCAAGACATGATGAACCAATTGATGCCTAAAAAGAAAGTTGAACGAGAGGTATCTGTTGAAACAGCAAGAAAAATACTTGCTGATGATTATGCTGATGAACTTATAGATCAAGAAACAGCAAACCAAGAGGCTCTAGAGCTTGCAGAACAAATGGGTATTATCTTTATAGATGAAATTGATAAAGTAGCAACAAATAATCAAAATAGTGGTCAAGATGTTTCACGCCAAGGTGTTCAAAGAGATATTTTACCAATCCTTGAAGGTAGCATGATTCAAACCAAGTATGGTACTGTAAATACTGAACACATGCTATTTATTGGTGCTGGTGCGTTTCACGTTTCAAAACCTAGTGATTTGATTCCAGAATTACAAGGTCGTTTCCCAATCAGAGTAGAACTTGAAAGTCTTTCTGTTGACGACTTTGTCAGAATTCTTACAGAGCCTAAGTTATCATTAATTAAGCAATACGAAGCGTTGCTTCAAACTGAAGAAGTGACTGTAAACTTCACTGAAGAAGCGGTCAAACGTTTAGCTGAAATTGCTTACCAAGTCAACCAAGACACTGATAATATTGGTGCTCGTAGATTACACACAATTTTAGAAAAGATGCTTGAAGATTTATCATTCGAAGCACCAAATATGCCACATGCTGTTGTAGACATAACACCACAATATGTTGATGATAAACTAAAAACTATCTCAACGAATAAGGATTTAAGTGCATTTATTTTATAATATAAATAGAAGGAGAAAAATTATGAGCTTATTATCTAAAACTAGAGAATTAAACACGTTATTACAAAAACATAAAGGCATTGCAGTAGACTTTAAAGATGTTGCACAAACGATCAGTAGCGTTACAGTCACAAACGTATTTATCGTATCAAGAAGAGGTAAAATTTTAGGGTCGAGTCTTAACGAGTTATTGAAGAGTGAGCGAATTATCAATATGTTAGAGGAAAGACATATTCCTAGTGAGTATACTGAAAAACTTATGGATGTTAAACAAACACAATCTAACATTGACATTGATAATGTTTTAACAGTGTTCCCTCCTGAAAACAAAGACGTTTTTGTAAACAGTAGAACAACTATTTTCCCTATATTAGGTGGAGGAGAACGACTTGGTACACTCGTTTTAGGTCGAGTTCAAGATGACTTTAATGAGAACGACCTAGTTTTAGGTGAATACGCTGCAACTGTAATTGGTATGGAAATCTTACGTGAGAAACATAACGAAGTTGAAAAAGAGGCTCGTGATAAAGCTGCAATCACAATGGCTATCAATTCACTATCTTATTCTGAAAAAGAAGCGATTGAACATATCTTTGAAGAGTTAGGTGGAAATGAAGGTTTACTTATCGCTTCTAAAGTGGCTGACCGTGTTGGTATTACTAGATCTGTTATTGTAAATGCATTACGTAAATTAGAAAGTGCTGGTGTCATTGAATCACGTTCACTAGGTATGAAAGGTACTTTCATCAAAGTTAAAAAAGAAAAATTCTTAGATGAATTAGAAAGAACAAAATAATTAATAAAACATCAAATATAAAAAAGAGTGTCAGCTATATCATGAGCGATACTCTTTTTATATGTGATCATAAATATTATTCATTGTTCAGACACAAAGGCATTGCGTTTCTGGACAAGTTATGATATATTAATTGACGGCTATTAAGCCAATACACACATAATTAATGTAAATATAGAGGGTGCAAATCTTTGGATTTGTCTTTATATGAGTTGATTATGGAGGTAAATAACCAATAGGAGGAATTTTAAAATGGCAGTAATTTCAATGAAACAATTACTTGAAGCCGGTGTTCACTTCGGTCACCAAACACGCCGTTGGAACCCAAAAATGAAAAAATATATCTTCACTGAAAGAAATGGTATCTATATCATTGACTTACAAAAGACAGTGAAAAAAGTTGAAGAAGCATACAACTTCCTTAAACAAGTATCAGAAGATGGCGGTAAAGTCTTATTCGTAGGTACAAAAAAACAAGCACAAGAATCAGTTAAAGCTGAAGCAGAACGTGCTGGTCAATTCTACGTTAACCAAAGATGGTTAGGTGGAATCTTAACTAACTACAAAACAATCTCTAAACGAATCAAACGTATTTCTGAAATTGAAAAAATGGAAGAAGATGGATTGTTTGAAGTATTACCTAAAAAAGAAGTTGTTGAACTTAAAAAAGAATACGACCGTTTAATTAAATTCTTAGGCGGTATTCGTGATATGAAATCTATGCCTCAAGCATTATTCGTTGTTGACCCTCGTAAAGAGCGCAACGCTATTGCTGAAGCACGTAAATTAAATATTCCTATCGTAGGTATTGTTGACACTAACTGTGATCCAGACGAAATCGATTACGTTATCCCAGCAAACGATGATGCTATCCGTGCCGTTAAATTATTAACAGGCAAAATGGCAGATGCTATCTTAGAAGGTCAACAAGGTGTATCTAATGAAGAAGTAGCTGCAGAACAAAACATCAATTTAGATGAAAAAGAAGAATCTGAACAAGCAGAAACAACTGAAGAAAACACTTCTGTTGAATCAAACTAAGATATAGTTTAAATGGGTGATAAGATACTAATGCTTATCACCTTTTTTTAAAAGTAAAACAAATCGTTATAGAGTATTGGAAATATCACCTAAAATAATGGTAAAATTTGGGTATATCATAAATACAATTATATATTGGAGGAGAAATTAATGGCAATTTCAGCAAAACTTGTTAAAGAATTACGTGAAAAAACAGGCGCAGGTATGATGGATTGTAAAAAAGCGCTAACTGAAACTGATGGTGACATCGATAAAGCAATCGACTACTTACGTGAAAAAGGTATCGCGAAAGCAGCTAAAAAGGCTGACCGTATCGCTGCTGAAGGTCTTGTACACGTAGAAGTTAAAGGAAATGAAGCAGCTATCGTTGAAATCAACTCAGAAACTGACTTCGTTGCTCGTAACGAAGGATTCCAAGAATTAGTTAAAGAAATTGCTAACCAAATTCTTGATAGTAAAGCTGAAACAGTTGACGCTTTATTAGAAACTAAATTATCAAGTGGCAAAACTGTTGATGAAAGAATGAAAGAAGCTATCTCTACAATTGGTGAAAAATTAAGTATCCGTCGTTTTGCTATTAGAACTAAATCTGATAATGACGCTTTCGGTTCTTACCTACACATGGGCGGACGCATTGGTGTGTTAACTGTTGTTGAAGGTACAACTGATGAATCAGCTGCAAAAGATGTAGCTATGCACATCGCTGCAATCAACCCTAAATATGTTTCTTCTGATCAAGTAAGCGAAGAAGAAATCAACCACGAAAAAGAAGTATTAAAACAACAAGCATTAAACGAAGGTAAACCAGAAAACATCGTAGAAAAAATGGTTGAAGGTCGTTTACGTAAATATTTACAAGAAATTTGTGCTGTAGATCAAAACTTCGTTAAAAATCCAGATGAAACAGTTGAAGCATTCTTAAAATCAAAAGGTGGTCAACTTACTGACTTCGTTCGTTACGAAGTAGGCGAAGGTATGGAAAAACGCGAAGAAAACTTCGCTGATGAAGTTAAAGGACAAATGAAATAATCTGTCATAATTTTAACAAGAAAGAAGACACCTATTAAGTTTCCTTTCTAATAGTTTTAGAGCTATAGAAAGGAGCCATCCGTGTCTTCTTTACTTATATATTTTTACATATTTCTACTATAGAGAGGATAAGAAAATGGCTCAAACTTCTAAATATAAACGTGTAGTCTTGAAATTGAGTGGAGAAGCTTTAGCTGGAGATAAGGGATTCGGTATCAATCCAATTATCATCAAAAGTGTAGCGAAACAAGTTGCTGAAGTTGCTAAAATGGACTGTGAAATTGCAGTTATTGTTGGTGGCGGAAACATTTGGAGAGGTAAAACAGGCAGCGATTTAGGAATGGATCGAGGCACTGCTGACTATATGGGCATGTTAGCAACTGTAATGAATGCTTTAGCGTTACAAGATAGTTTAGAACAATTAGATTGTGATACACGTGTTTTAACTTCAATTGAAATGAAACAAGTTGCTGAACCATATATTCGTCGACGTGCAATCAGACATCTAGAGAAGAAGCGCGTAGTTATCTTTGCAGCTGGTATAGGTAACCCTTACTTCTCAACTGATACTACAGCAGCTTTACGAGCAGCTGAAGTTGAAGCAGATGTAATCTTAATGGGTAAAAATAATGTAGATGGTGTTTATTCAGCTGACCCTAAAGTTGATGAAAATGCCGTTAAATATGAACACTTAACTCATATTCAAATGTTACAAGAAGGTTTACAAGTAATGGATTCTACTGCTTCATCATTCTGCATGGACAATAATATTCCATTAAATGTATTCTCAATTATGGAAGAAGGAAATATTAAGCGCGCCGTTATGGGAGAAAAAATCGGTACGCTGATTACAAAATAAATTAGAGGTGTAAAAAAATGAGTGACATTATTAAAGATACTAAAGCTAGAATGCAAAAATCTATCGACAACTTATCACGTGAATTAGCTAACATCAGTGCTGGTCGAGCTAATTCAAATTTACTAAATGGTGTAACAGTTGATTACTATGGTGCACCAACACCAGTACAACAATTAGCAAGTATCAATGTTCCTGAAGCACGTTTATTAGTAATTTCACCATATGATAAAACTTCAGTAGATGATATTGAGAAAGCAATCATCGCAGCAAACTTGGGCGTTAACCCAACAAGTGACGGTGAGGTCATCCGAATTTCTGTTCCTGCATTAACAGAAGAAAGACGTAAAGAACTAGTGAAAAACGTTAAAAAAATTGGTGAAGATGCAAAAGTTTCAATTAGAAATATTCGCCGTGACATCAATGATCATCTTAAAAAAGAAGAGAAAAATGGTGACATTACTGAGGATGACTTAAGAAGTCAAACTGATGACGTTCAAAAAGCAACTGATAACTCTATTAAAGAAATAGATCAGTTAGTTGACGATAAAGAACAAGATATCATGTCTGTTTAATCATGTGACTTGTCACTGAGTAGATTAAAATTTATAACTACTCTTCACATGATATTTATAAAGTGTCTAAGAATTAATTAGTGAGCTCGACTTGAGGTCATACTTCTTTAATACTTTATGAATGTTTATGTTTTAATAGTCTAAACTGTACCAAGTAGGACTTTGGTACAGTTTTTTTATTTGCTTATTCAATGGAATAAATGAGTATGATAAAATGGTAGATGATTGTTTAATTAACCTATACAATAAAACAGAGATGATCAGGCTCGGAGGAAAGACCATGTTTAAAAAGCTAAAAAATAAAAATAAGACTGAAAATAATCTAAATAATGATTTAGATTTACATAATATTCCTGAACATGTTGCCATCATTATGGATGGAAATGGTCGATGGGCTAAAAAACGTAAAATGCCAAGAATAAAAGGACATTATGAAGGCATGCAAACAATCAAAAAAATTACTCGAGAAGCGAGTAATATTGGTATTAAATATTTAACACTTTATGCTTTCTCCACAGAGAATTGGTCTAGACCTGAAAGCGAAGTTAATTATATTATGAATCTGCCTGTTAATTTTCTTAAAACATTTTTACCAGAGTTAATTGAAAAAAATGTTAAAGTTGAAACAATTGGATTCGGTGAAGGCTTACCCCAATCAACTATTGAAGCTATTAATCAAGCGAAAGAAAAGACGAAGAATAATACAGGATTAACATTAATTTTCGCTATTAATTATGGTGGACGTGCTGAAATTATTCAAAGTATGAAAGAAATATTTGAAGAGTTACAATCTGCGCATCAAAGTTCTGAAGCTATTGATGAAAATCTATTAAACAAACATTTAATGACTCGCGATTACCCTGATCCGGAATTACTAATTCGTACTTCTGGAGAACAAAGAATTAGTAACTTTTTAATTTGGCAAGCTTCATACAGTGAATTTATTTTTAATGAGAAGTTATGGCCAGATTTCGATGAAAATGAATTAAAAGAATGTTTAAAAATTTATCAATCGCGCCAAAGACGCTTTGGGGGATTAAGTGAGGAGTAAAGTATGAAAGTAAGAACATTAACTGCAATTATTGCCTTATTAATATTCTTGCCATTCTTACTAAAAGGTGGCATGATTTTAATGCTTTTCGCTTACTTATTAGCTTTAATTGCATTAAAAGAACTATTAAACATGAACATGATTAAGTTCTTATCTATACCAGGATTTATTAGTGCATTAGCCTTAATTATTATTATGTTGCCTCAAGATGCTGGGGAATGGGTACAAACTATACAACTTAAAAGCTTAATAGCTATGAGTTTTATTGTCCTAAGTTATACAGTGCTATCTAAGAACAGATTTAGTTTTATGGATGCAGCTTTCTGTCTTATGTCGGTAGCATATGTAGGTATTGGATTTATGTATTTCTATGAAACACGTTCAGAGGGATTACATTACATATTATTTGCCTTTCTAATAGTTTGGTTAACAGATACTGGAGCATATATTTTCGGTCGATTGATGGGTAAACATAAATTATGGCCTGTGATTAGCCCTAATAAAACGATTGAAGGTTTTATTGGGGGAATCATTTGTAGTTTACTCGTACCTTTAATTATGCAATTTTTCGTGAATTTCCATCTAAACATATGGCTGTTATTAATAGTTACAGTGATTTTAAGTATGTTTGGTCAATTAGGAGATTTAGTTGAATCTGGATTTAAGCGACACTTTGGTGTCAAAGATTCAGGCCGTATTTTACCAGGTCACGGTGGTATTTTAGATAGATTTGATAGTTTTATGTTTGTTTTACCACTATTAAATATTTTATTAATCCAAATTTAATTTGTGGTACAGTCTATAAAATAAAATAGATGTTATAATAAAGGAGTTATTGAGATATTGGAGAGAGTGCAATGTCTCTTAACTCCTTTTGAACACTATCACTGTATAAATCGTTAACTACAATTATACATATTTATTAGAGAATGAATCTAAGCGTATTATAATGTTTTATATTATTTGTTTATTCTAGTACTTAGATTTATTGAAAATTAAACATAATATCAATAGAGGTGTAGAGTATGAGCTATTTAATAACAATAGTTTCATTTATCATCGTATTTGGTGTACTAGTTACTGTACATGAATACGGTCATATGTTCTTTGCTAAAAGAGCAGGTATCATTTGTCCTGAATTCGCGATTGGCATGGGGCCTAAAATTTTTAGTTTTAGAAAAGATGAAACATTATACACAATACGTTTATTACCTGTAGGCGGTTATGTAAGAATGGCTGGAGATGGACTTGAAGAGCCACCAGTTCAACCAGGTATGAACGTAAAAATTAAATTAAATGAAAAAGATGAAATTACGCATATTATTTTAGATGATCAACATAAATTCCAACAAATTGAAGCTATAGAAGTTAAAAAATGTGACTTTAAAGATGATTTATATATAGAAGGTATAACATCTTATGATGAAGAAAGACATCATTACTCAATCGCTAAGAAGGCATATTTTGTTGAAAATGGAAGTCTTATACAAATCGCCCCTAGAGATAGACAGTTTGCACATAAGAAACCATTACCCAAATTTTTAACACTTTTTGCCGGCCCGCTCTTCAATTTTATTCTAGCATTAGTGTTATTTATAGGTTTAGCTTATTACCAAGGTACGCCTACAAATACAATTGGAGAAGTAGTAAAGCATTCACCTGCAGATCAAGCTGGGTTACATAAAGGTGATAAAATTGTTGAAATCGGTGATCATAAAATTAAAGACTTTAGTGAAATAAGAAAAGTATTAGATGATAATAAAACTTCTAAAACAACAATTAAAGTACAAAGAGATCACCATTCAAAAACAATGCAACTTGAACCCAAAAAGGTAGAAAACAAAATTAGCAAAAACAAAAAGCAAACAAGTTACCAAATCGGATTTGCACCTAAGTTGGAGCACAGTATTTTTAAACCAATCAGTTATGGAATTTATAATTTCTTTGATAAAGGTAAATTAATCTTCTCAGCGGTTGTTGGTATGATTGCTAGCATCTTTACTGGTGGTTTTTCATTCGACATGCTTAATGGTCCAGTAGGTATTTACCATAATGTGGACTCAGTTGTAAAGTCTGGTATTATCAACCTAATAGGCTATACAGCATTATTAAGTGTAAACTTAGGTATCATGAACTTATTACCTATTCCAGCGTTAGATGGTGGTCGAATTTTATTTGTATTATATGAGGCTATTTTCAGAAAGCCAGTGAATAAAAAGGCTGAAACAGCTATTATTGCAACAGGTGCATTATTTGTTGTTATTATTATGATTATCGTAACTTGGAACGATATACAACGGTATTTCTTATAATTAGGGAGGAAAATAGAGAATGAAACAATCTAAAGTATTTATACCAACGATGAGAGAAGTTCCTGCAGAAGCTGAAGCACTAAGTCATCGTTTATTACTTAAAGCAGGTTTAATCAAACAAAGTACTAGTGGAATCTATAGTTATTTACCACTTGCAACAAGAGTTTTAAATAACATTTCTAACATCGTACGAGAAGAAATGGAAAGTATTGATGCCGTTGAAATTTTAATGCCCGCTTTACAACAAGCTGAATTATGGGAAGAATCTGGACGTTGGGGAGCTTATGGTCCAGAGTTAATGCGACTCAAAGATAGAAATGGAAGAGAATTCGCATTGGGGCCTACGCATGAAGAGGTTGTAACTTCTCTAGTTAGAGACGAACTAAAATCATACAAACGTCTACCTCTTACCTTATTCCAAATTCAATCAAAATACCGTGATGAAAAGAGACCCCGCTTTGGATTATTACGCGGCAGAGAATTTATTATGAAAGATGCATATTCTTTCCACGCTGACGAAGAATCTTTAGATGCAACATATCAAGATATGTACAATGCATATAGTAAAATCTTCAAGCGTGTAGGGATTAACGCACGCCCTGTAGTCGCTGATTCAGGCGCGATTGGTGGTAATCACACTCATGAATTTATGGCACTAAGTGAAATTGGCGAAGATACAATTGTTTATAGTAACGAAAGTGACTATGCTGCTAATATTGAAAAAGCAGAAGTTATTTATCATCCTTCAGAAAAACATACTGAAACAGCTGAACTATCAAAAATTGAAACACCAAATGTCAAAACAGCACAAGAACTCGCAGATTTCTTAAATCGTCCACTAGATGAAATTGTTAAAACAATGATTTTCAAAGTAGATGGCGAATTTATTATGATTCTAATAAGAGGGCACCATGAATTTAACGATGTTAAATTAAAAGCATATTTCGGTACTGAAAATGTTGAAATGGCATCACAAGATGAAATTGTCAATTTAGTTGGTGCAAATCCTGGTTCTTTAGGCCCAATTCATAATAAAGAAATTAAGATATACGCAGATAACTATGTAAAAGATTTAAATAATCTTGTTATAGGTGCTAATGAAGATGGCTATCATTATGTTAATGCTAATGTAGAAAGAGATTTTAACATTGATGAATATGGTGATTTTAGATTTATTTTAGAAGGCGAAATGTTAAGTGATGGTTCTGGTAAAGCTCAATTTGCAGAAGGTATTGAAGTTGGTCAAGTCTTCAAGTTGGGTACAAAATACTCTGAAGCAATGAACGCTACTTTCCTTGATAATCAAGGTAAAGCGCAACCATTAATTATGGGATGCTACGGTATTGGTATTTCGAGAACTCTTAGCGCTATTGTTGAACAAAATAATGATGACAATGGTATTATTTGGCCAAAATCAGTCACACCATTTGATTTACACTTAATAACAATTAACCCTAAAAAAGATGATCAACGTGAATTAGGAGATCAATTATATGATCAATTAAATGGTCAATTCGATATTCTTTATGATGATAGAAAAGAACGCGCAGGTGTTAAATTTAACGATGCTGACTTAATTGGATTACCAATGCGAGTTGTAGTCGGTAAAAGAGCTGAAGAGGGTATTGTTGAGGTCAAACAACGCTTGAATGGTGAAAGTGAAGAGATTCACGTCAATGATTTAGAAAATTATTTAAAAGATTTATATGACAATTTAAAATAGATTTAGATTTTGAAAGTAAACTAGTTGAAGTAGGGCGGGGAATGAATTTTGAGTTTGAAATTCAAACCTGCTCTTCTTTATTGTTTTAAATATACAAATAATTTCTCATGAAAATTAATCAAATGAGTAGTATAATATGAATCAAATTTGCTATAAGATTTGAGTGTGCAGCAATAGTAGTTCTTATCACATACATAATTAGAATTTAAATAAAAGTACAAGTATTAAAAATTTAAGGTGGTTATTATTTTGGCAATGACAAATCAAGAAAAATTCAAAGTACTTGCCGATCAAATTAAAATATCAAATCAATTAGAGACTGATATTCTAAATGAGGGTGAACTGACTCGAATTGATGTTTCTAATAAGAATAGAACATGGGAATTTCAAATCTCATTACCACGTTTTCTTTCACATGAAGATTACCTATTATTTACTCATGCAATTGAAGAAGAGTTTAAAGAAATAGCCACAGTTACAATCCATTTTTCAATTAAAGATACAACTCACCAAGACGAACATGCATTAAAATACTTTGCCCATTGTATTGATCAAACGAGATTATCACCTAAAGTTAAAGGTCAATTAAAACAAAAGAAATTGATTATGTCTGGTAATGTAATCAAAGTTTTAGTATCCAATGATATTGAACGTAACCATTTTGACAAAGCATGTAATGGAAGTTTAGTTAAAGCTTTTCAAAAATGTGGTTTTAATATAGACAAGATTATCTTTGAAACAGATACTACGAATCATGATGATGATTTAGCCTCATTAGAAGCTCATATTCAACAAGAAGATGAACAAAGTGCTAGAGAAGCTACTGAAAAATTAGAAAAAATGAAGGCTGAAAAGGCTAAACAACAAGATAACAATGAAAGTTCTGTTGATAAGTGTCAAATTGGGAAAACAATTCAAGTTGAAAACATTCGCTCTATTGATTCAATTATCGAAGAAGAATTCAAAGTAGCAATTGAAGGTGTTATTTTCGATATCAATTTAAAAGAACTTAAAAGTGGGCGTCATATCGTAGAGCTTAAAGTTACAGACTACACAGATTCTTTAGTTTTAAAAATGTTCACCCGTAAAAATAAAGATGACCTAGACCATTTTAAGGCTTTAAGTGTAGGAAAATGGGTGAGAGCACAAGGTCGTATTGAAGAAGATACATTTGTGCGTGATTTAGTTATGATGATGTCAGATATTGAAGAAATTAAAAAAGCACCAAAAAAAGATAAAGCTGACGAAAAACGTGTAGAGTTTCATTTGCATACAGCTATGAGCCAAATGGATGGTATACCGAATATCGGTTCTTATGTTGAACAAGCCGCTGAATGGGGACACTCTGCTATTGCAGTTACTGACCATAATGTCGTTCAAGCATTTCCAGATGCACATAATGCAGCAGAGAAACATGGAATTAAAATGATTTACGGTATGGAGGGCATGCTTGTTGATGACGGAGTGCCTATCGCTTACAAACCTACTGACCGCGTTTTAAAAGATGCTACTTATGTGGTATTTGACGTTGAAACAACAGGTTTATCTAATCAATACGATAAAATTATTGAGTTAGCAGCTGTAAAAGTTCATAATGGTGAAATTATTGATAAATTCGAACGCTTTAGTAATCCTCATGAACGTTTATCTGAAACAATCATTAATTTAACTCATATCACAGACGACATGCTAACGGATGCTCCTGAAATTGAAGAAGTATTAACTGAATTTAAAGAATGGGTTGGGGACGCGATATTTGTAGCTCACAATGCTTCATTTGATATGGGATTTATTGATACTGGTTATGAGCGCTTAGGCTTTGGGCCGTCTACTAACGGTGTCATCGATACATTAGAACTTTCACGTACGATTAACACTGAATACGGTAAACACGGTTTAAACTTCCTTGCTAAAAAGTATGGCGTCGAACTCACACAACACCATAGAGCGATTTATGATACTGAAGCAACCGCATATATTTTCATCAAAATGATTCAACAAATGAAAGAACTCGGCGTTCTAAATCACTTGGAAATAAATAAAAAGCTAACTAATGAAGATGCTTATAAAAGAGCACGCCCATCTCACGTAACACTTATAGTTCAAAACCAAGAAGGACTTAAAAATCTATTTAAAATCGTAAGTGCGTCTTTAGTAAAATACTATTATCGTACACCTAGAATTCCACGCTCTCTTTTAAATGAATATAGAGAGGGGATATTGGTTGGTACTGCATGTGATGAAGGGGAATTATTTACTGCTGTAATGCAAAAAGACCAATCAGAAGTTGAAAAAATTGCAAAGTATTATGATTTCATAGAAGTTCAACCACCTGCATTGTACCAAGATTTGATGGACAGAGAATTAATTCGTGATCATGAAACTTTAACAGAAATTTATCAACGGTTAATTGAAGCGGGAGAAAGTGCAAATATTCCAGTTATTGCGACGGGTAATGTGCATTATTTATATGAACACGATGCAATTGCACGAAAAATTTTAATTGCGTCACAACCAGGTAATCCATTAAATCGTTCAACGTTACCTGAAGCACATTTTAGAACTACAGATGAAATGCTAGACGAATTTCATTTTCTTGGAGAAGAGAAAGCGCATGAAATCGTAGTCAAAAATACAAACGAATTAGCCGAACGTATTGAGAGAGTTGTTCCGATTAAAGATAAATTATTTACACCAAGAATGGAAGGTGCAAATGATGAGATTCGTGAATTAAGTTATTCTAATGCTAAAAAGTTATATGGTGAAGATTTACCGCAAATCGTTATAGATCGATTAGAGAAGGAATTAGCTAGTATTATCGGTAATGGTTTCTCAGTAATTTATTTGATTTCACAAAGATTAGTTAAAAAATCACTTGATGATGGTTATTTAGTAGGATCTCGTGGTTCGGTCGGTTCTAGTTTCGTGGCTACGATGACTGAGATTACCGAAGTTAATCCTTTACCTCCACATTATATATGTTCACATTGTAAAACGAGCGAGTTCTTTGATGATGGGTCAGTAGGTTCAGGTTTCGACCTTCCAGATAAAAAGTGTCCTATTTGTGGTAATGACCTTATTAAAGAAGGACAAGATATTCCATTCGAAACGTTTTTAGGTTTCAAAGGAGATAAAGTTCCCGATATTGATTTAAACTTTAGTGGGGAGTACCAACCAAACGCGCATAACTATACTAAAGTGCTATTTGGTGAAGATAAAGTTTTCCGTGCAGGTACGATTGGTACAGTTGCTGAGAAAACTGCTTTCGGGTTTGTAAAAGGATATCTCAATGATCAAGGTATCCATAAACGTGGAGCTGAAATTGACAGATTGGTTAAAGGTTGCACTGGTGTTAAACGTACGACTGGACAACATCCAGGTGGTATTATAGTAGTTCCAGACTATATGGATATTTACGATTTTACGCCTATTCAATTCCCTGCAGATGATCAAAGTGCAGCTTGGATGACAACACACTTTGACTTCCACTCCATACATGATAACGTTTTAAAACTCGATATACTTGGGCACGATGACCCAACTATGATACGTATGCTTCAAGACTTATCAGGTATTGATCCTAAGACTATTCCAGTTGATGATAAAGATACGATGCAAATTTTCAGTGGTCCTGAGAGTTTAGGTGTTACTGAAGATGAAATATTATGTAAAACTGGTACATTTGGCGTCCCTGAATTCGGTACTGGATTCGTTAGACAAATGTTAGAAGATACGAAACCAACAACTTTCTCAGAGCTTGTACAAATTTCTGGCTTATCACACGGTACTGATGTGTGGCTTGGTAATGCTCAGGAATTAATACGACAAGGTATTTGTGATTTATCAAGCGTAATAGGTTGTCGTGATGATATTATGGTTTATCTTATGTACGCAGGATTAGAACCATCTATGGCCTTCAAAACAATGGAATTCGTGCGTAAAGGTCGTGGATTAACCGATGAAATGGTCGAAGCTATGAAAGAAAATGATGTACCTGACTGGTATTTAGATTCATGCCGAAAAATTAAATACATGTTCCCTAAAGCCCATGCTGCAGCATATGTTCTGATGGCAGTAAGAATTGCTTATTTTAAAGTACACCATCCGCTATATTATTATGCAGCGTACTTTACTATTAGAGCTTCTGACTTTGATCTCATTACAATGATTAAAGATAAAACAAGTATTCGCAACACTGTTAAAGACATGTACTCTCGTTATATGGACTTAGGAAAAAAAGAAAAAGATGTTTTAACTGTTTTAGAAATCATGAACGAAATGGCACATCGAGGATTCCGCATGCAGCCAATTAGTCTTGAAAAAAGTCAGGCTTTCGACTTTATTATTGAAGAAGACACGCTTATTCCTCCGTTTGTTGCAGTACCTGGTTTAGGTGAGAACGTTGCCAAACGGATTGTTGAAGCACGTGAGGAAGGTCCTTTCTTATCCAAAGAAGATTTAAATAAGAAAGCGGGACTTTCACAAAAAGTTATTGATTACTTAGATGAGATGGGATCCTTACCAGGTTTACCAGATAAAGCACAATTATCTATTTTTGATATGTAGTTTTCCCTTGAAAATGATTGCTATATATCAAATAGATTACCAAAATACAGGATTTAGGTGCTAAACAATAGAATGTTAATAGCACCTCTATCCCGTCTACAACTTATGAAATTTGTTTAGTATCATGAGTTATGATATACTTTAATTGTGTAAAAAATGATTAAACTCAGGCAGAAGAGTGGGCATATACCCGCTCTTTTCTATTTGCCAAAAAAGGAGGCCTGTATGAGTAAAATTACTGAACAAGTAGAAACTATAATTCAGCCTATATTAGATGATTTAAAATTTGAACTTGTTGAAATTGAATATGTTAAAGAAGGTAAAGATCGCTTTCTTAGAGTGTCCATCGATAAAGAAGGTGGCGTAGATCTTAATGATTGTACTTTAGCTTCAGAAAAAATTAGTGAAGCAATGGATGAAAATGACCCTATCCCGGAAATGTATTACCTTGATGTAGCATCTCCAGGGGCAGAACGACCTATTAAAAAAGATAAAGATTTTCAAAATGCTGTAAGTCAACCTATATTTGTTTCACTTTATGCACCAATCGAAGGTGATAAAGAGTGGTTGGGAATATTAAAATCTGTAGATGAAGACAATATAGTTATGGAAGTAAAAGAAAAATCAAAAACCAAAGAAATTGAAATACCAAGAAATAAAATCGCTAAAGCACGTCACGCTGTTATGATTTAACGTGATGAGGAGGAAAAACTGTGTCAAGTAATGAATTATTATTAGCTACTGAATATTTAGAAAAGGAAAAGAAAATTCCTAGAGAAGTACTTATCGATGCTATTGAAGCTGCGCTAATCACTGCATATAAGAAAAATTATGACAGTGCAAGAAATGTAAGAGTAGAATTAAACATGGACGAAGGTTCGTTTAGAGTAATTGCTCGAAAAGAAGTCGTAGAGGAAGTCTTCGATGATAGAGATGAAGTAGATCTAAGCACTGCATTGGTAAAAAATCCAGCTTATGAAATTGGTGATATCTATGAAGAAGATGTTACTCCTAAAGACTTTGGACGAGTAGGCGCACAAGCAGCTAAACAAGCAGTTATGCAACGTTTAAGAGACGCTGAAAGAGAAATCCTATATGATGAATTTATTGATAAAGAAGAAGATATTTTAACAGGTGTGATTGACCGTGTCGATCATCGCTATGTTTACGTAAATTTAGGTAGAATTGAAGCTGTTTTATCTGAAGCTGAAAGAAGCCCTAACGAAAGTTACATCCCTAATGAACGTATTAAAGTTTATGTAAACAAAGTTGAACAAACAACAAAAGGACCTCAGATTTATGTTTCAAGAAGTCATCCAGGTTTATTAAAACGTTTATTTGAACAAGAAGTTCCAGAAATTTATGATGGAACTGTCATTGTTAAATCTGTAGCACGTGAAGCAGGAGACCGTTCTAAAATCAGTGTTTACTCTGATAATGCAGATATCGACGCAGTAGGTGCATGTGTAGGTTCTAAAGGTGCACGTGTTGAAGCTGTTGTTGAAGAACTTGGTGGAGAGAAAATAGACATCGTTCAATGGAATGAGGATCCGAAAGTATTCGTTAGAAATGCTTTAAGCCCATCACAAGTTCTAGAAGTTATTGTTGACGAAGAAAATCAATCAACAATAGTGGTTGTACCTGATTACCAACTTTCTCTAGCAATAGGTAAACGTGGTCAAAATGCGCGTCTAGCAGCTAAATTAACTGGTTGGAAGATTGATATTAAATCTGAATCTGATGCACGTGAAGCAGGCGTTTACCCTGTAATTGAATCTGAAGAAGTTGCAGATGAAATCGTAAACACTGGTGATGAAGATGTTGAATTTGATGACGTTAATTTAGAAGAATCTAATTTAACAACAGCAGAATTAGCTGCAGAGACTGATGAAGAAAAAGACTCTGATGCTGAAGAAGATAAAAATACAGAAGAATAGATTGGAGTGTTAACTTATGAAAAAGAAAAAAATTCCAATGCGAAAATGTATTATATCTAATGAAATGCATCCAAAGAAAGATATGATTCGAGTAGTCATCAATAAAGAAGGCGAAATCTTTGCAGATGCGACTGGTAAGAAACAAGGTCGTGGAGCATATGTTTCTAAAGATGTTTCTCTAGTTGAAAAGGCTCAACAAAAAGAGTTACTTGAAAAGTACTTTAACGCCTCTAAAGAAACACTAGAGCCGGTATATAAAGAAATTATTCGTTTAATTTATAGAGAAGAGATTCCTAAATGATTAAAGATCAAATATTTAATTTCCTGGGCTTAGCAATGAGAGCAGGAAAAGTTAAAAGTGGAGAATCTGTTATTTTAAACGACATTAAAACCAATAAGATTAAACTCGTAATCGTAGCAACCGACGCGTCTGACAATACTTTGAAAGTTATGAAAGATAAGTGCAATAGCAACCAAGTTCCATTAAGGAATTTTGGAACGAGGGCTGAATTAGGGGGAGCACTTGGTAAAGGCGAGAGAGTTAATATTGGTGTAACAGATAATGGTTTTGCTAAAAAGTTATTATCAATGATAGATGAATATCGTAAGGAGTGATTATATGAGTAAAAAAAGAATTTACGAATATGCAAAAGAATTAAATCTAAAGAGTAAAGAGATTATAGATGAGTTAAAAAGTATGAACGTTGAAGTGTCGAACCATATGCAAGCTTTAGAAGACGACCAAATTAAAGCTTTAGATAAAAAGTTCAAAAAAGAACAAAACACAGACGACAAACAAAATACTCAAAATAATCACCAAAAATCTAATAATAAACAAAATCAAAATAATAAAGGCAATCAATCGAATAAAGATAAACAAAATAACAAAGGTAATCATCAAAAAAACAATAACCAACAAAAGAATCAAAACAAAAAGAATGGTCAGAACAATAAAGGCAAGCAACAAAATAAAAATAATAAAAACAACAAAAATAATAAACAGCAAAATCAAGCTGCAGAACCTAAAGAAATGCCTTCAAAAATTACTTATCAAGAAGGAATTACTGTTGGTGAATTAGCTGAAAAACTTAATGTTGAATCTTCAGGTATCATCAAAAAATTATTCTTATTAGGAATTATGGCTAACATTAACCAATTATTAGATGAAGAAACATTAGAATTAATTGCAGATGATTATGGTGTGGAAATTGAACAAGAAGTAGTTATTGATGAAGAAGATTTATCTATTTATTTCGACGATGAAACTGAAGATCCTGATGCGATCGAAAGACCAGCTGTTGTTACAATTATGGGACACGTTGACCATGGTAAGACAACATTATTAGACTCTATTCGTCATACTAAAGTCACTGAAGGAGAAGCTGGAGGTATAACTCAACATATTGGTGCTTACCAAATTGAAAATAATGGAAAGAAAATTACTTTCTTAGATACTCCTGGACACGCAGCATTTACAACTATGCGTGCGCGTGGTGCTCAAGTAACAGATATTACAATTCTTGTAGTAGCTGCTGACGATGGCGTTATGCCACAAACAATTGAAGCAATCAACCACGCAAAAGAAGCAGATGTCCCTACAATTGTGGCAGTTAACAAAATTGATAAACCAACTGCAAATCCTGACCGTGTAATGCAAGAATTAACGGAATATGGTTTAATCCCAGAAGATTGGGGCGGTGACACAATCTTTGTACCACTTTCTGCTTTAAGTGGTGATGGTATCGAGGATTTACTAGAAATGATTGGACTTGTTGCAGAAGTTCAAGAACTTAAAGCTAATCCTGACAAACGTGCAGTAGGTACAGTTATTGAAGCTGAACTTGATAAATCACGTGGACCAGCTGCTTCCTTATTAGTACAAAACGGTACATTAAACGTTGGTGATTCAATTGTAGTAGGTAATACGTATGGTCGTATCCGAGCAATGGTTAATGACTTAGGTAAACGTATTAAATCAGCAGGCCCTTCAACACCCGTAGAAATCACTGGTATCAATGATGTACCACTTGCTGGAGATCGATTTGTAGTATTTAGTGATGAGAAACAAGCACGTCGTATAGGTGAAGCGCGTCATGAAGCAAGCGTGATTCAACAACGTCAAGAAAGTAAAAATGTTTCATTAGATAACTTATTTGAACAAATGAAACAAGGTGAAATGAAAGATTTAAATGTAATTATTAAAGGTGACGTTCAAGGTTCAGTAGAAGCATTAGCTGCTTCATTAATGAAAATTGATGTAGAAGGCGTAAATGTACGTATTATCCACACTGCAGTAGGTGCAGTTAATGAATCAGACGTAACATTAGCCAATGCTTCTAATGGTATCATCATTGGCTTTAACGTACGACCAGATGCTGGCGCAAAACGTGCTGCTGAAGCTGAAAATGTTGATATGAGATTACACCGCGTTATCTATAACGTAATTGAAGAAATTGAATCTGCTATGAAAGGTTTACTGGACCCTGAATATGAAGAACAAGTGATCGGTCAAGCTGAAGTTCGTCAAACATTCAAGGTGTCTAAAGTTGGTACAATTGCTGGTAGTTACGTGACTGAAGGTAAAATCACACGTAATGCGGGTGTACGAGTAATTAGAGACGGTATTGTATTATTCGAAGGTGAATTAGATACATTAAAACGTTTCAAAGATGATGCTAAAGAAGTAGCTCAAGGTTATGAGTGTGGTATTACTATTGAAAAATATAATGACCTAAAAGAAGGCGACATTATCGAAGCGTTTGAAATGGTTGAAATTCAACGATAATAAATGTTTGAACTAATGAAATCTCCTCGCTATTTAGTAAAATAGGGAGGAGATTTTTAATAAAGCACATTGCTAAGAATAATATGATTTAATAAAATATTACTTGCTAAAGTAAATTTAATTTTAAAGAAAAATAAAATAAAGAGGTGAAATAAGATGAGTAATATGAGAGCTGAACGTGTTGGAGAACAAATGAAACAAGAAATCATGGATATCGTTAATAATAAAGTAAAAGATCCAAGAGTAGGATTCCTAACTATTACTGACGTTGAACTAACTAATGACTTATCTCACGCCAAAGTTTATCTCACAGTATTAGGTAGTAAAAAAGAGGTCGACAACACATTTAAAGCACTTGAAAAAGCTAAAGGTTTCATTAAATCTGAGCTAGGTTCAAGAATGCGTTTAAGAATTATTCCTGACTTAACATTTGAATATGATGAATCAATAGAATACGGAAATAAAATTGAACGCATGATTCAAGATTTACACAAAGAAGATAAATAAATTTTCAATTAAAGTAGGTAGGCAGATTCATACAAATTTAAATGTATCTGCTTACCTACTTTTTTATATAAAAATAGTGGTCAATTATATCTAAAGAGATGTTATAATGATTGAGGTAAAATTAACTGTAGATTAAAGGTGTGACAACATGTATAACGGTATATTACCCGTATTCAAAGAAAGAGGTTTGACGAGCCATGATGTCGTTTTTAAACTTAGAAAAATATTAAAAATGAAGAAGATCGGACACACAGGTACGTTGGACCCTGAAGTAGATGGGGTTCTTCCGATATGCCTTGGTAATGCTACTAGAGTGAGCGATTACGTGATGGAAATGGGAAAAACATATAAAGCTGAAGTTACTCTAGGAGTAAGCACAACAACTGAAGATCAAACTGGGGATACATTAGAGGTTAAAGGAATTGATAAAGACGATGTTACAGAACGGGATATTGATCAAACGCTTGAGAAATTTTTAGGCGTTATCGAACAAATTCCACCAATGTATTCATCAGTTAAAGTTAAAGGAAAAAAACTTTATGAGTATGCCCGTAATAATGAAGAAGTCGAAAGACCTGTAAGACATGTTCTTATCAAAAATATTTATAGAACTTCAAATTTAACTTTTCAAAATAACCAATGTCATTTTGAAATTGAAGTGAGTTGCGGTAAAGGCACATACATCAGAACTTTAGCTACTGATATTGGTAAGAAATTAGGTTATCCAGCGCATATGTCACGTTTGACAAGAGTTTCCTCAGGTGGTTTTCAAATCGACAAAAGTTTTAAATTAAAACAAATTAAGGACATGCATGAGCATGATTCATTACAAGATAAGCTATTTCCTATAGAATATGGCTTAAAAGGATTGCAAGAGATTGAAATAAATGATGAAGCATTTAAGAAAAGAATTTTAAATGGACAAAAATTTAATGTTAAGGACTTAGATCAAGAAATAGAGTCACAGTTTGTTTTTATTGATCAAATGTCAAAAAAAGCATTAGCCATTTATATGGTACATCCTGAGAAGATAAATGAAATTAAACCGAAAAAAGTATTTAACTAAAGGAGAAATACATTTATGAAAGTGATAGAAGTTACCCATCCCATTCAAAAAGATCAATTAATAAATGAAAATGTTGCGATGGCGTTTGGTTTCTTTGATGGCATGCATAGAGGTCATGACAAGGTGATTCAAGCTTTGAATCAAAAAGCGGAAGAAAATAATCTAAAGAAAGCTGTAATGACATTTGACCCGCATCCATCTGTGGTTTTGAATCCCGAACGTAAACGTACGACTTATTTAACACCACTTTCAGATAAACTAGAAATGATTGAACATCATGACGTAGATTACTGCATAGTTATTAATTTTTCTTCTCGTTTCGCTAGCGTCACTTCTGAAGAATTTATTCAAGAATATGTAATTAATAATAATGTAAAAGAAGTGATTGCTGGATTTGATTTTACTTTTGGGAAATTCGGAAAAGGAAACATGACTGTTTTACAAGAATCTAATGATTTTAAAACTACAATCGTAGGTAAACAAGAATTGGATTCTGAAAAGATTTCAACAACCGCTATAAGAGAAGCATTAACTGAAGGCAATTTAAGAAAAGCAAACGAAGAACTTGGTTATCTTTATAGAATTAAAGGAACAGTTGTTCAAGGAGAGAAACGAGGCAGAACTATAGGCTTCCCAACGGCAAACGTTCAACCAAGCGACGATTATGTGTTACCAAAAAAAGGTGTATATGCTGTTAGTATGGAAATTGGTCCAGAAAGTAAAATATATAGAGGCGTGGCCAATGTAGGAGTTAAACCAACTTTCCATGATCCAGCTAAAGCTGAAGTGGTTATAGAAGTAAATATTTTTGATTTTGATGAAAATATTTATGGCGAACGAGTTACTGTGTATTGGCACTATTTCTTGAGACCGGAAGTTAAATTTTCAGGTATAGATCCATTAGTTGAACAAATGAATGAAGATAAAGACCAAGCAAAATATTTATTATCTGTTGATTTCGGTGATGATGTATCGTATAATATTTAAAGTTGAGGAAGAAAAGCTAAGATAAATAGCTTACTTCTAAAATACCTTTTTCTTAGTAGGTCGAGTCTCCGACGCCTAACTCAGATTAAGGAGTTAAATTATATTAAGGAGGAAATTGATTATGGCAATTTCACAAGAACGTAAAGATGAATTAATTAAACAATACCGTGTACACGAAACTGATACTGGTTCTCCAGAGGTTCAAATCGCTGTTTTAACTGCAGAAATCGCTGCATTAAACGAGCATTTACGTGAACACAAAAAAGACCACCATTCACGTCGTGGATTATTAAAAATGGTAGGTCGTCGTAGACACTTATTAAACTACTTACGTAGTAAAGATATTCAACGTTACCGTGAATTAATTAAATCATTAGGTATCCGTCGTTAATCTTAATATAGAATAACGAAAGTACCAGTTGAATGATACTTTTATTATAGTTTACTACTAAATAAATTTAATTAAGATGACTGTTTGAAAGCACTTTTCAAACGAGGCGTCAAAATGCATTACGACGGGATTTTACTATTAATAAATGAGCTAGTCATGCATAAGACGACAATGAGTGAAAGAGCTTGTCTACAGTCAAAGGAAAGCACCAGTTGAATGGTACTTTCCTTTTTTTATTATCGTACATAATAAAAAATATAAAAATATGTGAATAAATGATATGATGTAAGTAATAGAATGAAGAGAGGAGATTCATAATGTCTCAAGAGAAGAAAGTTTTCAAAACTGAATGGGCTGGACGCTCTTTAACGATTGAGACAGGGCAATTAGCTAAACAAGCTAATGGTGCTGTGTTAGTACGTTATGGAGATACAGTTGTGTTATCAACTGCTACTGCTTCAAAGGAACCTAGAGATGGTGACTTTTTCCCATTAACAGTGAACTATGAAGAAAAAATGTATGCAGCAGGTAAAATTCCTGGTGGATTTAAAAAAAGAGAAGGACGACCAGGTGATGAAGCGACGCTGACAGCTCGTTTAATCGATAGACCTATTCGTCCCCTTTTCCCTAAAGGATACAGACATGATGTTCAGATTATGAATATCGTCTTAAGTGCTGATCCAGATTGTTCACCTGAAATGGCTGCAATGATTGGTTCTTCAATGGCTTTAAGCGTCTCAGATATTCCTTTCCAAGGACCAATCGCAGGCGTAAACGTAGGTTATGTTGATGAAAATTATGTTATTAACCCTTCAGTTGATGAAAAGGAAGTTTCTAGATTAGATTTAGAAGTAGCTGGTCATAAAGATGCCGTAAATATGGTAGAAGCTGGAGCTAGCGAAATTACAGAAAGTGAAATGCTTGAGGCAATCTTCTTTGGACATGAAGAAATCAAACGTTTAGTTGCATTCCAACAAGAAATCATCGATCATATTCAACCTGAGAAACAAGAATTTATTCCAGTTGAACGTGATGAAGCACTCGTTGAAAAAGTAAAAGCTTTAACTGAAGAAAAAGGATTAAAAGAAACAGTTTTAACTTTTGATAAACAACAGCGTGATGAAAATCTAGATGCGCTAAAAGAAGAAGTAGTTGCACATTTTATTGTTGAAGAAGATCCTGAAAACGAAGCGCTTATTAATGAAGTGTACGCAATTTTAAACGATTTAGTGAAAGAAGAAGTTAGACGTTTAATTGCAGATGAAAAAATTCGTCCAGATGGTCGAAAAGTTGATGAAATACGACCACTTGATTCAGAAGTTGGCTTGCTTCCAAGAGCTCATGGTTCTGGATTATTCACACGTGGTCAAACACAAGCGTTATCAGTGTTAACGTTAGGTGCTTTAGGTGATTATCAACTTATTGATGGTTTAGGGCCAGAAGTAGAAAAACGCTTTATGCATCACTATAATTTCCCTAACTTCTCAGTAGGTGAGACAGGACCTGTTCGTGCACCAGGACGTCGTGAAATTGGTCATGGTGCTCTAGGTGAAAGAGCTTTACGTTATATTATTCCTGACACAGCTGATTTCCCTTACACAATTCGTATAGTAAGTGAAGTATTAGAATCAAATGGTTCTTCTTCACAAGCATCAATCTGTGGATCAACATTAGCTTTAATGGATGCCGGCGTACCTATTAAAGCTCCTGTAGCGGGTATTGCAATGGGTCTTGTGACTCGTGATGATAGCTATACTATTTTAACTGATATTCAAGGTATGGAAGACGCACTTGGTGATATGGACTTCAAAGTGGCTGGTACTAAAGAAGGTATTACTGCTATTCAAATGGATATTAAGATAGATGGATTAACACGTGAAGTTATCGAAGAAGCACTTGAACAAGCACGTCAAGGTCGATTAGCAATTATGGATCATATGCTACAAACAATTGATCATCCTCGAAAAGAACTAAGTGCTTATGCACCGAAAGTTGTTACTATGCATATTAATCCTGATAAAATCAGAGATGTTATAGGACCTGGTGGTAAAAAAATTAACGAAATTATTGATGAAACAGGTGTCAAATTAGATATCGAACAAGACGGTACAATCTTTATAGGTGCTGTAGATCAAGCTATGATTGATCGTGCGAAAGAAATTATTGAGGATATTACACGTGAAGCTGAAGTAGGTCAAGTTTATAATGCTAAAGTTAAACGTATTGAGAAATATGGTGCTTTCGTCGAATTATTCCCAGGAAAGGACGCATTACTTCACATTTCACAAATATCTAAAGAACGAATCAATAAAGTTGAAGATGTATTAAACATTGGCGATTCAATTGAAGTTAAAATTACAGAAATTGATAAACAAGGTCGTGTCAATGCATCTCATAAAGCTTTATTAGATGATTAGATTTAACTATTAAGGTTGAGTATTCTTAAATGAATGCTCAACCTTTTTATTTTATTTTAAAAAATAAAATCAGTTTAAAAGTTTCATTTCAATTAGTTATTTTAATTTAAATGATAATTCAAAATGTTCAAGCGGTTCAACCGTGCAATAATAGTGTACATCACGCATATTTTAACTTATAATAAATGGTGAGTTTATATATGGACGGGTCATTATTTATAGGAGGTAACATTTTGAGTTTAATAAAGAAAAAAAATAAAGATATTCGCATCATACCACTTGGTGGTGTAGGCGAAATCGCTAAAAATATGTACATCGTTGAAGTAGACGATGAAATGTTTATGTTAGATGCGGGATTAATGTTCCCTGAAGATGAAATGTTAGGTGTGGATATCGTTATTCCTGACATTCAGTACGTAATTGAAAACAAAGATAAATTAAAAGGTATTTTCCTTTCACATGGTCATGAGCACGCAATTGGTGCAGTTAGCTATATTTTAGAGCAAATTGACGCGCCAGTTTATGGTTCTAAATTAACGATTGCACTTATTAAAGAAAATATGAAGGCCCGTAATATTAAGAAAAAAGTGCGCTACTATACAGTATCTCATGATTCAGTAATGAAATTTAAAAATGTGAATGTGAGCTTCTTTAATACTACACACAGTATTCCAGATAGCTTGGGGATTTGCATTCATACTTCTTATGGTTCAATTGTATATACAGGAGAATTTAAATTCGACCAAAGTTTACATGGTCAATATGCACCTGATATGAAGCGCATGGCTGAAATTGGTGATGAAGGTGTATTTGCTTTAATTAGTGATTCTACAGAAGCAGAAAAACCTGGCTATAACACTCCTGAAAATGTCATTGAACATCACATGTATGACGCATTCACTAAAGTTAAAGGAAGACTTATTGTTTCTTGCTATGCATCTAATTTTATTCGCATACAACAAGTTCTAAATATAGCTAGTAAATTGAATCGAAAAGTATCATTCTTAGGTCGCTCACTAGAAAGTTCATTTAATATTGCTCGTAAGATGGGATATTTTGATATTCCGAAGGATTTATTAATTCCTATCAATGAAGTTGATAATTATCCTAAAAATGAAGTTATTATTATTGCAACTGGGATGCAAGGCGAACCTGTAGAGGCTTTAAGCCAAATGGCTCAAAAGAAACATAAAATTATGAATATTGAAGAAGGCGACTCAGTATTCTTAGCAATCACGGCTTCTGCTAATATGGAAGTAATCATAGCTGATACTTTAAACGAACTTGTACGTGCAGGGGCACACATCATCCCTAACAATAAAAAAATCCATGCTTCAAGTCATGGTTGTATGGAAGAATTAAAAATGATGTTAAATATAATGAAACCTGAATACTTTATTCCAGTGCAAGGTGAATTTAAAATGCAAATTGCTCACGCTAAATTAGCAGCAGAATCAGGTGTAGCACCTGAAAAGATTTTCTTAGTTGAAAAAGGTGATGTGATCAATTACAACGGTAAAGATATGGTACTCAATGAAAAGGTAAATTCAGGTAATGTACTTATCGATGGTATTGGTGTCGGAGACGTAGGTAATATTGTCTTAAGAGACCGCCATTTATTAGCTGAAGATGGAATTTTCATTGCTGTTGTCACGCTAGATCCTAAGAATAGACGTATCGCTGCAGGACCTGAAATTCAATCAAGAGGGTTCGTTTATGTTAGAGAAAGTGAAGAATTATTAAATGAAGCCGAAGAAAAAGTGCGTACAATTGTAGAAGCAGGTTTACAAGAAAAACGTATAGAATGGTCTGAAATTAAGCAAAATATGCGAGATCAAATCAGCAAATTATTATTTGAAAGCACGAAACGTCGTCCAATGATTATTCCAGTAATTTCTGAGATTTAATCTTAATAAATAACATTTGAAGAGGTTGGGACAATTGTGTATAGCAAATCATTTAAGGGATTTAAGATGATTATGCTCTGCAACGAGGTCTTCTTAATTTTTGTTCAAACATATCTAATTGGGATATAAGAATAATTGAGATGGCTTTAAACAATTAATTGTCCCTGCCTCTTTCATCTTATTAAATATATACATAATAGTTATTATTAGGCCGTAATTAAATAACTGTGAAAGATTAAAAAAGAAGGTGTGAAATCTTGCCACAAACAAAGAAAAAAACAACGAATAGAAGGAAAAGTAATGCTACGCGTAAAAATAGTAAAAGAAAAAAACAAAATGAGAGCCCTTTACGCTACATCATTGCTATTGTCATAATCATTCTTGTCGTTTTAGGAGCTTTTCAATTAGGCATAGTTGGTCAAATGATTGATAGTTTCTTCAATTATCTATTCGGTATGAGTAGATTTCTGACTTATATTTTAGTGATTCTAGGTACAGTCTTCATTACATATTCTAAAAAAATTCCTAAAACGCGTCGAAGTATTGGTGCGCTTGTTTTGCAACTTGCTTTGCTATGTATAACGCAACTTTATTACCATTTTAGTAAAGGCGTGTCATCTGAAAGAGAGCCAGTATTATCATATGTTTATAAATCATATGAACATACACACTTTCCTAACTTCGGAGGAGGTTTAATAGGTTTTTACTTATTTAAATTATTAATACCTCTTATATCAATAGCTGGCGTTATAATTATTACTGTTCTACTAATAGCTTCAAGTATCATACTTTTATCAAACTTAAGACATAGAGATGTAAGTAAAAGCCTATTTGAAAGTATGAAATCATCTAGTAAAAGTGCTTCAGAATCATTTAGAGACAAAAGAGAAACGAGTAAAGCTAGAAAAGAAGAGAGGGCTCAATTAAAAGCAGAGAGATCTGAAGAGAAAAAGAGAAAGAAAGAACAAGAAAGATTGCAACAAGAAAATGTCAAAGATGTTAGTGATCTTCCTGAAGTTCCGCAAAGTAATGACATACCTATTTACGGGCACAGTGACCAAGAAGATAAAAGCAATAGTGCACCTAAGACACGTAAAAAGCGTATTTTTGATCATGAGGCTAATAGTAGTGAAATCACTTCAAACTCACAAGATATTAAACAGAGTGACAACAAAGGTAATGTTTCAAGTTCTAATGAAGACAATGACAATGATAGTAGTAACGCTGAAGGATCAATCTCTGAAGCTGGAGAAGTAGCAAATGTGGAGTATGTGGTTCCACCTTTATCATTACTTAATCAACCAGCTAAACAACAGTCTACTTCTAAAGCTGAAGTTCAAAGAAAAGGTCAGGTCTTAGAATCTACAATGAAGAATTTTGGTGTCAATGCGAAAGTGACCCAAATTAAAATTGGTCCTGCGGTAACTCAATATGAAGTTCAGCCAGCTCAAGGTGTTAAAGTAAGTAAAATCGTTAACTTACATAATGACATTGCTTTAGCATTAGCAGCGAAAGATGTTCGTATAGAAGCTCCTATTCCTGGACGTTCAGCAGTAGGAATCGAAGTTCCTAATGACAAAATTTCATTAGTATCACTTAAAGAAGTTTTAGAAGAGAAGTTTCCATCTCAACATAAATTAGAAGTTGGTATTGGACGAGATATATCAGGAGAACCTGTATCTATACAACTCAATGAAATGCCTCATTTACTTGTAGCAGGTTCTACAGGCAGTGGTAAATCAGTATGTATCAATGGAATAATCACAAGCATTTTACTTAATGCTAAGCCGCATGAGGTAAAACTTATGTTAATTGATCCGAAAATGGTAGAATTAAACGTATATAATGGCATACCTCATCTACTTATCCCGGTAGTAACTAATCCACACAAGGCATCGCAAGCGCTTGATAAAGTAGTTGCAGAAATGGAACGTCGTTATGATTTATTCCAACATTCTTCAACAAGAAATATCGAAGGATATAATCAGTATATTCGTAAACAAAATGAAGAGTTAGAAGAGAAACAATCAGAACTTCCTTACATTGTAGTTATTGTTGATGAGTTAGCAGATTTAATGATGGTCGCAGGTAAAGAAGTTGAAAATGCGATTCAACGAATTACTCAAATGGCTAGAGCTGCAGGTATTCATTTAATAGTAGCCACTCAAAGACCTTCTGTAGACGTAATCACTGGTATCATTAAAAATAATATTCCTTCACGTATAGCTTTTGCAGTAAGTTCACAAACTGATTCTAGAACTATTATAGGTTCAGGTGGTGCCGATAAGTTATTAGGTAAAGGCGATATGTTATATATTGGTAATGGTGAATCGACTCAAACACGTATCCAAGGTGCCTTCTTGAGCGATAAGGAGGTTCAAGATGTAGTGGACTACGTTGTAGAACAACAAAAAGCAAATTATGTAAAAGAAATGGAACCTGACGCACCAGTTGATAAATCAGAGATGAAAAGTGAAGATTCCTTATATGATGAAGCCTACTTGTTTGTAATAGAACAACAAAAAGCGAGCACATCTTTATTACAAAGACAATTTAGAATTGGTTATAATCGTGCTTCACGATTAATGGACGATTTAGAACGTAATCAAGTCATCGGTCCTCAAAAAGGAAGTAAACCAAGACAAATTCTAGTTGATTTAGATAATGATGAGGTGTAAAAATGTCGGAAATGAATGCGATTTATAGAGTTAAACAATACATTTTAAAGTTAATAAAAAATGGAGAATTAGATAGTACCGGTAAGCTACCAAGTAATTTATCTATTGCACGTGCACTCAACGTGAAAACGGACGATGTTTATGATGGAATTGGTGAATTAATTACCGAACAAATTGTAACTGATAATTTTGAAGAGGGGACTAGTGTTAAAAAACAGCCTCCCTTCTTTTATCCATTAGATAAGTTAGTAAGTAATAGTAATATGATTGAAGAAGCTGGGTATAAAGCAGGTATAGAATATTTAAATTTTGATGAACAACCAGCAACTATTCTTGATGCTGAATTATTAGAAATAAGTGATAAAGAACCTGTGACTATCATTGAAAGATTAAGAACGGCTGATCAAATACCAGTAGTTTACTGTTTAGATAAAATCGCTAAACAAAATCTAACTTGTACAGACTATCAAAAAAGTAGTGGCTCTATGTTAAGAGCTATTAAAGAATCAACAGGACATGAGGTTAAACATGCAGAAATGGACTTAGAAGCAATTAGTTATGAACCTCATATTTCAGAAGTGTTAAACGCTTCTCCACATGAAGGTTTAATGCTATTAAAGGTAGTTCATTATGATGAGCAAGACCAACCTATTTTATATTCATTAAACTATATTAAAAGTAGTTTGGTTAAATTTAAAATAAATAAAAGCTAAGTAAAAATTTAATGTTTTTACAGGAATGGGAGGTATGCCGTTTGGAAAATAATACATTAGACAACTCCAATATACATATTAACGTTTTACCAACTAAAAAATTTAAAACAACCATGGTGACCTTTAAATTTATGGCGCCATTAGATTATAAAACAATAACGGCGCGTTCAATTTTAAGCAAAGTCTTAGTACGTGCTACACAACAATGGCCTAACGATAAAGCGTTAAATAGACATTTATCATCATTATATGGTGCATATATCAATAGTTTTGTATCTAAATTTAAGGATAAACATGTGATTACAATTTCTTTAGAAATTGCTAATGAGCGTTATTTAAAGGACTCAACTCCATTATTTGAGAAGGGTCTTAAGACGCTTAAAGAACTTATTTGGAATCCTTTAATTATTGACGAACAGTTTAATGAGAACTATGTAGCACAGGAAAAATCTTTGCTCACTAAAAAGCTTGAAGCAATGATTGATAATAAAGCTCAATATTCATTTTTAAAATTAATGAACCATATGTTTGAAAATGAACCCTATAAATATTTAGCTACAGGTCAAGTAGAACAAATACCTCATGTTACTGCTAAAAACTTGTATGATACATATAAATCAATGTTACATAACGATGATTGTGCAATTTACGTAGTTGGAAATGTAGATAAACAAAATGTGATAGATACAATACAAGAAAACTTTAATATTAAACCATTCAAATTTGAAAGTAATAATCGACCTGAGCATATAGATCAAAATAAATCATCTAAATTTATCATTGATAATGATGAAGTGGACCAAGCTAAACTCAATCTTGGTTATCGTTTCCCAACTTATTTTGGGAAAGAGAACTATTATGCATTCGTAGTTTTAAACATGATGTTTGGTGGCGACCCTTCTTCAGTGTTATTCAATGAAGTTCGAGAAAAGCAAAGTTTGGCCTATTCTATACATTCACAAATCGATGGAAAGAATGGATTTTTATTTGTTCTTAGTGGAGTTTCGGCTTCTAAATATGAGATTGCCAAAGATACTATTTTAGATGAATTTGAAAAATTAAAGAATGGTAATTTTGATGATGATAAATTAGAGTTGGCAAAGAAAATTATTATCTCTCATAGACATGAATCTACTGACAGATCTAAAAGTATTATCGAACTATTACATAATCAGGTGTTATTAGACAAACCTCAATCTGAAGAAGAATTCATCACTGCAATTAATGCTGTCACAAGAGAAGATGTTATAAAATTAGCTAATGAAGCTATGCTAGATACAATCTATGTTTTAACGAAAGGAGGTCAAAGTGAATAATGAAGGTACATAATTATGAATTGATAGATGAGAAAGTCTACGAACATGAACTTGATAATGGGCTTAAGCTGTTTATAATACCTAAACCAGGATTCCAAAAAACATTTGTGACTTATACGACACAATTTGGTTCTTTAGATAATCATTTCAAACCTATTGGAAGCCAACAATTTGTAAAAGTGCCAGATGGTGTAGCACATTTTTTAGAACATAAACTTTTTGAAAAAGAAGAAGAAGATTTATTTACAGCTTTTGCCGAGGAAAATGCTCAAGCTAACGCATTTACAAGTTTTGACCGTACAAGTTATTTATTTAGTGCTACAAGCAATATTGAAAGTAATATTAAGCGTTTATTAGATATGGTTGAAACGCCTTATTTTACTGAGGAAACGGTTAATAAGGAAAAGGGTATCATTGCTGAAGAAATTAAAATGTATCAAGAACAACCTGGTTACAAATTAATGTTCAATACTTTGAGAGCGATGTATTCAAACCATCCTATTCGCGTCGATATTGCTGGTAGTGTGGAGAGTATTTACGATATCACTAAGGATGATTTATACCTTTGTTATGAAACTTTTTATCATCCATCAAATATGGTTTTATTTATTGTTGGTGACGTAAACCCTCAAAATATGATTGATTTAGTAGAACAACATGAGGCAAAGCGAAATAAGACCAACCAACCTAAGATTGAGCGTGCAGAAATTGATGAACCCATTGAAGTGAATCAACACAACGTTACAGAGCAGATGAAATTGCAATCTCCAAGGCTAATGTTAGGTTTTAAAAATCAACCACTTAAAGAAAGCTCGGAAAAATATGTACAAAGAGATTTAGAAATGACATTTTTCTATGAGTTGATTTTTGGAGAAGAAACGGATTTTTATCAAAACTTATTAAATAAAGATTTAATTGATGAAACTTTTGGATATCAATTTGTGCTTGAACCTAGCTATAGCTTTTCTATTATTACCAGTGCAACACAGCAACCGGATGAATTAAAAGAATTATTACTTAATGAATTGAAGAAGTACAGAGGACAATTAGTTGATCAAGAAGCTTTCGACTTATTAAAAAAACAATTTATCGGTGAGTTTATTTCAAGTTTGAATTCACCTGAGTATATTGCTAATCAATATGCGAAATTATATTTCGAAGGTGTAAGTGTTTTTGACATGTTAGAAATTGTTGAAAATATAACACTCGAAAGTGTTAATGAAACATCTGAACTATTTCTAAATTTTGAACAACTTGTCGATAGTCGTTTGGAGATGAAACCATAATGAAAGCACTCGTACTTGGTGGTTCAGGTACTATAGGTTTAGCGATTGTTAAGCAACTCTTAAATGAAGGGTATCACGTAATTGTTCACTATCACTCTTCTAAATTAGAAGCCTTGAAACAAAAATTTAATCATAACCAAAATGTAGAATTCATCCAATGTGATCTATCTCAAAATCTAAATTTAGAAGATTATTTTGGACACATTAATGATTTGGATTGTCTTATTTATACTAGCGGCACTGCATTATATGGCATGTTACAAGATATGAGCGATGATGATATCGATAAGAGTTACGCTCTTCACTTAAGACAATTTATACGTTTATCCAGATTTTTTGTAGATATTTTAAGAAGAAGTGAAAACGGCCGAATTGTAGTTATTTCTTCTATTTGGGGAGAAACAGGTGCAAGCATGGAAACTATTTACTCAGCTATGAAAAGTGCTCAAATAGGTTTCGTTAAAGCGCTTAGTCAAGAACTTGCGCTTACGTCAGTAACCGTAAATGCTATAACTCCAGGATTTGTTTCAGGTAATATGAGCAAGGTGTGGTCAGAAGAGGAAAGAGATTCAATACTTCAAGAATTACCTCAGAATAGAATGATTGAACCTGAAGAGGTGGCCCATGTCTGTGCGTATTTGTGTCACCCCATGTCTAGAAGTATTACAGGTACTGTTCAAAAGGTAAATGGAGCATGGTATTTATAAAAATTTAAAGTATTTTGTAAGTAATTTAGGTTTTGATTTTATATGAAAATAAATACAATTCCTAAGTGCGCGTTTCTTAATCGATGTTATAATGTTTTTAAATCATACTTTGAAAAAGCTTTCAAGTGCGTGATTGAAAACAAGGGGTGGTTATATCATGGCAGTAGCAGAAAGAAAAGAATGGTATCTTGAATATGAGATTACAATTAATCGTGCAGGATTACTTGGGGACATATCAAGTTTATTAGGTATGTTAGGAATTAGTATTGTTACAATTAATGGTGTTGATCAAGGCAAAAGGGGTTTACTTATCAAAACTGATAAACTAGAAAAAGTTGAACGTTTTGAACAAATAGTTAAAGAAATTAATGAAATTGACATTACCAAATTAAGAATACCAGAACTTAGAGATCGTCTTGCAGTTAGACATGGCAGATACATAGAACAAGATGCGGATGATAAAAAAACGTTTAAATTTGAGAGAGAAGATTTAGGTTTACTTGTAGACTTTTTGGCTGAACTTTTTAAAGAAGAAGGACATAAGTTAATAGGAATACGAGGTATGCCACGTGTAGGTAAGACAGAATCAATCGTGGCCGGAAGCGTATGTGCGCATAAAAGATGGCTGTTTATTAGTTCTACTTTAATTAAGCAGACAGTAAGAAGTTCTTTAATCAAAGGTGAATATGATTCAAATCATGTTTATATTATTGATGGTGCGGTGACAGCTCGTGAATCTAATCCTAAGCACCAAGATTTAGTTAGAGAAGTTATGACACTCCCTTCGATTAAAGTAGTTGAGCATCCAGATTTATTTGTAGAAGCGTGTAATTATAGTATGGAAGACTTTGACTATATCATTGAATTAAGAGAAAATGAGAATCAAGAAATACATTATGATGAAATGAAAAAACAGACGATTCAAAGTAAAAATAATTTAGATTTCGGTGATCCATTTGGTGGAGGATTTGGTTTCTTTGAATAGGTTTGAGGAGGGCTATGTGTGAAAACTGTTGGTGAAGCATTAAAAGGTAGACGTGAAAGGTTAGGTATGACTTTAAATGAACTTGAGCAACGAACACAACTTAAGCGTCAAACTCTGATACATATAGAGAATAATGATTTTGATTTATTAGCCAAAAAGGATTACACAGAGGGATTTATCCGTAAATATGCTAATGTAGTCAACATTGAACCTAATCAACTTATTGAGGCTCATCGTGACGAAATACCAAATAATCAGAATCAAATTGATGAATTAATTGCTGCTTTCTCGAACGGTGAAGCTCCCTCGTATCGAAGTAAGTCAAAAGAAACGATGCAATTGATAATGCTAATTGGTCTTATAGTAATAGTTTCTTTAATACTTTGGATTCTTGCAGTGTTAATTATATAAATAAAGTTTAAGAAATGAGGATTTATTATGAATATACCGAATCAGATTACGGTATTTAGAGTTATATTGATACCCGTTTTCATACTATTTGCGTTAGTAGATTTCGGATTTGGAAAGGTATCTTTTTTAGGCGGGTATCACATTAGAATTGAAATTTTAATAAGTGCAATTATTTTTATTCTTGCATCGTTAAGTGACTTTGCAGATGGATATTTAGCACGTAAATGGCAACTTGTTACAAATATGGGTAAATTTTTAGATCCATTAGCTGATAAACTTTTAGTAGCGAGTGCTCTTATTGTAATGGTGCAATTAGGTTTTACGAATTCAGTTGTAGCTATAATAATTATTGCACGAGAATTTGCGGTTACAGGCTTACGTTTATTACAAATTGAACAAGGATTTGTAAGTGCGGCGGGTCAACTAGGTAAAATTAAAACAGCAGTCACAATGGTTGCGATTATTTGGATACTACTAGGTGATCCACTCGTTCATTATATTCATTTTCCACTCGGTGTGACATTACTTTATATAGGAGTGTTCTTCACTATCCTTTCTGGCATTGAGTATTTTTATAAGGGTAGAGATGTATTTAAACAATCTAAATAATATATGAATTTACAAGACTAGGCTTTATAAAAGTAAGATTATAAAGTTTAGTCTTTTTTGAACTCTTTTTTTAGATTTATTAAATCAGAAAATATATAATGAATTTATTGCGAAAAAAGATGGTCAAAGGGGTGAAAGTTGATGAAAATATCTATAATTGCCGTAGGTTCTGAATTACTTTTAGGTCAAATAGCAAACACGAATGGTCAGTATTTATCCAAACTATTTAATAGTATTGGTAAAAACGTGGTTGAGCATACTGTAATTGGAGATAATCCGGAAAGATTGGAATACATTATCAGACAAGGATTTGAACGTTTTGATGCTCTTGTGTTAACAGGTGGGTTAGGACCTACTAAAGACGATTTAACTAAACATACTGTAGCTAAAGTTTTAGGTAAAGAATTAGTTACTGACGAGGCTTCTTTAGAATATATTGAGAGTTATTTCAAGGAGCAAGGACAAGAAATGACACCTAATAATAAACAACAAGCATTGGTTATTGATGGTTGCAAAGTATTACCAAATAAAACTGGTATGGCGCCGGGAATGTTAATTGAAAAGAATGATAAAAAGGTTGTGCTTTTACCAGGGCCTCCTAGTGAAATGAAGCCCATGGCAAAGAATGAGCTATTACCTTACTTACTAGATGACGATAGCGTCATTTTTTCAGAGTTATTAAGATTTGCCGGAATAGGTGAATCTAAAGTTGAGACGATACTCATGGATCTTATAGAAAATCAAACTAATCCAACTATAGCTCCTTTAGCTGGAACACATGAAGTTTATATTAGAATTACTGCCAATTCTGATTCAAAGAATGATTGCAAAAATCTTATTGCCCCCGTCAAGAGGGAAATACTCGACCGTATAGGTGATTATTACTATGGATCTGATGACATTACTCTTGAAGAGGCTGTGATCTCTAAAATAAATGAAACGTTTGCTATATATGATGGAGTAACAAATGGTGCTTTATATACAAGACTTAAAAATGTAGATCAAAATAATGTACTTAATGGATTGTTACCACACAATGGTTTATTTATAGACACTACAGATAGTATCCACGACCAATTATTTAATGCAGCGCAATATGTAAAAGATTTATACCAAACTGATTTGGGTATTGTTTTATTACATGAAAATGAAGACGTCTACTTAGCTATGTACGATGGAGAAGTATTAAACGTTGATACTTTTAAAATGACTCAAAGTAGAAATTTATTAAGAAGCAGAAGTCAAAATTATGCGATGATTAAATTATTAAAATGGTTTGAAAATCGATGATTATTCTTTTACTGTTTTAAAAATAAGTACGTTTGTTCGATTTTGTATCATTTATAATTATAATTACACGAACAAATATTCGCAAAATGCTTGTGTTTTGAATGGATAGCTTGTATAGTAAAGATAAGATATTAAAAAAGATTACTTTCGTAATTAGGAGGTCTCGCTTTGGATAACGAACGTCAAAAAGCTTTAGATACAGTTATAAAAAATATGGAGAAATCATTTGGTAAAGGTGCGGTTATGAAATTAGGCGACAATAAAGGTCGTAAAGTATCAAGCACATCAAGTGGTTCTGTAACAGTGGATAATGCCCTAGGTGTAGGTGGTTATCCTAAAGGAAGAATTATAGAAATTTATGGACCTGAGAGTTCAGGTAAAACAACAGTTGCTTTACATGCAATTGCAGAGGTTCAAAAAAACGGTGGAGTAGCTGCATTCATTGATGCTGAACACGCACTTGATCCTGTGTACGCTCAAGCTTTAGGCGTAGATATTGACAACTTATACTTATCTCAACCTGATCATGGGGAACAGGGACTTGAAATTGCTGAAGCATTTGTTCGAAGTGGTGCAGTTGATATTGTCGTGGTTGACTCAGTGGCAGCATTAACTCCTAAAGCTGAAATCGAAGGTGAAATGGGAGATACACATGTCGGTTTACAAGCAAGATTAATGTCTCAAGCTTTAAGAAAATTATCTGGTGCAATTTCTAAATCAAACACAACTGCAATCTTTATTAACCAAATTCGTGAAAAAGTTGGTGTGATGTTTGGTAACCCAGAAACTACACCAGGTGGACGTGCATTAAAATTCTATAGTTCTGTAAGATTAGAAGTAAGAAGAGCTGAACAATTAAAACAAGGCCAAGATATCGTAGGTAACAGAACTAAAATCAAAGTTGTTAAAAATAAAGTAGCACCTCCATTCAGAGTAGCTGAAGTAGATATTATGTACGGTCAAGGTATTTCTAAAGAAGGCGAATTAATTGACTTAGGTGTTGAAAACGACATCGTTGATAAATCTGGTGCTTGGTACTCTTATAATGGTGATCGAATGGGTCAAGGTAAAGAAAACGTTAAAACGTATTTAAAAGAAAACCCTCAAATTAAAGAAGAAATTGATCGTAAATTACGAGAAAAATTAGGTATATTCGATGGAGACGTTGAAGAAACAGACGCTGAAGAAGAAGCACCTAAAACTTTATTTGATGAAGAATAATTTTTATTCAAAAGCATATATGTAAGTTTGAAAATGGATGGCTTTTTGCTATCCATTTTTTTAGAGTAAACTTTCACAATAACTAAGGATTTTAAACGTAGGATAAGGATTTCATACCTTGACACTTCTCTGTCGAAAAACGTACAATTAGTGTGTATGATTCTTATATAATTTCATATAATCATATTGATTTTGATATACAGAGCAAACCCTAGATAAAGGAGGTGTTTATGTGAATTTATTAAGCCTCCTACTCATTTTGCTGGGGATAATTCTAGGCGTTGTTGTAGGGTATGTCGTTGCCCGAAATTTATTACACCAAAAACAAGTTCAAGCAAGACAAACAACCGAAGATATTGTCACTTATGCTAATAAAGAAGCTGACAATATTAAAAAAGAAAAGTTACTTGAGGCAAAAGAAGAGAACCAAATTTTAAGAGAACAAACAGAAAGTGAACTGCGTGAAAGACGTGGGGAACTTCAAAGACAAGAAACCCGACTTCTTCAAAAAGAAGAGAACTTGGATCGAAAATCTGATCTTTTAGATAAAAAAGATGAGATTTTAGAACAAAAAGAATCAAAAATTGAAGAAAGACAACAACAAGTAGATGCAAAAGAGAGTAGTGTTCAAACATTAATAATGAAGCATGAACAAGAATTAGAACGCATCTCCGGTCTCACTCAAGAAGAAGCTGTAAATGAACAACTTCAACGAGTTGAAGAAGAACTGTCACAAGATATTGCAATACTTGTTAAAGAAAAAGAAAAAGAAGCGAAAGAAAAAGTAGATAAAACAGCAAAAGAATTACTTGCTACTACAGTACAGAGATTAGCAGCCGATCATACAACTGAATCAACTGTATCAGTTGTTAATTTACCTAATGATGAAATGAAAGGTCGTATCATAGGTAGAGAAGGTCGAAATATTCGTACATTAGAAACGCTTACTGGTATAGACTTGATTATTGATGATACTCCAGAAGCGGTTATTTTATCAGGCTTTGACCCAATTCGACGAGAAATAGCTAGAACAGCATTAGTTAACTTAGTTTCAGATGGTCGTATTCATCCTGGTCGTATTGAAGATATGGTTGAGAAAGCTAGAAAAGAAGTTGACGATATTATTAGAGATGCAGGTGAACAAGCTACATTTGAAATTAATGTTCATAACATGCATCCTGATCTAGTTAAAATACTTGGTCGATTAAATTATCGTACTAGTTATGGCCAAAATGTGCTTAAACATTCTATTGAAGTGGCGCACCTTTCAGGTATGTTAGCTGCAGAGTTAGGCGAAGACGTTACTCTTGCTAAGCGTGCAGGTTTACTTCATGATGTTGGTAAAGCTATTGACCATGAGGTTGAGGGAAGTCACGTAGAAATAGGTGTTGAATTAGCTAAGAAATATGGTGAGAATGAAACAGTAACTAATGCTATTCACTCACATCATGGTGATGTAGAGCCAACTTCTATTATTTCTATTTTAGTTGCGGCTGCAGATGCCTTATCAGCAGCAAGACCGGGTGCTCGTAAAGAGACACTTGAAAACTATATTAGAAGATTAGAAAGATTAGAAGCTTTATCTGAGAGCTATGATGGAGTTGAAAAAGCATTTGCAATTCAAGCAGGTAGAGAAATTCGTGTAGTTGTCTCACCTGAAGAAATTGATGATTTAAAATCATACAGATTGGCTAGAGATATCAAAGATCAAATCGAAGAAGAATTACAATATCCTGGTTACATCAAAGTGACAGTTGTTCGAGAGACTAGAGCAGTAGAATATGCAAAATAATTTTAGAGCCACTTACCGAGACATCGGTTAGTGGCTCTTATGCTTGAACGAAGATTCAAGTATGACAATGAAACTTACCGGTAAATCGGTTAGTGGCTCTTATGCTTGAATCAAAGATTCAAGTATGACAATGAAACTTACCGAGACATCGGTTAGTGGCTCTTATGCTTGAAATGAAGATTCAAGTATGACGAAAGGGTTTGACATAAAATAAAAAATCAACATAATCAATTGATTATGTTGATTCCTAAAAACTTAGTTTTTAATAATTAGTTTCCAAATTATTTTAATTGTAGGTCTGCATCATTGATTTCTTTAATGATTTCAGCTGTATCGTAACAATTAGTAGCAATGTTTGAATATTTTTCAGCTAAACGGTAAGCATTAATATAGAGTGTTAAGCTTTCTTTAGCAATATCTTCTGGTTCATCAGATTTTGCTGGATTCGCGTTTACTACTAATTCTGCAAATTTTTCAGGATCAATATTAATAGACATGTATGATTTACAACTCCTAGAATTTTGTTAACTTCATATTAACATATTAAATAAATACAAAAAAGAAAAGTCTTTTAATATTCAGAATAATTAATTTGTACTGGATACTTTAATTATATGACGGTATCTATTAAACTGTTTATGAGAGGATGAACGATTTATGAGAATATTGTTTATTGGAGATATCGTTGGAAAAATCGGTAGAAAAGCAATTTCTACATATTTACCAAAAATAAAACAAAGTTATCGCCCTACAGTTTCCATTGTAAATGCTGAAAATGCAGCACATGGCAAAGGGTTAACAGAGAAGATTTATAAACAATTATTAAGAGAAGGCGTAGATTTCATGACTATGGGTAACCATACTTATGGTCAAAGAGAAATTTATGACTTTATCGATGATGCACATCGCATGGTTCGTCCGGCTAATTTTCCAGAAGAAGCGCCAGGAGTTGGAATGCGTTATATTCAAATTAATGAAATAAAATTAGCTATTATTAACCTACAAGGACGTTCATTTATGCAAGATATTGATGATCCCTTTAAAAAGGCGGATCAATTGATAGAAGAAGCAAGAAAAGTCACTCCTTACATCTTCGTCGACTTTCATGCAGAAACAACTTCTGAGAAAAATGCTATGGGTTGGTATTTAGATAGTAGAGTGAGTGCAATAGTTGGAACACATACTCACATTCAGACTTCTGATAATCGCGTCTTACCAAACGGGACTGGCTATATCACTGATGTGGGTATGACAGGATATTATGATGGAATTTTAGGTATCAATCGCGAAGAAGTGATTAATAGATTTATTACAAGTTTACCTCAAAGACACGTCGTACCAGATGAAGGGCGCAGTGTTTTATCTGGCGTCATTATTGATTTAGATAAAGAAGGTAAAACAACACAAATTGAAAGAATATTAATAAATGACGACAATCCTTTTCAGGGATAAACCCCTGTCTTGATAGTGTTTAAAGGTTATCGTCCATTAGTATGAATTTAATTTTGTACCACTGTTTACATAGTAAAACGGTGGTTTCTTTTGTTATTATTAAATATGAATTATATCCACAGGAGGCATGTGATATGAAATCACAACTATCATGGAAAGTGGGCGGACAACAAGGTGAAGGTATCGAATCTACTGGAGAAATCTTCGCTACTGCAATGAATAGGAAGGGATACTTTTTATATGGTTACAGACACTTTTCAAGTCGAATTAAAGGTGGTCATACTAACAATAAAATAAGAGTATCAACTACGCCTGTTCATGCCATTAGTGACGATTTAGATATCTTAATTGCATTCGATCAAGAAACGATTGAGTTAAATCATCATGAAATGAGAGAGGATAGTATTATAATTGCGGATTCTAAGGCTAAACCGACGAAACCAGAAGGCTGTAAAGCGCAACTTATAGATTTACCGTTTACAAGCACTGCTAAAGAACTTGGGACAGCACTGATGAAAAACATGGTGGCTATTGGAGCTACTTCAGCGCTTATGAATTTAGACACAACTACTTTTGAAGAATTAATTACGAACATGTTCTCTAAAAAGGGAGAAAAAGTAGTTGATATGAATATCGAAGCACTTAACGAAGGTTATCGTTTAATGAAAGAACACCTAAGTTCTATTCAGGGAGACTTTGAATTAGAAGCAATTAATGAAGATCCTCACTTGTATATGATAGGTAATGATGCAATTGGATTAGGAGCAATATCAGCAGGTTCTAAATTTATGGCTGCTTATCCTATTACTCCAGCATCTGAAATTATGGAGTATATGATTGCTAATCTTCCTAAAGTCGGTGGCACTGTTGTTCAAACGGAAGATGAAATTGCTGCAGCTACAATGGCTATAGGGTCTAATTATGCTGGTGTAAGAGGGTTTACAGCAAGTGCAGGTCCTGGTTTATCATTGATGATGGAATCAATTGGTTTATCAGGAATGACTGAAACACCATTCGTAGTCATCAACACTCAACGTGGCGGACCTTCAACAGGTTTACCTACTAAACAAGAACAATCAGATTTAATGCAAATGATATATGGTACACACGGTGATATTCCAAAAATTGTAGTTGCTCCAACTGATGCTGAAGATGCATTCTATCTTACAGTAGAGGCATTCAATTTAGCAGAGGAATATCAATGTCCTGTCATTATTTTAAGTGATCTACAACTTTCTTTAGGTAAACAAACAGTTAAGTCATTAGATTATAATAAGATTCAAATTAAACGCGGCGAATTACTTCAATCTGATATAGAACGTGAAGAAGATGATAAAGGCTACTTTAGAAGATATGCCTTAACAGGTAATGGAATTTCACCTCGTCCTATTCCGGGTGTAAAAGGTGGCATTCATCACATCACTGGTGTTGAACATAATGAAGAAGGTAAACCTAGTGAAGCGGCTTCTAATAGACAAGCACAAATGGAAAAACGTATGCGTAAAACAGAAAATCTAGTTATAGAAAAACCTATTGAATCTAATGAAAAATATGATGAGGCAGATTTATTATATATAGGTTTTATTTCTACCAAAGGTGCTATTAACGAAGGCGCAGAACGTTTGGAATCTCAAGGTATTAAAGTTAATACTATACAAATTCGTCAGTTACATCCATTCCCTAAAGATACGATTCAACATGCAATCGATAAAGCATCTAAAGTGATTGTAGCTGAACATAATTATCAAGGTCAGTTATCTAATATTTTAAAAATGAACACAAAAGTAGAAGAAAAATTAGTGAACCAAACTAAATATGATGGTACACCTTTCTTACCTCATGAAATTGAAGATAAAGGATTAGAGATAGTCAAGGAAATTAAGGAGTTGGTTTAATTGGCTACATTCAAAGATTTTAGAAATAATGTTAAGCCAAATTGGTGCCCAGGATGTGGAGATTTCTCAGTACAAGCGGCCATACAAAAAGCAGCTGCCAATGTAGGTTTGGAACCTGAAGAAGTTGCAATTATTACAGGCATTGGATGTTCTGGTAGATTATCAGGATACATTAATTCTTATGGTGTTCACGCTATACATGGTCGTGCCTTACCTTTAGCACAGGGTGTTAAAATGGCGAACAAAGATTTAACTGTTATTGCTTCAGGTGGCGATGGAGACGGTTATGCAATCGGTATGGGGCATACGATTCATGCATTAAGAAGAAACATGAATATGACATACATTGTCATGGATAATCAGATTTACGGTTTAACTAAAGGACAGACATCACCTTCTTCAGCAGTAGGTTTTGTAACTAAATCTACACCTAAAGGGAATATTGAGAAAAATGTAGCCCCATTAGAATTAGCTCTTTCATCAGGTGCTACATTTGTAGCACAAGGTTTTTCAAGTGATATTAAAGCATTAACTAAAATGATTGAGGATGCGATTAATCATGATGGATTTTCATTTGTTAATGTATTCTCACCTTGTGTAACATATAATAAAGTTAACACTTATGATTGGTTTAAAGAGCATTTAACTAGCATTGATGATATTGATGATTATGATAATTCAGATAAACAGTTAGCTATGCGAACAGTTTTAGAGCACGAATCGCTAGTTAAAGGTATTGTCTATCAAGATACTGAAACGCCTTCATACGAATCTCAAATTAATGAACTTGAAGATGAGGCTCTAGCTAAAAAAGATGTTCATATTACAGAAGATACGTTTAATGATTTGACAGCTCAATTTATATAATTTTTTGGTATCTGAGTGCCTACATGGGGTGCTCAGTTTTTTTATGATGAAAATCTATATTTTAATTCTTGATTAAAAATATTTAAATTGCGTAAATGACTTTTTAAATTATTTATTTTGGGAATATGCAAAATAAACAATCTTATTGGAGGTAGTCATGGATAGATTTAAATCAATGAAAGAATTAGAAAACGTAACTGTGGAAAATGAAGATTGGGAAATTGAAACAGATGATAAAGATAGTAATGTATCAATCTTAGCGATTCACGGTGGTGGTATTGAACCAGCTACGACTGAGTTAGCACAAGTGATTGCTGATAAAGGGAATTTTAATTATTTTTCTTTTAAGGGACTACGTAGTAAAGGCAATAATGAATTGCATGTTACATCTACAAATTACGATGACCCACAAGCTATTAAAATTGTTGAAAAAAGTGAAAGAGCGATAGCATTGCATGGTTGTAAAGGCGAAGATAGTGTAGCTTATCTTGGAGGCAATGATCAGCAACTTATTGATATATTAAGTGATACGTTATCAGATGTAGGTATAAAGGTACAAGAAGCGCCGAATACGATGGCTGGGAAGCAAGATGAAAATATTATTAATTTAACTAAGAATAATGCTGGCGTTCAAATCGAGTTAACTTCAAGTCTTAGAAAAGAATTATTTGTGAATAACAAAAGTTCACGTAAAAGTCGTGAAGACCGAGATAACTGGGGTGACTTAATGTACGACTTTGCAGATGCAACAATTAAAGCACTACAACAAGTTTAGTCTTTAGCGTATACTTACTTTATGAATGTTAAAATATGAGTATATGATTGTATAAATAAAAGGAGTGATATTGTAGTGCAAGATACTTTAATGAGTGTACAAATAATTCCTAGAACTCCAAACAATGAAGATGTGATTCCTTATGTTGATGAGGCAATTAAAATTATTGATGAATCAGGAATGCATTATAGAGTAGGGCCATTGGAAACAACTGTTCAAGGAGAAATGAGTGAGTGTCTTATTCTAATTCAAAAACTTAATGAGAGAATGGTTGAATTAGAATGTCCAAGTATTATTAGCCAAGTTAAATTTTATCACGTCCCTGAAGGAATTGATATTGAGACATTAACTGGCAAATATGATGAAGAATAAACAAAGCATCACATAATAAACTAATGTTAAATTTTTTATAATAGGTTAGAGACAAATTAAGCTTAAAAGGTTTGATTTGTCTCTTTTTATATGTCATTTTTGAAAAATAAAACAAAACGTCTTTTTGCACTTTAACTTTAAATTTAATATAATGTAGTAATGATTATGGGCTTATAGAAAGGATTTTTCAAAGTGAATGAAGAACAAAGAAAAGCTGGTACGATAAACATTTTAGCTGAGCGTGATCGTAAAGCTGAAAAAGACTATAGCAAATACTTTGAACAAGTGTATCAACCACCTAGTTTAAAAGAAGCAAAAAAACGTGGGAAACAAGAAGTACAATATAATAGAGATTTTCATATTGATGAAAAGTATAAAAACATGGGTAACGGTCGTACTTTTTTAATTAAAACGTATGGTTGTCAAATGAATGCACATGATACTGAAGTTATGGCGGGGATATTAAAGGCTTTAGGTTATAGTGCGACAACTGATATTAATCAAGCAGATGTAATTTTAATTAATACTTGTGCTATTCGGGAAAATGCGGAAAACAAAGTTTTTAGTGAAATTGGAAATTTAAAACATCTTAAAAAAGAACGTCCTGATTGTCTAATCGGGGTATGTGGATGTATGTCTCAAGAAGAATCAGTAGTAAATAAAATTCTAAAATCTTATCAAAATGTAGATATGATATTTGGTACACATAACATCCATCACTTACCTGAAATTTTAGAAGAAGCGTATTTATCTAAAGCAATGGTAGTAGAAGTTTGGTCTAAAGAGGGAGATGTTATTGAAAATCTTCCTAAGGTAAGAGAAGGTAGTATAAAAGCTTGGGTTAATATCATGTATGGATGTGATAAATTCTGTACATATTGTATCGTACCTTTCACGAGAGGTAAGGAACGTAGCCGTCGCCCTGAAGATATTATTAATGAAGTAAGAGAATTAGCAAGAGAAGGCTATCAAGAAATTACTTTATTAGGTCAAAATGTAAATTCCTATGGTAAAGATATCGAAGATCTAGATTATGGACTTGGTGATTTACTAGAAGATATATCTAAGATTGATATACCAAGAGTAAGATTTACAACAAGTCACCCTTGGGACTTTACGGATCGTATGATTGAAGTTATAGCAAATGGTGGTAATATAGTTCCTCACATTCACCTACCAGTTCAATCAGGGAACAATGCCGTTTTAAAAATTATGGGTCGTAAATATACTCGTGAAAGCTATCTTGATTTAGTAAATAGAATAAAAACTGCAATTCCTAATATAGCGTTAACAACAGATATTATTGTAGGATATCCTAATGAAACTGAAGAACAATTTGAAGAAACGCTATCGTTATATGATGAAGTAGAATTTGAACATGCTTATACTTATCTATACTCTCAAAGAGATGGAACACCAGCTGCTAAAATGAAAGATAATGTGCCTACTGAAGTGAAAAAAGAACGATTACAAAGGTTAAATAAAAAAGTAGGTGAATACTCTCAAAAAGCTATGAGTAAATATGAAGGTAAAATCGTTACAGTATTGTGTGAAGGAGCAAGTAAAAAGGATGACACAGTATTAGCTGGTTACACTGATAAAAATAAACTAGTCAACTTTAAAGCTCCTAAAGAAATGATTGGAAAACTTGTTGATGTTAAAATCGATGAAGCAAAACAATATTCATTAAATGGAACATTTGTGAAAGAACATCAAAAGGCAATGGTGGTTCATTAAACAATGTATTCAAAAGAGGATATCTTAAAACATGCAGATATACTAGCGCAACGCATTAATGACCTAGATGTTGTAAAAGATTACCAATCGATTGAACAGCAAATCCATAATAATAAAACAATTGAAAGTAAGATGAAAAGTCTAAAAAATCAACAAAAACAATCTGTCAACTTTCAAAATTATGGGAAAGATACTGCCTTCCGACAATCTGAAAATCAAATTCATCATATTGAAGATGAAATAAATAATTTACCAATAGTCGAAGAATTTCGTTCTGCACAATACGATGCGAATGATTTATTACAAATGATGATCAAAACAATGGAAGATAGACTTAATGAACATAACAAACGAGAGCATAAGGAATAAAAGCTAATTGAGGAGTAAATGCTATGAAAATAAGGAATTTGACTATAACTGCATTTTTAATCGCAATCAACGTTGTATTAAGTAGTCTTATTGTAATACCTTTAGGACCTATAAAAGCAGCGCCTGTTCAACATTTTATTAATGTTTTATGCGCTGTGTTTGTAGGACCGTGGTATGGATTAGCTCAAGCGCTTATTTCTTCAATTTTAAGAATTAGTTTTGGAACAGGTAGTCCTTTTGCTTTCCCGGGTAGTATGATTGGAGTTCTCTTGTCTAGTCTATTCTACATGTATAGAAAACATATTTTCATGGCATCAGTTGGAGAAGTTTTAGGAACTGGTGTCATAGGAAGTTTAATGTGTATACCTTTAGCATGGTTTATGGGAATGGAAGACTTCTTTGTAAAACCATTAATGATAGCGTTTATGGTTTCAAGTGTAATTGGTTCTCTAATTAGCTATATAATACTTATTATTTTAAAAAGACGCGGGTTATTAGATAAATTTAAAAAGAAATAATTAATTATCATGTACGCTTTATTATTAAGGGATTAAATAAATGGGGTAACTCTGTTTAATTCGTATAATAGAGCGTGCTTTTTTATTCACTTTTTGATTAAGCGAGTTACATGTTTATATGTTAAAATGTATGAGTTAAAACAGTGCGTAAAAAATTTTAAAAAATAGAAAAATATTTATAAATAAGGGTTGTGAAAATAGAAATGGCGAATGTAACACCGATGATGCAACAATATTTAAAAATAAAATCAGAATATGATGATTGTTTATTATTTTTTAGACTCGGCGATTTCTATGAAATGTTCTTTGAAGATGCCAAAGAAGCCTCAAGAGTACTTGAAATCACCTTAACTAAAAGAGACGCTAAAAAAGAAAATCCAATCCCAATGTGTGGCGTACCTTATCATTCAGCAGATAGTTATATTGAAACCTTAATTAATAATGGGTATAAAGTAGCGATTTGTGAACAGATGGAAGACCCTAAACAAACAAAAGGCATGGTTAAAAGAGAAGTTGTAAGAATTGTCACTCCTGGTACAGTCATGGAACAAGGTGGCGTAGATGAAAAACAAAATAACTACATTCTTAGTTTTGTAAAAGATGAAGAAATAGCACTTAGTTATTGTGATGTTTCTACTGGAGAATTTAAGTCTACCCATTTTCAAGACGAAGCGACGTTATTAAATGAAATAACGACGATAAATCCTAATGAAATTGTTGTTAATGAAGCATTATCTGAAGAACTCAAACGCCAAATTAGTATGACTACAGAAACAATTACAGTACGTGAGACTCTATCAAATGAACAATACGAGACTAATAAGCTTGCTCATAATCTAATGTATAAATCTGCACAATTATTACTAGATTATATTCATCATACTCAAAAGAGAGACTTATCTCATATAGAAGAAGTTGTACAATATGCGGCTGTTGATTTCATGAAGATGGACTTCTATGCCAAACGTAATCTAGAACTAACAGAAAGTATTAGACTCAAATCTAAAAAGGGTACTTTACTTTGGTTGATGGATGAAACAAAAACACCAATGGGTGCTAGAAGATTAAAACAATGGGTAGATAGACCTTTAATTAGTAAAGACCAAATTAATGATCGATTAAATATAGTTGAAGAATTCATTAATCGTTTTATCGAAAGAGATACCTTACGTAATTATTTAAATCAAGTTTATGATATTGAAAGATTGGTAGGTAGAGTCAGTTATGGCAACGTGAATGCCAGAGATTTAATTCAGCTCAAGCACTCAATATCAGAAATTCCACATATTAAAGAATTACTTAATGAATTAGATGCTCAAACTACTACTCAATTTAGTGAACTTGAGCCGTTAGATGATCTTTTAGAACTATTAGAAGAAAGTTTAGTAGAAGAACCTCCAATTTCAGTTAAAGATGGTGGATTATTCAAGACAGGTTTCAATGAACAACTAGATGAATACTTAGAAGCTTCTAAGAACGGTAAAAATTGGTTAGCAGAATTACAGGCTAAGGAACGTGAGCGTACAGGTATCAAGTCTCTTAAGATAAGTTTTAATAAGGTTTTTGGTTATTTTATTGAAATCACACGTGCTAATTTGCAAGGATTTGAACCTAGCGATTATGGCTACAATCGCAAACAAACATTATCCAATGCAGAGCGTTTTATTACAGATGAATTGAAAGAAAAAGAAGATATCATTTTAGGTGCCGAAGATAAAGCGATTGAATTAGAGTATCAATTATTCGTTAAATTGCGTGAGCACATTAAAACTTACACTGAAAGGTTACAACAACAAGCTAAAATTATTTCTGAATTAGATTGTCTACAGAGTTTTGCTGAAATTGCGCAAAAATATAATTATGTAAGACCTTCTTTCAGTGATGATAAAACCTTACATTTAGAGAATTCGAGACATCCAGTGGTAGAGAGAGTTATGGATCATAACGATTATGTGCCGAACGATTGTAGTTTAAACAATGATACATTTATTTATCTCATAACCGGGCCAAATATGTCTGGTAAGTCAACTTACATGAGACAAGTAGCAATTATTAGCATTATGGCACAAATGGGAGCATACGTACCTTGTGATTCAGCTATATTACCTATATTTGATCAAATTTTCACTAGAATAGGTGCAGCTGACGACTTAGTTTCAGGTAAAAGTACATTTATGGTAGAGATGTTGGAAGCACAAAAAGCGTTAACTTATGCTACAGAAAATAGTTTAATTATTTTTGATGAAATTGGTAGAGGGACATCTACTTATGATGGACTTGCTTTAGCACAAGCCATGATTGAGTATGTAGCACAAACTTCTCATGCTAAAACATTATTTTCAACTCATTATCATGAATTAACTTCACTAGATCAAATGTTACCATGTTTAAAAAATGTACATGTAGCTGCTGATGAATATCAAGGAGAACTGATATTCTTGCATAAAGTTAAAGATGGAGCCGTCGATGATAGTTATGGTATACAAGTAGCTAAATTAGCTGATTTGCCAGAAGAAGTAATAAGTCGAGCTCAAGTAATACTAGATGAATTTGAACAAAAACCATCTAATCAAATTATGCCTAATGAATTACCAAATAATCATACAAATGATGAAAATGTAAAAAATGAGCATCACAATAGTGACGACAAATCAATGATCAAAGATTCATTTGAACAAGCTGCATTTGATTTATTTGATAATAGTGAAGAACAAAGTGAATTAGAATTAGAAATTAAAAATTTGAATTTATCCAATATGACGCCTATAGAAGCACTTGTGAAATTAAGTGAGTTACAGAATCAATTAAGATAGAGGTAGGTGTAAGAAATGGGAAAAATAAAAGAATTACAAACCTCATTAGCTAACAAAATTGCAGCCGGCGAAGTTGTAGAGAGACCCAGCTCTGTAGTTAAAGAATTATTGGAGAACGCGATTGATGCAAAATCCACCGAGATAAATATTGAAGTGGAACAATCAGGTATTTCTTCAATTAGAGTTGTTGATAACGGAACAGGTATTGAGCAAGATGATTTAAGTCTTGTCTTTCATAGACACGCAACAAGCAAATTAGATGTTGATGATGACTTATTCCATATTAGAACTTTAGGATTTCGTGGTGAGGCTTTAGCCAGTATTTCATCAGTATCTAAAGTGACATTAAAAACGTGTACAGATAATGAAAATGGCTTTGAAGTATATGCTGAAAATGGTGAGATCGTTAATCGTAAGCCAGCAAAAGCTAAAAAAGGTACAGACATATTAGTTGAATCCTTGTTCTATAATACACCAGCGCGCTTAAAATATATTAAAAGTCTTTATACAGAATTAGGGAAGATAACTGATATTGTTAATCGAATGGCGATGAGTCATCCTGATATTAGAATCTCTTTAGTGTCTGATGGCAAAACACTAATAAGCACGAACGGTTCAGGTCGCACGAATGAAGTGATGGCAGAGATATATGGAATGAGAGTTGCTAAAGATTTAGTACATATTTCAGGAGATACAAGTGATTATCATCTTGAAGGTTTCTTTGCAAAGCCTGAACATTCAAGAAGTAACAAGCATTATATTTCAATTTTTATTAATGGTAGATATATCAAGAATTTTATTCTTAACAAAGCTATTTTAGAAGGATACCATACATTATTAACTATAGGCAGATATCCAATTTGCTATATCAACATTGAAATGGATCCTATTTTAGTAGATGTTAATGTGCATCCAACTAAGTTAGAAGTTCGTTTATCAAAAGAGGACCAGTTATATGATTTAATAGTTGAAAAAATTAGAGAGGCCTTCAAAGATAGAATTCTAATACCTCAAAATGATTTAGACCGAACACCTAAAAAGAATAAAGTCCTTGAATCATTTGAACAACAAAAAATGGATTTCGAAAAACGAAATTCTGAAGTGACAAATGACGACTCAACAACCGCCCATCCTTCATCTAATAAGGACCATTACAATACTAATGATTCAGAAATTAGAGAAGGTATCAATAATTACCAAGATACAAATACTACTTTATCAAACCATGAAAATGAGAAAGGATTTACCTCTCATAATATACAACGTTCCGAAGAGGATAATTACTCTCAAGTTCAAAAAGACATACTTAATGATATGGAGGACGATTACCTTTTAAATACTGAATCAACCTCTAATAATGAAGAAGATATTAAAGGTACAGTGAGTCAAGATCCTAAGCGACGTGTACCATACATGGAAGTTGTGGGCCAAGTTCATGGAACATATATTATTGCTCAAAATGAAAATGGTATGTTTATGATAGATCAACATGCAGCGCAAGAGAGAATAAAGTATGAATATTTTAGAGATAAAATAGGAGAAGTATCTAACGAAGTTCAAAATTTACTTATACCTCTTACATTTCATTTCTCAAAAGATGAACAAATGATTATTGACCAGTATATAGATGAATTAGATAAAGTTGGAATACAGCTAGAGCATTTTGGTGGTCATGATTATATTGTAAATAGTTATCCAGTATGGTTTCCAAAAGCTGAAGCACAGGAAATAATTAAAGATATGATTGAGTTAGTTTTAGAAAATAAAAAAGTAGATGTGAAAAAGATAAGAGAAGATGCAGCGATTATGATGTCTTGTAAGAAATCTATTAAAGCTAATCATTATTTAAAAAATAATGAAATGTCAGATTTAATTGATCAACTAAGAGAAGCAGAAGATCCATTTACGTGTCCGCATGGTAGACCAATTATAATCAATTTTTCAAATTATGAATTAGAAAAACTATTTAAACGAGTGATGTAGAGGAGCTGTTATCTTGAAAGAAAATATTTTACCAGCTATTAGAAACATGAGAGATCTTGAAAGATTAACGAAGACGAACTATAAAGCTTGTGTATTGTTAGATATGCATATCGGCCATTTAAAAAGTATTATGGGGTTACTAAAGCAATATAATATAGAGTGTTATATTCATATCGATTTGATTAAAGGATTGAGCCATGATGAATTTGCTTGTGAATATATCATTCAACAATATCAACCAAAAGGTATCGTTTCTACAAAAACAAAAGTGATTAGGAAAGCTAAATCATTAAATACCTTAACGATATTTAGAGTGTTTATTATTGATAGTCAAGCACTTACTAGAAGTATAGAGTTAATTGAAAAAGTCGAACCAGATTTTGTCGAAGTATTACCAGGTATAGCTAGTAAAGCGATTAATCAAATTCAAAAAGAGACTACAACATCAGTTATTGCGGGCGGATTAATCAATGATGAAGCAGAAATTCAAGAAGCCATATCTAGTGGAGCTAAATATGTTACTACAAGCTATCAAAAGCTCTGGTAGTTACAAATTATGAGTTGTTTAAAGAATGATTTTCTTCTTTGAGCAACTCTTTTTTTATAAAAAATTATCAATAAAACTAAAGTATTTAATAAGTGTTTTGGTTATCAATAATATTTCATCACTATTTTTATAATTATAAATACTAATTATGACAATTATTTTACAAAGTTATTGACAACGCTTACAACACAATAGTAAAATTGTATCAAGTTTAAAAGTTAATAATAGAACAGAGACTGGGAGATTTCTACGAGCTTAATATCGCTATGGTAGGGGTCTCTCTGTTTTTTGGGAGGAATTTATATGAATGCTTATTTAGCAGAATTTTTAGGAACTGCGATTCTAATCCTTTTCGGGGGTGGCGTATGTGCAAACGTCAACTTGAAGAGAAGTGCAGGCAACAACGCTGACTGGATTGTTATCGCAGCGGGTTGGGGACTTGCCGTGTCAATGGGTGCCTACGCTGTTGGTAAATTCTCAGGTGCACATTTAAACCCAGCTGTAACTATAGCTCTTGCCATGGATGGCGGATTCAGTTGGGCTCAAGTACCAGGATATATCATTTGCCAGATGTTAGGTGGTATCGTTGGTGGTGCACTCGTTTGGTTAATGTATCTTCCACATTGGAAAGTCACTGAAGAACCTGACGTTAAATTAGGCGTGTTCTCTACAGCACCTGGTATCAAAAATTATTTCGCCAACTTTTTAAGTGAGATAATCGGTACAATGGCTTTAACTTTAGGTATTCTATTTATTGGTGTAAATAAAATTGCTGACGGATTAAACCCACTTATTGTTGGCGCTTTAATTGTAGCAATTGGTTTAAGTTTAGGAGGCCCTACTGGTTATGCAATTAACCCAGCTCGTGACTTAGGCCCACGTATTGCCCATGCAATATTGCCAATTGCAGGAAAGGGTAAATCTAATTGGTCATATGCTATAGTGCCTGTATTAGGTCCTATTGCAGGTGGTATGCTCGGTGCAGTCATTTACGAAGTATTTTATAAACAAACTTTTAATGTAAGTTGTGCCGTTGGAATTTTAGTAGTAGTAATCACTCTAGTATTAGGGTTGATATTAAATAAATCTTCAAAAAAAGGTGTCATTGAATCAATTTACTAATAGTAACAATATATTAGATAATTATAATTATCGGGATTAAAATTTCTCAATTATGTGTATAGATATAATGGTTGATACTTTATAAATAGTTTTAAAATGTTAACTTTATAAAGCTTATTATTAATCACATCAAAAGGAGTCAAAACCTATGGAAAAATATATTTTATCAATCGATCAGGGAACAACAAGTTCACGTGCAATCTTATTTAATAAAGATGGAGAAATTAAAGGTGTTTCTCAACGTGAATTTAAACAACATTTTCCACACTCAGGTTGGGTAGAACATGATGCTAACGAAATTTGGACTTCAGTTCTTTCAGTAATGGCTGAAGTTATGAATGAAAATGATATTCAATCTGAACAAATTGAAGGTATCGGTATTACTAACCAACGTGAAACAACAGTGGTTTGGGATAAAAATACCGGACGACCAATTTATCACGCGATAGTTTGGCAATCACGTCAAACGCAAGATATTTGTACTGAATTAAAAGATCAAGGTTATGAAGAAACATTCAGAGATAAAACAGGTTTACTACTAGACCCTTATTTTGCAGGAACTAAAGTAAAATGGATTTTAGATAATGTTGATGGCGCAAGAGAGAAAGCAGAAAATGGAGACTTATTATTCGGAACTATTGATTCTTGGTTAGTTTGGAAGTTGTCAGGTAAAGCGGCTCATATCACTGACTATACGAATGCTAGTCGTACTTTAATGTTCAATATTCATGATTTAAAATGGGATGATGAACTATTAGACATTTTAGATGTTCCTAAACAAATGCTTCCTGAAGTTAAAGAATCAAGCGAAGTGTATGCTAAAACTATAGATTATCACTTCTTTGGTCAAGAAGTACCTATTGCCGGTATCGCTGGTGACCAACAAGCTGCATTATTTGGTCAAGCTTGTTTCGACCGTGGTGACGTTAAAAACACTTACGGTACAGGTGGCTTTATGTTAATGAACACTGGTGAAGAAGCGGTTAAATCAGAAAGTGGATTATTAACAACTATTGCATATGGTATTGACGGCAAAGTGAACTATGCGCTTGAAGGTTCAATCTTTGTTTCAGGTTCAGCTATCCAATGGTTACGTGATGGTTTGAGAATGATTAATTCTGCACCTCAAACTGAGAACTACGCTTCACGTGTGGACTCAACTGAAGGCGTTTATATGGTTCCAGCATTTGTAGGCTTAGGTACGCCTTATTGGGATTCTGATGCTAGAGGCGCATTCTTCGGATTAACTCGCGGTACTGAAAAGGAACACTTCATCCGTGCAACATTAGAATCACTATGCTATCAAACACGTGATGTTATGGAAGCAATGTCAAAAGATTCATCTATTGAAGTACAAAACTTACGTGTAGATGGTGGTGCAGTTAAAAATAACTTCCTAATGCAATTCCAAGCTGATATCGTTAATACAGCAGTTGAAAGACCTGAAATTCAAGAAACTACTGCTTTAGGTGCTGCATACTTAGCAGGTTTAGCTGTAGGATTCTGGGACGATAAAGAAGATATTAGAGAACGTTGGAAGCTTGAAACTGAATTTGAACCAAAAATGGAAGATGAACAACGCACTAAGTTATACAAAGGCTGGAAAAAAGCTGTTGAAGCAACTCAAGTATTCAAATTAGAAGATTAAGACAAATTTTTTAAAGGAAAAATGAGCAATAAATGGACTTGATTTTCTTAAATGTGATATACTTTATTTAAGTTAATAAGAAAATCGAGAAACGAGAGATCTGTTCGTACAAAACAATTAAATGTTGTTGTGGGATAGGTGTCTCGTTTTTTATTTATTTCTAGGAGGCGTTTAGATAATGGCATTATCTACATTGAAAAGAGATCATATCAAGAAAAATTTAAGAGAAAATGAATATGACGTTGTTATCGTCGGTGGTGGTATTACAGGTGCAGGTATTGCTCTTGACGCTAGTAACCGCGGTATGAAAGTAGCATTAGTTGAAATGCAAGATTTCGCACAAGGTACAAGTTCTAGATCTACTAAACTTGTTCATGGTGGTTTAAGATATTTAAAACAATTACAAGTTGGCGTTGTTGCTGAAACTGGTAAAGAACGTGCAATTGTTTATGAGAACGGTCCACATGTAACTACACCTGAATGGATGCTGTTACCAATGCATAAAGGTGGTACATTCGGTAAATTCTCAACAGCTATCGGTTTAACAATGTATGATAGACTAGCTGGTGTTAAAAAATCTGAACGTAAAAAAATGTTATCTAGACAAGATACACTAGATAAAGAACCACTAGTTAAACAAGAAGGCTTAAAAGGTGGCGGTTATTACGTTGAATACCGTACTGATGACGCTCGTTTAACTATTGAAGTTATGAAAAAAGCAGCTGAAAAAGGTGCAGAAATCATTAACTATACTCGTTCAGAACATTTCACTTATGATTCAAATAAAAAAGTTAATGGTATCGAAGTATTAGATATGATTGACGGAGAAACATACGGTATTAAAGCTAAAAAAGTAATTAATGCTTCTGGTCCATGGGTTGATGAAGTGAGAAGTGGTGACTATGCACGTAATAATAAACAACTACGTTTAACTAAAGGTGTGCACGTTGTTATCGACCAATCTAAATTCCCATTAGGCCAAGCAGTTTATTTCGACACTGAAAAAGATGGTCGTATGATTTTCGCTATACCTCGTGAAGGTAAAGCATATGTTGGTACAACTGATACTTTCTATGATAACGAAAAAGCAACACCATTAACTACACAAGAAGATAGAGATTATCTCATTGATGCGATTAATTACATGTTCCCAAGTGTTAATGTTAAAGATGAAGATATCGAATCAACTTGGGCAGGTGTTCGTCCATTAATCTTAGAAGAAGGTAAAGACCCATCTGAAATTTCTCGTAAAGATGAAGTTTGGGAAGGTGAATCAGGCCTACTTACTATTGCTGGTGGTAAGTTAACAGGTTATCGTCATATGGCACTAGATATTGTTGACTTATTAGCTAAACGTTTAAAACAAGAACATGGACTTAAATTTGAACCATGTGCAACTAAATATCTTAAAATTTCTGGCGGTGACGTAGGTGGTAGTAAAAACTATCAACACTTTGTTGACCAAAAAGTTGACGCAGCCAAAGGATTTGGTATTGAAGAAGATGTTGCACGTAGATTAGCTAGTAAATATGGTTCTAACGTAGATCATTTATTCAACATAGCTCAAACTGCTAAACAACAAGATAATCATTTACCATTAGAAATTTATGTGGAATTAGTTTACGGAATTCAACAAGAAATGGTTTACAAACCAACTGACTTCTTAGTACGTCGTTCAGGTAAATTATACTTCAATATTCAAGATGTTTTAGATTATAAAGAGGCTGTTATTGACGTTATGGCTGACATGCTTAACTATTCAGATGCTCAAAAAGAGTCTTACACTAAAGAAGTAGAAGAAGCAATTGATCAAGCACGTACTGGAAATAATCAACCAGCAGTTAAAGAATAATCATGTTGAATTAATACGTATGAATATCTAATAAACTACTTGTGAATGTTGGCTCTCGCTTTCATTCATAAGTAGTTTTTTAATTTGCAAATTTTGTGCCATCATTTTCTAAAAATAAATGATTAATAAGGGTAATGTTAATATGCAAACGATTTGATTACATCAATGTCTCACGGTATATTATTTATAAAATGGTTTTAATAAACGCATTGAATTAAACCTAAATTTGAAGTTAGAAAGATCGGGGGCATATGTTGTGAGTCAAAGTCAATTTAAAATTACTGTTGAAGATGGAACAATGATTGAAGTTAAAGTTGATAAAGCGAAGAAAAATACTATCGGTATTATTCATCTTTTTCATGGTATGGCTGAACATATGGACCGTTATGACGAGTTAGTAAATGCGTTGAATATACAAGGATACGATGTTTTAAGACACAATCATCGTGGTCATGGTAAAGATATTGATGAAGTTGAACGGGGTCATTTTGAGAGTATGTCTCAGATTGCTGATGATGCGTATGAGATAGTTGAAACACTATATGGTACTGAACTTAAAGTTCCTTACGTTGTTCTTGGACATTCTATGGGCTCTATTATTGCAAGATTATTTGTTATGAGATACCCAGAATTTGCAGATGGATTAATATTAACAGGTACTGGCATGTTCCCAAAATGGAAGGGTGTTCCGGCGACTTTCGCTTTGAAGCTCATTACGATGATCTTAGGAAAACGCCGTCGAGTAAATTGGGTGAATAAATTAGTTAATAAATCATTTAACAAACGAATATCCAATCCCTTAACTGAAAGTGATTGGATATCTACAAGACGTGATGAGGTAGAGAAATTTGTTAAAGATGAATACTGTGGTTTCAAAGTATCTAATCAGTTAATTTATCAAACTGTAAAATTTATGATGCTAACAATAGAACCTAAATGTCTAGATAAACTTAACAAACAATTGCCAATTTTATTGATTTCAGGAAAAGAAGATCCATTTGGTGATTATGGAAAAGGAATCAAACAATTAGGTAAATTGTATAAAAAATCAGGTATTAAGCACATTACTGTTCAGCTATATAAAAATAAAAGACATGAAATTTTATTTGAGGACGATTATCAAACAACGTGGCAACATATGTTTGAATGGATAGAGAAACAAATTTTAAAGAAAAATAAAGTGAGTGAATAACGAAATGACGAATCAACATAAGCCATTTATTGTTGTTATTGTCGGACCAACAGCATCAGGTAAAACTGAATTAAGTATTGAAGTTGCCAAAAAATTTAATGGAGAAATCATTAGTGGCGATTCAATGCAAGTATATAAAAATATGGATATTGGAACAGCTAAAGTAACACAAGATGAAATGGATGGTATCACGCATCATATGATAGACATCTTAGAACCAGATGAGTCGTTTTCGGCATTTGAATTTAAAAAACGTGCAGAAGCATGTATTGAAGATATTACAAATAGAGGTAAATTACCTATTATCGCGGGTGGCACGGGCCTTTACATACAATCATTACTTTATAATTATGCATTTGAAGATGAAACTATTTCAGAAGAGCAAATGAAACGTGTTCAAGCACAACTTGAAGAATTAAAACACTATAATAATGAAGAATTGCATCAGTATCTAGCATCATTTGATAGTGACTCTGCAGAAGATATTCATCCAAATAATCGAAAAAGAGTACTTCGAGCGATAGAATACTATTTAAAAACAAAAAAACTTTTAAGTTCTCGCAAGAAAGTGCAACAATTTACTGAAAATTATGATACATTATTATTAGGGATTGAAATGTCGCGCGAAACATTATATTTTAAAATAAATAAACGTGTCGATATTATGTTGGGTCACGGATTATTTAAAGAAGTGCAAGACCTCGTAGAACAAGGTTTTGAATCAAGTCAAAGTATGCAAGCAATTGGATATAAAGAACTCGTACCTGTAGTAAAAGGTCATATACAGATGGAAGATGCCGTTGAAAAACTTAAACAGCATTCACGTAAGTATGCGAAACGACAATTAACTTGGTTTAAAAATAAAATGGACGTTCGTTGGTTAGATAAAGAAAAAATGTCACTTCAGATGATGTTAGATGAGATTACAACCCAAATAAATAAAAGGAGTTCTAAACATGATTGCAAACGAAAACATCCAAGATCAAGCACTAGAGAACTTTAAAGCAGACAAAACTGAGGTCACTGTATTCTTTTTAAACGGCTTTCAAATGAAAGGTGTTATTGAAGACTTTGACAAATATGTCGTAAGTTTAAATTCTCAAGGCAAACAACATCTGATTTACAAACATGCGATCAGCACTTTCACAGTTGATAATGAAGCAGAAGAATCAACTGAAGAAAAAAGTGAAGAATAGAAGTTGTAATCAAAGTGCATTAATAACGCCATTTTGTTGAAAGTAAAATCTAATCGTTGGTTTTACTAATCAACGAAATACATTTAAGTATTGAAGATAATGTTTTAAAACACTAAGCACTTTAGAACAAATCAAGGGAATGTTTGTAATAAAAAAATGCTTCATGCAATGTGTTGATTGAAGTTCGTCTTAATTTCAATAATTACACATTACATGAAGCATTTTTCATTGTAGTTACACTTTATATTACTCTTACATATTTAATTATAATAATTTTTCAATTTCACTTGCGATTTGGTCTGGTTTTTTCTGAGGAGAAAAGCGTTTAATAACATTACCCTCACGATCAACTAAGAATTTAGTGAAATTCCATTTAATTTTTTCATTTAACATACCTTTTGCAGCGTCAGTTAAATAACGGAATAAAGGATGTTGATTGTCGCCTTTAACGTCTACTTTCTCATGAATAGGGAAAGTAACGCCATAATTAATTTTACAATTTTGAGCAGCCTCTTCTCCTGAACCAGGTTCTTGTCCGCCAAATTGATTACAAGGGAAACCTAAGACGATAAAGCCTTTATCTTTATAGTTATCATATAACTTCTGTAATCCTTCAAATTGTGGAGTAAAACCACATTCACTAGCAGTGTTTACGATTAGCATTACGTCGCCTTTATACTGTTCTAATTTATAATTTTCACCATTATTTTTTTGTACTACGAAATCATAAATTGTTTCCATATCTATCACCCTTTCGATTTACTTCAAATTTAACATAATTTAATCGTATAGTCTTTGTTTATACTCTATGATAGAATGTTTTGAGTAACTTTTTAAAAGGAGATGTATATCATGGCACAGCAACCACATCCGACTAAGAAGAAATTAGAGACTGCTGTTTTAATCGGTGTACATGCTCAAACGGATAATCAATTTAATTTTGATTCAACTATGGAAGAATTAGAAGCTTTATCTCAAACTTGCCGTTTAAATGTTAAAGGACAAATCACTCAAAATAGAGAACAATTTGATCATAAATATTATGTAGGTAAAGGTAAAATAGAGGAAATTAAAGCTTTCATCGAATTTCATGATATAGATGTTGTCGTTACAAATGATGAATTAACGACGGCTCAATCTAAAACATTAAATGATAATTTGGGCATAAAAATCATCGATAGAACCCAATTGATTTTAGAAATATTCGCATTAAGAGCAAGAAGTAGAGAAGGTAAATTACAAGTTGAACTTGCACAACTTGATTATCTTTTACCACGATTGCAAGGTCATGGAAAGAGTCTTTCTCGTTTAGGCGGTGGCATAGGTACAAGAGGTCCAGGTGAAACAAAACTTGAAATGGATCGACGTCATATTAGAACACGCATGAATGAAATCAAGCATCAACTACAATCAGTAGTTGAACATCGTGAAAGATATAGAAATAAACGAGAACAGAATCAAGTTTTCCAAGTTGCCTTAGTTGGTTATACGAATGCTGGAAAATCATCTTGGTTTAACGTTTTAGCGAATGAAGAAACCTACGAAAAGGATTTACTCTTTGCAACATTAGACCCAAAAACACGTCAAATACAAATAAATGAAGGGTTTAATCTTATTATTTCAGATACAGTAGGTTTCATTCAGAAATTACCTACAACACTTGTTGCTGCGTTCAAATCTACGCTTGAAGAAGCTAAAGATGCAGATTTACTATTACACGTTGTTGATGCGAGTCATCCTGAACATCGTACGCAATATGATACAGTTAATCAAATCATTGATGATTTAAATATGGATCAAATACCTCAGGCTGTCATTTTCAATAAAAAAGATTTATGCACAGAAGCTCAAGAGGCTCCAGTTGCTAAATCGCCATATGTATTTGTATCTAGTCGTGATGAAAATGATAAAGATAAAGTTAGAAACTTAATGATTGATGAAATAAAACATCATTTAGACTATTATGAAGAAACAGTTGATAGTACAGATGCAAATCGATTGTACTTCTTAAAGCAACACACACTAGTTGATGAACTTTATTTCAATGAAGACAATGAGACTTATAGTATTAAAGGTTATAAAAAATAAAGAAGGAAGAAAAATCATGGAAGAAATGACCAAATTAATTGAAGAAGTTGAAACGACTTTAGCACCATTCTTCAAAGATATTGAGAAAACTGCGTTAATCAATCAAGAAAAAGTATTAGACGCATTTCACCATGTCAAAGCTACAGAGAGTGACTTGCAAGGATCTACCGGGTACGGTTATGACGATTTTGGTAGAGATCATTTAGAAGAAATTTACGCTCACACATTTAAAGCTGAAGATGCACTTGTCAGACCACAAATCATTTCAGGTACCCATGCAATTACGCTAGCTCTGCAGAGTACTTTAAAATATGGCGACGAGTTGCTATATATCACTGGAAGTCCATATGACACTTTACTAGAAGTAATAGGTGTGAACGGAAATGGTATAGAAAGTTTAAAAGAACATGGTGTGCACTATAACGAGGTCAAATTGAATAATGGTAAAATTGATATTCCTTCTGTACTTAGTGCAATAAATGAGAAAACGAAAGTTGTCGCTATTCAACGTTCTAAAGGTTATGATCAACGCCCGTCAATTCCGGTGGATGAAATTGAAGAGGCGATTGATACAATTAAAACACAGCATCCGAATGTCATTATATTCGTAGATAATTGCTATGGAGAATTTGTTGAAGATAAAGAACCTATTGAAGTAGGGGCTGACTTAATCGCAGGTTCACTCATTAAGAACCCTGGTGGTGGCCTAGCTAAGATAGGCGGGTATATAGCCGGTCGTAAAGATTTAATTGAGAGATGCGGTTATCGCTTAACTGCGCCAGGTATTGGTAAAGAAGCGGGAGCATCTTTAAATTCTTTACAAGAAATGTATCAAGGATTCTTTTTAGCTCCTCATGTAGTCAGTCAAAGTTTGAAAGGCGCATTGTTTACCAGTCTTCTTCTTGAAAAGTTAAACATGAAAACGACACCTAAATACAATGTGAAACGTACAGACTTAATCCAAACGGTACAATTTGAGACGAAAGAACAAATGATATCTTTCTGTCAAAGTATACAACATGCTTCTCCAATTAATGCACATTTTAGTCCAGAACCTAGTTATATGCCTGGATACGAAGATGATGTCATTATGGCAGCAGGTACCTTTGTACAAGGCTCCTCTATAGAATTATCAGCGGATGGTCCTATTAGACCACCATATGAGGCATACGTACAAGGTGGACTTACTTATGAACATGTTAAATTAGCTGTAACACGAGCAGTTACACAACTGCGAAAACAAAACTTGATATAAAGATTAATTTAACTCTCTAAATAAACTTAATTTAGAGAGTTTTGTATTTGTTTGAACTTTTTGTCAGAAAATTATAAAATTATTTTAGAAAGTATAAGTTGTTGCCTGAAATTAATTAAAAATTTTGAATGAATTTGGTAGTAGAAATATTGATATGACAGTTTTTTGATATTTTATGTTAGAAAACCTTACATACTTTTGTATTATCGATAAAACTATGCTAAATTAATGATAAGTTCAAAAGTAGAGGAGAGGTTCAAGTGCAGTCTAATGATTCAATCAGACGTAACATGGCCGTATTCTCTATGAGTGTAGTGAGTAAATTAACCGAATTAAGTCCAAGACAAATTCGATACTATGAGACACATGAACTCATTACACCAGAAAGAACTGAAGGTAACAAAAGGTTATTTTCAATGAATGATTTGGATAGACTTTTAGAAATTAAATCTTTAATTGAAAAGGGTTTTAACATTAAAGGTATTAAACAAATCATTTTTGATGATCAAGATCACTTATCGACAGACGAACAAGAGACTAGAAAAAGAATGATTGTAGATGCAACGCAGAAACCGCGTAGCGAAACATTACCAATAAATCGTGGTGACTTATCAAGATTTATTAAATAAAATTTGGAGGATTAAAACCATGCCAAAACGTAGTTTTACAAAAGATGATATTCGTAAGTTTGCTGAAGAGGAAAACGTAAGATATTTAAGATTACAATTTACTGATATTTTAGGAACAATTAAAAACGTAGAGGTTCCTGTTAGCCAATTAGAAAAAGTTTTAGATAATGAAATGATGTTTGATGGCTCTTCAATCGAAGGATTTGTAAGAATTGAAGAATCTGATATGTATTTACATCCAGATTTAGATACTTGGGTAATCTTCCCATGGACTGCTGGACAAGGTAAAGTTGCACGTTTAATCTGTGATGTATTTAAAACAGATGGTACTCCATTTGAAGGCGATCCACGTGCTAACTTAAAACGAGTTTTAAAAGAAATGGAAGATATGGGATTCACAGACTTCAACTTAGGGCCTGAACCAGAATTCTTCTTATTCAAATTAGATGAAAAAGGTGAACCAACATTGGAACTTAATGATGATGGTGGTTACTTCGACTTAGCACCTACAGACTTAGGTGAGAATTGCCGTCGTGATATCGTATTAGAATTAGAGGATATGGGCTTTGATATTGAAGCAAGTCACCATGAAGTTGCACCTGGTCAACATGAAATTGACTTTAAATATGCAGATGCTGTAACAGCATGTGATAATATTCAAACATTCAAACTTGTTGTAAAAACTATTGCTCGTAAACATAATTTACATGCGACATTTATGCCTAAACCATTATTTGGTGTTAACGGAAGCGGAATGCACTTTAACGTTTCACTATTCAAAGGTAAAGAAAATGCATTCTACGATCCAAATGGCGAAATGCAATTAACAGAAACAGCTTATCAATTTACAGCAGGTGTTCTTAAAAATGCACGTGGTTTCACTGCAGTATGTAACCCTCTAGTAAACTCTTATAAACGTTTAGTGCCAGGTTACGAAGCACCATGTTATATCGCTTGGAGTGGTAAAAACCGTTCTCCATTAGTACGTGTACCTTCTTCAAGAGGATTGTCAACTCGTATTGAAGTACGTTCAGTTGACCCTGCAGCTAACCCTTACATGGCTTTAGCAGCAATCCTTGAAGCAGGATTAGACGGAATTAAGAATAAACTAGAAGTACCAGAACCAGTAAATCAAAATATCTACGAAATGAATCGTGAAGAACGAGAAGCAGTTGGCATCCAAGACTTACCATCAACATTGTATACTGCGTTAAAATCAATGCGTGAAAATCCTTCAATCAAAAAAGCTTTAGGAAATCACATTTACAATCAATTTATTAACTCTAAATCAATTGAATGGGATTATTACCGTACTCAAGTTTCTGAATGGGAACGCGAGCAGTACATGAAACAATACTAAAGCGCTAAACAAAATAGGGGAACCACATTAGGGGTAAGAGCTGAGGCGAAACTGTCTCGGCTCTTTTTTGTGTTGTTAATAATAATTTTAAAGGTGTGAAATGGTCTAGAAGAGTATGGCAAGATAGTGCCGTAATTCAAAAAGTAGTGGAAAGAACGGCTAGTAATGTGTCACTTAGGGGAAGACATCCTAATGAGTATGTAACTGTTTATGAGAAACATACTGTTACAAATATTTATAATGCAAGTAGATTGTTAGTTACTGAATCAGCACGTGTTCAAGCTGAATCACAGAAGCTAACTTATCTTAAAGATTTAGGTGAAGATGGCGAATATAAATATGTGGCCAAAATAGATAAAAAAACATCTAAAATATGTCACTCTTTAAATGATAAAGTATTTAAAGTTAAAGATATGATACCTGGAGTTAATGCTCCACCAATGCATCCATGGTGTAGAAGTACTACAGTACCGCATTTGGGAAACTGGCGGGATAAATTCTTTAATGAACGTAAAGATAAGTATCAGATTAAAGATTACCTTAGCGAGTCAGGTGCACTTAGTAACAAAAATGATGAATACGGTGTTAAAAGAAGAAAGCACGCACAAACGTATTATAATTCAGTAAAAAATCGTGATAAACTGGCAGAGATAAAAACTATTGCAAACAATGTGAATATGAATGAAAAAGCGATTAAAAGAGTTTATGAACACCTATTTGAGAACAAGTATCTACTAGACAGTGGCATTAAACAATTTGACCCTGATTTTTATATGGCTCAAAGTTGGCAAAGATTGAGAAAAGGGAAAAATATTAAATCTATGGATGTAATAATGCTAAAGCACGAAGCACTTGAACACTTTTTAATGAATAAGTATAATTTAAGTTATAAAGAAGCACATATACTATCTGAAAAAAATACAATTACAGCGCATTAATTAAATAGAGGTGAGATTATTTGCTAATTTTAAAACTTCAAGAAAAAAATAACCAGACTGTTATATATAAATATTATCCTAATGATAATGAAAATATTAAGCCAGGTGTTATTCATGTGAATATAGACAGTCTTCAAATTATCAATGCTGAAAAATCTGAGATAGAAGATAAAGAAAAAGATAATTATTTTATACATGCTATCGAAAGAATAGAATTGAATACCAGTAAAAAAATGTTTCCCAAATCTGAACTTGTAGCTTGGGGATAGAGCACCTAACAAAGATATAGATTAAGGTGCTATTTTTATACACTTTTTTAACCTTCTACGGAAGGTTATTTTTTATGTCCAAAACGTGCTGATGACGTTATAAAAGCAAGTATGGAATACGCAGTCGACAGACTATAAACGGAGGTATATCTCATGGAAAACAACCAAAGTAATATTACTGAAGAAACGAAGCACAATGATAATTCAGAAACAATTCATGAACAATCGCAACAAAAGGAGAAAACATTCTCCCAAGAAGAAGTATCTCAAATGATTAAAGATCGTTTAGCAAGAGAAAGAAGAAAATCTGATGAACGTATTAGAAATGCAATTAAAGAAGCTAAGAAACTGGCAAAAATGAAACCAGTTCAATGCTCAATGAGTCCGGTGTTCAAATTTTAATAAATTAACCATAATAAAAAGATCTCGTCTCATTCTCACAATAATCAATCATTAACCTTTTATTTTCAAAGTAAATTAAGAATAGACGAAATCTCTTCAAATTTAAATAGCAGTATATTAAATTAACTTCAACAACTGTTCTACATTTTCTTCAGTAGTTGCCCAACTAGTCGCAAATCTTACAACACGGTGATTATCATCATATTTTTCCCACACTGCGAATTTAACTTTCTTCTCTAATTCTTTTATTTTATCGTTACTGAGTACAAAGAATAGTTGGTTCGTGGGTGAATCAAAATAGACTTGATATCCTTTTTCTAAAAATCCGTTTTTGACTTTCTTAGCCATATCAATCGCATGTTTACTAATTTTAAAATATAAATCATCTGTAAATAACTCTAAGAATTGGATACCAGTTAATCGACCTTTAGCTAGTAAAGCGCCATGGTGTTTAATAATGGTTGTAAAATTTTTTGGCTCATTATTCTTAGTGAATACAATTGCCTCACCACATAGTGCACCTATTTTAGTACCACCAATATAAAAGATGTCACAATATTTAGCTACATCTTCAATAGTGACGTCGGTATTTTCACTCATCAACCCGTAACCGAGTCTAGCACCATCCATAAATAATGGTATCTCATGTTGACGACAAACTTTGGCTAAACTATCTAATTCCTCTTTTGTATATAGTGTGCCATATTCTGTAGGATGAGAAATATAAACCATCCCCGGAAATACCATATGTTCTTTTTTGAAGTCACTATAAAAAGTTTCTAAGTAAGCTTCAACACCTTTAGCGGATATTTTCCCTTCTTCTGATGGGATGGCTAAAACTTTATGGCCACTAAATTCAATCGCGCCACCTTCATGAACCGCCACATGTCCCGTATCTGCTGATATAACACCTTCGTAACTTTTCAACATAGAATTGATAACTACTTGGTTTGTTTGAGTTCCACCAACTAAAAATCTTACAGTTGCCTCAGGACACTTGATAGTTTCTCTAATTTTATCAGCTGCTTGTGCTGAGAAGTCATCAAAGCCGTATCCAGCAGCTTGAACCATGTTTGTATCAATAAGTCGTTTGAGTACTTTCTCATGTGCACCTTCTAAGTAATCATTTTCAAATGAAATCATTAACTTTCCCTCCTAAGTTAAATCCAATCTTCAATATTATTCAATACATCTTGATGATTCACTTTTATTAGAAAAATAAATTCTCATTTTTAGGGGTAGTAAACAAGAAATGATTAACTAATAAAAATATCAAAAGATAGATAATTCTGAATATTCAATCGAATATTGTTATTATACATCATGATAACTAAAATTAAAATATATTCCGAACAACCTATTTAAATAATTGGCAATTAAACAAATTGTTTCTGTAATAATTGAATTTTTATATGAAAAGTTCTATCATTTAATCAACATAAAGAAAGGGGAATGTACCTTATGCAACAAATTAAATTCAAAACATTTACAGAAGATTCTATTGAAAGATTGGAAAAAAGCGTTAATGATTTTCTTAAGTCAGATGAAGGTAGTGCATATAGCTTATTAAATATCACTATTAAACAAATTGAGGAGCGAAAGTTTCCAAATATAGAAGAAGATTATAACGCAATAGTAACTTTAGTTACTAAAGAATAATATAAGAGAAATATCCACTTGATATGATTCAGGTGGAAATACATATAGGAGTTAACATTCATGAATTTAGGATATTTTGGTACTATTTTAGCGATTTTATTAGTCCTAGGATTTATCATTAATTTGATACTTGCTTTTATTATCATTTTCTTGGAAAAGGACCGACGAAGTGCAAGTTCCACATGGGCATGGCTATTTGTACTTTTCTTATTACCAATAGTAGGATTCATTCTTTACATATTCCTAGGTCGAACTGTTTCTAAGAAAAAGCTAGAGAAAAATAACGGAAAAGAGTTGGATGCTTTCCAAGATTTAGTTAAAGCACAAGCAAATAGCTTTGAAAAATTAAATTTTAATTCTCCAAACGACCAAGTTACAAAACATCATGATTTAATCCGAATGTTATTGATGAAACAAGATGCTTTTTTAACAGAGAATAATAAAATTGAATTATTTACGGACGGTCATCAACTATTTGATAAAGTTATAGAGGATATCTATAACGCTAAAGATTATATTCATCTGGAGTATTATACATTTGAACTTGATGGCCTTGGAAATCGTATTATCGATGCGTTAGAAACTAAACTCAAAGAAGGCTTAGAAGTCAAATTATTATATGATGATGTAGGTTCGAAAAAAGTGAATATGGCTAAATTTAAAAAATTTAAGTCTCTAGGTGGAGAGGTTGAAGCCTTTTTTGCTTCTAAATTACCTATCATCAACTTTAGAATGAATAACCGAAATCACAGAAAAATTATTATCATAGATGGTCAAGTTGGCTATGTCGGTGGTTTTAATATAGGTGACGACTATTTAGGTCTAGGTAAATTAGGTTATTGGAGAGATACACACCTTCGTGTTCAAGGTGATAGTATTGACGCATTGCAACTAAGATTTACTCTGGATTGGAACTCACAAGCACATCGACCACAGTTCGAATATGACCAAAAATATTTCCCTAAAAAGATTGGGGAAAAAGGAGATAAAGCATTACAAATTGCATCGAGTGGACCAGCGTTCGATCTTCACCAAATTGAATATGGTTATACAAAAATGATAATGAGTGCAAGAAAATCAATTTATCTTCAAAGCCCTTACTTTATACCAGATCAATCTTATATTAACGCGCTGAAAATGGCTGCAAATAGTGGGGTAGACGTCAATTTGATGATTCCATGTAAACCTGATCATCCATTTGTATATTGGGCTACATTTTCAAATGCAGCTGATTTGTTAGATAGTGGTGTGAAAATTTATACTTATCAGAATGGATTTATACATTCTAAAATATTGATGATCGATGATGAAGTTTCATCTGTAGGTAGTGCGAACATGGACTTTAGAAGTTTCGAGTTAAACTTTGAAATTAATGCCTTTGTGTACGATAAAGAAATTGCACAACAATTGCGTCATGCTTTTGAAGAAGACGTGAAGAAATCAAAACTTCTTACCAAAGAAAAATATGAGCAACGTCCACTTTCAATTAAGTTTAAAGAAGATTTAGCTAAGTTAATTTCACCAATTTTATAAACTAATAATTAAGTAGAATCCTCGTTCGAAAGAGCGAGGATTTTTAGTTGGTAATAACTTTATTATGTAAACTAAAAAAATAAATGACAAATGTCACGTACTAATAATGACAAAATGAACTAAATTATGTACCTAGTAATTGATAAATTGTATATATCCTAAAGAAAAGGCGTGATTATTATGATAAAGATTAACAATTTATCTAAGTCCTTCAAGAAGACTAGTGTACTCAATGATATTAATTTAGAAATTAAGGAACATTCTTGTACAGCTTTGATTGGTAAAAATGGTGCAGGAAAGTCAACGCTTATAGATATATTAATTGGTAATATGCAAGGTGATAAGGGGGAGATTATCGATAAGTCTAGAATGATCAATCATCATAAAATGGCAATCTTATTTCAAAAAACTAATTTTCCTAAATTTTTCAAAGTAAAAGAATTATTTAAACTTCATCAGTCTTTTTACGCAAATTCGATATCAACATCACGTTTTTTAGATATTACTCAATTTAGTGAAACCCAAATGAATCAGATGGCAAATCAGTTATCTGGAGGACAAAAACGTATTCTTGATTTTGCATTAACACTCGTTGGTCGACCTGAATTTTTAATACTAGACGAGCCTACAACTGCTATGGATATTGAAACAAGAGAACATTTCTGGAGAATGATTGAGGATCTCAAATCAAAGAATGTCACGATTCTTTATACTTCTCATTACATTGAGGAGGTTGAGCGAATGGCTGATCATGTCGTCTTACTAGATGAAGGTCGAATTCAATTAAGTGATTCTCCTGAACAGATTAAAAATCAACAGACTTATTCCACAGTAGTTTTACCACCAATTTGTAAAGATATGGTTGAAGAGTTAGAGAATGAGTTTGAAATTGCAAAGTATAAAAATAATTATGTAGTGAGAACGAATCACGTTGATACAGTTATACAAAAGTTAATTGATAATCACATTGATTTAAACCAAATTGAAATTCATAAAACTTCATTATTAGATATTATGTTTTCGAATAATAGTGATCAAGAAGGAGTGACTTTATAATGGTAGCCACATTTTTTAAAACTGAATTTAAAGTGATGTTTAGAAAGAAGCTATATTTATTCATGTCTATATTTCTACCATTAGCATTCTATCTTTTATTTACTTCGTTGTTGGATTTACCTGAAGAAGCTAAAGAACCGTTTTATAAGGAGTATATGTACAGTATGACTGTATTTAGTTTATTAAATTTTTGTATGTTGTCATTTCCTCTAGACATGATTGAGGAGAGAAACAATGGTTGGTATAAACATTTGATGTCTACTCCTTTAAAGCCATCACAATATTATTTAGTAAAAGTCTTAAAAACCATGTGCCAATTTTTAGGAGCGATTATAGTTATTTTCACAGTGGCACACTTTTATAAAGATGTAAGTATGAATTTATCAGATTGGTTACTATCTGGAGTTACTTTATGGGTGGGAGCAAGTTTATTCTTAACTTTAGGACTGATTATTGCACAATTTAGTGATAGTCAAAAGGCGAGTAGTGTAGCAAATTTACTTAATATGGCTATGGCTATAGTAGGTGGTTTATGGTTTCCGATTAATACTTTTCCAGATTGGTTACAGACCATTTCTAAAAAAATGCCTACTTATCACTTAAAGCAAATGTCGTTAGATTTAGGTAAAGATAAAGGTATAAATTATGAGTCACTTGGCTTTTTACTTGTGTATAGTATAATTTTCCTAAGTATTGCTTTACTGATTAATAAAAAGAAAGATGTGTCTTAAATGAGATCAAAGCGTGGTTTTGGAGTAAGGATGGGTGAAATTTCTTCACTTATATATTTAATATTTCCGATATTTGGATTATTTTATAGTGAACATCAATATAATATTTTGGTGTATAGTATTATTTTATCTATCTTTACTATCTCGTATCTAATCCTTGTCCTCTTTCACACTAAGATAAATAAAAATCACTTATATATCTTTTTGCTTATCCATTATCTCTGCATCATGTATTTTGTTTATGCTTATGAACCATTATTGAGTATGTTCTTTTTTTATAGTGCATTTGCTTTACCCTTCATTTTCGATGTGGGAGTGAAATCAAAAGAATTTATAAGTTTTATTACTACAATGATTATATGTGCCTTTTTAACCTATATTACGCATCATGATTATGTGTATACGATGATAATTTACTACATCGTCATCTTGATGATTGCGTTTGGTAATTTTCAAGTGCGTAAAGATCGTAGGGTGCGTAAAGAACTCGAAGAGAAGAATAAATATATTAACGTACTTATAGCAGAACAAGAACGAAATCGTATTGGTCAAGATCTTCATGATACTTTGGGTCATGTGTTTGCAAGTTTAACGTTAAAATCTGAACTTGCCACTAAACTCCTTGATACCGACAAAGAGGCGGCTAGAAATGAAATGCGAGCAATTAATGAGTTATCTAGAGAGACACTTAATAAAGTACGCACTATTATAGATGACTTGAAAGTCCAATCATTTGAAGAGGAAGTTTTATCAGTAGAATCTATTCTTCATGATGCAAATTTGAATTTTATTTTCAAAAATAAAAGTGCTGCGAGGTCATTAAACCCGGCCAAGCAATCCATACTATCGATGATATTAAGAGAAGCGATTAATAATGTAATTAAACATGCACATGCCACAGAAGTTGTAGGGAAAATTAAAGAAAAGCAACACGAAATCACATTGATTGTGAGTGATAACGGGGTAGGTATCGATGGCGAAGTCGCGAGTTCGCTGAAAAGTATTAGAGAACGTACTGCATATTTAAATGGAGAAGTTGAAGTTCAATCAAATGAAGGCACTACAATAATAGTCAGAATTCCTAGGAGTGAATTAATGTGATATCACTAATAATAGCTGAAGATCAATTAATGTTAAGACAAGCCATGGTACAACTTATTGAAATGCATGAGGATATGAAAGTTTTAAATGATGTCGAGAATGGTGAAGAAGCACTTCAATTAATTGAAAATAAAGAACCCGATGTAGCCATCTTAGATATAGAGATTCCTGGTATGACTGGGTTAGAAATTTTAGCTCAAATTCGAGCTAAAGGGATAAATACTCGTGTAATTATAGTGACAACATTTAAGCGACCTGGTTACTTTGAGAAAGCTGTAGCTAACGATGTAGATGCCTATGTGTTGAAAGAACGTTCTGTAGAAGATTTAGTCAATACAATTTATAAAGTTATGAATGGTGAAAAAGAATATAGTACCTCATTGATGACTACTTTTTTTAGTGAGTCAAATCCATTAACGCATAAGGAACAAGTTGTATTAAAAGAAATAGGCAACGGTTTAAGTAGTAAAGAAATTGCTGAAAAATTGTACTTGTCTAATGGTACTGTTAGGAATTATACAAGTACGATTATTGATAAAATGTGCTCTGAAAATCGCTTTGATGCATGGAAAAAAGCGATTGCTAAAGGATGGATATAAACTTTGATAGAATATATTACTTTTTAATTATTAATTTCGGGCGGTCAGTTTTATCTACATAATTAGATAATAGTGATAAAATTTCTACAACTTTGTGTGTGGGTGTTTCAATACTCAAGGTGTGTTGAAATATTTTTCCTTTAGCTGTTTTTACTTTATGCGTCACAGAGTTTGTGTCGATGATACAATCTAAAATTTCCATCGTTTCGTACCTCCAATCATAAGTTTTGTAAATATGTTAGTCTTAATAAAATTGTAAATAAATTTAGACTTTATCTACTTACAACTTTTATGTCGGAGATACATTTATAAAAATTATTCTTCTATAAAATAAAGCTGAATAGTTTAGTTGTAAAAATAGATATTATATTATTTCTGTAACTATACCACTTTAGATAATTATTACTCCTAATTTGTAAAATATTTTAAATTTGGTTTTAGCTAAATATATTTTTGCAAAAGCCTTATTAATATAAAAAACCATACGCTTTGCGTATGGTTCGTAAAAATTCTATTATCATTAATTGAATTTTTTAATTTATAACGACTTCTCTTCCTTAGGATAGTCTAACTTAAGAGAAGCCATTTGAATTTTCCCCTTGAAGTTTAAATTTTCCTTAGACCATTTTACCTTCACTTTTTCCTTTTATTTAGTGTTGATTGAATAATGTATACAATGAAACCAACTAAAATGCCTAATAATAAGGCTACTACAACACTTACTATAATAGGTAATTTAAATACTATTTGTAATACTACGCCTATGATTATTGCTACAATAATTGCGATTAAAGATATTTTACTTTCATTAGATGAATCCATCTATTTCACTCCTAACATTACATATTATAGCATGAGCTTACATTTTGAAAAAATAACTATTAGAAGAAGCTTTTGATTTATCAGTTTAAATTTAATATTGACTACAAAGTGATTTTTATTTAACATAAATCAGAATATAACGTGAAGTAAGGTGACATCTATGAAATCAAAAAAAGGATTATCGCTAATTGTTGTTGCATTAATCGCAATAATAGTAATACTATTTCAATTTATTAACCATGATGGGCCATTCGGTGCTCATCAATCAACGGAAGAAAATCAAAGCGCAGATTTGAAAGGGAAGGACAAAGTCTACGTTGAGCGTGTAGTGGATGGAGATACTTTTCTTGCTAAGAAAGATGGTGAGCGCATTAAAGTTAGAATGATTGGTATGGACACGCCTGAAACGGTTAAACCTAATACTCCTGTTCAACCCTATGGTAAAGAAGCATCAAATTATAGTAAGAAAGAGTTAACACATAAATATGTTTATTTAGAGTATGATAAAGAAAAAAATGATAGATATGGTCGAACTTTAGCTTACGTTTGGCTAAGTAAAAATAAGATGTTTAATAGAGAGCTAGTTGAGAAGGGGTTAGCTAGAGAGAAATACTATTCTCCAAATGGTAAGTACAGACAAATTCTTAAAAAAGCACAAGAAGAGGCGAAACAAAATAAAGTGAACTTATGGAGTTAATATATTTAAAGGCCAAGAGGATTTATTAGCAATCTTCTTGGCCTTTTTAATCTATGAAATGTTATTTAAAACTCTCAGATATTTCTTGGACTTGTTCATCATTGAGAGGGTGCTTAGAAAGTTGTATAGCATCTTCTATGACCTTTTCAAGAGAAGATTGAGTAGATACTGTATCCACATATTTATCACTTTCATCTGAACCTTCAATAATATTTACGCTACCATCACTGAAATAAACAACGCCGATACTTTGTATCTTAAATCGATAATCTGATTCAATTTGATCTTTAAGTGCTTTAGCATTGTTTGCAGCTTGTTGGTATGGATCTTGATCATAAAACTCGTATATCACACGATTATCTTGTAAGATTTCTGTAAATGTATAGACACCTGTACGTGTCGTATTGAATTGGCTATGATATCTACTACTTACATAATGACCTACTATTTGATCAGTATCATAGGGTTGATTCTTTTCTTCAAAATGTTTATCTGGAACGTCGAAATGGTAGAAAGTTTTTTGATTCCAATTTTTTACGTCGACATTGATGAGTCCTACATCAGTGACAATAATAAAATCAAATGATCTTGCATATTCAAATAATGGGTGTTTCACAGCTAAATTATTTGTAGAAACAATTGAATATGTTTTTAATCGACCGTTGTTTTTAAAGCGATCCAAAATCTTTTGTAACTCACGCTTAGCATTTTTAAAAGCATGGTGTCCTACATCGTTATTAGAACTTAACATTTGATTCTTTAAAGCTAAATTTTCTTCGCTTAAAGTTGAATTTTTAGCAATTAATTGATTTCTAGCGTATTCTTCAGTCTCAACTCTATCTTTCATATATCTTTGATTTAAGACAATAGCTATAATCAAAATAATAATAATTACAGATAAAATGACCGTTACAGACATAAATATTCACCCAAATCTTAAGATTTTAAATTCTAATTTCAAAACAAATTATATACGTCTTAAAATTTGAGTTCAATCATTATGAGTACTAATAATGATTAAACTTTCTTGCGCTATATTTAATGTTTACAAAATTTTAAGAAATCGAAATCTTTACTCAATATCTAAAAGAACGTAATATAACTCTTTTTGTTTTTATGTATATATGAAAAGGCTATACTTTATAAATATATTAATTTTAATTTACTAAATGTTCACAATTCTGCGTTTGATAATTGTATATTTCGAATGTATAATTAAATTTATGAAAGCGCTTGCTTAAGGAGGTGTACGAATGAAACTTGAAGCACAAAAACCAGTCGACCAAATAGTTAAGATATTAATGGATACATCTACTCATATTTTTAAATTTCATGGTGAAGTTGCGATGCAGTTGTTTTTGAATGATGAGTTTAAGTTACCTAATAAAGTGGATATTTGCGTTGAACGCAAAAAATTAATTGAAATCGTCAAAGTTATACCTAAGGATTTCACTATAGAATATTATGGTAAGGCAAATGGGGTTTCGAAGAATAAAAAACTTTCATTATCTGAAGTTGCCCATGTAGAAGTATTCAAAGATGGAAATATGGTTCTCAATATTTTCGTTTATGATGTAGTAAATGATCAGTGGATATTCAGATTAGATAATAAAATCCGTTTACCAAAAAATAATATTTATTTTCACTCATTAAACTGGAATGTAGATTATATAAAACCTGAAATAGTTTTAATGTATGATTTAATGGATAATCAAAATTATCATCAATTTTCAAATTATAAGGCTGTGATTGATTCACTAAGTTATTATCAATTTTATATTTTAAAATTAGTAGTAGGGAAAAAACGTATTGAAGAAGCGGTAATAAATAATAGAAAAATATCATAAAAAGATTTCTACGACATACACTTGATATAGACTAAAGTAGTATATGTATTGTAGAAATCTTTTTATCTTTTATGAACATAAATTTTTTAAACAAATACCATGGTAACAAAATTCATAAGTTGATAGGACAGCTTTTTCTGCATCTTCAACTCGTATACCGAACATCATTGATATTTCAGAAGCCCCTTGGTTAATCATTTTTAAGTTAATATTAGATTCTGAAAGTGCATGAGTGATTTTACTCGCTGTACCAACTACTTGATTCATTCCTTCTCCAACGATCATTAAAATTGCTAGGTCGTGGTCAACGCTAAGTTCATCTACTTCACACCGTTTTCTGATTTCATTTAAAACTTGACTTTCTTTACCTTTGATTTGATTCGTACGCATTATAATACTGATATTATCAATACCAGATGGCATATGATCAAATGAGATATTAAACTCCTCTAATACGGCTAGAATCTTTCGTGTAAATCCTACCTGTCTATTCATCAAATATTTCTTAATATTGATAACTGTAAAGCCTTTGTCGCAACTTATACCACTAATTACATTGTCCGAATTTACTTCTCTGTCATGCCGAATATAGGTACCTTTATCATTTGGGCGATTCGTATTTTTTATTACAACAGGTATCCGATCCTTATATAAAGGTTGTAGCGCTTCATCGTGAAAAACTCCAAACCCTGCATATGAAAGTTCTCGCATTTCTCTATAAGTAATCTCTTCAATTAACTCCGGCTTATCTATAATTGTTGGATTTGCTTTGAAAATACCTGACACATCAGTGAAGTTTTCATAAAGAGATGCTCTTACACCTCTAGCAATTATAGCACCGGTAATATCTGAACCGCCTCGGGGGAAGGTTACAATATAATTTTGTTTAGAAATTCCAAAGAAACCAGGGATAATAAGCTTTTCTTTATAATTACGTAATTTATAAATCTTTTCATATGAAGAATCTATAATTTGAGCTTGTTGTGGCAAATCCGTCACAGTGAGTCCGGCTTCTTTAGGAGAAACATACCGTGTAGGGATACCTTGACTATTATTGTAGCTTGCAATCAATTGCGCATTGAAATCTTCTCCACATGATAATAAAGCGTCGTATAAACGTGAAGGTTTATCATAAAGTTGGTTAATGTAAAGTTCTAACGTTTCATCAATGGTAGTTAATATTTCATCATCCATATCTAACTCTTTTACAATGTCAGCATAGCGTTGAATAATTTCTTTTTTCTTATTTTGATAATCTAAACCATTGAGTATTTTTTCATATAAACGAATGAGTAAATCAGTTGTTTTGGTATCATTATTACTCCTTTTACCTGGGGCAGAAACAATAATTATCTTGCGCTCAGGGTCTCCATTTACAATATCTAATACCTTTTTAATTTGTTTAGCATTGGAGACAGAACTACCTCCGAATTTAGCAACTTTCATGAGTTATCAACCTTTCTAAAAAATCAGAAAATTCTATTCAGTTTTCTGATTAAGCATGGTACTATAGATTTATATTTTCAATATTAAGAACTTTACAAAAATTAAGAATAATTTTATACTAAACCATTATTTAGTATTTTTCAACTGTACAATTGTTTTTCTCAAAAGCACAATAGGAGGTATGATACATGAAAGAATTGAATATTGCATTACTTGGTCTAGGAACTGTTGGATCAGGTGTTGTCAAAATTATTGAGGAGAATAGGCAACAAATTAAAGATACCATCAATAAAGATATTGTCATTAAGCATATTTTAGTACGTGATAAATCAAAAAAGCGTCCATTAAATATTAGCCAATATCATTTAACTGAAGATATTGATGAGATATTAGGGGATGAATCAATTGATATTGTTATTGAGGTAATGGGAGGTATAGAACCTACAGTCGATTGGTTAAGAACTGCACTTAAAAATAAAAAACATGTGATAACTGCTAACAAAGATTTATTAGCAGTTCATTTAAAATTATTGGAAGATTTAGCAGAGAGTAATGGCGTAGCCTTAAAGTTTGAAGCAAGTGTTGCGGGCGGTATTCCAATTGTTAATGCGATTAATAATGGTTTAAACGCTAATAATATTTCAAAATTTATGGGTATTTTGAACGGAACTTCTAATTTTATTCTTACAAAAATGACCCGAGAACAGACAAGTTTCGAGGATGCTCTTGATGAAGCTCAAAGATTAGGATTCGCCGAAGCGGATCCTACAGATGATGTGGAAGGTGTCGATGCTGCGCGTAAAGTTGTCATTACATCTTATCTATCATTTAACCAAGTAATTAAACTTAATGATGTGAAGATAACGGGTATTAGTGGAACAACATTATCAGATATAAATGCTGCTGATCAATTAGGCTTTAAAATAAAACTAATTGGTAAAGGTACATATGAAAATGGCCATGTTCACGCTTCAGTTGAGCCAACGCTTATTCATAAGTCACATCAACTTGCAGCTGTTGAGAATGAATATAACGCTATTTATGTTATAGGTGATGCTGTAGGAGACACAATGTTTTATGGTAAAGGCGCTGGTAGCTTAGCCACGGGAAGCGCTGTTGTAAGTGATTTACTCAATGTAGCTTTATTCTTTGAATCGAACCTTCACACGTTGCCACCTCATTTTGAATTAAAAACTGATGAAACGAGAGAGATGATGGATGGGGAAGAACCTGTTGTAATCCAAGAAAAGTTAAATTACTACATTGTTTTACAAAATAATCATTTAACATTTGATAAGATTGAAAATGATATCAAAGCACTGTTGCCATTCCATAAGTCACTTCAAATTGCTGAAAGAGATGAGAATACAGTAGCAGTGATAATTATAGGATTGGATCAATCTCCAGAGGATGTTCTTAATAAATCAGGATACGAAGTCGAAAAGATTTATCCTGTAGAAGGAGTTTAATAAATATGAAAAGATGGCAAGGATTAGTACAAGAATTTAAAGAGTATTTACCAGTTAATGAAGAGACACCACAAATTACTCTAAACGAGGGTAGTACGCCACTTATTTATTGTGAAAAGTTATCTGAAAAACTTGATATAGAATTGTATGTGAAATATGAAGGTGCCAACCCTACAGGATCATTTAAAGATCGTGGCATGGTTATGGCGGTCACTAAAGCTAAAGAACAGGGTAAAAAGATAGTGATATGTGCATCTACAGGAAATACATCAGCTTCAGCAGCGGCTTATGCAGCGCGAGCAGGTTTAAAAGCAATAGTAGTTATACCTGAAGGTAAGATTGCACTCGGAAAATTATCACAAGCTGTAATGTATGGTGCAGAAATTGTCTCAATTGAAGGCAACTTTGATGAAGCACTAGAGATTGTTAAAGAAATTGCTAAAGAGAACAGCGATATTGAATTAGTGAACTCAGTGAATCCTTTTAGAATTGAAGGACAGAAAACTGGGGCATTCGAAATCGTTGAACAATTAGAACAAGCTCCAGACGTATTGGCAATTCCTGTTGGTAATGCCGGAAATATTACTGCTTATTGGAAAGGTTTTAAAGAATATAATGAGAAAAAAGGTAGTCAATTACCTCAATTGTTTGGTTTCCAAGCAGCAGGTGCAGCGCCAATTGTTCAAAATAAAGTCATAAAAAATCCAGAAACAGTTGCTACAGCCATCCGTATCGGTAACCCAGCAAGTTGGCAGAAAGCAGTTAAAGCATTAGAGGAATCTAACGGATTAATAGATAGCGTAACAGATGATGAAATACTTGAAGCTTATCAATTAATGACTACAAATGAAGGTGTGTTTAGTGAACCAGCAAGTAACGCATCAATCGCAGGTTTAATTAAACTTCATAGAGCAGGTAAACTTCCAAAAGGTAAAAAAGTAGTGGCAGTTTTAACTGGTAATGGCTTAAAAGATCCAGATACAGCAATCTCCTTATTGGACAACCCAATTCAACCTTTACCTAATGACAAGGACAGTATCATAAAATACATTAAAGGGGCAATTTGATATGGAAGAAGTTTTAAAACTTAAGATTCCAGCTTCAACTGCTAATTTAGGCGTAGGTTTTGATTCTATAGGAATGGCATTAGATAAATATTTATACATGTCTATTAAAGAAATAAAAGGATATGCTTGGGAATTCTTGTATTATAGTCCTGAATTAGAAACGTTACCCAAAGATGAAAGTAATTATATATATAAAGTTGCACAAGAAGTTGCAGAAAAATATAAAGTAACATTACCTTGTTTACAAATTGAAATGAGAAGTGATATCCCACTAGCTAGAGGATTAGGTTCCTCTGCTTCAGCGCTAGTGGGCGCTTTATATATTGCAAACTATTTTGGTAATATTCAATTATCACAATATGAGTTATTGCAATTAGCTACTGAAATTGAAGGTCACCCTGATAATGTTGCTCCAACTATATATGGGGGATTAATTTCTGGCTATTATAACCCAGAGACAAAAGTTACAGATGTCGCACGTATAGATGTTCCTAAGGTTGATATTATTCTAACGATTCCACCGTATGAATTACGTACAGAGGACTCTAGAAATGTTTTGCCTGAAACCTTTTCACATAAAAAAGCAGTACAAAATAGTGCGATTAGTAATACTATGATATGTGCCTTAATTCAACATAAATACGGCTTAGCTGGTAAAATGATGGAACAAGATGGGTTTCATGAACCGTTTAGACAACATCTTATTCCAGAGTTTGAGGAAGTACGCCAATTATCGCGAGAACACCAAGCATACGCAACTGTCATCAGTGGTGCAGGTCCTACAATTTTAACTTTGTGTCCTAGAGAACGTAGTGGCGAATTAGTAAGAGCATTAAGAGATCGAATCACTCATTGTACCTCTGAGCTTGCTACAATTAATGAGAAGGGCGTTATAGAAGAAGTTGTGTACCTAAAGTCCTAAACTATTGTAAAATATAGATAAGAATGATTTTTTGATTAAGTCACGGAAGGAGTTCTTTTGCTATATGAGTAAATTTAAAATGATAGTTTTGGATATGGATGATACTTTAATGAACAGTGACAATGAAGTGTCAGCCGAAACTAAATCCTATTTGATAGATATTCAAGATAAAGGATATAGCGTAGTTCTAGCATCTGGTAGACCTACGGAAGGGATGATACCCGTAGCTAGAGAATTACAGTTAAATCACAATGAGAGTTTTATAATTAGCTACAACGGTGGCAAAACAATTAAAATGTCCAATGAAGAAGTTGAAGTAAGTAAACCAGTTTCTAAAGACAATTTTGATTTAATTGTAGATTATTGTAGAGAAAGAGGATTTCTAGTTTTAACGTATGATAACGGTTATATCATTCATGATAGTGATCACGAATATATGAATATTGAATCTGAATTGACTGGTTTACCAATGAAAAGAGTCGAAGATATTAAATCATGTATTAATCATGATGTACCTAAAGTTATGGGTGTAGATTATGTAGGTAATATTACTGAAGCGCGTGTAGATCTTAATGGTTTCTTCAATGAGGACATAGATGTAACGACAAGTAAACCATTCTTCTTAGAATTTATGGCTAAAGATGTCTCTAAAGGAAATGCAATCAAAGCATTATGTAAGAAAGAAAATATTAATTTAGAAGAAGTAGTAGTGTTTGGAGATAGTTTAAACGATCAATCTATGTTTGACGTAGCTGGTTATTCAGTTGCGATGGGTAATGCTAGTGAAGAACTTAAAGAAAGCGCTGATGTAGTTACCTTAGATAACAATTCAGAGGGGATTCCTCATATGTTGAAGAAATTAATCTAACTTAAAATAAAATTACTAAAAATACAGGTTTTAACATATTTAAATGGACTGGGAAGAAGAGTTATTCATACCAGTCCATTTTTGCGTTATTCCATTTTGACAATAGCTTGAGTGTTTATTTTATTTAGCAGTATGTGTCCAATCATGTTTCCCTTTATATCTTTTTATGTGTGCATAGACTTGGTCAGCAGCATAATCAAGATTAGTATATACAGTAATAGTAAAAGCTGATTGATTGTCTTCGAAGGGTTCTTCTAAAAATACATCTTTGAGATGTGTAAATAAATCATTCATTTGATCATGTTTTAAACTAGGGTATTCCCTTAGCGTGTGCTTTAATAAGTTGCCATTTTTTTCTTCAAGGGCTTGAACCACAATGACAAAACGTTCATCTTGTTTTATAACATCATCGAATAAGTTAGTTTGTCCAACCATATTATCCACCTCTAAACCTTTTTATTACTTAAATTATACATGATTACTTTTCAACATAAAATATTCAAAGCTGTCGTAAAAGAAGTTTATTTTAAAAAAAGAATAAAGTAAATTAATGAAAGTAATAAAATAAAAAGACGACAATTCTTATTAGGAATCATCGTCTTTGTAATTAATTTTTATAATTATGTGGAGTTAAATCCATTTCTTCTAATTTAACAAAATGAGTGCGTTTAATTAATTTATGCACGAAATAAATAATTGAAAGGATAATGATAGGTGCAAAGTTTCTTAAAACGCTTAATAAATCTCCGGTAATAATACTACTGTAAGAATTACCTAATAATAAAAACAATAACGTAATAATTACAATTATTGGACCTACTGGATAAAATGGTGCTTTATAAGGGAGTAATTCATCAGGATTTTTACCTTGTCTTTTAATTGCCCTACGCAATCTAATCTGAGACCATATACTAGATCCCCATACTACAATAACCATTGAACCAATGATGTTTAATAGATTAAACACAGCATTTGCATTGAAATTTGCATATATTATAACAAGTATAATAAGGATGTAGGTTGTAACTAAAGCACGCATAGGTAATTTAGTTTGTTTGTTTAATTTGCCGAAAAATTTAGGAGCCTGACCATCGGCGCTTAGAGAAAATAGCATTCTACTCGTTGTATATATACCTGAATTTGCTGCTGATAATAATGAAGTCAAAATAACTGCATTAATAACTGATGCAGCAAATGCGATTCCAATTCTATCGAATACAATAGTAAATGGACTTTGTGAGACCGATTTATGCTCATTTAATAATAATGGATCAGTATAAGGTATAATTGCAGCTATAACTGCGATAGATAACACATAGAATAATAAAATTCTCCAGAATACTTGTTTTATAGCTTTTGGCATTGATTTTTGAGGATTATTTGATTCACCTGCAGTAACAGCGACGACTTCAGTACCGCCTACAGAGAAACCAGCTACAAGTAATACGCTTAATAATCCTGATATACCCCCAACAAATGGTGCTTGACCTTTAGTATAATTATCAAAGCCGTAAGAATGACCACCTAATATACCAAATATCATTAATATACCAACAATGATGAAAACAATGATTGTTATTACCTTGATGAGTGATAACCAAAATTCAGTTTCTCCAAAAGCTTTTACTGAAAATATATTAATCAAGAAAATAAAAGTTAAAAATATTAAACTCCATGCTAGGGGACTAAGTACTTTAAATACATCCCAAAATTGGAGGACATTCGATGCCACAATAATGTCTACACTTGTTACAAGTGACCACATTCCCCAATATAACCATCCCATCGTGAAACCTAGAGATGGATCTACAAAGCGAGTTGAATAAGAACTGAATGATCCTGATACTGGGTAAAAAGTTGCTAGTTCTCCAATAGATGACATTAAAAAGTAAAGCATAATTCCTATTAGAATATAAGCTAATATAGCGCCACCGGGACCTGCTTGCGAAATCACACTAGCAGTTGCAACGAATAAACCTGTTCCGATAGCGCCACCAATTGCAATCATGGATATGTGTCTCGATTTGAGTCCACGTTTCATATTGTTATCTTCCATAAGGTGTCTCCCATCTATTTAAATATATCCACCATTTTAATCTTTTTAGGTATAGTATTCAATAACTTTTTAGCACTTTAAAGCGGAAATATTTAAAAATTTTCTGAAATTTAAATTTAATTAGGAATTGGGTTTAATAACTACTTAAAACGGGTTTATTTAAAATATATATTAGATTATAATTATTACAAATTAGAATTTGTGAGGGGGAGCTAGCCATGTCTAAACAAGATGGTAGATTAACTGGTCTATTTGGTGCACCAGTATCAGATAGAGAAAATAGTATGACAGCAGGGCCACGAGGTCCATTATTAATGCAAGATGTTTATTATTTAGAACAAATGTCACATTTTGACAGAGAAGTAATTCCAGAGCGACGTATGCACGCTAAAGGTTCTGGCGCATTTGGTACTTTTACTGTCACAAATGACATTACTCAATACACAAATGCTAAAATTTTCTCTGAAGTTGGTAAACAAACAGAAATGTTTGCACGTTTCTCAACAGTTTCAGGTGAACGTGGTGCGGCTGACTTAGAAAGAGATATACGTGGATTTGCGTTGAAATTTTATACTGAAGACGGTAACTGGGATTTAGTTGGGAATAATACACCAGTGTTCTTCTTCAGAGATCCTAAATTATTTATTAGTTTAAATCGCGCTGTTAAAAGAGATCCACGTACTAACATGAGAAGCCCTCAAAACAACTGGGATTTTTGGACTGGCATTCCAGAATCTTTACATCAAGTAACAATTTTAATGTCAGATCGTGGTATGCCTAAAGGTTTCCGTAATATGCACGGTTTCGGCTCACATACTTATTCAATGTACAATGACGCAGGTGAACGTGTATGGGTGAAATATCATTTTAGAACGCAACAAGGTATCGAAAATTATACTGATGAAGAAGCTGCTGAAATCGTAGGTGGAGATAGAGATTCATCTCAAAGGGATTTATACAATGCCATCGAACGAGGGGATTATCCTAAATGGAAAATGTATATCCAAGTGATGACAGAAGAACAAGCAAAAAATCATCCACATAATCCATTTGATTTAACTAAAGTATGGTATAAAGATGATTATCCATTAATTGAAGTAGGCGAATTTGAATTAAATCGCAATCCTGAAAACTATTTCTTAGATGTAGAACAGGCTGCATTTGCACCAACTAATATAGTACCAGGGTTAGATTTTTCTCCGGATAAAGTGCTGCAAGGGAGATTATTCTCTTATGGAGATGCTCAGAGATATCGTTTAGGTGTCAATCATTGGCAAATCCCTGTCAATCAACCTAAAGGTGTTGGCGTTGAAAACTTATGTCCATTTAGTCGCGATGGGCAAATGCGTTTCTTAGATAACAACCAAGGTGGCGGTCCTCACTATTATCCAAATAACCAAGGTGTATATGATTCACAACCTGAGTTTAAAAAACCATCATTCCCTGTAGATGGTGATGGATATGAATATAACTTCCGTCAAGATGATGATAACTACTTCGAACAACCTGGTAAGTTATTCAGACTACAATCAGATGATGCTAAAGAACGTATCTTTACTAACACAGCTAATGCAATGGATGGGGTGACTGAAGACGTTAAAGTACGCCACATTCGTCATTGTTATAAAGCTGATCCTGATTATGGTAAAGGAGTAGCAAAAGCTTTAGGTATCGATATTAATCAAATTGATTTAGAAACTGAAGAAGATGAAACATACGAAAACTTTAAATAATATAATTGTAAAAGATGAGATTGCATGTTGACATCAATTATGATAAAATTTTAAATCGTAAGAATTCCTAACAACATTAGAAAGGGTGTTTAACGTGCGCGTAAATATTACTTTAGCTTGCACAGAATGTGGCGATCGTAACTATATTACAACTAAAAATAAACGTAACAATCCAGAACGTATTGAAATGAAAAAATATTGTCCTAGATTAAACAAATATACGTTACATCGTGAAACTAAATAATTTCTTATCTTTCAAATACGACAATTTGAAATTTATAGTCTCTCCTATAATGAAATAGGAGAGACTTTTTTTATTGAAAAGATATAAATCAGGTTTAGTAGCTTTAAAATTTTTCCTTGTATAAATTAAAATTTATGTTATTCTATAAAACGTAATAATTACGATTTGTGAAAAGAGGTTAAATTAAATGGCGAAAAAATCTAAAGTAGTTAAAGAACAAAAAAGAGAAGAACTTGTAAATAAATATTATGAATTACGTAAAGAACTAAAAGCAAAAGGTGATTATGAAGCGCTTAGAAAACTCCCTAGAGATTCTTCACCTACGAGATTAACTAGAAGATGTAAAGTAACAGGACGTCCAAGAGGTGTTTTACGTAAATTTGAAATGTCTCGAATTGCTTTCCGAGAACATGCACATAAAGGTCAAATTCCTGGTGTGAAAAAATCAAGTTGGTAAAAATGAATTTATGTCTTTTGTCCATTTACATTAGTAAAAAAACAATGTACAGTTAATAAGGATAAAGAATAACTGAATAATATGTGTAAATTTAATATAATTATTCGGTTTTAAAGCGTTATCCGATTAAAATTTTTAATTGTAAGGGGCAAATTACAAAAATGAAGATTTTTGACTATGAAGATATACAATTAATACCTAATAAATGCATTGTTAACAGCCGTTCTGAATGTGATACTTCAATTAAATTTGGACCACGCACATTCAAATTACCAGTAGTTCCGGCTAACATGCAGACGGTAATGAATGAAGAGCTTGCACAATGGTTCGCACAAAATGATTATTTTTATATTATGCATCGCTTTGATGAAGAAGCTAGAATTCCATTTATTAAAAAGATGCAAGATGAGGGGCTATTCGCTTCTATTTCTGTTGGAGTAAAAGAAAATGAATTTAAATTCATTGAAGAACTTGCTTCAAAATCTTTAGTTCCAGAATATATCACAATTGATATTGCGCATGGCCATTCAGACTCAGTCATCAATATGATTAAACATATTAAAAACCACATACCTAAAAGTTTTGTTATTGCAGGTAATGTTGGCACACCTGAAGGCGTTAGAGAACTTGAAAATGCTGGTGCTGATGCAACAAAAGTTGGTATTGGTCCAGGTCGTGTATGTATAACTAAAATTAAAACAGGATTTGGTACTGGAGGTTGGCAATTAGCTGCACTTAACATTTGTAGTAAAGCAGCTCGAAAACCTATTATTGCTGATGGTGGTTTAAGAACTCATGGTGATATAGCTAAATCAATTCGTTTTGGTGCATCAATGGTAATGATTGGTTCGTTATTCGCTGCACATGAAGAGTCACCAGGAGAAACTGTTGAACTTGAAGGTAAAAAATATAAAGAATATTTTGGAAGTGCCTCAGAATTTCAAAAAGGTGAACATAAAAATGTTGAGGGTAAAAAAATGTTTGTTGAACATAAAGGTTCACTGAAAGATACTTTAATTGAAATGCAACAAGATTTACAAAGTTCAATATCTTATGCCGGTGGAAAAGATCTGAAATCACTAAGAACTGTAGACTATGTTATCGTGAGAAACTCAATTTTCAATGGTGATAGAGACTAAGTTTAAATAGTAGGTGTAAAAAATTAAAAGATTTCTATTATTCTTTGTAGTTTTATTATGTATCATTATTTTCACACCCATTAAAGAAGCTAAGCCATTAGTAGATTTTCAAAAAGAAGTTCGACAACAAGTTGATACATGGATTAACCACGATTCAAATGTAAACGATAAATCATTATCTGTTCCTAAAAAACAAGAATTTGCACTTAGTAATATCCAAATGAATATGTCTAAGCAAGCCGTTGAAAGTAAATTAGGTCATCCAAAACGTATGACTTCTAATGAATATGGAACTAAGTGGTACACATATTATAATAAAGATTATGATAACTTTATTATGATTAGTTATATTAAAAACCACGTTAATGCCATGTACTCAAATCAAAATATTATATCTTCAAAATCTAAAATTAAGTACGCTACTCCTAAACATACTGTAAGAGAACGGTTAGGTAATCCTATAGAATATATTAGTAAAGGGCGATATCGTTTTGAGGTAAAAAATAATGAATATGATGTTTTCCATAAAGATCACATTTATACAACAGTTTTTTACGACAAACATGAAAAAAATGGAGTGACTGCATTATTACAAGTAAGTGAAAATATGGAAAATCGCTTGCGTCAACAATATGGCGTGCCATCTAGAGAATTAGAAAAAAGCTTTGAATTACAAAATTATGATTTAGTTAACTCGGAAAGAAAGCAACATGGCTTAAATACACTAAATTATTCAAGTAAAATTTCTAATACTGCTAGAAAGCATAGTAAAAATATGTCTGAAAATAACTTTTTCGATCATACAGATAATAAAGGGGATTCTCCTTTTGATAGATTGAAAAAAGATCGTATTGATTTCAATGCGGCAGGAGAAAATCTTGCTTATGGTCAAATCAATAGTATTTATGCTCATGAAGGATTAATGAATTCACTAGGTCATAGGAAGAGCATACTAAATACGCATTATCGAAATTTAGGCGTAGGTGTAGATTTTAATAAAGAGAAGCAACCATTTTGGACTGAGAATTATACAGAATAAGAGTTTATCTTAAGTAGATAAGGGTAAAATAAATTCGTAAGGATGTAGATAAGCATGAAAACGAATAAAGATAAACAACCCGATATACTTGATAAAATAAAAGATGTATTAAACAAAGATTCTAAACAGAAGACAAGGTAGTTCGATAAGAACTACCTTGTCTTTTAGTATTTATATGAGATTTTTATAGAGGTCTTGATATAGGAGGGCTTAAATAGAGAGAAATTGATAGTTACATTTCTCTGTATAACCCTATGACTTTACCAACAACAATAACATTATCTAAATAAATAGGATCCATAGTACTATTTTCAGGTTGTAATCGGTAACGGTTTTTCTCTTTATAGAAGCGTTTAACAGTAGCTTCTTCGTCTTCAGTCTTTGCTACTATAATGTCGCCGTTTTCAGCTATCGTTTGGCTTCTTACAATCACTTTGTCACCGTCTAGAATACCAGCTTCAATCATACTTTCTCCTACTACATTTAATATGAAAATGTCACTATTATGTGTTGAAGTTAAATGTTCAGGTAGTGGGAAATACTCTTCAATGTTCTCAACAGCTGTAATAGGAACACCGGCAGTAACTTTACCTATTACTGGTACGTGAATCGTTTCCTCAACATTAACTTCCTCTAGTTGTTCACTAACAATTTCAATAGCTCTAGGTTTAGTAGGGTCTCTTCGAATATAACCTTTTTCTTCTAATCTTGATAAATGTCCATGTACGGTTGAACTAGATGCTAAGCCCACTGCTTCGCCAATTTCTCTAACACTAGGTGGATAACCCTTAGTTTGTACAATGTGTTTAATGTAATCATAAATCTCACTTTGACGTTTAGTTAATTCTCTCATATATAGGCACTCCCTAATTTTATTTAAGTACATTATAGCATTAATTATCTTCGAAAACAAACGTTTGTTCGTTTTAGTGTTGACACAGAACATTCGTTCTGATAAATTAAATATACAAACAAACGTTCTAGGAGTGAGATTAATGTTAATTAAGACAAAACAAAAGTTTTTAATATATATAGCTGTAGTACTCATCTCTTGCATGGTTTTCCTAACATTCTTTTTAAGTGTAAATCAAAGTGCGCATTCAGAACAAACGTACGAAATGACAGATCATGAAATTCATCAACAGGATAATAATAAATCAAACTATAAAGTTGAAGACAAACAAAATAGCGAACAAAATGACACTTCAGTGTTCGCTTTAGTTAATTAGTAATTTATTAAAAATATGATGAGTAAGTATTGTTAATGAGCGTAACTATTTGGTTACGTTCATTTTTTTGATATATTCTACACAAGAATTTAAAGTAGGAAATCATATATATTTTAAGAGTCTTACACATTTTGTTTAAAATTTAACAAGGAGCGTGACGATAATGTCTAAGGAAGATTTAAATATAGATAGAATCAATGAGCTAGCTAAAAAGAAAAAAGAAAAAGGTTTAACAGAAGAGGAAGCTAAGGAACAATCTAAATTAAGAAAGCAATATTTAGATTCATTTAGAAAAGGGTTCAAGCAACAGCTTGAAAATACTAAAGTAATAGATCCTGAAGGAAATGATGTTACACCTGAAAAGCTTAAAAAAATTCAATCTGAGAAAAACAATAAATAATGGAAGAAGGTTGTTCAAGGTAGTTCTTGAACAATTTGTATGAGCTGATTTATCAGATTTTTCTTTATCATTTTAATTTAAAATAAGTTATAATTATATTTAGATATTATTTAAGAAGGGAAGACACAACGATGTTTAACGAAAAAGACCAATTGGCTATCGATACAATACGTGCACTAAGTATTGATGCTATCGAAAAAGCAAATTCTGGACACCCTGGTTTACCAATGGGAGCTGCCCCTATGGCGTATACATTATGGATACGTCATCTTAATTTTAACCCCCAATCTAAAGATTATTTTAATAGAGATAGATTCATTCTTTCAGCAGGACATGGCTCTGCTTTACTATATAGTTTATTACATGTATCAGGTAGTTTAGAATTAGAAGAACTAAAACAATTTAGACAGTGGGGTTCTAAAACTCCAGGTCATCCAGAGTTTAGACATACAGATGGAGTAGAAGTAACAACTGGGCCACTAGGTCAAGGATTCGCAATGTCAGTGGGAATGGCACTTGCTGAAGATCACTTAGCTGGTAAATTTAATAAAGATAATTTTAATATGGTTGATCATTACACATACGTTTTAGCTTCAGATGGAGATTTAATGGAAGGTATTTCACATGAAGCTGCTTCATTTGCGGGCCATAATCAATTAGATAAGTTAATCGTTTTATACGACTCTAATGATATTTCACTTGACGGTGATTTAAATAAATCATTCTCAGAAAATACACAATCTAGATTTGAAGCATATGGTTGGAATTATATTTTAGTTAAAGATGGCAATGATTTAGAAGAAATTGATAATGCTATTAATAAAGCTAAATCACAACAAGGCCCAACTATTATTGAAGTTAAAACTGTTATCGGTTTTGGCTCTCCAAATAAAGCTGGTTCAAATGGAGTACATGGCGCTCCGCTAGGTGAAGATGAAAGAAAACTTACTTTTGAAGCTTATGGACTTGATCCTGAACAACGATTCAATGTACCTGAAGAGGTTTATGAAATCTTCCAAACTTCTATGTTAAAACGTGCTAACGAAAATGAAGATGCTTGGAAAGCTAAATTAGAAGATTATAGCAAAGAACATCCTGAATTAGCAGAAGAATTTAAGTTAGCAATTAGTGGTAAATTACCTCAAAACTATGAAAAAGAGTTACCTAAATATGATTTAGATCATAAAGGAGCATCTAGAGCAGATTCTGGAGAAATTATTCAAAAACTTAGTCAAACAGTACCATCATTCTTTGGGGGTTCTGCTGATTTAGCAGGGTCTAATAAATCTAATGTCAAAGAAGCTAAAGATTATGATAAAGAAACACCAGAAGGTAAAAATGTATGGTTTGGTGTACGTGAATTTGCGATGGGTGCAGCAGTGAACGGAATGGCTGCTCATGGTGGATTACATCCTTATGCAGCGACATTCTTCGTATTTAGTGATTACTTAAAACCTGCATTACGTTTATCAGCTATCATGGGTCTTAACTCAACATTTATCTTTACACATGATTCAATAGCTGTAGGTGAAGATGGTCCAACACACGAACCAATAGAACAATTAGCGGGCTTACGTGCTATTCCGAATATGAATGTTATTCGACCTGCAGATGGTAATGAAACACGTGTAGCATGGGAAGTAGCATTAGAATCAGAACAAACACCAACTTCTCTAGTTTTAACACGTCAAAACTTACCAACATTAGATATTGCTGAAGAAACGGTAGAAGCGGGAGTTCGTAAAGGAGCTTACGTAGTATTTGAATCAGAAAAGGATCCAGAATACTTATTATTAGCATCTGGCTCAGAAGTTAGTTTAGCAGTAGAAGCTGCCAAAGATTTAGACAAACAAGGTAAAGGTGTTAGAGTTGTATCAATGCCAAACTGGTTTGCATTTGATAAACAATCAGATGATTATAAAGAATCAGTATTACCGTCCTCAATTACTAAGCGTGTAGCAATTGAAATGGCATCTCCATTAGGTTGGCATAAATATGTTGGAACAGAAGGCAAAGTTATTGGTATTGATGGCTTTGGCGCAAGCGCACCTGGTGATTTAGTAGTTGAAAAATATGGATTTACTAAAGAAAATATATTAAATCAAATTCGCACATTCTAATATCTTAAATTATTAATAATTAGAGAAGGGTTACTAGCTCAAGTTTATTAGCTAGTAGCCTTTTATTTTATATAAGTTTAATAGTCAATTTGTTAAGAAAAACAAATATTTGTTATCATTGCTAATGGTAGGTATTAGTTATCACTTTAAAGTGCCTCTTGAAATAACAAAGTGAATTTAGTAAAATTCAGTAGGATAAAGAAAGTGGGTGAAACAATGGCAACTTGGTTAGCAATTATTTTAATCATTTTAGCACTTATCGTAGGATTAATCGGTGGTTTCTTTTTAGCAAGAAAATATATGATGGATTACCTCAAAAAAAACCCACCTATCAATGAAGAAATGCTACGTATGATGATGATGCAAATGGGTCAAAAACCATCTCAAAAGAAAATCAATCAAATGATGACAATGATGAACAAAAATATGGACCAAAACATGAAAGGCAAATAAAGCCTATAATGACGGGCGTTACAGTGATTTTAGATTTTCACTGTAACGCCCGTTTTTGTTTACTGGTAACACTATGGTAACAAAATATTTAGTTTTTAATTGCTTTCTTTGTATCGCTCATTAAGTATTCCAGCTATTTCATTTTCAGTGTTCGGATATAAGTGGCCGTATGTGTTCACGGTTGTTTGTATATCGCAGTGACCTAAATGACGAGACACAACGTATAGTGAGACACCCGCATTAATCAATAAAGACGCATGTGAGTGTCTATGGGCCACAAGTATTTTAGGCAATCCGGCGCGCTGTGTGCCTCTCTTGAGCAACATATTAACTGTTGTATTAGGACACTTAGGCGAGATATTAAACACTTAAGAACTAATATTTTATTAAAGTTTAAATATGTTAATTTATAATTGCAACATAATTATTTTCTATAAGGAGAGATTAAATTGAAAAAGTTATTAGTTTCAACGTTAACTGGCTCAATTGCAATTGCGACTTTAGGTAATACTTATGTTTCAGCGTAAGAGGTGGAGAAAGCGAACAATTAACAAGTAGCTAGTACCAGTGAAAAAGCGAATACTACTCAAACTAAATCAATCAATAACTACAGTAAAAAAGAAATCGACAAACAGATGACTGAAAGAGGATGGCATAAACACAAAAACGCTGATGGTACTACAACATATACTCAATACGAGGGCGATACAATAGCAAATATGCAAAAACATGCTACACCTCAACAAAAAGAAAAAATGAACAAAGAACTTAGACATAACCCTATGCCATTCAAACAGGGCGTAAATTCTTTCAAAATGAGTAAAGATGGGAAACATTTCACTATTAAATTAAGTAAAACAACAGCGAAAGCTATAGCTACAACTGGCACTGCGGCAGCAGGTGGCTTATTCGCTTTACTTGGGCCATTATGGGGATACGGAGCATCTATAGCAACTTCATTAGCGAACGTATACGGTTCAGGCTCAATTAAAAACGGTGTAGTAGGTCATGGAGTTGTTAAAACAAGTCCTAAAGGCGACGCTACACCTTATATCACTAGTTGGGGAAATCAGTAATTTTTAATAACGTTCTGAAATAACAGGGGTGTATAGTATGCATTTGACACCAGAATCTATCATTATTGGTATCGCTACTTTCATTGCAGTTATTGTAGCGTCATATATTGGCAGGAAAATCAAAGATAATGTAATTTTAAGTATGGTAGTAACAGTAATTCTTACTTTGATATTGCTTTTTGTCATATATAAAGTAGGAATATGGATATATTATAAATGACACTTTTTAAATTATATTAAATCACTTATAATTCTTGTGAAATGCGATAGCCATGCATACTAAGTGTGGTTATCGTGTTTTATTTTACTTTTATATAACGGTATACGTGACTATAATTGTAATTAGTAACACATTTTTTTATAATATACTCATATCGCAATAGCGCTAAATAAAAATAGCGTTATTATGTATAACATTATTTAGTTTGCTTTATTAGATTGTATTACACTCATATATATTTTATATGTTTACAGGCTAGTCCACGATAAAGGTGGGCTAGTCTTTTTTGTTGTGTCCTCTTCGCAAGACGTTAAAAGGCGATGACGTAAGTCCGGCGTTAACGGATAATCTTATCGGTGTCGAACACCGTTATCAAAACGTAAGGAACGAATTTTATGGCATTTAGTAGAGAAGAACTCAAAAATATCGGTATAGATGACGAAAAAATCAACGACGTGATGACGTTATACGGTAAGAATATTCAAAGTCTTAAAGATAGCGTTGATGAAGAAAAACGAAAAGCCGAAGAAAATAAGAAAGAAGTTGAATCTTATCGTAAACGTATCAACGAACAAAACGATGAGTTAGATAACTTGAAAGAAAAGATCAATAAAGGCGAAAACTTAGAGGAGCAAATAAATGCACTCAAGCAAGTCAATAAAGAAAAAGACCAACAACACATCAATGAGATGAACGAGGTTAAATTGCAATATGAAATTGACAAAGAACTAAACAGTGCAGGCGCTAAAAATACAACATCAGTCATGGCGTTAGTCAATCGCGACAACATTTCGTTTGATAGTGAAAAAGGTTTACGTGGCTTAAAAGAGCAATTGGACGACCTTAAAGAAATGAAAGTTATCTATTCGTATATGATAACGATGATAAAGGCGGCTCAAAAAATGCCGATAGTCAAAGCAATTCAAACAGTAATATGAACTATAGCGTAGGTAAAGGCAAAGGTAACAGCGGCTCAGAGGCTGAAGCTAACGCATTAGGCGAAAAGTATTACGATGAATTATTTGGAGCGAACAAAAAATAAGGAGGTTAAACCCTATGAGTTTAAAACCGAAAGTAATTAATGGTTTTGGTTTCAATCCAGAGTTTATACGCGACGCTAAATACTTAGAATACACTGTAGGTAATCCAGTGTTAGATGCGTCTAAATTCACAGAGCCAACAACAGTTAAAGCAGGTACAGCTATTTCATGTAATGAAGATACTGGTTTATATGAGTTGGTTACTGATAGCACTTCAAACATCGTTGCAGGTGTATTAACAACAAATGAGGTTGTTGTGTACCCTAACAAAAACAAAGAAGTGCCAGCAGTACGTAAAGCGTCAGTAAGACCCGAACGTATCCACGGTGCTACAGACGCATTTAAAGAGGCTACAAAAGGCCGTATTTCTTAAGATATTTAATCGTATCTATTAATCATTTTAACTATAAGGAGGCATATGAATGGTATTAGAAGATAAGGCTTTCCAAAAGGCTACCTTACAAGCATTCATTAACAAAGGCGACGCAGACCGCGACGTTAGTTTATTCCCGTTAGCGCAAGCGTTCCCAACTGAACAAGTTAAAGATATTGAAAATGTTTACAATATCATCAAAATATAATTAAATGTAGCAGCGTTTATCGCAGGCTTTAATTCAGGTTCTCCCATCAGAAATAAAGGTCAAGGTAGGCAAGCTATGGCGAAACTTACTAAAATTCAAGACGCTTATTTCCTAGTTATAATGGAATTATTACGTTACAACAACGCACATTCAAATGATGAACAATAATAAGTCTTAGACGCAGTATTGATTAGCTCAGAAAACTTGAGTGCAGGCGTTGAAAAAACGAAAGAATTACTACGTACGCAAATGGCTTATCATGGTATTAAAGACCAAAACATGAAAGGCAAATAAAGCCTATAAGTTCAGGCGTCACAGTGTTTACAATAACCACTGTGACGCTTTTTTTATTACTTATTAAGATATGATGATTAATTTTATTTATGAATTAGTAATTTTTAAAGGCAAGTTTTGTAATGATTGATTAAAATATATTGTAAATCGTAACTTAAAAACAAAAGAGTATTAAAAAAGTTAAAATTATTAAGTTACATAGCAATAAGTTTGGTTTACTATTTAATTGGGGGCGATAAATAATGACAAGTCGTAATAAGGAATTACTCAAATTAGGTTTTAATATAGTAAACTTAACTATCTATATCGTTTTAATCTATTTATTAATTAAATTATAGACGTGTTACTTATATATTAGTGATCAAACCTTCAATAACACATGCCTTAGCAAAAAATAATTTGCTAAGGCATTTTTAAAACTGTATGGGAACTTAAATTAGTTATTGATAAAACTGGTTTTTAAATCTTTAGAATTTTAGAAAGTTTAAAGTAGTCATTGATATAAGGATAGTGATATACTATCATATGATGAATTAAGAGTATTAAGTTTATGTCATAAGAAGGTGTCAAATTGGCTTATTTAATTTTTTCTATTGTCGTTGCTTTTTTAATGGGCGCAGTAGTAATTGTAATAAGAATGAAAGCACAAAAGTTTCCAGTTAATGAAAAAAAAATCATTTTACCTCCATTCTTTATGGCTACTGGGGCTTTAATGTATATTATTCCATATTTCAGATTAACAGGTATGGAAATGTTAGAATCACTAATTTTAGGTGTACTATTCTCAACTGTTTTAATTTTCACATCAAGATTTGAAGTCAAAGGCAGCGAAATTTACATGAAGCGTTCTAAGGCATTTCCAGTAATTTTAATTTCGTTATTAGTTATTAGAACTATTATTAAAATCTTTATTAGCAATGAAATTAACCCAGGTGAAATAGCTGGTATGTTTTTCTTACTAGCGTTTTGTATGATTGTACCTTGGAGATTAGCAATGTTTTATAAATATAAAAAGTTAAAAAAATCACTAGTTAAGTAGTGTATTGGCCACTTGTCATATTATTTGATGAGTGGCATTTTTTACTTGAAAGTTGATATTAATAATTATAAAATATAAATACGAACAAATGTTCTATTTAGGAGGATGATTATGAAAATTATACATACTGCTGATTGGCATCTTGGTAGAATCTTGAATGGTAAACAGTTATTAGATGATCAAAAATATGTATTAACTAAATTTATTAATCATATGGAAAAAGAACAACCTGATGTCATTGTTATAGCAGGTGACTTATATGACACCTCTTATCCGAGTAAAGAAACGATGAGTTTACTTGAAAATACAATTGCAGAGTTGAATATAATACTTCAAATACCTGTAATTATGATTAGTGGGAATCATGATGGAAAAGAAAGATTGAATTATGGGTCATCATGGTTTGAACATAATCATTTGTTTATAAGAACCAAACTTAAGGATATACATAAACCTATAGAAATAAACGGGGTACAATTTTTTGCTTTACCTTTTGCGACAATAAGTGAAGTACAACACTTTTTCGAAGATAAAGAAATCAATACTCATCAACAGGCTTTAAATCGCTGCATAGAATATATGTCTCAAAATATAGATGAAAATAAAGTGAGTATTTTAATTGGTCATTTAACTATTAAAGGTGGTAAAACATCTGATTCAGAGCGACCTTTAACTATAGGAACTGTAGAGTCAGTTGAAAGACAGTCATTTGATCAATTTGAGTATGTTATGTTAGGACATTTACATCATCCCTTTAGTGTAAATGAAAAAAACATTAAATATAGCGGCTCATTACTACAATATTCATTCTCTGAAGTGAATCAAGCAAAAGGTTATCGCATAGTTAATATCGATGAAGTTTATCATGTAGAAGATACATTTAAATCTATTGAACCTTTAAGAGAATTAGAGGTTATAGAAGGGGATTATGATGATGTTATTGAAGAACGAGTTTCTGTGAAAAATAAAGATAATTATTTTCATTTTAAACTCACTAATATGTCACATATTAATGATCCAATGATGAAACTTAAACAAATTTATCCTAATACATTAGCATTAACTAATAATACATTCGAACATATTGAAGAGTTTAATAATGTAGAGATAAAGAAACAAGATGATCAATCTATAATTAAGTCGTTTTATGAATCAATGACTAATGAGGAAATTAGCGAAAATCAATCTAATAAGATAGCTGAAATTTTAAATAATATTATGAGAAAGGAAGTCTAATAAATGAAACCATTAAATTTGAAGTTAAACAATTTTGGACCCTTTCTTAATGAGACAATAAATTTTAGTCAAATTGAAAATAATGAACTCTTTCTAATAAGTGGTAAAACCGGGTCTGGTAAAACAATGATTTTTGATGCTATTGTGTATTCATTATTTGGAGAAGCTTCAACTAAAAATAGAAAAGAGGGTGACTTAAGAAGTCATTTTGCTAGTGGTAAAGAACCTATGAGTGTGACATATGAATTTAAACTAAATAATCAAATATTTAAAATTCACAGGGAAGCTCCTTTTATTAAAGAAGGCAATACTACTAAAACCCAAGCAAAACTTGATATTTATGAGTTAATTGATGATGTTTATGAACTAAGGGAAAGTAGAGTCAATGCGGGTAACCAATTTATCACTCAAATTATGGGCGTGAATGCTGAACAATTTAGACAATTATTCATTTTGCCTCAAGGTGAATTTAAAAAGTTCCTACAATCAAATAGTAAAGAAAAACAATCTATTTTAAGAACGTTATTTAATAGTGAAAGATTTGAAGAAATACAAAAGTATTTAATAGAAAGCGTTAAAAATGAAAAATTACAAATAGAAAATAGATATAATGAAATAGATTACTTATGGAATGAACTTGCTACGTTTGAAGACGATTATTTACTTAAAATAAAAAATATAGAGAGCTCGCAAACCGAGAAAATTTTAGAACGTTTACCAAAATTTATAAATCACGGTAAAAAAATATTATCTAACTATAAAAAGCGAAAAGATATGTTGGACCACGAAGTTGAAAAAGTTACTAATGAATATACATTTAGTAAAGAGTTGAACCAAAATATAAACTCTCTAGAAGAGAAAAAGAAATCATTCGAACTCCTCAAACAAAATCAAGATAGTATTGATCATCTTAAGGTTGAACTAAAGAAAATAAGGGAATCTAATGTTTTGATTAATTATTTCAAAAGGCAAAAAGTTGTTAATAAAGAGATTGAGGAATTAGAGACTGAAATCACTAAATCAAAATCTAAAGAAGAAGAATACGAAACTCAAATTAATAATGTAGAAAAAACTCTTAAATCTTTAGAATCAGAAGCACCAGAAGTTAACAAAGCTAACAAATATCTTGAACAAACTTATAATTTTTACAATAATCTTGATGATTATATTAAAGTCTTTGAGCAAAAGCCTATTTATCATGAGGAATTAAATAAGTTAGAAAAAAAGTATTCCGATTCAAAAGAGCAAAAAGAAAATCTTCTGAATCAAGCTAAAGGAAAATCAAGAAATTATGAAATAGTTGATCAATATATAGATGAGATAAATAAAATCAAAACTTTAATCGATGATACTGAAAGGTATTTGAAAAGTGAAGAACAAGTTCGGAAAATTAAACAAGAACAATCTGAAAATGTAAGACAAATTAAAGATTTAAAAGACAAATATGCAAACTTAGAGCATATTATTTCACAGGTTGATGCAACTAATATTGATTTAAACAATAAGGAGACATTTGTTAAAGAAATTCAAACGGCTCTTTCAATTGGAGATACATGTCCAGTTTGTGGTAATGAGATTCATTCACTTGGAGAACATATTAATTTTGATTTGATTGCTCAAAATAAAAAGCATTTAAAAGAGCTTGAGGATAGTAAAATCTCCATCAATGAGAATATCATTAGGTTAGAAAGTAAAAATGAAGAATTGACTAAACGAGAAGAGGACATCAATTTTAAAGATCAAGAAATTCAAGATTTAGATGAACTTAAATCGAAGTTAGAAGAGATAGAGAACGCTAAAAGGCTTCAACAAAAAGAAAATAAATTTTTAGAGTCAATTAATGAAGAAGAGAAGAATTTAAATCAAAATCTTCATACATTTGAGCTAGACCTAAATAATAAAAAAGCGCAACTTGAACAAATAGATATTAAATTAAATGATTTTAAGAGAAATACACAGTTTGAATCATGTACATCATTTAAGCAGTACTACGAGAATAAAAAGCAAGAGACTCAAACTTTTAATGAGCGTAAAGAAACTATAAAAGACCAACTAAATGAACTTAAGAATAACTTAAATATAGAGTCAACTAATGTTAAGCATTACAATCAAAATTTAGAAGCTAGAGTTGAAGAAGAAAATCAGCTTACTATTAACATTAAAGATGAGATGAACCGAAATGGTTTCGAAACTTATGAAGAAATTGAAGAAGCAATAAGTTTAAGTGAAAATAAAAGTAATATTGAAGAAAAAATTAATGACTATAACAAACAGTATCAAACCTATGAGATTGAGATTAGCCAATTGGAAAAACTTGTTGACGGTAGAGAACTTACTAATTTAGAAGATATTGAAACGCATCTAAAAACAAAAAAACAAGCATTAGAGCAAATTAATTCAGAAGTTGCAACAATAGCATATATGCAAGAAGCAAATATAAAAAATATTGATAAAATTGAAGACTTAATCAATACATTAAATGAAGAATTAAAAGAGCATAAAGAGATATTTTTACTAACGGAAATTCTCTCAGGCAAAAATAGTCATAAACTAACACTAGAGAATTATGTGCTCATTTATTACTTAGAAAAAATTATCTTTAAAGCTAATCAACGTCTATTAACAATGAGTGGAAATAGGTATCAATTGATAAGAAGAGAAGCTATTTCTCAGGGCTTCAGTGGTCTTGAAATAGATGTATTTGATTTTCATTCTAATAAGTCTAGACATATTAGTTCTCTTTCTGGAGGGGAAACATTCCAAGCTTCTCTTGCATTAGCATTAGGTTTAAGTGAGATTGTTCAACAAGAATCTGGTGGCATTAATTTAGAATCAATGTTTGTTGATGAGGGATTTGGTACGTTGGATCAAGAAACATTAGAAACTGCCCTTGATACTCTAATTAACTTGAAATCTTCCGGTAGAATGGTGGGAATTATTTCACATGTAAGTGAACTAAAACAGAGAATACCACTTATTTTAGAGGTATCTACTAACCAGTATCAAAGCCAAACTAGATTTAAAAGAAATTAGTAATATACAAAACAGCCGTTATGAGATAATCATAACGGCTGTTTTTATAATATTATTAATTTTTCTCTCTAAGTAAATCTCTAATTTCAGTTAATAAAACTGTATTTTCTTCAACTTCTTCCTCTTCTTCTTCTTTTTTCATAATAGTGTTAGCTATTCTAACGAAGATGAAAAGGGCAAAAGCAACAATTATAAAATCAATAATAGATTGTATGAAAAGACCATACTTTATTCCCCAGAAAGACCAATCTTTAGCAAAATCAACTGAACCGAAAATTTTGCCAATCAATGGCATAATGATGAATTGAACTAATGATGTAACGATTTTATTAAACGCCGCGCCCATTACTACAGCGATAGCTAAATCTAATACATTTCCTTTGAGAGCAAAGTCTTTAAATTCTTTTAACATATACTTAATTCCTTTCTAATTAAAATATAAAATCAATTATACAACATATAAATATTTTAGCAAATACTATATTTAAGTAAATTTGATTATGAAAAAGACGTTTGTTATGCTAAAGAGGTGCATTAGTAAAATTAAATTTTTTAAGATAAAAAAAGAATTTTTTAATTTTACTACTTTGAAAATTTAATATTCGGATGAAGGGAGTAATTAATTATGAATTCTTCTTCTCAAGAGAAGAGAAACAAGAAGTTTTCATCAGTGTTTATCTATAGTTCAATCATTGTTGCAATTGTAGTAATCATTGGTGCCATTTGGCCTGATAAGTTCGACTACATTACTAACAATGCTAAAATGTGGATTACTGATAAACTTGGATGGTATTACTTAATTTTAACTACTATTATTGTTTTCTTCTGTATCTTCCTAATTTTCAGTCCAATTGGGAAACTCAAACTAGGTAAACCTAATGACAAACCAGAATTTAATACTATTTCTTGGTTTGCAATGTTATTTAGTGCAGGTATGGGTATTGGATTAGTGTTCTATGGTGCAGCAGAGCCAATGGCTGACTTTGCCGCTCCACCTACAGCAGATCCTAAAACTACAGAAGCTTATACAGAAGCTCTGAGATCAACATTCTTCCACTGGGGATTCCATGCTTGGGCTATCTATGGTGTAGTAGCATTAGCTCTTGCTTATGCGCAATTCCGTAAAGGAGAGCCAGGTTTAATTTCAAGAACATTAAGACCTATTTTAGGTAATAAAGTTGAGGGACCTATAGGAACTTTAATTGATGTTCTTTCAGTATTTGCTACATTAGTAGGTGTAGCAGTTTCACTAGGTATGGGAGCCTTACAAATTAATGGTGGTTTAAACTATTTATTTAATGTTCCTAACAATACATTTGTACAAGGGATTATTATCGTAATTGTTACAATCTTGTTCATTGCAAGTGCATGGTCAGGTTTAAGTAAAGGTATTCAATATTTAAGTAACTTAAACATTAGCTTAGGTGCTATTTTAATGATTATCACTTTAATCATTGGCCCTACAGTTCTAATTTTAAACATGATGACTAGTTCAACTGGTAGCTTATTAAATACTTTCTTATTTAATAGCTTTGATACAGCTGCGCTTAATGGACAAAAACGAGATTGGATGTCAACTTGGACACTATACTATTGGGGTTGGTGGTTAAGTTGGAGCCCATTCGTAGGTGTATTCATTGCCCGCGTTTCAAAAGGTCGTTCAATTCGTGAATTTATTTCAGGTGTTTTACTTGTACCAGCACTTGTAAGTTTCGTTTGGTTCAGTGTATTTGGTGTGCTTGGTATTGAAACAGGTAAAAAACATCCTGAACTATTCAAAATGTCACCTGAAACACAATTATTCGGTGTATTCAATCACATACCTATGGGTATAGTATTATCAATTATTGCATTATTATTAATCGCATCATTCTTTATTACATCTGCAGACTCAGCAACTTTCGTATTAGGTATGCAAACAACATTTGGTTCACTTAACCCAAGTATTATGGTTAAAGTGACATGGGGAGTTGCTCAAGCACTTATTGCATTTGTTCTATTATTAGCAGGTGGCGGTGATGGTTCTAAAGCCTTAAACGCTATTCAAAGTGCCGCAATTATTAGTGCCTTCCCATTCTCGTTTGTCGTCATAATGATGATGATTAGTTTCTATAAAGATGCAAACCAAGAACGTAAATTCTTAGGATTAACATTAACTCCTAACAAACATCGTTTACAAGACTATGTGAGATATCAACAAGAAGATTATGAATCAGATATTCTTGAAAAAAGAGAATCTAGAAGAAATAAAGAAAAAGAAGAATAATTCGTAATTAACTTTAAAGCCTATAAGTGTGAATTGACTTTCATACTTATAGGTTTTTTTATTAATAAATTTAAATGGGATTGATAACCATTCTCAATTAATAATATTTACTTATTGCACCATAAGCTAATGATAACTTTTTCTTATATAACCTGATTAAAAATGCGAAATGAAAATAAAGCGTTTTCTAATGGTACACAGTTGTTTTGATAAACATATAATAATACAATTTAATTAACGGCATATAAATATATAGAAATATCAAGGGGGATAACAAATGGCTTCTAATATTAAAGAACAAGCAAAGAAACAATTCCAATTAAATGGCCAATCATACACTTACTATGATCTGAAGACATTAGAAGAACAAGGTTTAACTAAAATTTCTAAATTACCTTACTCAATTCGTGTTTTACTAGAGTCTGTATTACGACAAGAAGATGATTTTGTAATTACTGATGATCACATTAAAGCGTTAAGTGAATTTGGTAAAGATGGTAATGAAGGTGAAGTACCATTCAAACCGTCACGAGTTATTTTACAAGACTTCACAGGTGTACCTGCAGTCGTAGACTTAGCATCATTACGTAAAGCAATGAATGATGTAGGCGGAGACATCAATAAAATCAACCCTGAAGTGCCAGTTGATTTAGTCATTGACCACTCAGTTCAAGTAGATAGCTATGCGAATCCTGATGCATTAGAACGAAATATGAAATTAGAATTTGAACGTAACTATGAACGTTACCAATTCTTAAACTGGGCTACTAAAGCTTTTGACAACTATAACGCTGTACCTCCAGCAACTGGTATCGTACACCAAGTTAACTTAGAGTACTTAGCAAATGTTGTACATGTACGCGACGTTGATGGTGAACAAACTGCTTTCCCAGACACTTTAGTAGGTACCGACTCTCACACTACAATGATTAATGGTATTGGTGTATTAGGTTGGGGTGTAGGTGGTATCGAAGCTGAAGCTGGAATGTTAGGTCAACCATCTTATTTCCCAATTCCAGAAGTTATCGGTGTTCGTTTAACTAACTCATTACCTCAAGGTTCAACAGCAACTGACCTCGCTTTACGTGTAACTGAAGAATTACGTAAAAAAGGTGTTGTTGGTAAATTCGTAGAATTCTTTGGTCCAGGTGTTCAACACTTACCTTTAGCTGACCGTGCTACAATCGCGAATATGGCTCCAGAATATGGTGCAACTTGTGGTTTCTTCCCTGTTGATGAAGAATCACTTAAATACATGAAATTAACTGGACGTAAAGATGATCATATTGCACTTGTAAAAGAATACTTACAACAAAACAATATGTTCTTCGACGTTGAAAAAGAAGATCCAGAATATACTGATGTTATTGACTTAGATTTATCTACAGTTGAAGCTTCATTATCTGGTCCAAAACGTCCTCAAGACTTAATTTTCTTAAGTGATATGAAAACTGAATTTGAAAAATCAGTTACAGCACCAGCTGGTAACCAAGGCCACGGTCTTGATAAGAGCGAATTTGATAAAAAAGCTGAAATTAAGTTTAATGATGGCTCTACATCAACTATGAAAACTGGTGACATTGCTATCGCTGCGATTACATCTTGTACTAACACATCTAACCCTTACGTTATGTTAGGTGCAGGTTTAGTTGCTAAGAAAGCGGTTGAAAAAGGACTTAAAGTTCCTGAGTTTGTTAAAACTTCATTAGCTCCGGGTTCTAAAGTTGTAACAGGTTATTTAAGAGACTCTGGATTGCAAGAATACTTAGATGACTTAGGATTTAACTTAGTAGGTTACGGTTGTACAACTTGTATCGGTAACTCTGGTCCATTATTACCTGAAATTGAAAAAGCAGTTGCTGATGAAGATTTATTAGTTACTTCAGTTCTATCTGGTAACCGTAACTTTGAAGGTCGTATTCATCCATTAGTTAAAGCTAACTACTTAGCTTCACCACAATTAGTTGTTGCTTATGCATTAGCTGGTACTGTAGATATTGATTTACAAAATGAACCAATCGGAAAAGGTAAAGATGGTGAAGATGTATACCTACAAGATATTTGGCCTTCAATTAAAGAAGTTTCAGATACTGTTGATAGTGTTGTTACACCAGAATTATTCTTAGAAGAATATAAAAATGTTTACAACAATAATGAAATGTGGAATGAAATCGATGTTACTGATGAACCTTTATATGATTTCGATCCAAACTCAACATATATTCAAAACCCAACATTCTTCCAAGGTTTATCTAAAAAGCCTGGAACTATTGAACCACTTAAAGATTTACGCGTAATGGGTAAATTCGGTGATTCAGTAACAACTGACCATATCTCTCCAGCAGGTGCTATTGGTAAAGATACACCAGCAGGTAAATATTTATTAGATCATAATGTTCCAATCCGTGACTTTAACTCTTATGGATCTCGTCGTGGTAACCATGAAGTAATGGTACGTGGTACATTTGCTAATATTCGTATTAAAAACCAATTAGCTCCAGGAACTGAAGGTGGCTTCACTACTTATTGGCCAACTGAAGAAATCATGCCAATTTATGATGCTGCTATGAAATATAAAGAAGATGGCACAGGATTAGCTGTTTTAGCTGGTAATGACTATGGTATGGGATCATCTCGTGACTGGGCAGCAAAAGGTACAAACTTATTAGGAGTTAAAACTGTTATCGCTCAAAGTTATGAACGTATTCACCGCTCTAACTTAGTAATGATGGGTGTACTACCATTACAATTCCAACAAGGTGATTCTGCAGAGTCATTAGGTTTAGATGGTAAAGAAGAAATCTCAGTTGAAATTTCTGAAGATGTTCAACCACATGATTTAGTTAAAGTTAAAGCTAAAAAAGAAAATGGCGAAGTAGTAGAATTTGAAGTAATTGTACGTTTCGACTCATTAGTTGAATTAGATTACTATCGTCATGGTGGTATCTTACAAATGGTATTAAGAAATAAATTAGCTCAATAATCATTTAATGCTAACTAGCGTTAAAGTTAAATTAAGTTAAACAATTGCCGTGCTAACATTTGTGTTGGCACGGCTTCTTTGTGTTATCCTTAAGTTAAAAACAGAAATGATGAGTTGAAAGAAGGACTAAAGTTTATGATTTATAGTTTGACAGAAATAGAAGCAAGATATCAGGAAACGGATAAAATGGGAGTTATATATCATGGGAATTATGCCACATGGTTTGAAGTCGCGCGTACGGATTACATAAGAAAACTTGGTTTTAGTTATGCTGATATGGAGAAGACAGGTATTATATCACCAGTTACTGATTTAAATATTAAATATAAGAAGTCAATTTTTTATCCTGAAAAAGTAACTATCAAAACTTGGGTTGAGAAATACTCAAGATTGCGTTCTTTATATTGTTATGAGGTTTATAACGAAAAAGGAGAATTAGCTACAACTGGTTCAACAGAATTAATATGTATGAAAGCTGATAACTTTCGACCTATACGTTTAGATCGTTACTTCCCTGATTGGCATGCTACTTATAGCAGAGTTGCTGAACTGAATAAAGAAGGAAAAGAAGCTGAAGTAACAGACGGCATTAATAACCTATAAATGACTTAAAATAACCCGCTTCTGACTCAGTCAAAAGCGGGTTATTTTATTTTTTAGTATATGAGATTTCATCTTCATGATCGACGACATCTACTAGTATTACATCATCTTTGAAGTACCATAAATCCTTTTCCGCTACGACAATATTTAAACCATCATAGCTTTGTTCAAAACCTATTTCTACATCATCTCTTCTATCTACACTGAAAGCAGGGCTAAAGCCTTGTTTAAGTTGAAATTCGCCACCATATCTTACATAAAATTGAAGTACTTTATTTTCTTCAGGTAAATCAAGTTCATCTTTGAACCATTCAACTGCCTCTTTAGTTAGCTCGATATCCATTTTTATACCTCCAATTTTAATTAGCATTTATAGTTTATTGCTATGTTAAAGGTATACGCATTATAGCACAATTAATATAACTGCTACATTTATACTGATTCACTTTAATCAGAGTTAATAAATTGATTATAAAAAAACACTAGAAGTCATTAACTTCTAGCGTAAAGAAAAATTTTAAGTTACATCCATTTAATTTTAGGCTCTTCACCTTTGAAAATTCTAACAATGTTAGTTCTATGACGAATGATTAGTATGATTGATACTAGAGCACTCATTCCCAATAATATATAGTCATGAATAATGACCGAGCCTATGACGCAACAAATTGCAGCAATTATACTTGATAAAGAAACATATTTAAATATCTTTAATATTCCAAAGAATATAATTGCTAAAACGAGTAGTAGTAAAGGATTTACGCCTAATACGACACCTGCACTTGTAGCAACTGCCTTCCCACCATTAAATTTAAGATAAATAGGATATACATGTCCCAAAATTGCAAATAATCCTACTATCAATCCATTCGTAAAGAATGTACTGATTATGCCATCAGCATGAACAGGGAACCATAACGGGAAAAAGACCGTTATAAATCCTTTGAAGATATCTAAAAATGTAACTACGAAACCAGCTGGCCTCCCTAAAACACGAAAGCTATTTGTTGCTCCAGTATTGCCACTGCCATACTGTCTAATATCTTTTTTAAAAAATAATTTACCAATGACTAATCCACTTGGAAATGCGCCAATAAGATAACTTAAAACTAACATGACGACAATCATCATAAAAACTTACACATCCTTTAGTGACTTAGCTTCATTCTACCATATTCATATTCGATTAGAACATTCATAATTCAAATTATTGGAATAAAGCAATCAAAACAATTTGATTGTATAAATGATACTTGCAATTTAAGTCAATTTATATAAGAATAACTATTGTATAGTTTTAAAAACGAACGTACGTTTGTAGGAGGGCGAAATCATTGGCAGTGAATAAACAAAATACTTATTCAGATGATTCTATTCAGGTACTTGAAGGCCTTGAAGCTGTTAGAAAAAGACCTGGGATGTACATAGGGTCAACTGATAAACGCGGATTACATCATCTCGTATATGAAGTTGTCGATAACTCCGTCGATGAAGTTTTAAACGGTTATGGTGATGAAATCACTGTAACAATTAATCAAGATGACAGTATTTCAATTGAAGATAACGGTCGAGGTATGCCAACGGGTATCCATGCGTCTGGTAAACCAACTGTTGAAGTAATTTTCACAGTATTACATGCCGGTGGGAAATTTGGCCAAGGTGGTTATAAAACTTCTGGAGGACTTCATGGTGTTGGTGCATCTGTAGTTAATGCATTAAGTGAATGGTTAGAAGTTGAGATACATAGAGATGGTAATATTTACACTCAAAGTTTTAAAGACGGTGGTATACCAGCAACAGGACTTAATAAAAAAGGGAAAACTAAAAAGACAGGTACTAAAGTTACATTTAAACCTGACCCTGAAATTTTTAAGGCCACAACGTCCTTTAACTTTGATGTTTTAAGTGAACGCTTACAAGAATCGGCTTTCTTATTGAAGAATTTAAAAATTACGCTTAATGATTTGCGTAGTGGTAAAGAGCGTGAAGAAGTTTACCATTATGAAGAAGGTATTAAAGAATTTGTAAGCTATGTTAACGAAGGTAAGGAAGTACTTCATGATGTTACTACATTTTCAGGGTTAGCGAATAATATCGAAGTTGAAGTGGCTTTCCAATATAATGATCAATATTCTGAAAGTATTTTAAGTTTTGTAAATAACGTTCGTACTAAAGATGGCGGTACACACGAAGTAGGTTTTAAAACTGCTATGACTCGTGTGTTTAACGATTATGCGCGTAGAATTAATGAATTAAAAGATAAAGACAAAAATTTAGATGGTAATGATATTAGAGAAGGACTCACTGCAATTATTTCTGTACGTATCCCAGAGGAGTTACTTCAATTTGAAGGGCAAACTAAATCTAAACTAGGTACTTCTGAAGCGAGAAGTGCTGTTGATTCAGTAGTTTCTGAAAAGTTGCCTTTCTATTTAGAAGAAAAAGGCCAATTATCTAAATCTTTAGTTAAAAAAGCAATTAAAGCTCAACAAGCTCGTGAAGCAGCACGCAAAGCTCGTGAAGATGCGCGCTCTGGTAAAAAGAATAAACGTAAAGATACTTTGTTATCAGGTAAATTAACTCCTGCACAAAGTAAAAATACAGATAAAAATGAACTATATCTTGTGGAGGGTGACTCAGCAGGTGGATCTGCCAAACTAGGTCGTGATCGTAAATTCCAAGCAATCTTACCACTTCGAGGTAAAGTTATTAATACTGAAAAAGCACGACTAGAAGATATCTTCAAAAATGAGGAAATTAACACAATTATTCACACTATTGGAGCAGGTGTTGGTAACGACTTCAAAATAGAAGATAGTAACTATAATCGTGTGATTATAATGACCGATGCCGATACTGATGGTGCGCACATTCAAGTATTATTATTAACGTTCTTCTTTAAATATATGAAACCATTAGTACAAGCTGGTCGTGTCTTTATAGCATTACCTCCCCTCTATAAATTAGAAAAAGGCAAAGGTAAAACTAAGAAAGTTGAATATGCATGGACAGATGATGAATTAGAAAAATTACAAAAGCAACTTGGTAAAGGATTTACGTTACAACGTTATAAAGGTTTAGGTGAAATGAATCCTGAGCAATTATGGGAGACAACGATGAATCCTGAGACTCGTACATTAATTCGTGTTCAAGTTGAAGATGAAGTACGTTCTTCTAAACGTGTAACTACACTAATGGGTGATAAAGTTGCACCACGTCGTGAATGGATCGAAAGCCATGTTGAATTTGGTATGCAAGAAGATCAAAGCATTTTAGATAATAAAGAAGTTCAAGTTCTTGAAAACGAAGAATATATTGAGGAGGAAACGAATTGAGTGAGATAATTCAAGACCTATCCCTTGAAGATGTTATCGGTGACCGCTTCGGACGTTATAGTAAGTACATTATTCAAGAACGTGCATTACCAGATGTACGTGATGGATTAAAACCAGTACAACGAAGAATTTTATTCGCTATGTATTCAAGCGGTAATACATTTGAAAAGAATTTCCGTAAAAGTGCTAAAACAGTCGGTGACGTTATTGGACAATATCATCCTCATGGTGATTCTTCCGTATATGATGCTATGGTGCGTCTAAGTCAAGATTGGAAACTTCGACACGTACTTATCGAGATGCACGGTAATAATGGTAGTATTGATAATGATCCACCAGCTGCTATGCGTTATACAGAGGCTAAGTTAAGTCAATTGTCTGAAGAGTTATTAAGAGATATAAATAAGGAAACAGTAGCCTTCATACCAAACTATGATGACACTACTTTAGAGCCAATGGTTTTACCGTCAAGATTCCCTAATCTTTTAGTAAATGGTTCTACAGGTATATCTTCAGGATATGCGACTGATATTCCACCACATAACTTAGCAGAAGTTATTCAAGCTACTTTAAAATACATCGATAACCCTGATATTACTGTAAATCAGTTAATGAAACATATTAAAGGACCTGATTTTCCTACTGGGGGAATTATTCAAGGTATCGATGGTATAAAGAAAGCTTACGAAACTGGTAAAGGTAAAATAGTCGTACGTTCAAGAGTGGATGAAGAAGAATTAAGAAGTGGTCGTAAGCAACTTATCATTACAGAAATTCCATATGAAGTGAATAAAAGTAGTTTAGTTAAACGTATTGATGAATTACGAGCTGACAAAAAAGTTGATGGCATCGTGGAAGTACGTGATGAGACAGATAGAACTGGTTTGCGTATCGCAATTGAACTAAAGAAAGATGTTAATAGTGAATCAATTAAGAATTATTTATACAAAAATTCTGATCTTCAAATTTCTTATAATTTTAACATGGTTGCTATTAGCGATGGTCGACCTAAATTAATGGGATTACGTGAAATTATTGAAAGCTATTTAAACCACCAAATTGAAGTCGTAACTAATAGAACACGTTATGATTTAGATCATGCGGAAAAACGTATGCATATTGTTGAAGGTTTAATGAAAGCACTATCTATCTTAGATGAAGTCATAACTTTAATCCGTAATTCAAAAAATAAAAAAGATGCAAAAGATAACTTAGTTGCTGAATTTGATTTCACTGAAGCACAAGCTGAAGCTATTGTAATGTTACAACTGTATAGATTAACAAATACTGATATTGTAGCATTAGAAGAAGAACACGCTGAATTAGAAGCTTTAATTAAAAAATTAAGAAATATTTTAGATGATCATGATGCACTATTAAGTGTGATTAAAGACGAACTTAATGAAATTAAGAAAAAATTTAAAGTGAATCGTTTATCAACAATTGAAGCTGAAATTTCTGAAATAAAAATTGATAAAGAAGTCATGGTTCCTAGTGAGGAAGTGATTTTAAGTGTTTCACATCATGGCTATATCAAACGCACATCTACGCGTAGTTTCAATGCAAGCGGTGTTACTGAAATTGGCTTAAAAGATGGAGATCGTTTATTAAAATATCAAGAAGTGAATACTCAAGATACTGTCTTAGTGTTTACTAATAAAGGGCGCTACCTGTTTATTCCAGTACATAAGTTAGCAGATATACGTTGGAAGGAACTCGGTCAACACGTTTCACAGATTGTTCCTATAGATGAGGATGAACAAGTGGTTGATGTTTATAATGAAAAAGACTTTAACTCTGATGCATTCTATGTCATGGCAACTAAAAACGGTATGATTAAGAAAAGTAGTGTTAGTCAATTTAAAACTACAAGATTCAATAAGCCACTTGTAGGTATGAAAGTAAAAGACCATGATGAAATTGTCAACGTGATACGATTAGAATCTGATCAATTAGTAACAGTACTTACACATAAAGGTATGTCGCTTACTTACTCAACTAGTGAGTTATCTGATACAGGTTTAAGAGCTGCAGGAGTTAAATCAATTAACCTTAAAGATGAAGATTGTGTTGTAATGACAGAGAGCGTTTCTGACTCAGATTCTATCTTAATGATAACGCAACGTGGTGCTATTAAACGTATTAGTTATAAAGTTTTACAAGTCGCTAAACGTGCACAACGTGGTATTACCTTATTGAAAGAACTTAAGAAAAACCCACATCGTATTGTTGATGCTGCAGTGGTTAAAGAAGGACAAGAAACTTATACGGTTTTCTCTAACAATCACGAAGAATCTGGTAATATTAATGAAGTACATCTCTCAGAACAATACACAAATGGTTCATTTATTATAGATGTCGATGATTTTGGTCAAGTAGTAAGCATGACCTTAGAGTAAATTAAGTATATGCAACCATAGCATTAAATGATAAAATAAAGTTTAATAATATTAACTAAAGTAAGCACAAGGGATTTATGTCTATTTAAAAGAATCAAAATGGGACTTAATGATTTAAATTAGTATATTTATTAAGTTTTTAGATTCTAAATGGGAACATAAATCTCTTGATGCGTTAAAGAGAATAAATTTATTAAGATGAGAGGGATTCAATTTGCAAGATTTCGATAATTTGATTCCTGGCTGGTTTAAATCTTTTGTTCAGGTCGGGAATGATTTGATTTGGTCGCAATATCTAATTGGACTTTTATTAACTGCAGGCTTTTTCTTTACTATAAGTTCTAAATTTGTTCAATTAAGAATGTTACCTGAAATGTTCAGAGCGCTCACTGAGAAACCTGAAACGCTAAGTAGTGGTAAAAAAGGTATTTCGCCTTTCCAAGCATTTGCTATTAGTGCTGGATCTCGTGTAGGTACTGGTAATATTGCCGGAGTAGCTACAGCTATTGTATTAGGTGGACCTGGAGCAGTATTTTGGATGTGGATTATAGCTTTTATTGGTGCGGCTAGTGCATTTATGGAAGCAACATTAGCTCAAGTATATAAAGTGCATGATAAAGAAGGTGGTTTCCGTGGGGGACCAGCATACTATATTACTAAGGGTCTCAACCAGAAATGGTTAGGTATCGTATTCGCAACATTAATCACCATCACATTTGCATTTGTATTTAATACTGTTCAATCTAATACAATTGCAGAGTCATTAAACACACAATATCATGTTAGCCCAGTTATAACTGGTATTATATTAGCTGTAATTACTGCAATCATTATTTTTGGTGGCGTAAGAAGCATCGCAACATTATCATCACTTATAGTACCTATTATGGCAATCATATACATAGGAATGGTTTTAGTTATCTTGTTATTAAATATAGATCAAATAGTTCCAATGATTGGTACTATCATTAAAAGTGCTTTCGGTTTACAACAAGTGACTGGTGGCGCTGTTGGTGCAGCGATACTTCAAGGTATTAAACGTGGATTATTCTCAAATGAAGCAGGTATGGGTTCAGCACCTAATGCTGCAGCTACTGCTGCTGTCCCACACCCTGTTAAACAAGGTTTAATACAGTCGCTAGGAGTATTCTTTGATACTATGTTAGTTTGTACAGCAACAGCTATCATGATTCTTCTATACTCTGGATTAAAATTTGGTGAAAGTGCACCTCAAGGTGTAGCTGTAACTCAATCAGCTTTAAATGAACATTTAGGTTCAGCAGGTGGTATTTTCTTAACAGTGGCTATAACTTTATTTGCTTTTTCATCAGTTGTAGGTAACTATTATTACGGACAATCAAATATTGAGTTCTTATCTAAAAACAAAGCCATTTTGTTTGTATTTAGATGTTTAGTAGTTGTGTTAGTATTCATTGGAGCAGTTGCAAAAACTGAAACAGTTTGGAGTACTGCAGACTTATTTATGGGCCTAATGGCCATAGTTAATATTATATCTATTATAGGATTGTCCAATATCGCTTTTGCTGTAATGAAAGATTATCAACAGCAACGTAAAGAAGGTAAGAAACCTGTATTTAAACCTGAAAATCTAGAAATTAATTTATTTGGTATTGAATCTTGGGGATCTCAAGCTAAAATACCACGTAATGATAAATAATTTAGTTAGAGTAACGACTTGACGCATGATTGCCTCTCAAGTCGTCTTTTTTTAAATTACATGATTTATATTCGTTAGTATGAATGTAAATATCAACACTTTAGTAACTCGCTTTTCATTTTTAAAAAATAGAATTATAATCTTACTAATGATAAGAGAAAGGTGATTATAATGGGGAATTACGAAATAACGAAAACACTAAATAACAACGTCCTCATATGTAAAAGTAATAATCATGAAGTTGTGTTAATTGGCAAGGGTATTGGTTTCAATAAAAAAGTGGGAATGATGCTTGATGAGAATGCTTCAATTGAGAAAGTATATAAATTAGAACAGCAACAGCAGAAAGAACATTATAAAACGTTGGTCGAGATGGGGGAAGACCATGTTGTCCAAGCTGTTATCGAATCGGTCAATATGATTTCTGAGGCCTCGCTTCAAACTGATGATAAAAGCTTAGTTGTTGCTCTTACAGATCATATTATCTTTGCATATAAAAGACTTAAACAGAATCAAGTTATTTCTAACCCATTTGCAATAGAGACGCAACATCTTTACAGTGATGCATATCAAATTGCTAAGCGTGTCATTGATAAATTGAATCAGACGTTAGATGTTCGATTCCCTGAAGATGAAATTGGTTTTATAGCTTTACATATTGCTTCTAATTCTGAAGATTTATCAATACATGATATATCAGTTATCAATAAATTAATTAATAAAAGTATGACGATTATTGAAACAGATCTTAATCATGAAATTGATAAAACAACAACGCAATACCAACGTTTTATTAGGCATATACAGTTTTTAATTTATAGGTTAACTAAAGGGGAAAATGTGGATGCGCAAGACAATTTTATTTTAATGGTTAAAAATCTTTATCCACAATGTTTTAATACTGCTTATAAAATTTTAAAAATGATACAACGTCAGTTTGATGTGATTATCAATGAGTCCGAAATTGTATATCTTGCGATACATATACACCATTTTGAAGCTCAAATTAAAATCGAATAATATGTAACGTTTATTATTCGATTGTGTTTGGGTAAAAATGATTAACTTTATTCATTTTGTGTTATCATAAATATTGTATTTTTAAATATTTTGTTTATGAGTCTAAATTATTTTAAATCATAATTTTATTTGATTTATAAATGTGAGGTATGGTGATCTTGATGTCAAACGAAAATAAATCTAGTGAAAAGAAAAACCATATATTTAGTTTTTCTGAAACAAGATTTATGAGATTTTTAGGTGGCAATGATCTTATATATGGTTTAGTTGCACTTGTTTTATTAGGTATTGTAATCTTTATTTTCGATAAAGTTTCCTATGTATTTGAACCATTTATTATTATATTTAATACAATTGCTGCACCTATTATTGTTTCATTAATCTTATTTTATCTATTTAATCCATTAGTTAACTTAATGGAGCGTTATCGAATTCCAAGACTGTTAGGTATTACGATTATTTATGTGGCAGTTGTGGGAATCATTACATTAATTGTTAATTTACTTATTCCTATCATTGGTTCACAAATTGAAGGATTAATTAAAAACTCTCCGCATTATTTAAATAAAATTACTCAATCAATTGAGAAGATAACTACTAACTCTTTCCTATCTAGTTATATGAGTCAAGTTAATGACTGGTTAGAATCAGCTCAGAAAAAAATTCCTTCAATGTTATCAGAGTACTTTGATGGATTTGGGCCTAAGCTTGCATCTTTCGCTGAAGCCGTTTCAAATGTTGGTGTTGTCATAGTAACGACGCCATTCATATTATTCTTTATGCTAAAAGATGGCCATCGTTTTAAAGATTATACAACAAAAATTATGCCACCTAAATTTAGAAAGGATTTTCATGATTTACTTGAAAAAATGAGTGTTCAAGTAGGTTCTTACATTCAAGGTCAAATCATCGTTTCTTTCTGTATAGGTGTATTACTATTAATTGGATATTCAATTATCGGTCTTAAATATCCTTTAGTATTAGCGAGTATTGCAGCAGTTACAAGTGTTGTTCCATACTTAGGACCAACGATTGCAATTTCACCAGCTATTGTAATTGCGATTATCACATCACCTTGGATGTTACTTAAATTAGTTATCGTTTGGACACTTGTTCAGTTCTTTGAAGGGCACTTTATTTCTCCAAACGTTATGGGTAAAACACTCAAAATACATCCATTAACAATTATCTTCATTTTGCTATGTGCTGGTAATTTAATGAATGTCGTGGGTGTAATTATTGGTATTCCATTATATGCGGTACTTAAAGTACTAGTATCTCATATATTCTTACTATTTAAACGAAGATATAATCGTTACTATGGTGAAGATGCTGGAGATTATAGTATTAAACAAGAAGAAGAAATTACAGATTAATATTTATAGAATCCCCTTGAATAGGGGATTTTTTATGAATAATTTTGTTTTAAGTTAATATTCAATAAATAGCTCTCATTTATGCTTACATTTCCCATAAATGAGAGCTAAAATTATGTGTCTAAGTCAGAGAAATAATTTTAGCATTACAATAATGTTAGGTACTTATCTATCAATATATATTCTATAAAACCTTTCTTTATGATATATTTTTGTCATGTAATAGATTTAAATTAGAATTGAAGTGAAAAAATGACGCAAGAAGTGAAAAGTAAATTATTATCTATTTTGAAATTTATCTTTGCCACAGCGTTATTTATTTTTGTCATTTTCACATTGTATCGTGAATTAGCTCATATTAATTTTAAAGACACTTTGATGCAATTTGGCAAAATAAATAGATTGTGGCTTGTTTTATTATTTGCAGGTGGGGGAGCATCGCTCATTCTTTTGTCACTATATGACATTATTTTAGTGAAATCGTTAAAGCTTAACATGTCAGTGACTAAAGTATTAAGAGTTAGTTATATTATCAATGCTCTCAATGCTATCGTAGGTTTTGGTGGCTTTATCGGTGCAGGAGTCAGAGCCTTCGTTTATAAAAACTATACAGATGATATTAAGAAACTCGTACATTATATTTCGATTATCTTGATTTCAATGCTCACTGGACTTAGTCTCTTGTCCATATTAGTTGTTCTACACGTTTTTAACGCTTCTCATATGATGGATAAAATTACATGGGTACGCTGGATTTTATATGTTGTAGCACTATTTTTACCTGTATTTATCATTTATACTATCGCTAAACCAGCGGATAAATCTAATCGTTATATGGGTGTGTATTGTACACTTGTATCTTGTATCGAGTGGATGGCAGCAGCTACTGTTCTTTACTTTGCTGCACTTATCGTAGGTATTCATGTATCATTTATGACATTTATCGGCATCTTCGTGATCGCGGCGTTATCAGGATTAGTTAGTTTTATTCCTGGTGGTTTTGGTGCCTTCGATTTAGTTGTTTTACTAGGACTTAAATCTTTAGATGTTTCAGAAGAAAAAATATTATTAGCATTACTTCTATATCGATTTGCATATTATTTTGTTCCAGTCATTATTGCACTTATACTATCTACATTTGAGTTTGGAACAACTGCTAAAAAATATCTTGAAGGTTCGAAATATTATGTTCCTGCTAAGGACTTTACGTCATTCTTGATGTCCTATCAAAAAGCCATTTTAGCTAAAATACCTTCATTTTCACTCGCAATATTAATATTTTTAACTAGCATCATTTTCTTCATTAATAATTTAACGATTGTTTATGATGGACTATATGATGGAAATCACTTTGCTTATTATTTAACTTTATCTATCCATACGAGTGCTTGTTTATTATTAATTTTGAATGTGAGAGGTATTTTTAAACAGAGTCGTCGTGCGATTATTTATGCGATGATTTCTATTATTTTAATTGCGGGAGCTACAATTTATACTTACGCATCTTTCTTATTGTTAACTTGGCTTGTAGTCATGTTTATTTTATTAGTTTTAGCTTATCGTCGTGCTCAAGTGCTTAAGCGTCCGTTCCGTTTTAGAAAATTAGTTCTCATGCTTATACTCAGCGTGATTGTTTTATATCTAAATCATATTTTAATTGCGGAAACATTATACGCATTAGATATTTATCACATTGAAGTAGATACATCATTATTAAGATATTACTTCTGGGTTACTATTTTAATTGTGATTATTCTGGTTGGTCTCATTGCATGGTTATTTGATTACAAATTTGACCGTCCTCATCAAATTACAGATTTATCAATATGTGAAGCTATTATTCATGAATATGGTGGTAATTACTTGAGCCATCTTGTTTATAGTGGTGATAAAGATTGTTTTATCCATGAAAATGAAAAATCATTCCTCATGTATCGTTATAAATCTAATGCCTTAGTTGTATTAGGAGATCCTATAGGCGATGCAAATACGTTTGAATCATTGTTAGAATCATTTTATCAATATGCAGAATATAGAGGTTACGACATTATTTTCTATCAAGTTAGTGATAATTATATGCCTTTATATCATCATTTCGGGAATCAATTTTTCAAACTAGGTGAGGAAGCTATTATTGATTTAACATCATTCACTACCTCAGGTAAAAAGCGTCGTGGCTTTAGAGCTACACTCAATAAATTTAATGATTTAAATATTTCTTTTGAAATTATTGAACCACCATTTTCACAAGATTTCTTTAACGAACTCAAATATGTTAGTGATAGATGGTTAGATGGTAGAAATGAAATGCACTTCTCTGTAGGTCAATTTACACAACCATATCTTTCTAAAGCGCCTATAGGTGTAATGAGAGATGAACATGGTAAGATGATTGCATTCTGTAGTTTAATGCCTACGCACTTTAACGATGCAATTTCTGTCGATTTAATTCGATGGTTACCAGAGCTCGATCTACCTTTAATGGATGGACTGTATTTACACATGTTGTTATGGGGTCAGGAAAAAGAATATAAAGCCTTTAACATGGGAATGGCCACCCTCTCTAATGTTGGTACTTTACATTACTCTTATTTAAGAGAACGTTTAGCAGGGCGAGTCTTTGAACATTTTAATGGATTATATCGTTTCCAAGGTTTAAGACGTTATAAAGAAAAGTATAGTCCTAACTGGGAACCAAGATTTTTAGTTTATCGTAAAGATAGCTCTCTATGGGAAAGTATGTTGAAAGTGATGAGAGTCATTCGACATAAATAAAAATAATAGCGATAGTACTGAATTGTAACATTCAGCACTATCGCTATTTTTTGTCCATTATTTATAATAATTCGCTCTATCTTGTTGTTCTTTAGCGTAACGTTCGGGATTCTTTTTATAGAAATCTTGATGGTATTCTTCAGCTTCAAAGAAAGTTGAAGCGGGTAAGACTTTTGTAGCTATTGCTTTGTCTGCATTTAAAGTATCTTGAAGTGCTTCGATATATGATTCGGCAGATTTCTTTTGATCTTCATTAGAGTAAAAAATGGCTGTTTGATATTGGGAACCTCTATCTTGAAACTGTCCATCTTCATCTAGTGGGTCGATTACTGAAAAAAATATTTCCAATAGTTTATGATATGAAAAAAGTGCTACATCATATTCAATTTTTACTGTTTCATAATGACCAGTGTTACCACTTTTAACATCTTCATACGTTGGATTCTCTGTATGTCCACCCATGTAACCAGAAGTTACTTTTTCGATACCGTCAAATGTATCAAAAGGTTTGGTCATACACCAAAAACAACCACCGGCAAAGTATGCCGTATTAATATTCATTCATGACATCCTTTCATTGGACCTTAGTACCATTTATTAAAAAAACTCTTGCAATTTGAATACTTTTTATATAACGTTAATACATATTAATTATAGTATATAGATATGTAATTTTGAAGATATAAGGTAGGTAAATATGACAGAACAGAAGGAACATAGAGAAACAGAGTATCGACGTCACACTGGCACAACATCGACACCTTCTAGGCGACGAAATAAAAAAAGACTACGCAAATTACCTTTTATCATTTTAATCATTCTCATCATTCTTATTTCAATAATTGTCTATATCACTCATCAATATAATAGTGGTATGAAGTATGCGAAAGAGCATGCTAAAGATGTAAAGATGCATCAATTTAATGGAGCCGTTAAAAATGATGGCAAAATATCTGTATTAGTACTTGGAGCAGATAAAGCTCAAAGCGGTAAATCTCGTACAGACTCAATTATGGTTGTACAATACGACTATATTAATAAAAAAATGAAAATGATGTCTGTAATGAGAGATATTTACGCAGATATCCCTGGTTATGATAAATACAAAATTAATGCAGCTTATTCACTTGGTGGACCTGAGTTACTAAGAAAGACACTTAATAAAAATTTAGGTATCAATCCTGAATATTATGCGGTAGTAGATTTCACTGGATTTGAGAAAATGGTTGATGAACTTGAACCTAATGGTGTACCTATAGACGTAGAGAAGGACATGTCTGAAAATATAGGTGTTTCATTGAAAAAAGGTCATCATAGATTAAATGGTAAAGAGCTATTAGGTTATGCGAGATTCCGTCACGATGCTGAAGGAGATTTCGGGCGTGTTCGCCGTCAACAACAAGTTATGCAAACTTTAAAACAAGAGTTAGTAAATTTTAATACCGTTGCAAAACTTCCGAAAGTTGCAGGTATTTTAAGAGGATACGTTAATACTGATATGCCTAATTCAGCTATTTTCCAAACTGGATTAAGCTTTGGTATTCGTGGTGATAAAGATGTTAAATCACTAACTGTACCTGTTAAAAACACGTATCAAGATATTAATACTAATAATGATGGTAGTGCGCTTCAAATTGATAAAGAAAAAAATAAAAAAGCAATTCAAGACTTTTTCGATGATTAAAACTAAGATGATTAGAAAAAATAAGTGATAAAATAATTGAATCCCTGAGATGATAGCTTCTATGGTAAATAGCTTTCATTTCAGGGATTTTGCGTTTTATTGATCTGATTTTCTTACTCCACCAACGGCGTAATGGCTCTTTTTCATTTCTTCGATTACGACGTGGATGGCCTCTTTGTTTGCTCCAGTAGTTTTTTCTACTGCATTTGTAACCTCATTCACTAAATCTTTTAATTGATCATCTGTACGTCCTTCTAATAACTTTACATTTACGATTGGCATATCATGCATCCTCCTTAATTAATTAGAAATGTCTTCTTTAGTATATCACGAAATTAACGATAGAGATTCAAATTAAATAGAACATTCGTTCTTGTTTGTATTGAATAAGAACACGTGTTCGTATATAATAGATTTCGTAAGGGAGGCATAGTTATGTATGACTATAATCTATTAGAGGATAGAGATGTATTATGCATTGATCAGAAGAGCTTTTTTGCGAGTGTGTCATGTATGGAGAAAGGCTTGGATCCTTTAGAAACCAAGTTAGCAGTAGTAGCTGATACGAAAAGGCAGGGGTCAGTAGTGTTGGCTGCTACACCGAAATTGAAAGAAATAGGTATAAAAACGGGATCTAGACTTTTTGAAATACCACATCGAAATGATATTTATATCATTAACCCAAGTATGAGAAAGTATTTAAATGTTTCTGTTGCTATTTCAAAAATTGCACTACGTTATGTACCACCTGAAGACTTACATCAATATAGTATTGATGAATTTTTTATGGATGTCACAGATAGTTATCATAGGTTTAGTTCTACAGTTTATGCGTTTTGCGAACGATTAAAAAAAGAGATACTGGAAGAGACAGGTATCCATTGCACTGTTGGTATAGGTTCTAATATGTTATTAAGCAAAATAGCAATGGATATAGAAGCAAAGCATACAGAAGATGGAATTGCAGAATGGCGTTATCAAGATGTACCTGATAAGTTATGGCCTATTCAACCGTTAAGAGATTTCTGGGGTATTAATAAACGTACTGAAGCGAAATTAAATAAGAGAGGGATATTTACAATTGGCGATTTAGCACAATATCCTTATCGCTATTTAAAGAGAGATTTTGGTATTTTAGGTGTAGATATGCATTTACATGCTAACGGTATTGATCAAAGTAAAGTAAGAGAAAAATACAAAGTAACAAATCCTTCAATATGTAAAAGTCAAATTTTGATGAGAGATTATCGATTTGAGGAATCAAAAGTAGTCATGCAAGAACTCATTGAAGATGTAGCAAGTAGATTAAGAGCACAGAAAAAATTAGCGCGTACGATACATTTTTCATTTGGTTATGCTGATGATGGAGGTGTACACAAGCAGTATACTTTAGAAGATCCTACAAATTTAGAAAGAGATATTTTTAAAGTGATTAATTATTTTGCGAATCGATTATGTGATAAAAATGCTTTGTATAGGACGCTAAGTGTATCTTTAACACAGTTTGTAGATGAACAAGATCGACAGTTAAATTTATTTATTGATGAGTATGAGCGTAAACGAGATGAAAAACTAGCTAAAACAATTGACCATTTACACCTAAAATATGGTAGAGGTATCGTTTCTAAAGCGACATCTTATACTGAAGCAGGGACTAAGCATGGTCGATTAGGACTTATGGCTGGCCACAAAATGTAGGTGATTAACGTTAAAAATTTAGAAATAATCCCCTAAAGCGATGATTGATATGTTATTCATCACACTTTAGGGGACTTATATTATTCAATATAGGTATCGAAATTTTTTAAAGCTTTGATACCACGTTCTCGATCTTCAGGATTTTTAAAGCTTATTTGCAATGCGCCATAGATATCTTCGCGGACTTCTAAAATTTTAAGGTTGCTTATAGAAATATTATGTAAACTTAAGATATGTGTAACTTTGCTTATCATACCCGGTTTATCCGGAATGTCTACATATAGATCATACGCCACAGATAGGGCACCTCGTTGTTTAGCGGGTAGGCGATCACGATAATTTTTAGCTTTAGCAAAGAACTCGTAAATGTTTTCATCATTATTAGAATTTATCATCTTTTCAAATGCTGTAATTTGATTTTTTAGTTCGTTTAACAAAGACAAAATATGCGTTTGGTTATTTAAAGTGATATCTTTCCACATTTGAGCATTACTACTGGCAATTCGCGTAATATCTCTAAAACCTCCAGCAGCTAATTTTTCTACTAATTCATGTTGATCTACATGATTGGCACTTAAGTGTACTAAGCTAGATGCGATAATATGAGGGACATGACTAACTACACCAGTTACAAAATCATGTTCATCAGCATTCGTTGTAATAAACTTAGCTAAAGTATGCTTGAATAAATTTTGTAAATATTTAGCTGCTTCTTGATTTTCTTTTTCATTAAATACAAGAATGTAATAGGCGTTTTCAAATAAATGCTTTTTAGAGTTTAATACTCCAGATTTATGACTTCCTGCCATAGGATGACCACCAACTAAATGAATATTGTTATCTAGTAGTTGTTGTTCAAAAGTTTGAATAGTAGATTTAGTGCTTCCGGTATCGGTCACTATCAAATGAGGCTTGGTTTTATAATTGGGAAGTTCTGATAAATACTTAATTGTTTGTTCTACAGGCGTTGCATAAACAATGACATCAGCTTTTTCAACTGCGGTTTTGTAATCAGTTATTTTTTTATCAATAATACCAATGGACAATGCTTTATCTAACTGTGTTTCATTAGCGTCATAAGCCATAATTTGTACGTCGGAATTATAATATTTTAAATTACTAGCTAAACTACCACCAATAAGACCAAGGCCAACAAATAATATGTGTTGCATAAACAATCACCTTATTTCAAAATTTTCAGAATAGTATTATTGTAAATGAGAGAAGAAAAGTAAGCAATACTCTAAAATAGTAATCTATAATTGTTAGAGTATGAAGGTGGTTTAGTTTAAAATAAAAAGTGATTTAAGAAAAAAGGGGGATAATATGAGCGGAATTTTAGAAACTATAAAAACATTAACTGAAATCAATAGCCCATCTGGTAATGCTGACGAAGCGATTAATTATGTCAAAAACTATGTTGAAGATCTAGGTTATCATACAAAAGTTACTAATAAAGGCGGACTCCTTATTACTGTTGATGGTACAAATGAAAATAAACAGCGGTGTATAACAGCACATGTGGATACATTAGGGGCAATGGTTAAAGAGATTAAAGAAAATGGCAGATTAGCTTTAGACTTAATAGGTGGATTTCACTTCAATGCTATAGAAGGTGAGTATTGTGAAATTCAAACCCAAACCGGTCAAACATTTTCAGGAACAATCTGTCTACATGAAACGAGCGTGCATGTTTACAAAGATAACCATAATATTCCAAGAGATAAAGAGCATATGGAAGTAAGAATTGATGAAATAACTCATAATGCTCAAGAAACAAAAGATTTAGGCATAGAAGTGGGTGATTTCATATCATTTGATCCTAGAACAGTTATCACTCAATCAGGATTTATTAAGTCTAGACATCTAGATGATAAAGCGAGTGTCGGAATGATTCTAGAACTTTTGAAAAAGCTAAAAAACGAAGGTACAAAATTACCGCATACAACACAATTTTATATTTCTAACAATGAAGAAATAGGGTATGGTGCAAATTCAAGCATTTCAGAAGATATTGTCGAATTTATAGCTTTAGATATGGGAGCGCTAGGGGATGGTCAATCTTCTAATGAATATACTGTTTCAATTTGCGCAAAAGATGGATCTGGTCCATACCATAAAGCACTAAAAAATCATCTAATTAACCTTTGTAAAATTAATGACATACCATACAAAGTAGATATTTATCCATATTATAGTTCAGATGCTTCAGCAGCTCTAAAAGCAGGATCTGATATTCGTCATGGTTTATTCGGAGCAGGTATTGAATCCTCACATGCAATGGAGAGAACACACTTAGATTCGATTAATGCCACTCAAGAATTACTTTATGCTTATTGTTTGTCGCCAATCAATGAATAAAAAAAACAAGTTTATATTGACAAAGTTAACATTAATATGTATGATACTGAATAATTAGAAAAATCAGACAATTTTAATGAATAAGTAGTTACTGCATGTTGTAGCACTAAGAAAGCTAATGGTTGATGTAAATTAGCACAATGCAATAAACGAATTGGGCTTTCAAATTACAATTAAATAATTTAAAAGTGAACAAATAAAATTGTTAACTAAGGTGGCACCACGGTAACGCGTCCTTATTGCGAGATAAGCGTTATTGTGGTGTTTTTTAAGCAAAATGTAGTATTTAAAGAATAGGTAGCAACAGAAAGTTAGTGGTTGATGTAAACTAACACCTACTTTGAAGAAATTGGGTTTTGTGAAATAAAAAATAAATACAAAGAGTGAGTTTTGAATATTACGAATATTCGGCTAATTAAGGTGGTACCACGCGTCAGCGTCCTTTTTCATAAGGAGGCTGATTTTTTAATGGAAAGGAGAAGAAATATGGATGTAGTTTATAAAAAGTTAAATGCGCTAATGACGCCAGAAGCTTTAGCACAATTAGGAGAAGCAAAAATTATATTTGAAAGTACAAATCAAGATAAATTAAAAGGAAGATACTCCATCGTTGTCTTAGAAGACTATGGTTCAGTTACTCTTGATAATAATCAATTAATTATTAATACAAGAGAAAAAATAAAAGTGGTGAATGAACATCCGTATGATTATTTAAAAAGTTTAGTCAATCAGTACTACGTGAATATTGCAGATGATCAATTGAAGCATTTACCTTTTATTTCAGGTTTTATAGGGACATGTAGTTTTGATCTTGTAAGGCATGAGTTTCCTAAACTTCAAGAAATTGAATTAGATGATCATCGGGATCATGACGTTAAATTTTATCTGGTAGAAGATACTTATGTTTTTGATCACTATAAAGATGAGTTGTATGTGATTTCAACAAATTTATTCTCAAATACTTCTAAATCTCAGTTGGAAGCAAAAGTTAAACAAAGAATTGATGAATTAAAAAACATCAATTTAGCTCATGAAAGAATAAAGTTGAAACAACCTGAACGACAAATTGAGACAAATATAGGAGAACAAGAATTTTTAAAAATAATAACAGAATTAAAAAAGAAAATCGCAGAAGGGGATATGTTCCAAGTTGTGCCTTCAAGAATTTATTATTACAAGCATAACTTTGTAACTCATTTGCATCAATTAAGTTTTCAACTTTATCAAAAATTAAAGAGACAAAATCCTAGTCCATATATGTATTATATGAATAAAGATATTCCTATAGTCGTAGGCAGTTCACCTGAAAGTTTCGTTAGAGTTAAAGATGGATTGGTTTATACCAATCCAATAGCTGGAACTACTAAGCGAGGTGCTAATAAAGATGAGGATAAGAAAAATAGTCACGCTTTACTTAAGGACGAAAAAGAGATAAGTGAACATAGTATGCTTGTAGATTTAGGTAGAAATGATATTCATAGAATTAGTAAAGTAGGAACTTCTAAAATCACAAAGTTAATGGAAATTGAGAAATATGAACATGTCATGCACATAGTGAGTGAAGTCGTAGGTGAATTAAAGGAGAATTTATCTCCAATGAGTGTCATTGCAAGTTTATTACCCACAGGTACAGTATCGGGGGCACCAAAATTAAGGGCCATTCAAAGGATTTATGAAGCTTATCCGTTTAAACGAGGGATTTATAGTGGGGGAGTTGGCTACATCAATTGTAATCATAATTTAGATTTCGCGCTTGCTATACGTACTATGCTCATAGACGACAAACAAGTAAACATTGAAGCAGGTTGTGGTGTAGTTTATGATTCCATACCTGAGAAAGAACTCGAAGAAACTAAACTGAAAGCAAAGAGTTTACTGGAGGTGACTCCATGATTTTAATTATAGATAACTATGATTCTTTTACCTATAATCTCGTAGATATAGTATCAAAACAAGCAGATGTGACTGTTAAATTTCCCGATGACAGTGAAATTTATGAACTTAAAAATATCTCAGCAGTTATTATTTCTCCAGGTCCAGGGCATCCATTAGATAATAATTTATTGATTAAATTAATTGAATATTTCGAAAACAAACCGATATTAGGTGTCTGCCTAGGATCACAAGCATTGACTTGTTATTACGGTGGAGAAGTTATTCAAGGACTAAAAATTATGCATGGTAAAGTGGATGATTTAGAAATAGTGAAATCAACACCTTTGTACCAAGGTTTACCTAATCATTTTAAAATAATGCGATATCACTCATTAATAAGTAATCCTAAAACATTTCCATCCGCTTTAGAAATTACTGGTCAAACGATAGATTGCATACAGTCATTTCAACATAAATACAAAAAACATTATGGAATCCAATATCATCCTGAATCCTTTGCAACAGAACATGGAAAAAAAATAATTAACAACTTTGTAAGACTAGCAATGAAAGGTAGTTAAAAAATGAAATTATTAAAAGATATTGAAGATAATAGACAGTTAACGGAAGAACATATGAAGGAATTTATCGATATTCTTCTTAATCCAAATGTGAAGGAAGACAATAAACTTAAGTTATTAAAGTCTTACACTAAAAAGGAAATGCAACAAATTGAACTAACCTATTTAGTTAAACATCTTATAAGCACAATGTATCCAGTTCAACCCTATTATGAAGGAGCGATGTGCGTTTGTGGTACTGGAGGAGATGGTTCAAACAGTTTCAATATATCAACAACAGTAGCATTCATAGTAGCAAGTGCCGGTGTACCGGTAGTTAAACATGGCAAGAAAAGTATCACATCGCATTCAGGTAGTACCGATGTTCTTCAAGCAATGGGGATTCAAACAAGTGAAGTAGCTAGTGTGATAAAACAATTAGATACAAAAGGTCTCTCTTTCATTAGTGCCACTGATTCTTATCCAATTATGAAATACATCCAACCCATTAGGAAGCAGATAAAGTCTCCAACAATATTTAATTTAGTAGGGCCTCTTATCAATCCATTTAAACTAACTTATCAAGTGATGGGTGTCTATGATGTTACACAACTAGATAAGATTGCTCAAACTATCAAAGATTTAGGTAGGAAGAGAGCTATTGTCGTTCATGGTGCAAATGGTATGGATGAGGCAACGCTATCGGGAAACAATATCATTTATGAAATTAACCAAAATAAGCCAATCAAACAGTATACAATTAATGCTAAAAATTATGGTTTAACTATTGCTGACAATGACGCACTCAAAGGGGGAACACCTGAAGAAAATAAAAATATAGCCATAAATATATTAAATGGAAACGATCAATCGAGTAAAAAAGATGTCGTTATACTCAATGCAGCAATTGCTTTATACGTGGCTGAAAAAGCAAAAGATATTCACTCAGGTATTAAACTAGTACGTCATCTTATAGACAGTGGTCAGGCTATGAAACAGTATTTAAAGATGGGGGTATAGTGATGACGATACTTAATGAAATAGTTAATTATAAAAAGTCACTACTTAAGGAAGGATATTATCAACAAAAATTAGAAGAATTAGAATATGTTGATGTTTCTAATAAGAAGAAATTAATAAATGCATTGAAAAATGAAAAAAAGTTATCGGTTATTGCAGAAATAAAGACTAAAAGTCCAACGCTAAAACAATTACCTCATAGAAACTTAATAGATCAAGTAAAAGAATATGAATTATATGGTGCAAATGCAATTTCAATCTTAACAGATGAAAAATACTTTGGTGGTAGTTTCGAAAGATTGAGTGAACTCACCGTCGAAACATCTTTACCAGTACTGTGTAAAGATTTTATAGTAGATAAAATTCAAATTGACGTAGCTAAAAAAGCAGGTGCTTCTATTGTTTTGCTTATTGTTAACATTCTCACAGACAAAGAGTTAAAAACTTTATATGATTATGCAACAGAACTTAACTTAGAAGTTTTAGTTGAGGTACATGATAGAAATGAATTAAATAGAGCACATCAATTATCGCCAAAAATAATTGGAGTTAATAATCGAGATTTGAAACGGTTTGTTACTAACGTGGAACATACGAACCAAATTTTAAAATTTAAAAAGAAAGGATTTCATTATATTTCAGAAAGCGGTATTCATAGTACTCATGATGTTGAGCACATTTTACAGTCAGGTATAGATGGCTTACTAGTGGGTGAATCATTAATGAAATGCAACGACTTAAGTCAATTTTTACCAAGCTTAAAAATGGAGAAGATTCATCAATGATTTTAAAATTTTGCGGGTTTAAAAATGAAGAAGATATCGAAAAGGTTAAAAATCTAAATGTTGATGCAATAGGGTTTGTCCATTTTCCTAGCAGTAAACGACACGTGAGTATGAATCAATTAAAATTACTGTCCAAACGAGTTCCAGACCATATTCATTGCGTGGTAGTCTTGGTAAATCCAACATTAGACTTAATTAAGCAAGTCTTCAATGAAACTAATATCAACGTAATACAACTTCATGGAAGTGAGTCTATTCAATTAATAAAAGCAATTAGAAAGTTAAATCCTACGATTAAAATTTTTAAAGCAATTCCTGCTGATAAATATTTAAATAAAAATATTGAAAAATATGAGAAAACCGTTGATTTATTTATTATTGATACACCATCTCAAAATTATGGTGGAACAGGTGATACATATGATTGGAATATGCTTAGTAATATTCGGAAATCACGTTTTTTAATAGCTGGCGGGTTAGATATAAATCATATTAGTAAACTAAAATACCTTAAATTAGGTCAGTGTGGTTACGATATTGCTAGTGGGATTGAGACAGATAATATTAAAGATTTAGCAAAAATGACGCAAATTATAAAAATAATTAAAGGAGATGAAAGAAATGAACATACAAACAGAAGCTGACGAGCTAGGTTTTTTTGGTGAATATGGTGGCCAGTATGTCCCTGAAACACTGATGCCTGCAATCATAGAACTCAAAAAAGCTTATCAACAGGCTAAACAAGACGAATCATTCCAAGAGGAGCTCGCAAGTTATTTAAAAGACTATGTCGGAAGAGAAACACCACTTACTTACGCTAAATCATTTACCGAAGATTTAGGAGGAGCCAAAATATATTTAAAACGTGAAGACTTAAATCATACTGGGGCACATAAAATTAATAACGCTTTAGGTCAAGCATTGTTGGCGAAGCGTATGGGAAAAACAAAATTAGTTGCTGAAACAGGTGCTGGGCAACATGGTGTGGCGAGTGCCACAGTAGCTGCTTTATTCGATATGGAGCTCATCGTTTTTATGGGAAAAGAAGATGTTAAAAGACAACAATTGAATGTATTTAGAATGGAACTTCTAGGCGCAAAAGTTGTTTCAGTAGAAGAAGGACAAGGAACATTGTCTGATGCTGTCAATAGAGCTTTAAAATATTGGGTAAGCCATGTAGAGGACACACATTATTTATTAGGTTCAGCCTTAGGACCTGATCCTTTTCCTACAATGGTTAGAGATTTCCAAAGTGTGATTGGAAACGAAATAAAAAGACAAATTAATCAAAAAGAAGGGCGTTTACCAGAGGCTATAGTTGCATGTGTAGGTGGGGGTTCTAATGCGATAGGGACCTTCCATCCATTTATTAATGATGACGTAAAACTTTACGGGGTTGAAGCTGCAGGTAAAGGAGTTAACTCAAATAAACATGCATTAGCTATAGGAAAGGGAAAACCTGGTGTTCTACATGGATCTAAAATGTATCTTATTCAAGATGAGGATGGACAGATAGAGTTAGCCCATTCAATATCTGCAGGACTAGATTACCCAGGAATAGGTCCGGAACATTCATATTATAATGATATAGGTAGAGTGAAATATGTAAATGCCTCTGATGAAGAAGCCATGGAAGCTCTAATAAGATTCTCTAGAGCTGAAGGTATTATTCCTGCAATTGAAAGTGCTCATGCGATTAGTTATGTTGAAAAGTTAGCTCCAAAAATGAGAAAAGATGAAATTATTGTTATTACTGTCTCTGGTAGAGGGGATAAAGATATGGAAACAATTAGAAATTATACTGAAAGTCGTGGTGATATAGATGAGTAAGTTATTTATTCCTTATATAATGGGAAATTTAAAGTTTATTGAGAACTTAAAGATACTAAGTGAAGCAGGTGCTGATATTATAGAAATTGGTGTTCCTTTTTCAGATCCAGTAGCGGACGGTTCAACAATCATGAACGCTGGAGCAAAAGCCATTGAAGAAGGCGTGAATATTAATTTTATATTTGAACAGTTAATTAAAAATAAAGAGACTATAACTTCTAAATATGTTTTAATGACCTATTATAATATTATCTCATCATTTGGGGAGAATGAATTTTTAAATAAATGTGAGGAAGCAGGTGTATATGGTTTAATCATTCCAGATTTGCCGTTTGAACTAACCCAAAAGTTTAAAAAAGATTTCCCTAATGAGAAAGTTAAATTAATCTCACTTATAGCAATGACTACTTCTGAGGAAAGAATTAAAAATATTGCTAAAAAGGCAGAAGGTTTTATTTACACGGTTACGATGAATGCTACTACTGGAGAAAATGGTCAATTTCACCCTGAATTAAAAAGAAAAATCGAATTAATTAAAGGTGTCACAGATGTACCTGTGGTTGCTGGATTCGGTATTAGAAATCAAGAACATGTGAAAGATATTGGACGTATAGCAGATGGCGTTGTCATCGGCAGTGAAATTGTAAAAAGATTCGCTGAGAGTGATCCTAGTGAGATGTTTCAATTTTTAAGAAGCATAAGAAAGACACTCGATCAAATTTAAAATGGCAGTTAATAGGTTGGGATAAATGGGTGTTCCAACCTTTTTTTAATTTTGAGGGGATAGCTATATTAAATTTATATTTGAATATTTCATAGCTAATCGGGGTAAATTAATTTTATAACAAGTTAAAGAGGTGAAAGTGAATGAGTAAAAAAGTATTATTTGTTCTAACTAGTACGAGTCAGTATCCTGATGGTACGGAAACTGGTTTATGGTTAGAAGAAGCCGGAGAACCTTATGATATTCTTAGAAACGAAGGGATTGATGTTGATATAGCGTCAATCAAAGGTGGTAAGGTTAACTTAGACCCTAACTCCACTTCAGATGAGTTATTAAACAAATATACTTCATTTACTTCGCAGTTAAATCATACACCAAGTATTGAGGACATTGATGTTGATGAGTATGAAGCAATTTATTTACCAGGTGGTCATGGTACAGTTTTTGATTTTGCTAATAATGAAAAATTAGCAAATATTTTAGTACATTTTAGAGACCATGATAAAATTATTTCATCAGTTTGTCACGGACCAAGTGCATTTGTTGGTGTTAAAACAAGTAATGGTAAATATCTTGTTGATGGTATACGCTTAACCGCTTTTACTGATAGTGAAGAAAAAGCAATGGGACTGGAAGATAAAGTACCATTTTTAACGCAATCTAAATTAGAAGAACAAGGTGCTCATTTCATTACAAGTGATGATTTTACTTCACATTTAGAAGAGGTTCGTAAGTTTATTACTGGTCAAAATCCTCAATCAAGCGAAGTCATTGGTAAAGCACTTGTAAATGCATTAAAATAAAACTGGTTATAAAATAATATGGGCTCAAACCTTTGTTTAGTCCATATTATTTTTTACATAATTATTCAAATCTAAAGTTGATTACCAATTTAGTGCAATTTTTAAATTAGTTAATATTTTAGTTTTGGGTTTAACTATTGTATACTTGTTAAGATTAAAGTATAGATAACATATATAATCATAAAGTTACATATAATGTATATTTAACAACAATCTATCATACTTAATGTTAAATAAAGAGAGTTATAAAGAGATTAATAGGAGTTATGATAATGAAGTTTACGAATTTAACAGCCAAAGAATTTAGTGACTTTACTGATCAAATGCCTTATAGCCATTTTACTCAGATGGAAGGTAATTATGAACTTAAAGTTGCTGAAGGAACGGATTCACATCTTGTAGGAATTAAAAATAATGACAATCAAGTGATTGCTGCATGTTTATTAACTGCTGTACCTGTAATGAAAATTTTTAAATATTTTTATTCAAATCGCGGGCCAGTAATTGATTATGATAATAAAGAACTTGTTCACTTTTTCTTTAATGAACTAAGTAAATACGTAAAAAAGTATAACTGTCTTTATCTAAGAGTTGACCCTTATCTTCCATACCAATACTTAAATCATGATGGTGAAATTATTGGAAATGCTGGCCATGATTGGTTTTTCAATAAAATGGAAGAATTAGGATTTGAACATGAAGGCTTTCATAAAGGCTTCCATCCTATATTACAAGTAAGATACCATTCTGTTTTAGATTTAAAAGATAAAACATCTAAAGATATTCTTAAAGGAATGGATAGTTTAAGAAAGCGAAATACTAAGAAAGTACAAAAAAATGGTGTTAAAGTTCGTTTCCTATCCGAAGATGAATTACCTATTTTCAGATCATTTATGGAAGATACTACTGAAACGAAAGAATTCGCTGATAGAGATGATAGTTTCTATTATAATAGATTCAAACATTTCAAAGACAGAGTGTTAGTACCATTAGCATATATTGATTTCGATGAATATATCGAGGAACTTAATAATGAAAGAGATGTTCTCAATAAGGATTTAAATAAAGCGCTTAAAGATATTGAGAAGAGACCTGACAATAAGAAAGCTTATAACAAAAAGGATAATCTTCAACAACAATTAGATGCAAATCAACAAAAAATTGATGAAGCTAAAAATTTACAACAAGAACATGGTAATGAATTACCTATTTCAGCAGGATACTTTTTCATTAATCCTTTTGAGGTTGTATATTACGCCGGTGGTACTTCAAATCGTTATCGTCATTATGCTGGTAGTTATGCAATTCAATGGAAAATGATAAACTATGCTTTAGAACATGGTATTGATCGTTATAATTTTTATGGAGTTAGTGGGGACTTCAGTGAAGACGCTGAAGATGTAGGAGTAATTAAGTTCAAAAAAGGCTATAACGCTGATGTTATTGAATATGTAGGTGATTTTATAAAACCAATCAATAAACCTATGTATGCAATCTATAACGCACTTAAAAAGTTAAAGAAATAGATTTTTTAGGAAGGGAATTATCTAATTATGAAATTTACAGAGTTAACAGTTAAAGAATTCGAAAACTTTGTACAAAATCCATCATTAGAAAGCCATTATTTTCAGGTAAAGGAAAATATTGCTACGCGTGAAGCAGATGGATTCCAAGTTGTATTATTAGGTGTTAAAGATGATGACAATAGAGTAATTGCAGCAAGTCTTTTCTCTAAAATTCCTACAATGGGAAGTTATGTATATTATTCAAATCGTGGTCCAGTTATGGATTATTCAGATTTAGGTTTAGTTGATTTTTATTTAAGAGAATTGGAAAATTATCTACACCAACATCAATGTTTATACGTAAAATTAGATCCTTATTGGATATATCAAGTTCATGATAAAGACATCAATCCTTTAACTGAGAAGAACGATGCTTTAGTTAACCTCTTTAAATCACATGGTTATGACCACCATGGTTTCACAACTGAATATGATACTTCTAGCCAAGTAAGATGGATGGGCGTTTTAGATTTAGAAGGTAAGACACCTTCTTCACTGAAAAAGGAATTTGATAGTCAACGTAAAAGAAATATTAATAAAGCGATAAACTATGGAATTAAAGTAAGATTTCTTGAGAGAGATGAATTTGATAAATTCTTAGATTTATATCGCGAAACTGAAGCTAGAACAGGCTTTGTATCTAAAACAGATCAATATTTCTATAATTTCATTGATCACTATGGCGATAAAGTTCTTTTACCATTGGCCTATATAGACTTAGATGAATACATAGAAAAAGTTCAACATTCTTTAAATGATAAAGAGAATCGTCGTGATGATATGATGGCTAAAGAAAATAAAAATGATAAGCAATTAAGAAAAATTGCCGAATTAGATAAACAAATTGAGCATGACAAAAAAGAATTACTAAATGCTAGTGAGATTCGTCAAACTGAAGGATCCATTCTAAACTTAGCAGCAGGTGTATACTTCGCTAATGCATATGAAGTCAATTATTTCTCAGGAGGTTCTTCAGAAAAGTTCAACCAATATATGGGACCTTATGCAATGCATTGGCATATGATAAATTATTGCTTCGATAATGGTTACGCAAGATATAACTTTTATGGTTTATCTGGTGACTTTACTAAAGATAGTGAAGATTATGGTGTTTATCGCTTTAAGAGAGGATTTAATGTTCAAATTGAAGAATTAATTGGCGATTTTTATAAACCAATTAATAAAGTGAAATATTGGTTATTCACGACATTAGATCGTATACGTAGTAAGGTTAAAAAATAAATATCTATATTTGAGAGCATATTGGGATAGAGCCAATATGCTCTTTTACCATATTAGAGAAGGGTTGGAAAACTCTAACTGGTTAGTGTAGGTAGAATATAAATCTTAGTTGTCGAAATCATGTTGTTCCCTACACATTTAATAATAGCATATTATTTTTATTGCACAATAATGCACTTAGATTAATTTTAAATAAAGTTTTTATATCTATAAGAGTTACTATTATTATAATCGTTTAAATAAAGAGAGAATGACAAATTTGAATGATGAAGTTTTTATAAAAAGCTAAAAATGAAGATTATACAACTGATATTTTCTAAATTTTTTGGAAGTTTGTTAATTTAATCGACAGTATACTAAAGATATTTAAAGCGAAGTATAGTATAGAGATGATTATAAAAGTATTATGTAAACTAAGGATATATATTTGCTTTTAAAAACAATTAATTAAGGAGATTTCATCTAATCTAATCTAAAGCACCTTATAACAAGAGATTGAGAGGCATTTTGGGCCATACATCAATTAAAAAAGTGATATTAAAGTTTGTTTCAATTAAATACAGCAAATTTATGGTGATTATTATCCAACAATGGCTTGTAATTTAGCAAATTAAGTATATAAACAAACGCTTATGGAAGATATTTACGCCTTAACTCTATATATATATAGCGATAAGTTATAATAAGCTCGTACGATTGCATAGCGCATAATAATCTTGGAGATTTAGTGGCTGTGTTAGAAGAAATAATTCAAATTAATTCAGCACACATTTAAAATACTAATAATAACCATAATTATAATAATCAGTTGTATATATGCGCGCTGGGATGTTTTTAATCTTTTAGTTTACATAATATATATTATAGGAAGTTGTGTATATTTGTTCAGGGGCCTTACTTGTTGTCTATAAAATATTACTTACTCGCGTTATTTGTTGTTTAACTATTTGTTTTATTTCTCTATTGTCTTACATTATTAATAAGCTAGATTACTATCATTACTCTATGATATTAGTTAATAGAAATTGCAACTATATATGTATTCACACTTATAAATCTAATGAGTAGCTATAGTTAATCATTTTGATGTATTTTGTATGCTATACTGAATTCATTATTACTAAATTTGGAGTGACTCGATAATGAATTTTATTTTTGATATAGATGGTACAATTTGTTTTGATGGTCATCATGTTGACCAATCTATTAAACATCGGCTTGTAAAACTCAAAAATGCTCACAATAATGTAATATTCGCATCTGCACGTCCTATAAGAGATTTGCTACCAGTAATTCCTGAATTTGCGGATTATACTTTAATTGGTGGAAATGGAGCTATTATTTCTCAAAATGGACAAATCGAAATTATTTCGGAAATAGACGTTCATGATATTACGCTTATCAAACAAATCATTAAGCAATACAATTTAACATATATCATTGATGATAAATTCAATTACTCGACAAATCTAAATGCTGATACTGAATTGTATCAGCGTATAGACCCTAATCGTACGGCACAATCTTTACATATGGATGCTATAAAGGATCCGATTAAGGCTATACTTTTAAATATTAAATCTGAAGAATTTGCTACTATTACTAATACTTTAGAAACTGAATCTAATGGAATTGAGCTTATACACCATTACAATGAATCATACATTGATGTTACTGCTCAAGGTATAGATAAGCATACGACGATTCAATACATATTGGGTGCTGAAGTGGATTATATCGCATTCGGCAATGATCATAATGATATACATATGTTAAATAATGCTTCTCATGGTTATTTCGTCTCAAATGCTAATGTAGAGTATCAATCTTTTTTAAAGAACCCTAATATAGAAGTTATAAATAATACTAATGAAGCAATTTGTAATGTCTTAGATAGATATCTTTAAGAGGTATTAATCGTAGAACATAAAAATCAATATAAAACTTCCCACTCAATATCAAGCATGTATGAAGCGGGGAGTTTCTATTATTCAAATGTTTCAATTAATAATTTAGTGTACTCATTACGTTCAGAATCAAATAATTCATTTGTTTTGAAATCATCAACAATTAATCCATCTTTTAAAACGATAATTCGATTTGTTAAACGTTGCAACACTGATAAATCGTGTGATATAACAATCATCGTTTGAGGTATGTCAATTTCGGATTTCAATAAGAAATCAATTACCTTTTGTTCTGCGATAACATCAAGATTTGATGTTATTTCATCGCATATCAAGATGTCTGGTTGAGCTAGTAAAGTTCTTATAATATTTAATCTCTGCAATTGACCGCCACTTACTTCATTTGGATACTTTTGCAACAATTGATGAGATAAGTGAAAAGCATCTAAATGATTTAAAATTTGTTCTTTTATAAATGAAGCTTTAACTTTATTGTAATAAATAAGGGGCTCCTCTAATGATTGTTGAATTGTATAGTGTCTATCAAAACTTTCAAATGCATGTTGATATATAGGCAATACACGTTTGGAATCTACATTAACTTTACCTCTTATAGATTTGATTTCATTTAATATTAGTTTAACTAGGGTAGTTTTACCTGCCCCGCTCTCACCTAGAATACCTACCTTTTCATTTTCTTTAATGTCTAAATTAATACCATTAAGTACTGGATGATTTTTACTATATTCATAATAGACGTTTTGTAATCTAATCATTATTCATTTATCTCCCTTTGACTCAAGGTATTTCTGTTTTCTAATAATTGTTTTGTATAGGAATGAGATACTCTATTTTCTAAGAGGTTGCCAACTTCACCAGTCTCTACCACTTCCCCATGCTTCATAACAGTAAAATAATCTCCATAACGAAGGACATGATTCATATTATGAGTAATAAGGAGTACCGTATTATGATGATCTTTGACAATGTGTTGAAGCAGTTGCATTATTTTATGACCATTAACCACATCTAATGAAGCTACAGGTTCATCTGCGATAATAAGTTTAGGATCTAGCATTAGTACACTAGCAATATATACGCGTTCTAGCTGACCACCTGAAAGTTCAAAGCTATATTTTTTTATAATATTAGAATCATCTAAATTCACCCATTTTAATGCGTTCTTTATCTTTTCTAATGCTTCAAAACGACTTGCATCATGATGAGTACGGTATATTGCGATGAGTTGTTTTTCTAAACGTGTATGTTCGTTAAAGCTTTGAGCATAATTTTGAGAAATATAACCAATGTCCTTACCTAAAAATTTTTTTATGTCACGAGCCTCATTATTCTCAAATTGATATTCCGTAAAACTCATATCAAGACCTTTAGGTAAATAATTTAACAGTGCTCTAGCTGTGAGACTTTTACCTGCCCCACTTTCTCCAATAATTACATTTAAGATTCCTTTGCGGACATCTAAGTTTAGGTTTTTAATTAAACTTGTACCATTTAGATCGCTAATGTTAAGATTTTTAATTTTTAAAAGAGTCAAACTCGGCACCTCTCTTCTCTAATAAGCGGTCTCGAATTGCATCACCAGTAAGATTGAATAACAATATTGTGATTGAAATAAGTGTGGCTGGTGCAATAATCATAATAGGATGAGACGTGATGAAATTTCGTCCTGCTTGCAGCATAGCTCCCCATTCAGGAGAAGGCGGTTGTGCCCCTAATCCTAAGAATGATAGCGAACTAATGTATAATATAATTTTACCGAAATCTACTACCATAATGACCAAAATAGATGGTATGACCTTTGGTAATAAATGTTTAAATAAAATATTAAAAGTTGACACATTGAATAGTTTAGCCATTTTGATATAGGAATAATTCATTTCAGAATTAACAATCCCTCTCGTTACACTTGTATAATTCATCCATTTAATAAGTGTAATCGCAATGACTAAATTCCATATACTTGGATGAAAAAAGCTTGCTAAAGCAATCATTATGACAAACTCTGGAATACTTAAACCGATATCGATAATCCTCATAATGATTGAATCAATAATCCCTTTTTTATAGCCTGCCAAAAGACCCAATGGCACACCTATTAAAATAGTAAAAAGTAACGTAAGTAATGTAATGAATAAAGTTGTACGAGCGCCTATGATAAGACGGCTAAACAAATCGCGACCATAATCGTCAGTGCCTAATAAATGTTTGAAGCTTATAGGTTTAAACGTCTCTGATAAATGAACATTGAAAGCTGCGTCTGGACTTACAAATAATTGTAAGGCAATGATTATAAAGATATAAATACCAAACACATAAAAAATATAATTACGGTTGGCTAGTTTACGCTTCATGTCGATCACCTTCTTGTCTATGCTGGCTTTGGCGAGAGGATTTGAAAATATTTATTCCATCTTTAGAGTTATAACGTTGTTTAGGATCCATCATCAAACTTAAAATATCTGCAATCGTATTGATAATCACTACGAAACAGCCTATAAATAAAACGCAACCTTGTATTAAAGGATAGTCTCTTGATTTGATGCTATCTACTAAAATGTAACCTAAACCTGGAATATCGAATAAGTTTTCAATGACTACAGTGCCCCCTATTAAACTACCTACTGATAAACCTAATAATGGGATAATGGGAAGTAATGAAGGTTTAAAGATGTCGTTAAATAAAATATAACGTTCTGACATTCCTCGTAACCTAGAAGCTTCCACAATTGGACTTTGGTATTGTTCTAATAAATTAGATCGAATGAGTCGAATATAATATGCACACATTCCAATGCTCATTGTAAGTATAGGTAATACATATATGGCTATAGACCCCTCCTCCGATGTTGGTAAGAGATTGAGTTTTTGATTAAAAATAAATAATAAAATTAATCCAAAAAAAAATGAAGGTAAGCTTACCGAAAGAGAAGTAAAAATACGTATCAAGTGATCTAAAGTTTTGTGATAGTTTAATGCCGCAAAAATACCTAATGGTATAGAAATAAGCATAGATACAATTAGAGTGCCAAAGGTAATAATCAATGTTGGGCCAATATAACCTGTGATTTCTTGTGTTACTGGTTCATTAGTTTGAAAACTTGTACCTAAATTGAAGTGTAATAAATGACTCATCCAGTGCCACCATTGAACAAATATTGAGTCATTTAAACCTAATTTCTGTTCTGTTGCTCGAATTTGGGATTGAGAAACCTGAGTTGTATCAAGATGAAGGATTTTATTAACAGGATTACCTGGTGATAATTTCATCAGAATAAATGTGAGCGTTGTGATTACAAACAGAACAATCATCATTTGCAATATTTTGGAAATGATTGTTTTAAACATTATAGAAGCATCCTTCCACTTTAAATGAATTAAATATTTATATAATAAAATTTAACATTAAATTGTTTTTGTTATCATCTTTCTATTATAGTAGTGATTTTAAAAAAATAATAGTAAGAGCGTTAAATAAAAAAGACTCAACACTTTCGAATTACCGAATGTGCGGAGTCTTTAAAAAATTTTATTTACGAAAACGATGTCTCGACTTTTTAAAATCGTCATCATCTTCATATTTACGAATTTCTTTCTCAAGTTTATTTTTCTTACGCTCACGTCGCCATTTACGAGTAAAGAACCACAATAAGAAACTTATGATTAAACTCATTATAGCTAAAAAGGCAGCATAACCTAATAAAGGTTGATAAGAAATATCATGGAAATTTGGAATAAAGAATGCTAATAATGCTAAAACTACAAACGTGATGATTGCGGCCGAAAACCATTTATGTAAAACAAGAGTACAGAATACTGTTAACAAAATCATTGCTAAGATAGTAATCCATAAATAATTAGGCATATCAAAAATTGTCATTATACTATCTCCTCGTTCTCTAATTAATAATAATTTTATTATACTATTGATGTGCATTAAACTACTCAGGCTCAAGTAGGAAAGTTTTATAAATCACGCTTAATTCTAACCTATTCATGATACAAGATTAAATATTTAATTCCCTGCTTATATATTAGATAAACAAACAATTAGATAACCACATGAAATGTTATTCTGAATTGAGTTTTGTATAATATAAGTAATTCTAATTTAAGGAGTGTGTGACTGATGACACAAGGTCTACCTTTAAGAAAAGATGTTCCAAAGCAAGAAACATGGGACCTCAAAGATCTTTTTATTAATGATGAAGCATTTTATGAAACTTTAAATCAAGTATTTAAGTCTTCTAAAGAGTTTAATTCTAAATATAAAAATCAACTTACTAACATTGAGAATGTCGAACGAGCGTTGAAAGATTATGAGGACATTCTAATTCAATTAGATCGCCTATATAATTATCCTGAATTAAGAGTTAGTGTTGATACTTCTAATGAAGAGGCACAAAAAGTAAATGCTAAACTTAATACGATGTCTGGAAAAATTGCTGGTTTATTATCATTTGTAGATTCAGAAATCTTGGCATTATCCGAGGAAACGTTAAATGAATTACAAGAAAAAACTAATTATCCTCACTTTATTAAGAGATTACATGATAGAAAGCCGTATCAATTATCAACTGAAGTAGAACAAGTACTTGCCACATTAACACCTACTTTAAGAAGTCCGTTTGAATTATATGGCACCACTAAAAGTTTGGATATAGACTTCGAATCATTTGAACATAATGGTGTTACCTATCCATTAGATTACGCAACTTTTGAAAATGAATACGAAGATCATCCAGATGCTGAATTTAGAAGAAAGAGTTTTAAAACATTTAGTGATGCTATACGTAAATATCAAAATACAACGGCAGCTACATATAACATGCAAGTACAACAAGAGAAAATTGAAGCGGATTTACGTGGGTATGACTCCGTAATAGATTATTTACTTCAAGAACAAGAAGTTACGCGTGATATGTTTGACCGTCAAATTGATGTCATTATGAGTGATTTAGCTCCTGTAATGCAGAAATATGCTAAACTCATTCAACGTGTACATGGTCTTGATAAAATGCGCTTTGAAGATTTGAAAATATCTATTGACCCAAGTTATGAACCTGATATATCTATTGAAACTTCAAAAGAATATATTTATGGAGCGCTTAACGTTTTAGGTGATGATTATGTAAATATGTTAGAAACTGCTTACAACAATCGTTGGATTGATTTCGCACAAAATAAAGGTAAAGAGACAGGCGCTTATTGTGCGAGCCCTTACTTTACGCACTCTTATGTGTTTATCTCTTGGACAGGCAAAATGGCTGAAACTTTCGTTCTTGCTCATGAGTTAGGTCATGCAGGACATTTTAAATTAGCACAAGACCATCAAAATTTACTGGAATCTGAGGCATCAATGTACTTTGTTGAAGCGCCTTCTACAATGAATGAAATGTTAATGGCTAACTACCTATTTAACAGTAGTAATGATCCTAAATTCAAACGTTGGGTGATTGGTTCAATTCTATCAAGAACTTATTACCACAATATGGTAACGCATTTATTAGAAGCTGCATATCAACGTAAAGTATATCAATTAGTAGATGAAGGAGAATCACTCACAGCTCCGATCCTAAATAAAATTATGCTAGATGTGTACGAAACATTCTTCGGTAATGTGGTTGAAATGACTGATGGCTTCGAACTAACATGGATGCGTCAGCCACATTATTATATGGGTTTATATTCATACACGTACTCTGCTGGTTTAACTATTGGTACAGTTGTATCTCAAAAAATTAAAAATGAAGGTCAACCAGCTGTAGATAACTGGTTAAATACATTAAAAGCTGGCGGTAGTATGTCTCCAGTTGAATTAGCTCAAACTGCCGGTGTTGATATCACTACTGAAGCTCCATTAAAAGCTACAATAAAGTATATCTCAGAGTTGGTGGATGAATTAGAGAGATTAACAGATGAAATTGAAGCTGAATAAAGAATAATTGAATATGAAAAATCGCCCCTACAGGATATAATTTATCCAATAAGGGCGATTTTTTTATTAGTCAAATGTATCGTAATGCTCTCCGGTTAAATAATAATAGACACTTTCGGCAATATTACTAATGTGATCTCCAATGCGTTCTAAGTGTCGAGCGGCTAAATGTGCTTGACCAGCAACGAATGGATCATTATCAATTAAGTATGTTGTGTTAACGATATTAATGTATAAATCATCAATGTCTTTATCTCTTTCAATAATTTCCTTAATTAATGTTAAATCCTCGGTTTTAACTGCTGTATTTAAGTCTTCTAGCATAAGCATTGCTAACTTACCCATCGTCTTTAAACGTGTAAACACATAATCATCGTTAATCTTCACTCTTAAACGTATATGTGCGATGCTTGCAGCATTGTCCCCCATTCTTTCAAAGTCAGTAGAAATTTTTAATGCTGCCATCATCATGCGTAAATCAGTAGCAATTGGTTGCTGTTTAGTGATTAACATAATGACTTTTTCATTAATCTCATAATCTAATTGATTAATTTCCTTATCTTTCTCAATGGTTTCTCTAGCAAACGTTCTTTTTTCTTCACTTAACGACACTAATGCATTTTTGATATTAAAATAAACACGAAGGCCAAGACGACGTAAATCTTTGATTAACTCATCTAGCTGACCTTCGTATTTATGTCTAATGATTGCCATATATAATTATCCGAAACGTCCTGAAATATAATCTTCTGTTTGTTTATCAGAAGGATTAGAGAAGATTTTATCAGTGTCGTCGTATTCGTTTACATAACCATTAAGGAAGAATGCTGTTTTATCAGATACACGTGCAGCTTGTTGCATGTTATGTGTAACCATAATAATTGAATAATTTTGTTTTAAGTCTTGTACTAATTCTTCAACTCTTAAAGTTGAAATTGGGTCTAATGCTGATGTTGGCTCATCCATTAAAATTACATCCGGTTCAATTGCTAGGCATCTAGCGATACAAACACGTTGTTGTTGCCCCCCTGATAAGCCATAAGCATTAGTGTGTAATCTATCTTTCAATTCATCCCATATTGCAGCGCCACGTAATGATTTCTCTACAATTTCGTCTAAAACTTTTTTATTTTTAATACCATGTGTTTTAGGACCGTAAGTAATATTATCGTAAATTGATTTAGGGAATGGGTTCGGTTGTTGGAAGACCATTCCTACATTAGTTCTTAGTTTCTCTTTAGAATATTTAGCATCAAAGATGTTTTGATCGCGATATAAGATTTTACCAGCTGTTTTAACAGAAGGTACAAGCTCAACCATACGATTTAAAGTTTTGATGTAAGTTGATTTACCACAACCTGATGGTCCGATAATTGCTGTTACATTATTTTCTAAAATATCTAAGTTAATGTTTTGTAACGCATGATTTTCACCGTACCACAAATCTAAATTTTGAGTAGAATATACGATGTTTTTTTGACTATCAGGTGTCTTGTCTTTTTTATCATTTTCAGTAGTAATAATCGTAGACACAGAGCCATTATTTTTCTCTGTTTGCTCATTTAATTTATTTTTTTCTGCGACTTGTGAATTAGCCATAATTAAAAACTCCTTCTATATATAGTCGAGGTTTTATACGTATCACCCTCGACTATTTGAATAACTATTTCCCTATAAGTTTAATTAATATTTTTTACTGAATTTATTACGTAAAAGAATTGCTACTGCATTCATTGCTAATAAAATAATTAGTAAGACGATAATTCCTGCTGATGCAACATTCTGGAATTCAGCTTGAGGCATTTTAGCCCAAGTGTAAATTTGAGTTGGAAGTGCAGAGAATTGATCTAATAAGCCAGAAGGTGTAGCTAAAAGAATAGTTGGGATACCAATAACTACTAATGGTGCAGTTTCACCTAATGCACGAGATAACGATAAGATAAACCCAGTTAAGATACCAGGTAATGCTGCAGGTAATACGACTCTTCTAATCGTTTGCCATTTATTAGCACCTAATCCAAATGACGCTTCTCTCACCGAACCAGGTACAGCTCTAATAGCCTCTTGACTTGAAACGATGATAACTGGAAGAATCAATAATGACATTGCCAATGCAGCTGCTAAGACACTATTGCCCATACCTGCTGCTCCAACGAAAAGTGTGTAACCTAATAAACCGAATACGATTGAAGGTACACCAGCTAAGTTTGAAATACTTATTTTTACAATACTTGTAAAAATATTGTCCTTTGCATATTCTTCAAGATAAATCGCTGTACCAATTCCAAGAATGATAGTAATTGGAATAATAGTAACAATTAACCAAATGGATCCAACCAACGCACCTTTAATACCGGCATCTGCAGGTGTTGAAGATGAGAAATTCGTAAAGAATTCAGGTGTTAAATGTCCTGCCCCTTTAATAATTGTTTGTGCTAGTAAAGCAACTAATACTACGAGACCGATGACTGTGCATAGAAAAAATAATCCTTTAAATATTTTATTCTTAGTACCACGAGTAGAAATGTTTTTATCTACCTTATTTTTATCTATTAACGCTTTATTAGTAGGATTTGTTGTTGCACTCATATTAATACTCCTCTCTGAATCGTTTTGAAATCCATTGTGAAAGTAGATTCATTATTATAGTGAAGATAAATAGAGTAAATCCTACCGCATAAATACTGTAGTAGATATCTGAGCCAAATGGCGCGTCACCAGTTGCAACTTCAACAATATAACCAGTCATTGTTTGAATGGAACTAGTTAGACTTAATGAAGATGTAGGTGTACTACCAGCTGCTAATGAAACAATCATAGTTTCACCAATCGCTCTTGAAACACCCAATACAATTGATGCGACAACACCTGAAGTGGCTGCAGGTAAGACAACTTTAGTAGCAACTTCAAATTTAGTTGCACCAAGACCATAAGCGCCTTCACGTATTTTATTAGGTACAGAAGACATTGCATCTTCACTCAAACTTGTAATAATAGGCACGATCATAATACCAACAACTATACCGGGACTTATAGAGTTGAACTCGCCTAAACCAGGAATAATACTTCTTAAAATTGGTGTTACAAAAGTTAAGGCAAAGAAACCGAATACTATCGTAGGTATACCTGCTAATATTTCTAGGATTGGTTTGATGATACGACGTGTTCTATCACTTGCATATTCATTAAGATAAATTGCAGCGCCTAGTCCAATTGGAACTGATACGATAGTTGCAATGAAAGTAATTTTTAATGTACCTATAATCAATGCCCAAATGCCATATTCAGGATTTGAACCCGTAGGATTCCACGTTCCTGTTAAAAAGAATTTAGAAAATGGTACACGTGTAAAGAAAGTGATTGTCTCAGTGAGTAAAGTAAATAAAATAGCAATAGTGGTTAAGATTGAAATAGCTGAAATAATACCCAAAATGATAGGAACGATTTTATCACTTGCTCCACCCTTTTTAGCATTATTCTTGGCTATCATTTCTCTAACATTTGTTTGTGAAGCCATGTAAATCCCTCTTTCTAATTTCTCCCAAAATAATTTAAAAAAGATTGGGAATTACTTTAGGGAATGATGAGTTCAAATGAATCAATTGTTTATAAAAACTCAATAATCTTCCCTGAAGAAAAAAGTACAGACAAAGTGGTTGTTCTCCACTTTGTCTTATACTTTTGCAAATTCCCAACCCTTTTATATTAAGTACACTAATTTTTATTTTTTGTCGTCTGATTTTTTATCTGATTTCTTGTCAGATTTTTTATCAGATTTTTGATGTTTATCTAAAAACTTATTTAACTCTTTTAATTGAGATTTATAAGTTTTCTTAGGAGCAGCTACTTCATCTTTAGCTTCAGCAGATTTACCTTCATCTTTAAGAACGAATTTCATGAATTCAGACATTACTTTGTTATCTTTTAATGATTTATCTTTAACGTAGATGAATAATGGTCTACTTAAAGCATATGAACCATTTTTGATTGTTTTCTTAGTTGGTTCAGTTAATTTGCCGTTATCATCTTTGATCTTAACTTCTTTTAATTTGTCTTTATTTTGTTCGTAGAACGCATAACCGAAGTAACCAATACCTTCTTTGTTTTTAGTTACAGAGCTAACTAATTGGTTAGTATCAGCATTTTTCTCAGCCTTGATATCTTGTTTGTTCATTACTTCCTCTTCGAAGAAGTCGTATGTACCATGACTTGAGTTAGGTGATACAGCATTGATTTTTTTGTTTGGCCATTTAGAATTTACATCTTTCCAAGTTTTAGCTTTTCCAGAATAAATATCTTTTAATTGAGATTTAGTTAATGATTTTACGAATTTATTATCTTTATTTACTGCGATAGTAACAGCATCTTGTGCAATTTTAAATTCGTGGTATTTAATACCTTTATCTTCTAATTTTTTCTTTTCTTCGTCTTTAATAGGTCTTGAAGCGTCTGAGAAATCAGTTTCGCCAGCAATGAATTTTTGGAATCCAGCACCTGTACCAGCTTGTCCAGAAGAAATTTTAGCGTCTTTGTGATTTTTCGCCCATTTTTCATTTAATTTTTCGACGATAGGAGCTACAGTAGATGAACCTTCACCTTTTGCAGAACCTTTAAGATCACTTCCGCTACCAGAACCTCCATTATTACCACCGCAAGCGCCAAGTAAGAATGAAGCACCTAATACAGTAGTACCGACTAATTGCCACTTTTTCATTGAAACATCCTCCTAGTATAAATAACCCTAATGTTATATGTATTTCTTACAGCTTTTATAATACATACCTTTTGTTAATTAAAAATAGAGTAATTGTAAATCTTTTGTTAAGAATGTTTAAAGGTTGGTATAACGCGCTTTATAGAGGTATAGATGAAGTTTATATTTTTGAAAAATTACTTTAATTCATAAATACAATAGTTGTTATTTAGAAAACATACAGGTGTGAGTGTGTATAGTGGCGATATCACAAATTAAAAATTGTACTTAGATAGTCAGACAGATCACAAGCCCCCGCTTATTAAAGATGTTTTATACTTAATTCTCTATTTAAAATAATTCGATAAAAAAAGCTTATTCCTAGAATTTTAGGAATAAGCCTTTGCATTAGATTTGAATTTTTCTAATTCTATTCTTAAATTAACTACATTAAAGTATGTTGTACATCAATCATTACTTACTAATATATACTTCTTATTCTTCTACTCTACTCCAACCTTTTTTAGTAAGCGTGATTTTACCAGTTTCAATATTAATTATTTTCTTCTTATATAAATGACCAATAGCACGTTTGAATGAGCCTTTACTCATATTGAACACTTCTTTAATGGCTTCAGGACTGGATTTATCCCAAAATGGTAATTCGCCATCATATTCTACGAGTAGATCGAAAATAACTTGTCCATCATCGTCTAAACGTTCATGAGCTAGCGGTAAGAATGAACCATTGAGTTCACCTTTATCATTATGTCCGATGATACGCACTTCAACTTTCTCTCCTAAACGAGGTTCTTGCTTACGTTCAGATTCATGGACGAAAATTTTGTAGCCATCTTCACTCAATAAGAAACTTCCTACTCTTAATAAGCGATATGCTCGTGCTTCAATCATTTCATTTTGTTTACTATCATCCATTACTGGTGTGAACATACCTTCAACAATTGTTTCACTAGCGAGGCGTCCAAACATCTGATTATTACTATCAATTCTTAGAGTAACAAGGAGGTAATCTCCAGCTTGAGGCCATAATTCTTTAATTTTTGGTAGGTCTTCCCATGGAACTAACACTTCACGTGGAAGCCCTACATCAATACGTGCACCGTCACGGTCAGTTTTTAAAACTTTTGCAAAATCATATTTATCTTTGGTGATATCAGGCATGTTTTGTGTTGCAAACAGTTCACCTGAACGGTTTGGATAGACAAAGAAGCTATACTCTTCCCCTATTTCAAATTCGTCTTCATCGGCTACTTCTGATTGATTAAGTTTAACTTGTTCCCCATTGGGCCCCTTTAATAAATAAGTTGAGCCTTGTAAGCCCTCAACTTCTAAAAATTCTATTGAACCTACGATATCTTTATCTAATGCCATTATTTTCTCCTTATACTAATGTGATTTCTAAATTTCATTATTGTTTCTTCTATATAAATAGTTATTTTCAAAATTAAAATAAATGATTCACTACGATAAAATTCCTTTTAATTATAACATGAGTCACTTATTCTATCATTACTATGTCAACGTGGTCGAAACTCCTACTATTATATGATATAATTTCTCCGTTAGAATAACGATAAAGGAGCAAATGCATGTTACAAGTAACTGATGTAAGTTTACGTTTCGGAGATCGTAAACTATTTGAAGATGTAAATATAAAATTTACTGAAGGTAATTGTTATGGCTTAATTGGTGCTAATGGTGCTGGTAAATCAACATTTCTTAAAATTTTATCTGGCGAAATTGATTCGCAAACAGGTCATGTTTCATTAGGAAAAGATGAACGTCTAGCAGTATTAAAGCAAGATCACTTCGCATATGAAGATGAACGCGTATTAGATGTCGTAATTAAAGGATATGAGCGTTTATATGAAGTTATGAAAGAAAAAGATGAGATTTATATGAAGCCAGATTTTAGTGACGAAGATGGTATTCGTGCTGCAGAACTTGAAGGTGAATTTGCAGAAATGAATGGCTGGAACGCAGAAGCCGATGCTGCTAACCTACTTTCTGGTTTAGTTATTCAAGCAGATTTACATGACAGAAAAATGTCTGAACTTGAAAACAATCAAAAAGTAAAAGTATTATTAGCGCAAAGTTTATTTGGCGATCCCGATGTACTTCTACTAGACGAGCCTACTAACGGTTTAGATATCCCTGCAATTAGCTGGTTAGAAGATTTCTTAATTAACTTTGAAAATACAGTTATTGTTGTATCCCACGACCGTCACTTCTTAAATAACGTATGTACGCACATTGCTGACTTAGACTACGGTAAGATCAAACTATATGTAGGTAACTATGATTTCTGGTATCAATCAAGTCAGTTAGCCCAAAAAATGGCTCAAGAACAAAATAAGAAAAAAGAAGAAAAAATTAAGGAATTGCAAGATTTCATTGCACGATTCTCTGCGAATGCTTCTAAATCAAAACAAGCTACAAGTCGTAAGAAACAATTAGAAAAAATTGAATTAGATGATATTCAACCATCTTCAAGAAGATATCCATATGTTAAATTTACTCCTGAACGTGAAATTGGAAATGATTTATTAACTGTTGAAAATCTATCTAAAACAATTGACGGCGAAAAAGTATTAGATAATGTTTCATTCACAATGAATCCTAACGATAAAGCTATTTTAATTGGTGATAGTGAGATTGCCAAAACAACATTGCTTAAAATTTTAGCTGGTGAAATGGAACCAGATGAAGGAACATTTAAATGGGGTGTCACTACTTCCCTTAGCTATTTCCCTAAAGATAATTCAGAGTTCTTTGATGGCGTCGACATGAACTTAGTTGATTGGTTAAGACAATATGCGCCTGAAGATGAACAAACTGAAACATTTTTACGTGGTTTCTTAGGTCGTATGCTATTTAGCGGAGAAGAAGTTAAGAAGAAGGCAAGTGTTCTATCCGGTGGTGAAAAAGTTCGTTGTATGTTAAGTAAAATGATGTTATCAAGTGCTAACGTTTTATTACTAGACGAACCTACAAACCATTTAGACCTAGAAAGTATCACTGCAGTTAATGATGGATTGAAATCATTTAAAGGTTCTATCATCTTCACTTCATATGACTTCGAGTTCATCAATACAATTGCAAACCGTGTTATCGATTTAAATCAACCAGGTGGTTTATCTAAAGAAGTTCCTTATGAAGAATATCTTCAAGAAATTGGTGTTTTACAAAATAGTTAATAAATTTTCTTTAACTCTAGAGCATCTTCATGATTCTCTAGAGTTTTTCTTTTGGAAATTGATATTTAAGCAATCAATAATAAAGTTTTATTTATAATAAATCACAAATTGTGTTATATTACTCTTAAATTTTCAGTATATTTTTAAAAATCTAACATATCGGTTTACAGAGATATACACTCTATGTATAATAAACTCATATCAATTGAATAAGATTTTGATGAGGAGCATCAATCATGAGTAAATTTTAGTATTTTGTCTGCTAACAACTAATTTTGAAAGGGTGCGATGCCGAAACAATTCATAATAGCAGTTATGAGTCGTTGGACTTTTTGGTTAAGAGCTGAAAGTTTGTCATTATTACTAAATAATGGAGTGCATCACTTGTACATAAATGTAGAGCAAGTTCGCGCATTCCGAACTTGTTCTTTTTTTATATCGTGTGAGCCTCCCCTAATTTTAGGAGGACTGAAATTGAACAGAAGTGTTTTGAAATTTGGCGGGTCTTCCGTCAGTGATTTTACAAAGATAAAAAATATTGCTGAAATGCTTAAAACACGAGTTGAACAGGGAGAAGAATTAATCGTTGTAGTTAGTGCAATGGGTAAAACAACTGATCAATTAATGGAAAATGTGTCAACGTTGACTTCTACACCTAAAGATCAAGAACTTGCCCTACTACTTACTACGGGTGAACAACAGACAGTCTCCTATCTTTCAATGGTACTTAATGATATTGGTGTAAAAGCCAAAGCAATGACTGGATACCAAGCAGGTATTAAAACAATTGGTCATCATTTGAAAAGTAAAATTGCAGAGATTAATCCAGATACATTTAATCAAGCATTTGAAAATAACGATGTACTGGTAGTAGCTGGTTTCCAAGGTATAAATGATGAGTTTGAGCTTACTACTTTAGGCCGTGGAGGTTCTGATACTACTGCTGTGGCTCTAGCAGCAAGTAACCAAATCCCTTGCGAGATTTATACTGACGTTGATGGAGTTTATGCAACAGATCCAAGAATATTAAGTCATGCTAAGCGTTTAGAATACGTGTCATATGAAGAAATGATGGAAATGAGTGCGCTTGGTGCTGGAGTACTTGAAACTAGAAGTGTTGAACTTGCTAAAAACTATGAAATCCCCCTTTATTTAGGGAGAACTTTATCAAATGTGAAAGGAACGTGGATTATGTCTAGATCAGATTTATTAGAGAAAAAAGCTGTTACAGGAGTAGCTTTAGATACGCATATGATGCACGTCACAATTAGTTATCCCCTACCTGACAATCGCTTATTAACTCAGTTATTTACTGAGTTAGAGGAAGGTTCTGTCAATGTCGATATGATTTCGCAAATCGTTAATCTCGAAGGATTACAGCTATCATTTTCGATTAAAGATAGTGACGTTAATCAAATTTCATCTATATTGGAAAATCTATCCACTCACTTTGAAGCCTTAGATTATAAAATTAATGAAGAATACGTCAAAATTTCGTTAATTGGATCAGGTATGAGAGATATGTCTGGAGTAGCATCTAAAGCATTTATCACTTTAATCAATTCTGAAATTCCATTCTATCAAACAACGACTTCAGAAATTAGTATTTCATATGTTATTGATGCAGAAAATGGTCAAAAAGCGGTAGAAGAATTATATAACGCATTCGATATCTAAAATTGGTATGATATATTTATAAAGAATTTTCTTAAAATTAACAATATTACAAATGGAGTGACTTTATTATGACAAGATTAGCAGTAGCCGGAGCAACAGGATTAGTAGGAACAAAAATGTTAGAAACATTGGATCGTAAGAATATTCCTTTCGATGAATTAGTACTCTTTTCTTCAGCGCGTTCAGCGGGTAAGGAAGTAGAATTCCAAGGACAAACATATACTGTTCAAGAGTTAACAGATGAAGCAGCAAGTGAACACTTCGACTACGTGTTAATGAGTGCTGGTGGAGGTACAAGTGAACATTTCGCCCCACTATTTGAACAAGCAGGTGCTATCGTCATTGATAACTCTAGTCAATGGAGAATGACCGAAGATGTAGATTTAATTGTTCCCGAAGTGAATGAACCTAAACTAACTCGTGGCATTATTGCTAATCCTAACTGTTCAACAATTCAATCCGTAGTGCCACTTAAAATTTTACAGGATGCATATGGCTTAAAACGTGTTGCTTATACAACATATCAAGCAGTTTCAGGCTCAGGTATCAAGGGTAAAAGAGATTTATCTGAGGGGCCTAATGGAAAAGCTCCTGAAGCGTACCCTCACCCTATTTATAATAATGTGTTACCACATATTGATGTTTTTCTTGAAAATGGCTACACCAAAGAAGAGCAAAAAATGATTGATGAAACAAGAAAAATTTTAAACGATAAAGACCTGAAAGTTACAGCTACTTGTGTACGTGTACCAGTGCAAGACAGTCACAGCATTGAAATTGACGTTACTTTAGATAGAGAAGCTAACGTTAAAGATATCCAAAACCTTTTCGACCAAGATAGCAGAGTTGTACTTGTAGATAATCCTGAAAACAATGAATACCCATTAGCAATTCACTCTACAGGTAAAGACGAAGTCTTTGTAGGCCGTATTCGTAGAGATGATTCATTAGATAACACTTTCCATGTATGGTGTACATCAGACAACTTACTTAAAGGTGCGGCATTAAACGCAGTTCAAGTATTAGAGCAAGTTTTAACTATGAAAGGAGAACGATAATATGACACACATGTTTGAAGGCGTTGGCGTAGCTCTAGCTACACCATTTACTAATAATGAAATTGATTTTGACGCATTAGAAAGACATGTAAAATTTTTATTAGAAAATAACACACAAGCGATTATAGTTAATGGAACAACAGCTGAAAGCCCTACTTTAACAGATCAAGAAAAAGAACAAGTACTTGAAACTGTAATTAAATTAGTTGATAAACGTGTACCTATCATTGCTGGAACTGGTACGAATAATACTCAGAAATCAATTGAAGCCTCTAAAAGAGCTAAAGAAATTGGTGCTGATGCAGTGATGCTTATTACGCCCTATTATAATAAAACAAACCAACGAGGATTAATTAAACACTTTGAGACTATCGCAAATGAAGTAAAATTACCGGTTGTACTTTATAACGTACCATCACGGACGAATATGACGATTGAAGCAGAAACTGTTGAAACATTAAGTCACAACCCTTACATTGTTGCACTTAAAGATGCGACGAATGACTTTGATTATATGGAAGAAGTTAAAAAACGCATTAATGAAGATGAATTTGCATTATATAGTGGCAATGATGACAATGTTGTTGAATTCTATCAACGTGGAGGTAAAGGTGTTATCTCAGTTATTGCAAATGTTATCCCTCAAGAATTTCAAGATTTATACGATGCTAAACAAAGTGGAGAAAATATTTCAAGTCAATTTGAACCTATTGGGCAATTATTAGACTCATTATCTGTGGATGTTAACCCTATTCCTATTAAAGCACTAACGGCACATTTAGGTTTTGGTAATTATGAATTAAGATTACCACTTATCCCATTAGATGACGCAGAGCGTAATGTATTAGAGCAAGCTTATGATCAGTTTAAAGCAGGTGAACATTAATGAAGATTTTACTTATAGGCTATGGAGCGATGAATCAACGAGTTGCTAGACTAGCTGAAGAAAAAAATCATGAGATTGTAGGAGTCATAGATAGAACTCCTAAAGATTCAACACCATACAAGCATTACAATAGTATAGTTGAAGCTCAAGACGTTGCTGATGTAGTGATTGACTTTTCAAACCCTGAATTATTAATACCATTACTAGATGAGTCATTCAATTTACCGTTAGTTATTGCTACAACTGGTGAGAAAGATACGCTCATTCAAAAGCTACAAACATTAGGTCAACATATGCCTGTATTCTTTAGTGCAAATATGAGTTATGGTATACACGCCCTTACTAAGATTTTAGAAACTGCCGTACCCCTACTACAAGATTTTGACATTGAATTAACTGAGGCTCATCACAATAAGAAAGTAGATGCTCCTAGTGGTACATTAGTTAAATTGTATGATGTGATCAAAGAACTTAGAGACCAAGTAACGCCAGTATATGATCGTCATGAGAATACTGAGAAACGTACGAAAGATGAAATTGGTATTCATGCTGTGCGTGGAGGAACAATCGTTGGTGAACATGATATTTTATTCGCTGGCACAGATGAGACAATCACTATTTCTCATAAAGCACAATCTAAAGACATTTTTGCAAATGGTGCCATTGGTGCCGCTGAAAAGTTAATTCATAAAGAAAATGGATATTATACTTTTGATAATTTATAAAAGTAAACAAAGGAGAGGTTTAAATTATGGTACAACATTTATCAGCTCAAGAGATTATTCAATATATCAGTGATGCAAAAAAATCTACACCTTTAAAAGTTTATGCGAATGGTAATTTTGAAGGCGTAACTTTCCCAGAAAGTTTTAAAGTATTTGGATCAGAACATTCTAAAGTTATCTTTTGTGAAGCGGATGACTGGAAACCCTTCTATGAAGAAAATCAAACAAAAATTGAAGATTTAGAAATTGAAATGGATCGACGTAATTCAGCGATTCCGCTTAAAGACTTAACAAACACAAACGCACGTATTGAACCAGGTGCATTCATTCGTGAACAAGCGATTATTGAAGATGGTGCTGTAGTTATGATGGGCGCAACAATAAATATTGGTGCGGTAGTTGGTGAAGGTACAATGGTTGATATGAACGCAACGCTTGGTGGTCGTGCAACAACTGGTAAGAATGTACATGTTGGTGCAGGTGCTGTATTAGCTGGAGTAATTGAGCCCCCTAGCGCCTCTCCAGTGATAATCGAAGATAATGTCTTAATTGGTGCTAATGCAGTTATTCTTGAAGGCGTTCGCGTTGGCGAAGGTGCTATTGTTGCTGCGGGTGCTATTGTAACTCAAGATGTTCCAGCTGGTGCTGTTGTAGCAGGTACCCCTGCTAAAGTAATTAAACAAACATCTGAAGTTGAAGACTCTAAACGTGAAATTGTCTCAGCTTTAAGAAAGTTAAATGATTAATAGCTTGTATGTTTTAATCATTTTCATATAAATGAATGTTAAAGGTTGAAGCAAATGATGATGTTGAACACTCTTATATGTAGGTTCGCACGTTTGTTTCACCTTTTTATTATAACTAAGTAAAAAAGCGTCATCATTACATAATGAATTAAAACAATTTCATATAAGGGATGATTAATATGAGTGAATTAGAATTTGTAACAAAACATAGAAGACATTTACATCAATATCCAGAATTAAGTTTACATGAGTTCGAAACAACGAAGTATATTAAAGAATTTCTTGATAATTTAGGCGTTGAATATGATTGCCCTCTTGAAACCGGAGCAATAGCGTATTTAGAAGGTCAAAGTAATCATACGATAGCATTTCGTGCTGATATCGATGCTTTACCAATATTTGAGGAAAATGATATCGACTATCGAAGTAAAACGGACAATGTGATGCATGCATGTGGTCATGATGGTCATACAACAGCATTAATGTTATTTGTAAAACGTTGCAAAGCGATGGCGGATAAAGGTGAACTTCCCCACAATGTTGTGTTTATCTTTCAGCCTGCTGAAGAAACTGGTGGTGGTGCTAATCGCTTAATTAGAGCAGGCGCCTTTGAAAAGTACCCTATCGAAGCAGTATTTGGTATTCATGTGAACCCGTTCGCTGAAGAAGGTAAAGTAGTGATTCGTGATGAAGAAATCACTGCAAGTGCGACTGAGTATCGCTTTTATTTAAATGGTTTATCAAGTCATGTGGCTGATAAAGAGCAAGGTCATTCATGTGGTGAAGCGTTACAACATGTCTTAGCACAAGTAGGACAAATACAACAGTACCATCTTAATGGTTTAAAACGTAATATAGTTCATATGGGACATTTTGAAGCTGGTGAAGCTATAAATACAGTACCGAGTCATGGTTATCTTGAAGGTACAATACGCACGTATGATGTAGATGACTTAACTGTGGTTAAACAACAAATGTATAAAATAGCAGAAAGTGTCCAATTACTATTTAATGTAGATTGCCAAGTAAAATTTGAAGAAGGCTATCCTCCTACTATGAATAGTCCTGAACTTCGGAAAAGTGTAGAACAAGCCTTAAATAAGGCTAATCTAGAAGTCATTGATAAACCTACCCCATTCTTATTTGGAGAAGATTTTAGTTTTTATGGACAACAATTAGCTCCTGCATATTTTGTATTTGTAGGCACTCAGAATAAAGCTAAAGGTTATGTTACAGGTTTGCATACCTCTCATTTAAATTTTGATGAAAAGATTTTAATTGATGTAGCAAATTATTATGAAGAATTATTAAGAAATTACAAAGAGGTGTAAGTCAATTGACAGCAATTTGGTCAGTAGATACAGAAGTGTTTTATCAGAATGCTGTAAAAGTTAGAAATGAACAATCAATAATGGCAGTAGTAAAAAATAATGCTTATCATTATGGATTAGAATTTTCAGTTAAAGAGTTTTTAAAAGCAGGCATTCAAACATTTAGTACAACATCATTAAAAGAAGCTATCCGTGTGAGAGAAATCGCACCTCATGCAACTATATTTCTAATGAATGCTGTGTATGAATTTGATACAGTAAGAGAGTATGAAATTCATATGACACTACCCTCTTTAACTTATTATTATGAACACAAAGAGGATTTAAGAAATATACATGTGCATTTAGAATTTGAAAATCTTTTACATCGCTCAGGTTTCAAAGATTTAGAAGAGTTGCATGAAGTTTTAGAAGATCATGCTCAAAATAAAAGTGATAACAAAATGATTATTTCTGGTATATGGACTCACTTTGGATATGCTGATGAGTTCGATGTTCCAGAGTATGATATTGAGAGACAGGCATGGTTAAATGTTCTAAATACTTTGTTGGGTGAAGGTTACTCATTTGATATGATACATGCACAAAATAGTGCAAGTTTTTATCGTGAAGGTCAAGTAGTCCTACCTCACCATACCCATGCACGTGTAGGTATTGCACTTTATGGTTCTAGACCTTATAGCAAATTAAAAGAATCTGAAATTCAACAATCCTTGACAGTTAAAGGTAATGTGATTCAAGTTCGTGAAGTTAATGCTGGAGATTATTGCGGATATAGCTTCGCTTATGAAGCTACTAAGAATCAAACACAATTGGCAGTGGTTGATATTGGGTATGGAGATGGCATCCTCAAATCCAGAGCTCAACATGAGGCGATTATTAATGGTAAACGTTATCCGATTAGAGCGCTAATGATGAGTCATATGTTTGTTGAAGTGGATGATGAAGTTCATGCACAAGATGAAGTAGTATTATATAATAACGATATACGCATCGATGAATTTACTTTTAAAGGTGTGGGCGCAAACTCTGAACAATTAAGCGCTATGAATCATGATTCTCTAATAAAGGAGTACATATAAATGGTAGTCAAATATAATGAGTATGGCGAATTAACAATGGGAGGTACAAGTTTAAAGACTGTAGCTCAAAGCTTTGGTACCCCTACTATCGTATATGATGAAGATCAAATTCGTAATCAAATGCGCAGATATCATAGTGCATTTGAGAAAAGTGGTTTAAAATATAATATTTCTTATGCTTCTAAAGCATTTACTTGTATTCAAATGGTTAAATTAGTGCAAGAAGAAGATTTACAATTAGATGTGGTGTCTGAAGGAGAACTTTATACTGCTCTAGAAGCTGGTTTTGATGCAAACCGTATTCACTTTCACGGTAATAATAAAACTAAGCGAGAAATTCAATACGCATTAGAAAATAATATCGGGTACTTTGTTATAGATGCATTAGAAGAAATTGATTTAATTGATAAATATGCAAGTGATGAAGTGAATATCGTATTACGTGTTAATCCTGGCGTGGAAGCACATACACACGAATTTATACAAACTGGTCAAGAAGATAGTAAGTTTGGTCTATCAATTAAACATGGATTAGCTTTAGAAGCGATTAATAAAGTAAAAGCTTCTAAACACTTACAATTAAAAGGAGTTCACTTCCATGTAGGGTCTCAGATTGAAGGTACCGAAGCTATGATAGAAACTGCTAAGCTTGTGCTTCATTGGTTATCTGAAAATGAAATCAAAGTAGAATTACTTAATTTAGGTGGCGGTTTCGGTATCAAATATGTTGAAGGTGATGAAAGTTTCCCTATTGAAGAAGGCATTGCAGAAATTGCTGATGCAATTAAAGAAACTGCTCATTCACTTAATTATGAAGTGCCTGAAATTGGTATAGAGCCTGGTCGTTCAATTGTTGGTGAAGCAGGAATTACTTTATATGAGGTCGGTACTATAAAGGAAATACCTGAAGTGAATAAATATGTTTCAGTTGATGGAGGTATGAGCGATCATATCCGTACAGCCTTATATGATGCTAAATATCAAGCGTTATTAGTTAATCGTAATGAGGAAGCAGATGATACTGTGACGATTGCAGGTAAACTATGTGAATCCGGTGATATTATCATTAAAAAAGCTAAGTTACCCTCCTCTATTAAGCGTGGAGACTATTTAGCAATTTTATCAACTGGTGCATATCATTATTCAATGGCATCAAATTATAATCAAATGCAGAAGCCATCAGTATTCTTCTTAAAAGATGGAAAAGCACGTGAAGTGATAAAGCGTCAGTCACTAAGACAATTAATAATTAATGATACGAAATGATAGTAAAAATGAGCAAGCGAAACTCACCTACTATAGTATAATTTTAATTTAATGAAAGATGAATTTTAAAACGCCTTGGATAGATGTTGTCTCAACATTTCCAAGGCGTTTTAAGTTCTATTGAAATGAACAAGATTTAAAATTGAATTTTCCTGAATATCGTAATTGCTAAAACATAAAAAATAATTATATAAACAACAGTAATAGTGCTCATTGCTAATAAGCTGAAAATGAAATCTTTATCGGTATTTAAATTTGTAAAATTTGAAGGAAAAAACTTGATTTTATTAATATTGTCTGTAAGCTTTATGACTACATAACATAAAATCATACTGATTATAGTTATCCCAGAATTAAATTTTACAGAAAAAATAACTACATAAAAGATTAAGAATAAATCTGTTAAAAAGATTCCAAGAAGATTTAAGATTAGAGTTTGATTTAATTTATAGTTATTTAACATAAAAGAATGAGAGGAGTATTGATGGTTGTTAACATAAAACAAATAAACTACTAACGTTGATAATAGTAAAATGGATAAGAATATAAAATAACTAGAAATAATAGATGTTAATTTAGAATTAAAAATTTTGTAACGACTTTGATCCTTGTAAAATAAAAGTCTTCCGGTGCTAATTTCGCTATAAAATAGTAATGAAGCTAAATATCCCACAATTATAAGTGATATCATTGCTTTTTGCTGGGTGTCATATATTGCGATAAATAGTTCTAAAAAGCTTACGCTATTTGTTTGAGTTGCTGATAATGAAAGGAAATTACTATTAAGTAATTCAGCTAGAAATATCAAAAGAGGATAAAGTCCGATGAGGTAAAGCAACCAAGTTGCACGAATTTTTGAAATATATAAGAAGTTAAATTTAAACATAATATTACCTACTCTTTATAGAAATATGAAGATAAGAGATTGTCATTACTCTCTATTTTAATTAAGGGATTTTTACCTACTAATTCAAGTAAATTTGTAAGATTTACTTCTTCATCCTTATTAATAATTGTTATTAGATTGTCCTCTATACTTTTGATGAATTTGAAATTAGCTTTTAGTTCCGAAGCATTGCTAATAGAATTCTTGAATATTAACTTTTGAGTGATTATTTTATTCTGTAAGTCAATTTCTTTAATTTTACTGTTTTCTAATAATAGAAATCTATCACAAAGACCTTCTAATTCTTTTAACTGATGGCTAGATATTAAAAATAAAGTGTTTTTTTCTTTTGAAAACTTTTCAATTATATTGTTTAATTCTCTCACGCCTAATGGATCTAGACCTAAAAATGGCTCATCTAATACAGCTACTTTTGGTTGAGTAATTAAACATATAGCTAAACAAAGCCTTTGTTGCATTCCATACGAATAATTTTTCACTTTCTTTCCATTATTTTCTAAATCTACTATATTAAGTATTGATTGAATTTCGTTCATATAGCTAATCTTATTATTAATCTTTAGATAATTTTCAATATTTTGCCTTGCATTTAGCTCAGGATAATATATTTGTCCTATCATGAACGAATCATAGTGTGAGAGTTATGTATATCCATATTGTTGAAATAAACATTTCCTTTAGATGGTAATTGAGTTTTAGCTATAAGTTTCATTAATGTTGATTTTCCAGCCCCATTTGAACCTATAAGCCCCACCTTCTCAACTGCAGATAATTTGAAATTTACATCACATAATACTTCTTTTTTCTTAAAAGATTTATATACATTTTTAAATTCTAGCATTATTTTCACCTCTTTTATGTTTAATAAAAACTACAATCAATTGAGGCATTAAGTAAAAAAAAATAAGAAAATTATCTGAGATAATTCAAGCATATTAAGTAGGTATTATTATAAAACTTAATATAATAGAAAGATTCAGCGATAAATATTCGGAATATTCAGATATCTTCAAGTATGCTATTATACCTATGCTTATATTTAATACAATTACACTAATGATAATGATGCTTATTGATATGAATAAATTAATCAGCTTAAAATTTTCAATTTTAAGATTTACCATTTAATGAAACGACCACGGTAACCAAAATAAAAACGACCAATTGAAACTTGTAATAATTTAAAAGGATTTGGCATAATATTGTCTCCTTTCTCCTACTAATCACTTAAATTATAAAAAAATGGATTAATAAATCAATAAAAAATATATTGCAGACTATATTATTGTAAAGAAGTTTTGTTTCTTTTTGTGCATAAAAAAAGAAAGAAATTAACATCAATTTCTTTCTGAGCTACTGTATGTATTGATATAAAAAAACACCCTACATCTTGGTAAGGTGTTAGTTAAAGTCAATAATTATAATCTATTTATTATAGTTTAACAACGTTTGCAGCTTGAGGACCGCGATCGCCTTCAACTACTTCAAATTCAACTGATTGACCTTCTTCTAATGATTTGTAACCATCTTGGTTGATTGCTGAGAAATGTACGAATACGTCGTTTTCTCCTTCAACTTCGATGAAGCCGAAACCTTTTTCAGCGTTAAACCATTTAACTGTACCTTGTTTCATATTTTTTAAACCTCCAAGACTAAATTCTTTCAATATGCGTTATTCGCATATTACAAAAAATACGTGTGCTTATATGTATGATAAATCCAAATATTCTTTGCAATATGGAATAAAACAATTGCTTAATAATCATTATAGTTTAGTCATAGCTAAATTGCAATACAATTATAGAAAATTATCATTTAATCAATTTTTGTAAGATTAAAATAAACCTCATTATTTTTTAAAATAATAAAACTATAAAATATTTGTAAATCTTCATCGCAATCTTCGCAAAAATTTAAGTCACAGTTGTTATAGAAAGCATAAATGTTATGTTTACCTACTACATAATTATCGAAACAATCCTTACAGTCTTGAAGAAGTTTTGTGTATTTTTCAAGCATTTCTTCGTATGTGTTGAAGTTTAGTGTTTCGATAACTCTTTCAGGCCAATCACTAAATAGCCACCAACCTTCGTAGTCAGCTCTCATTTTTGCAACTGTCCACATGTTTAAAATCCCCTTCCACGGTTAAACCTTTAAACTTAATTGTAACTTTTCAGAATTCAAAATCAAGTTTCAAGGCTCATACTTTTGGCCGATAAATCATATAGCAAATATTAGTTTTTTACAACTAAAGTACGTATAATGAAGTTATGAGGTGATATTATGGAACGTAAACATATTCAAATTTTTGGAACTGTTCAAGGTGTGGGCTTCAGATATTATACTGAACGCATTGCTAACCAATATCACATTAAAGGTACAGTCCAAAATGTTGACGATTATGTAGAAATATATGCTCAAGGTGAAGATAAGGAATTAGAACAATTTATTCAATCTGTAATTAAAGGTGCTTCACCTGCGTCATCAGTATCCGATTATAATATTAAAAATCTAGATATTGATGACTCATTAACAGAATTTAAAACTATATAGACTTTAATATAAAGGAAGATGACATTTGAGATATAACATTTCACGTTTATTTGGAGTGTTAGTAGGCATACCAGTAGCATTTATTGTTTGGATGGTTACTGTTTTCGCATGGGATTTATCATTCCTGATTGATGCTATCGTTGGTGCAGGTGGTTTTCTATTATCGTACTTCCCTACTCAAAGGCTTACTTCACGCAAATATCTTAATGAAATCGGATTGTCACGTAGAGATTATAGATATGTTAGAACTCAGCTTAATCAAGCTCAATTAAAAATTAGAACTATTTTAAAATCATTTATGAACATCAGATCTATAAAAGATTTTAGACAAGTTAATGATATTTACCGTATATCACGTTCTATATATACAAGTATAAAACAACGTCCGGGTATGTTTTTCAAAGTAGAGGGTTTCTTCTATTCTCATCTAGATAATGCTCTGAATCTAGTAGATTCTTATACTCGCCTTTCAAGGATGCCACGTAAATCAAAAGAAGAAAAACAAAAACTAGAACAGACGCGTATTACTCTAGATGAAGTTAAACGTACACTAATTGCTGATTTAAAAAGATTAAATGAAGAAGATTATGAACGATTAGATGTTGAAATGGAATTAAACAAATTAGAACAAGAACGTCGCAAAGATGTATAAGAGAAATGGAGAGATGAATGAGATGACGCATAAAATTAATAGCAATCAATCACATCCACTCGATCAATATATTGAAGATAATACAAATACTAATCCTACAGTAGCTCAAGACTTCAACCCTCAATTTAGTGATGAGGACAAGAAAAAAATAGAAACAATTAGTCAACAAATAAAGCTTTTAGACCATGATGGCTTATTACAGTTTGGTACTAACTTACAACAAAGTATGTCTCAATTTTCACATCAAATGCTAGATGAAGTTCAATCTAAAGATATGGGGCCTGTTGGAGATTCATTAAGTCAATTAATGGGCAAATTAAAGTCAGTTAATCCTAATGATTTAGATCCAAATAAACAATCTAAACTTAAACGTATATTTAGAAGAACAAAAGCTTCAATTAATGAAGTCTTTTCAAGAATGCAATCAGTAAGCTCTCAAATTGATCGTATTACGATTCAACTAGACAAACATAAAGGGAATCTAACTAAAGATGTTGAATTATTAGACGGTTTATATGATCAAAATAAAAAATACTTTGACGATGTAACTTTATATATTGCTGCTGCACAACGTAAGAAACAACAGATTCAATCTGAAACAATACCTGAACTACAAGAGAAAGCTCATAACTCAGGAAATCAAATGGATATTCAAGCTGTGGCGGATATGGAACAATTTGTAGATCGTTTAGATAAACGTATTTATGACTTACAATTGTCTAGACAAATTGCTATTCAAACAGCTCCACAAATTCGTATGATTCAAAACGTGAATCAAGCATTAGCTGAAAAAATTCAAAGTTCAATTCTCACAAGTATTCCTTTATGGAAAAATCAAATGGCAATTGCCTTAACCTTAATGAGACAACGTAATGCAGTTTCAGCACAGCGTGCCGTAACAGATACTACAAATGATTTACTCACTCAAAATGCTTCAATGTTAAAGCAAAACGCTATTGAAACTGCCACTGAAAATGAGCGTGGCATCGTTGATATTGAGACTGTGAAAACAACTCAAAATGACATTATAGAAACAATTGAACAGACATTACAAATCCAACAAGATGGTCGTCAAAAGCGACAAGCAGCTGAAAAAGAGCTTAATGGCTTAGAAAACGACTTGAAGCAACATCTATTGTCAATGAGAAAAGAATAATAATTGAAAAAGGCACTCGTATTCTTTAGTGATGGTTAAAATCACTTATGGTACGAGTGCCTTTATATATATTTAAGTTTTAGTTGTTATTATCTTCTTTTTGATAAACTATAAAATCTTGTTTAACGAAATATGAAATAATATAACCAAAGATGGTTGCTATTACCGCGATTGGAAACCATTCAAGTGAATGCTGTTTAAGTGGTAAATGGTCTATAAATGAAATTTTAAACCATCCTTGAGTAGTAATAAGACTTAATATAGATTCTATTGCAACAATAAGCAATGGAATTTGTTGCGCAATTGGTTTCGTCGGTATAAATCGAGCCACTAATATTAGTAAAACAACTGTTATAGCTATTGGATATACAATACTTAATACAGGTACTGACATAGATATAACTGAATTTAATCCTTGATTGGCTATGATAAAGCTTATTAATGTAAATAATATTACATAAACTTTATAAGAAATTTTAGGGAAAACTCTGTGGAAATATTGACTTACTGAAACAATAAGACCACAAGCTGTAGTTATACAAGCTAATGCAACGATAATTCCTAATAAATATTTACCGAAGGTACCAAATCCCTTCGCAGCCATAGTAGTTAGTAAGTATGTACCAATATTTTGATCATTAGCAGTGAGTTCTTTCATCTTTCCTGAAGTAATATGCATATGATTTCCAATAAATCCTAATGAAATATATATAAAGATTAAAGCTGTAGCAGCAATAAGTCCTGCAATCACTGTTTGCTTAAATATTTTATCAGAATGTTTAATTCCGGTAGCTTTAATAGCGTTAACAACAATCATTGAAAATGCAATTGCAGCGATTGCATCCATTGTTAAATAACCTTGAGTAAACCCTTGTGAAAAACCGGAAAAACTTGAATGGAATAATTTTGTATTACCTTCTCCGGGAGCATTACTTCCAAAGTCTATAAATCCTTTTATAATCATAGCTAATATAGTTATTAATAACAATGGAGTTAACAATGAACCAATGCGATCTATCATTTTATTAGGATTAAGACATAAATAAAGCACAATTAAGAAGTAAATAATAGTGAAAATTAATAATGCTATATTCCCATTAGTATTAGCGATTGGCGTGACAGTCATTTCAAATGAAGTCGAAGCTGTACGCGGAATCGCGAACAAAGGTCCTATTGTTAAATAGATAACAATTAAAAAGATTAAAGAGAATTTTGGTGAAATTTTATTAAAAGCACCGATATATCCTTGATGATCTAGTGCCCCAACAACGACACCTAGTAATGGTAAACCAATACCAGTTAGTGCGAATGCGAGTATAGCTGGCCAAAGGAAATGTCCACTATCAAGGCCTAGATTCGTTGGAAAAATAAGGTTCCCTGCGCCAAAAAACATAGCGAACAAAGTAAAACCTATAATCCAAGTGTTTTTATTCATAATGCTGCTCCTTTTTATCTAATAATGCAACATTAAACATTCTATCATAATCAGGAATTATAAGTCTATATAATTTCAGAAAATTTAAAAACTTATACAAATTTAATTGGTAATTATTTAAAATATATGGTTGAATGCCATTTATCAACTATTAAATACATACAATTAATTTTGATGTTTAATTAGTGTGATTATTAAAATGATTTAAGTAAAAGTTTCTTCAATAATGGAGATAAAAGGCTTGGTAAGTGTTCAACGCCTTCTACAAATATTGAGAATTGTCCATAAATATTATGAATCGTTTGTTCAATATCTTCAGTAATAGCTTCTTGACTCAGAAATACATTAAAGACTTCAATACCAAATTTACGAGCAGTTTCTACGGCTTCATACGTATCTATGATGCCATCTTGGCTATAGTTAAATGCAGATGGTTCTCCATCCGAAAATACAATTAAAAAACGTTGTTGATGACTACGTTGTAGTAGTCTTTCACTAGCTATCCGAATAGCTACACCATCACGATTATCATCTTGAGGTTCTAAAGACATGATACGTGGGCCTTCTTTTTCAAAAATTGAATAATTATAATTGATAATTTCATCTATAATATTTGGTTGTTCACGATCATCTGCTTCGAATGCATCCTCATTAAAAGCTAAAATTTCGTGTTTAATGTTTAACGATTTCAAAGTTTCATGGAATAGTACAACGCCCTTAATGGTCTCATCCATTTTATCGTGCATGCTTGCAGACGCATCAACTAACAATGTGAACGTTGCATCAAATGTTTTACTTAAATCCTGCTTTTTATAAAATAATTTATATTGATCATCGATAAACCAATTGATTAAATCTTTTTGAAGACGCCCTTTAGTTAGATTATGACGTTCATCTTGATGCTCTCTATCGATTGTCTTTTTAATGATTTGAATAAGATCCTTGATTTCAAATTGAACATCATTTTTAGAATGTTGATAGTCTAAAATATGTTGTGGTTGGATGTTTGGAACCTTCCATTCAACTTTTACATTTTTATTAATTCCTTCTAGTGCAAATGCTTGATTCTGACCTATGAAACCACCTTCATCATGGTCTAAAGTGTTCTGAGAGCCCTTGCCTTTCTTAGTCATCATATCTGTTATATCGTCTGTGGAATCCCCTTCACGAGCAGTATCATTATCAGCTATCACTTCACTGTTTTCTCCCTCGTGAAGTTCCATCTCTAAGTAAGCGCCACCTTTAGTTTCGCTATCCGCTGCTTTAGTTTCAGCTTCAGCTGTTTCAGCATCTTCTTCAGATTGATGTTTATCGTTACCATCTGTATTACTCGCGTCAGTTCTTTTCAAGTCCTCAAAGGTGGTTGCTTGAATGTCTTCATACAGTTTTTGAGGTAAATAATAATATTCATTTAACATATCTTCTTTAAGCAAATCATCTACCTGATACATCATACGTTCAGCCAGATACATGTTATCTTCTGAGGTTTTGTTTTGGAAAATATTTGGCAAATACTGATACATATTCACTAGTACATCATCAAATGTCGGATGAATTGATGGTACGTCATAGAAGTTTTGACTAAGAAAAGCACGTTCTAAATTGAGAAATAGCAAATCAGTGAATACAGTTTTAGTTTTATAAACATTAATTTGTGAATCAGTAAAAGCTAACCGAGTATCCAAGCGTAGATCTATATACTTAGCAGTGCTAGGACGTTCTTTTCGAATAAGTTCGAGAATACGTACATCTTCAAGTAACTTAAATAATTGATGGAAAAATTTAGTATGATGAAAATCATCATTATGTAAAACATGATTAACAATGTCTATATCTATATGTTGATATCCATATGCAGCGAGTAAAACATCAGTTTTTAAGCCGGCTTGCTCAATGTGATGCGGACGGTGTGACCAAAACCAACTTGTGATTAGGGTATTGCTGAAAGGATTGTAAAAAGGAAACTTTTGTATTTTCACTTGTGTTTGTTCATCTTTTAATAATAGACGAGCTAAGTCTTGTAACATCATTACCTGCTTAGCATCTAACTGTTCATCGTTGAATTTTATAAAACGATCACTCATAAGTATCCCTCTTTAAAAATTTAACTCAATCGCATTAATAATTGCTTGTTGTTCACGCTCATCTTCTAATTTATCGATAATTGTTCTTTTAATTGCACGTTCGATTGGAATCACTGTAGCTAAATCACTTAAATCTATGAGGACACGAATACTAGCAGCTTCCTCAGAAATTTGTCCTTGTTTAGTCATTGTTCTTAAGTCCTCATTAAATTTAATGATTTGTTCAATTACTTTGTCATCCTGTAATCGACTTTGTTCTTTTATAACAGTCTTTAAAATATGTCCATCTATATAATCTACTTCTATAACGATAAAACGGTTTTTAAGTGCCTCATTCATTGGTAATGTGCCTACGTAACCTTCATTAATTGCTGCTATCACATTGAAGCCAGGTGCAGCTTTAATGACCTCACCTGTATATGGATTAGTAATTTGACGGCGATAGTCTAAGACACCATTAAGAATCGGAAGCGTTTCTGGTTTAGCCATATTAATTTCATCGATATATAAAATATGTCCTTGTTTCATAGCTTTAATTACAGGCCCATCAATGAAGACAATTTCTTGTTGCCCCTCTTCGTTAGTTTGAATTGTCTTAAATCCAAGCAAACTTTCAGTATCTAAATCGACAGAACAGTTAACCTGATGCATTGGACGTCTAACTTCATCGCTTAACGTTTCAGCAAGTTTTGTTTTTCCTGAACCTGTAGGTCCCTTAAGTAAAATATTTTTATTTAATTCAAATAGAACTTTCGCATCTTTAAATACTGATTCATCAGAATTTTTATAAATTGATTTAGTCATAATTTCCCGTCCTTTATGTATAAAAAGAGACTAAGACAATTAAGTCATTATTGACCTGTCTTAGTCTTATTAATAATTAAATACACGTACTGTTACTTTACGTAATAAAACTTAAACTTCTTTGAAGTAATCTTTATAATAGCCACCTACTAAACCAGAATTATCAACGATTTGATAATACTCTTCGGTTACATTAACAACATCATATTGTTTACCTACAGTCAGCATATCAGCAACTGTAAATTTCTTCGCATCTGTATTCGTAACTTCTACCTTTTTAATAGGTGTACGTTCTTTCCAAGTTTCATGTAACATTGTATAACCTTCCTCTATTTAAAATGATTTACTTTTCAAGGGTGAAAATAAATGAAATACCACTACTTTCGGTGATTCTTAACGATTCAGATTCTTCTTGTTCCAAGGTTTGATACGGTATTCCTATTTCATCTAATTGTTCTTTGGCTTGAACAAATTCATTTCGGTGATGTGTAGAAAATTCAACTTGTTCAACTGGTCCATACTCTGAAAGTTGTGTTTCCTCATGTGCTTGGTATAGGTGTAATTCTCCGCCTAAGCCACCTTCTCCAATTTTGAAAACTTGGATATTTTCATTAGCATCTTCACTTGGTAGATATTCAGCAAATAAATCTAATCCAAATACTCTCGTTAAAATTGATGTAGTGATTGATAATTCATTGACTTTAAGAATAACTGGTCCTAAACCTTGAATTTGGTGAAGAGGATTTACAGAACTATCAAAAGATGGCATACCTAGCCCGACTCCAGTATTGTGTTCATTGGAGTAGATATCATAAGTTTGATGATTATCATCTTCAAAACTAAAATGTTTATTGCCATTGAGTTCAGTAAATGAGCTATAATTAATATTATGATTTGAAAGTATGTTTTGATATTCATCTAGCCCTAAATCAGATGGTGTTCGTAGTCCTATGCTATCAATATGTTGATTGCTATAGTCCTTATTAGAAATTTCAACAAAGTGAATGCGAGTACCTGGACTTAAGTTAGCATCTCCAAATCTTAAAGCATTTTCATTTTTATCGGAATATTGTAATCCTAGAATATTTCCAAAAAGTTCTTTCGTTTTAGACAGGTCACTTGTTCCTATAGTGACACTTCTAAGTCCGCTCATAAACTGACACCCCTAGTTTTTGTCTTTACAATCCTTATTATAACGTATTTTAATGCGAATGAATATGATGAACCCTCATTCTATATGAGTTAATTTATGATTCAGTATTGTCATTAATTTGAAAGTTATCATTTCGCATTGGATAAAATATTTGTATATATTAAAATATAATAAATGACATGTATAAGGAGGCGTACATATGTCTAATTTGTGGATAATATTTGCGATTACAGTTTTAATAGCTGTTTATTCAGGTATACAAGTATTTACTAATTTAAACAATAAGCAGAAGTCTAGTTTTAAATATTTCACAATTGCATTTATTGTTTGTGTCATTCTTGCAATTATTGAAATCATATTCCTAGCTCGATAATTAATAATAGCGTCCTAACCTATTTGGTTAGGACGTTTGATTTTGATCTAATTTAGAAAAGATGATGAGATTGAGTATGAATAAAATGATAATGTATATTAACGTCCATAAAGTTAGTAATAAAAGCACATCATAATTGGGGTTGTCAGAATGATACAACTTTATTAAATCACCTATTGGTGGTATAAGCCATAAAATATATTTTATAAATGGATAGGATTGTATTAAAATCGGACGTAATATACTTACCACTCCAATTAGACTAATAAGCAACCACATGTATTTTTTAGAAATCACATTAAGATTTTTAATTAAAGTGGAAATCAAAATACATATCATACATACAATAAGATGCAAAAATATGGCTAATACACCCTGTTTAAAATAAATGTGATTTTTGAAACTACCTAATAGTAACGGATATATTATTGAAAATACAATTAATACACAATTAATTAAAAATATAAATAACCATTTAACTATGAGATATTTGAGTTTAGATTCTAGTTGTATAAATAATAAGTATTTTTCATTTAATGACTCTAAATTTAATATATTTAATGTTAACCAACATGTAATGATAAATAATCCTAAACAGCTAGATGCATAGCTAGATAATATAGGTTGTTCATTATATAAATATTGAAGAATAATCCAAATTACAAAAATCATCATTGGAGGTATAAATTGGTATGAGCGCAAGTAATTTTTAAACTGATATTGTATAAAAGCAATCAAAAGTGGATCACATCCTTAATTTCAATGATCTCGCACTGATGAGTAATTAATTGCATTAGCAATTCATTTAAATGTTGCTGATGCGTTTTTATATACACCTTATTGTTTTCAGTATAGATGTTTGTGATATTTTTATAATTAGTTAAGCGTTTAGTAATATTTGAATCATAGTTAATTACTATAACTTTAGCAGCAGTATTAGAAAGATTATTTTCTACTTTGAGATTACGAAATTTACCGGTCTCAATATTCAACGTATGAGTGATGATATGGTTGTGATGATGAAATTCATGAGAAGTCATGATAACAGTAGCAGATAATTTTAACTCAGCTAAATTTTTTAATAGAAAATCTGTTGTCTCTTGATCTAATCCAGAAAATGGTTCATCTAATATATATATGTCTGCACTTTTAGTGAGGCATTGTATAATATTTACTTTCTGCTTAGTACCTTTAGAACAGTCTTTTAATTTACGATTTAAAAATGGAGTAAGATTTAAATGTTCGATAAAATAATGAACTTGCTTTCTTGACTGTTTATATGAGTTAAATTTTGATAAGAATCTCAAATATTCCCTGATAGTTAAATTTAAGTTTCCAGGAAAAACATCTATTGCATAACTGACACTTCCCGAAATGAATAATGATCCTTCATAATGATTAATTAATCCAGTAATTATTTTTAAAGTGATACTTTTTCCAGAACCATTATGTCCCTCGATTAAAGTTATTGAATTCTTAGGAATATTGAAATTTATATTATGGATAATCATATGATTATTTATCTTCTTAGTTATATGATGCCCTTCTATTATGTTATAAGACATATTAAACTCCCAATAATTGTGACTTATCTTTATTTCTATATATCTTAGCATTAATCATAATAAACTTATCATACTTAAGTTATATTCAAGTAAAAAATACAACGACGTTTAACGACGTTGTATGAGTATTAATAGATTGTATTAAGTTCAGAATTATGATTCTAGTAGTAAATCTTCTGGATTTTCAATTAATTCTTTGATTGTTTTTAAGAATCCAACTGCTTCTTTACCATCAATGATTCTGTGGTCATAGCTTAACGCTAAGTACATCATTGGACGATTTTCGATAGTATCTTTGTCAATTGCAATTGGTCGAGTAATGATTGAGTGCATACCTAAGATAGCAGCTTGGCTACCGTTGATAATTGGTGTACTCATCATTGAACCGAAGATTCCACCATTAGTGATAGTAAATGAACCATTAACCATATCGTCTAGGCCTAATTTTTTATCACGTGCTTTAACTGCTAAGTTCGCAATTTCTTGTTCAATTTCAGCAAAGTTTTTCTTATCACAATCTCTAACGAATGGTACTAATAAACCATCATCAGTAGATACGGCAATACCGATATCATAGAATTGTTTTGTAATCATATCTTCGCCGTCAATTTCAGCGTTAACTTCTGGATATTTCTTAAGCGCTGCGACTGCTGCTTTAGTGAAGAATGACATGAAACCAAGTTTAGTACCGTCATGATCCTTCATAAATTGTTCTTTTTTACGTTTACGTAATTCCATAACATTAGTCATGTCAACTTCATTGAATGTAGTTAACATTGCTGTTTGGTTTGACACTTCTAATAATTTTTTAGCAGCAGTTTTCTTACGACGAGACATTTTCTCACGTATTACTGGCTTAGACGGATTATCGTTAGATTTTTTAGAGCCACTATTTTGTGATTTGCTTTCGCTTTGAGATGGTTGGCTAGCTTGTTTTTGACTGTTATCAACGTCGTCTTTTCTTAAAACGTCATTTCCTTTACCAGAAACTTCGCTTAAATTAACACCGTTTTCGCGTGCATGACGACGAGCAGAAGGTGTAGCATTTACACGTTGATTACTGCTATCTTGGTCGTCTAGTTTATTATCTGAAGATGATTGTGATTGTTGTGATTTATCTTGAGATTCGCTAGCATCTTTAGATTCTTCTTTTTGTGGAGTTTCATTTGAAGAACCACTTGATGCGTTGCCACTGCCTTCACCAACTACGGCTACAGCTTGACCTACTTCAACTGTATCTCCTTCTTCAGCTAATTGTTCAGATAGTACGCCTGCTTCCTCTGAAACTACTTCAACGTTAACTTTATCTGTTTCTAATTCTAAGATAGCTTCACCTTTATCGACGCTATCTCCAACGTTTTTTAACCATTCTGCAATGGTACCTTCTGTGATTGATTCAGCTAATTCTGGAACTTTTACCTCTGGCATACTTTATTTCCCCCTAGTTAATTATTAATGCTACTTTCAATAATTCTGTTTTGAACAAGTTTATGAATTTCTCCATCACCTTCAGCAGGTGCTGCCCTTTGTATTCTACCATGATAGCTAAGGTCATATCTATCAGCAACAAGTGCTCTAAGATAAGGATAAACGAATAACCATGCACCTTGGTTTTTAGGCTCTTCTTGAACCCATGATACTTCTTCAAGATTTGGTAATGATTCAAGTACTTCTTGAATTTCTTCTTCAGGGAATGGATATAATCTCTCAATTGCAACAATTAAAGTAGATTCGTCTGGATTTTTCTCTAAATGTTCTTTTAAGTCTATAAACATTTTACCTGAAGCTAAAATCACTTTCTTAACTTTTTCTGCATCATGTTCTTCGGTGATAATAGGTTTAAAACCACCAGAAGTAAATTCATCGATAGGTTTAGCAACAGTTTTATTACGCAATATACTTTTCGGTGACATGACGATTAATGGTCTCATTTCTTGAGAATCAAGACTTGCTGCTTGAGCACGTAATAAGTGGAAGTAGTTACTTGAGCTAGATAAGTTCACTACTGTGCTGTTATTTTCAGCGGCAAGTTGTAAGAATCTCTCTAAACGAGCTGAAGAGTGTTCAGCACCTTGACCTTCATATGAATGAGGTAAGAATAATGTTAAGCCTGAACGTTCTCCCCATTTGGCACGAGAACTAGATAAGAAGTTATCAAAAATCATTTGTGCCATGTTAGAGAAGTCACCGTATTGTGCTTCCCAAATGTTAAAGCTATTTTTATTTTCAACATTATAGCCATATTCGAACCCAACAACTGCTGCTTCAGAAAGCGGTGAGTTGTGAATATCAAACGTCGCTTGCTGATTTGGGACATGATGTAATGGAGTGTATGTGTCGCCATTCTCTTCATCATGCAACACAGCGTGTCTATGACTGAAAGTACCACGTTCACTATCTTGACCAGTTAAACGAATTGAAGTGCCATCTTGTAAAATAGTTGCAAAGGCAAGTTGTTCTGCTTGAGCCCAATCAACTAAGCCGCCTTCTTTTTCAAATGGTTCTCTACGTTTTTCAAGTACTTTGTTCAATTTTTTAAGAACGTGGAAATCTTCAGGATAAGTTAGCATAGCGTCATTAATTTCTTTTAAGTGATCAAATGAGAAGTCTTTGTCATCACTTTGCAATGGCAATTGAAGTGACTCAGGTTTTTCCATGTCTGGATTATCCATCTTATCAGACTTATCAATTTTATCATGCGCTGCACGCATTTCTTTTTGAACACTATCGATAACGTCATTCATTTCGTCTTCAGAAATGATGCCGTCTTCAACTAACTTTTTACCATAAAGCAATTCAACTGATTCATGTTTACGAATATTATGGTAAGGAACTGGGTTTGTAATTGAAGGCTCATCCATTTCATTATGACCATAACGACGATAACCAACTAAATCGATAACAACGTCTTTATGGAACTCTTTACGGAATTCCATCGCGATATCAATCGCTTCAATTGTTGCTTCAACATCATCTGCATTAACGTGCAAGATTGGAACATCGTACCCTTTTGCAACGTCAGTAGAATATGTTGTTGAACGGCCGTCAGTAGGTTCAGTTGTGAAGCCAATTCTATTATTAGTAATAATGTGTAATGAACCACCAGTAGTATACCCTTTTAAGCTACCTAAGTTCATTGTTTCAAAGTTAATACCTTGTCCTGGGTAAGCAGCATCACCATGAATGATAATTGGCATGGCTTTATGGAAATCAGTTGAAGGAGAACCTGCTTGATGCGTCTCATCTTGTGCAGCACGTGTTCTACCTTCAACAACTGGAGCAACAATTTCCAAGTGACTTGGGTTGTTAGCTAAAGAAATACGTTGTTCAGTGCCATAAGAATCAGTTGTCTTCACGCCACCTAAGTGATATTTTACGTCTCCAGTCCAACCTGAAGTAAGTTCTAAGCTACCGTCTTCTGGTAAGAATTTCATCGGATCTGTATGCATGAATTCTGAAATCATCATTTCGTATGGTTTCTCAAGTACGTGAGTTAATACGTTTAAACGACCACGGTGAGCCATACCGATTTGTATATTTTTAATTCCCTCGTTACCCGCTAAAGTAATTGTATGCTGAAGCATTGGTACTAACGTGTCTACCCCTTCAATTGAGAAACGTTTTGCACCTACAAAGTTTTTGTGTAAGTATTTTTCAAATCCTTCGACATGTGCTAATTTTTTGAAAAGTTCTTTTTTCTGATTATTGTTTAAATTCGCTTTATAAGGCATTTCGATACGTCTTTTCAACCAAACTCGCTCTTTGTTGTTATTAATGTGAGTGTACTCAAAAGCAATTGGCCCTTTATAGCGTTTTTCCATACGAACTATCGCTTCATAGGCATTGTCATAAATATCTTCAAAGTGTTCTGATACAATACCAGCTGATATTTGTTCCAAAGTTTGTTGATCTAAATCAAAATCTTCAATTCCTAATTTAGGGACATGTTTACGCTCTGGAGGATTAACTGGATATATGCCTGCTTTTAAATGTCCGTATTGTCGAATGTTATCAATTAAGCGCATTACACGTTTAATAGTGCTATCTCCCGCTTGTGAACCACTTCCTCCAGTGGCCGGTTTAGCCTCGACATGAGCTTCACCTGTTTTAATTGTACTAAATAAGACTTGTAAATCTTCTGGAACTGATGATGGATCTTGTAGGTAATCATCATACAAATCTAGCATTAAACCGAGATTTGCACCGAAGTTTACAGGTGCCTCTGTAACTTCTTTTTTGTCCTTAGTCATTTTTACACCCTCCACAAAAATGTTGAAACGCTTACAAGATAATAATAGCATTATTTCAAATTTTGTTAAAGTGCATTTACCTATTAATATACAAAAAGCAGAACCAAATATAGATCGGTTCTGCGTTATTTTGAAAATTGCATTGAGTTGCGTATTTGAAGTTGTATTTTATACCAATTTTTAGCAATCTAAATTCTCTAATTTCTTTTGAATTCAAACGGTTCTAACCTTACTTTATAAAGGGAAATTAATCTTAAATGTCGTAAATTTTTGAACTTCACTTTCTACCTGGATCGAACCACCATTTAATTGCACAATTTTCTCAGCGATTGATAAACCTAAACCATTTCCACCCTGACTACGGGCACGAGATTTATCAACTCTGTAAAATCTATCGAAAATGAAATCTAAATCTTGTTTAGGAATACCCATGCCGTGGTCTGTAATTTCGATACTGATGACTTTGTTCTTTAGAGAGGTATTGATCATTATATATTTATTATCAGTATCATACTTCATTGCATTATCTAGGAAAATAAGTAATAATTGTTCAAATTGATGTCTATTCATTTTCATTTGTATTGGCTTATTGGACAAGTGCGTTTCAAATTGGTAATCAGGATGTAAATGTCTTAATGACTTCACGCGTGATTGAATCTCATTGTTAATGTCTACATTTTCAGCTTCAAGAACATGACTATTCACACTATCTTTAGTCAATAAGAGTAATTCTTCGACAAGTTTAGTGATTCGATTGACTTCCTCTATAGAAATATCTAGAGATTCTTCAAGAATTTCTGGGTCTTTCTTCCCCCACCTCTGAATTAAGTTGAGATGACCTTGAATGATTTGTAAAGGTGTTCTTAATTCGTGAGAAGCGTCTTCAACAAATTGTCGTTGCTGATTAAATGATTCTTCAATTTGGTACATCATGTCGTTAAATGTAACGATAAGATTATCTGTCTCTTCGTAATTAGTTGTTAATTCTAGTTTCTTTTGGAAACCATCGCGCCTAATTTGATTCATCTTGTTCGACATAGTCACAATGGGTTTTGTGATTTGAGATGAGAAGATATAACTAATTCCAGCAGTTATCACAGTAGCGATTAAACCGAATGCTAAAGCTACTATATATAGTGAACGTACAAGATTGTCATAATTTTGTAGAGAATGTACTAGTACACTGTATCCATTAAAATCTTTCGAATGAATGGGTTCAGTGATTACTAAGTAATTAATGCCATGACTATTATAGATGTTTATACGTTCTGGATGGTTCATATCAAATTTCTTATTGTAATTAACGATATTGTCATTTGATGTTTGAATTAACTTCTTCCCTTTTTCATCATATATAATGACTTCTTGAAAGTTTTCTAATGAAGCATTTAAATCAAGTGCTGATATTTGAGCCAAAGATTTAGAATGAAATAAATTCGCAATATCAGTAGAACTTCTTTCAGCTTCATCAAGTTCGCTATTTCTAAGAGTATCTTTTAAGAAAAAGATAATAATTAAGCAAAATAGTAATATAGTGGTAAACGTAATGAGTGTCGTTATGATCATCCATTTATATTTTAATTTACGACGTTTGATCATCTAATCACGTATCCTACGCCACGTACAGTTTCGATAGATTTCTCCTTATTAAAAGGCTTTAATTTATTGCGTAAATATCGAATGTAAACATCAACAACATTTGTTTCTACTTCGCTGTTAAATCCCCATACGTGGTCTAAAATTTGCTCACGCTGCATCACGTGATTTCTATTTTCAGCTAAAACATATAACAAATCGTACTCCGTCTTCGTCAGTTCTAGTTGAGTACCATCTACAGTCACCTTGAAGGCATCTTTGTCAATAATAATGCCGTTAATATCGATAACATTTTTCTGCGGTTGTCTACGTAAAATAGCTCTTATACGAGCGAGCAACTCTTCAATATCGAATGGTTTGACGATGTAATCATCTGCACCATAATCTAATCCGGCTACTTTATCATATGTTTCACCTTTAGCAGTAATAATGATGATAGGTGTTGATTGTTCTTGGCGAATTTGTCTACAAATTTCTAAGCCATTAATATTAGGTAACATTAAATCCAATATAATAAGATCATATGATTTATTAAGTGCTTTATCTAAACCCGTGCGTCCGTCATATTCTATATCAACGTTGTAATCTTCATGTTTAAGTTCAAGTTCAATAAATCGAGCAAGATTCTGCTCATCTTCTACGATTAAAATATTTGTCATATTTGCACCTCATGCTACATCTTAACTAATCAAGTATGAATGAAAAAGATGTAATCCCTAATTGTTATGAATTGTTAATAATTAATCTATATTTACTTGATTCATTTTACCATATATCAATTGTAATTGATGAAACATTATAATGAGGTTATTGCTGAAAATGATAGCTTTTCAACGTTGTTATGACAAGGATTTTATACATTTATAGGGAATTTATAGAAAAAGTTTATGTTTCTAATTGACAATGATTCTCAATCATGTATAATACTAGTTGAAAATGATTATCAATACCGAATAGAACATTCCCCCCACATATATTTCGTTCTTATTGGATTGGTCATTTTCAATTATCCCCTTTTATATGCCCGTAAAAGACTAACGTTGAGAAACAACGTTTCAATAAAGCAGTAAACCTTTGACACTTGAGGTTTACTGCTTTTTAGTTGCTCTTTCGCTTTAGCGATTAGAGCAACTTATACTTGAGCGAAGCCTCAAGTGTTTCCAACTTATCTGGTTGCTAGTGGCACTTATACTTGAGCAAAGCCTCAAGTGTTACAAAAAATATTTTCGCTTTAGCGATAAGCTTAACTAATATTTTAAATTTGTAACCATGATTTATGATTAAAATGCTCCATATCCTGTGGCTTAGCGTAATCAGAAATCATATAATCAATCTCACTAAATTCACTAATACGATACGATGCACGAGCATCTCGTTTACTACTATCTGCTAATAAATAACTTAATTGACTTTGTTGAATCATAATTTGACTGACGTGTGCTTCCTCTAAATCGAATTCATAACAATCGTTCTTATCAAATGAACCACATGAAATAAAGGCTTTATCAAATTTGAAACGTTGCAATAATTCGTTTGTTAAATGTCCCTTTACTACATCTTGCTCAGTATTTGTCTTACCTGCGAGCATAATAATTTCGCCTTGAATACGTTGCTCCTCTATTGCACGATTCAATTCATTTGCAATCTTTAGGGAATTAGTGATTATAGTAGTTTGTATAATATCATTTAAATACTGAGGAATTCGACCTGTTGTCGTCCCACCATCTATAACCACGATTTCTCCAGATTGAATTTGTGAAGCTGCTTTTTTTGCTATTCTTTCTTTCACATTTGATTGTTTCTGCCATTTATTCGCGTATGATTTCTCCTTGTTAATATGATTATATTTAACTGCCCCACCGTGCGTGCGAGTAATAAGTTTGTCATATTCTAATGTTTCTAAGTCTTTTCTCACAGTTTCAGGTGTGACTTGTAAAAATAATGCTAAATCTTTAACAGCAACCTCACCGTACTGATCAACACGTTTACGTATAAGGTTTAATCGTTCTTTTCTCTTGTACATTGTTATCTATACTCCTATCTGCTTCATGCGTGCGCGCCATTTATCATTTCGCCATCTGAAATACATGATAATAAATCGCAGCGCTTCATCTGCAATACTCACTAGAATAATACCGGTGTAACCAAACCCCAAATGAATGCCTAATAGAAAGCTTCCGGGCAACAGTAACAACCAAGTAGTTATGATATTGACTGTAACAGGAAAACGCACATCCCCAGCTACATTTAATAAATCTACGATTAAATTATTAATTGCACGAATCGGTTCCAATCCTATAAGAATAACTAGATAGTAGATAATTAAATGGTATGTTTGAACATCATGTGTAAGCCATCTACCGACAGCGACGAAACCTACTAAAACGCATACCATGATAATTAAGGATTGAATCACATTAAACCATATACTTCTTAACACAGTTTTCTTTAGTACACTATAGCGATGTCTAGCTATAAAATGGCCTAAATAAATTTGGCATGCAGCGCTAAATGCCATCGCACAACTGAAAGATAAGCCACTTAACACAGTTGCAACAGATTTAGCTGCAATAACTTGTGTTCCTAACATTGCTATAAATGCTGTCGTAAATGTTTGTGCAAAGTTATATGAAATTTGCTCGCCAGCACTAGGTATACCTAATGTTGAAACTTGATAAAGTATTTTAAAATTAATTTTAAAGTAATGCAGTTTCGGTCTGTAAATTTTTAAAAGTGCTATGAATGCCAAGAGACATCCAAGCAGACGGCTAATGGCTGTAGCATAAGCAACTGCTAATACAGGATTACCTACCAAATCTGGAATTATAAAAAGTACGAAAGCATTTAGAATGATATTAGTCAAATTACTAATTACTGTGATGCGTGTAGCAATCGCAGCATAATTCATAATACGAAGTACGGTTCCTATATACATTTGAGTTGAGGTCAAAGTTAAGACACTCAATATAACTAAACCAAATTGATAAGTTAGATTAAATATGTCCTTAGGTACTTGAAAAAGATGTAATAACGGTGAAAACACCATACCTACAACTAATGTAAATACAATCGAAACGATGATATTGAAAAGAAGATTGTGATAAACTTCTTTTGGAATCATTGATGTTTGGTGTGCTTTTAAATGAACAATACGAATATTAGTTCCCACGTGAATGATTGTAATAAGAAACGTAATGAGCATTAATATTTGACTCGTCATTCCGGATGCTGCAACTGCATTCGTACTATAACTGTTGAGCATTAATGTGTCAGCTTGCCCCATGAGAAGTATGAACAGTTGTTCAATAAGTATAGGTACATATAAGGATCTAAATGCCCCTTTAGTAACGATCATCAAATTCTAATACTTTCGATTTAAATATTTCATGAGGTTGTAATTCTATTAATCGTGCACCACGTTGTAAGTCACCATAAGTGTTATAGCCGCCGACGCGACCAAAACTTAGACGAATTCCATATAAGTTAATAGTGAAATCATTATCATGATCGTGACCACAGAACATCCCTTCAATATCTCCATTTAATAGCATTTGACTAAATAATCCAGAATTAATTTTAGAGCAAGCAATAGGTTCATTAAATATGCCATGGAATTCCTTGATATTCTCTACTTCTCGATATTCCTGTAGAGGAATGTGTGTAAATAGTAAATTATGTTGAAAGCTACGTTTGTATTGTGACTGATACGCTTCATAAGTCTCTTTAAGCCAGTTAACGTGCTCAGGTCTGATAAAGTCGTAATCACCTATGCCAAATGGGTTATAATCCCCTCCGTCAATCACATAAAGAACGTGTATAAGTGTATCTTGAGAGCTTACTTCAATAGTATAAGCTTCTTTATCATCAATAATTAAACTATGATGTTTTTGGACATAATTTTTAGAATATTGTTCTTCTATGGCGCGTAAATCACCCCGTTTAAGATGTCCTTCAGTGTCATGATTACCAAATGTTGTTGCAATTTGAGTATCGAATTGATTTAAATATTCGATAAGTTCTTTATAAACTCGACCAGAATCAATGACTCCTTCAGACCATATTTGATCACCAGTTAATACAGTGATATCGGGACGATAATGTGTCATCATATGTTGAATCAAATCATATGTTTTTTGATCTTTGGCGTCATTATGTGGGCCAATGTGTAAATCACTTAATTGTAAGATTTTCGTCATTTTTTAAATCTCCTTTACTCCTTAGTTGAACCTATATTGATTCCTTTTACAAAATGTTTTTGAACAAATGGGAACAAGAATAATACTGGAATTGTTAACAACACTATCATTGCCATTTGCATAGAATCACCAGTAATTGTTACTTTATCCAACATTGCATAAGAACCTGATTTCTGTTTAAGTGCTTCAGCTATTGCGGCTTGCTTAGTGAGCATATCCTGTAATACTGTTGCTAAAGGTTTTAAATTTGGGTTGCGTACGAAGAATGCGCCTGTAAACCAGTCGTTCCATTGACTCACAGCATTAAATAAAGTAATTGATGCGACTACCGGTTTACTCATTGGAAGGACTATTTTCCAAAAGATTTGAAAGTCATTACATCCATCTACCCTCGCAGCTTCGATAACACTTGTTGGTAACTGATTAAAAAATGTACGCATGATTAAAATGTTATAAACACTATAGAGTGAAGGTAAAATATAGACCCAGAAAGTGTCTGTTAAATGTAATTGATTTAATAAAATGTATAGTGGAACAACTCCAGCACTAAATAACATCGTAAATACTAAGAAGAATGAAATGATTCTTCGGAATGGCAGTGTTTTTATTGTTAAGACGTACGCTGCCATGGCGGTTAATATCACGCTTAAGATTGTTCCTATGACAGTTTTAGCTACACTAATAAACAATGCATTCAATAATGTTCCTTGTTTAAATATTTCTTTAAAATTATCTAGCGAAAACTTACGAGGAAAGAATGTGATACCACCTTTTTGCGCATCGACACCGGAATTAAATGCTAAGGCAAAGATATTAATTAGTGGCAATATAATAGTAATAACTAAACCTATTATGATAATTAATGAAATGATGCGAATGACAATAGCACTTTTATCTTGGGATATTTTCATTGTCTAATACACCTCTTAGTAAATAATTTGCGTTCCTTTTTTATCTCTTTGATTTTCCACATAACGTTCAAACTGATTTAAACCAGCTTCGTTCAAGCGTTGTTTCGCACTATCGATTATTTGCTTGGCTTCTTTGTCAGTTCTTGAATAATAAGCGCGTTTAATTGCGTCGCTATAATCATCAAGTGCTACCTCTAAATCTTCACCATACTCATATTTAGATAAGAAAGATTTTACTGTTAGACCATTAACAATTTTTGCGTGCTTTTGGCGTTCGTCATAATGCCACATATCAGCAATCTTTTCAGGTGTGGTTTTGCTTGTTTTAGTATTATCGCCGTATTCGATTTCACCAAAGTCAGCTTTATTATCTATATCTGTATAACCAAGATGATCAGCCCAGTATGAACCCGCGCCTCTGAAACCACGTTTTTTCGCTTTGTCAGGGTCGTTTTTGACTTCTTTTAATACTTCTGGTTTGACGTGTGGGTTGCCTTTTTTATCTAATGTGTAATCACGACCTTTAATGCCATATTGTCCTAATAATTTACCTTCACGACTAGCTAAGAAATCAGCAAGTTTAACTACGTCCTCTGGATGTTCAGTCGTACTTGGGACAGCCCATCCGTTTGCACCAGATTTATAAGGTTTCTCAACTCTAAATTTACCTTTGACTGTATTGAGTGGGCCAAGAGGTACATATTTCATGTTTTGATTTTCAGTGACGTAATTATGTAAATCTGAAACTATGCCCCATGAACCATTAACAAGTCCTTCTTTAGCTTTGTTCTCTTCCATTGTGTAAAATTCTTTCGTCATGAGTCCTTTTTGCATTAATTCTTTGACATATCTCACTCTTTTAAGTGGATAATCAGTTTGAGATTCGTGAACAATCTTTTTCCCTTTGTTTAAAAATTTCTCATCTGACTGTCCAGTCCATACGAGGTCGTTGTAGAATTTAGTGCGATCGTCGCCTCCCCAAGCTGTAGGACCAATTGGTGTGATTTCTTTACCATTATCATCTTTAAAGTGATGATCCTTCATTTTTTGTGCTAGCTTTTCTACATCTTCGGAAGTTTTTATTGATTAAGGCTTAATATGAAGTTTATCCATAATATCTTTACGAACATAGGGACCTCCTACTGTGCGACGTTCTTCTTGACCTGGATGACGATTGATACCCATGTGTACAAGGTAAGTGCCGTCCATTTCTTTATTGAACATAATATTATCTTTCGTATCTTTAGGAAGGTAGCCTTTCTTAAAATATTTACTATAGATTTTTGTGTTTTTAAGCATCTTTGTAAGATCAGTGAGTCGACCTTGTTTAGCTGCTTTATTTAGAACTTTCATTTCAGGGCGACCACTATCGTCTAAGTAATAAACGATGAAGTCAGGTAAATCACCAGAAGCGAGACCTGATGTTAGTGCTTCAGTCGAATCTTCATTTGAGACTGTCTGTAATTCTAAAGTGATTCCGGTTTTTTTCTTTAGTTCTTTAGCAACCTCTTTATTCATCTTCGGAGAGGCATCATTATCACTTTGGAAGACTAAACCTTTTAATTTTCTATCAGCAATCCATGTATCTGGCTTCCCTTTGGCATCTGCTTTTCTCTTTGCTTCATCTTGTGATTTATCTTTGCCACACGCCGATGTGAGTATCATTACCGCAATTAGTAAGATGAGTATTGATTTTCTAAACATGTACATTCTCCTTAATATAATGAAGTATCCAGTTTTTTATCGGCAAATCTATTGATAATGACGACCGCGATAAGACCAATAACACCTTGTAAAAGTCCTATAGCTATGGCGTAACTGAAGTCTCCCTGTTCGATTCCCGTGCGTATTACAAAGGTGTCTAATATTTCTGATACACTCGCATTTCCAGGTGTCTTGAGTAAATAGATTTGATCAAAGCCAGCTTTTAAAATATCTCCTAATGAAATAATAAATAGAATAACTATTGTAGGCGTGAGCATTGGTAAGGTAATATGTATAATTTGTTTGAAGCGGTTCGCCCCATCTATTGCTGCTGATTCGTAAATTTCAGGGTTGATGCTCATGATTGCAGCAAAATAAATGATGGAGTCCCAGCCGACATTTTTCCAAATATAACTAGAAAACATGATGGTATGGAAATATTCAGGGTTCATCATAAAATAAGTTGAGCCATCACCACCGAATTTGTGAATAAGTTGATTCATTAAACCATCATCTGGTGCGAGTAACTTCTTGAATATACCTATCACAACGACCCATGATAAAAAGTGAGGTATATATAATATTCCTTGGAATAGTCCTCTGATTTTACCTAATTTAGAATCCTTAATTTCATTAAACATAATGGCTAAAATGATAGGAAAAGGAAGAGCTAGAATGAGCTTCATTCCACTGATAACAAGTGTATTTATAATGATTTGTACACATCTTGAATCAGTGAAGAATCTTTGGAAGTAGTGTAGCCCTTTCCAATCACCACCAATAATACCCGTATCAAAACGGAAATCTTTAAACGCTAAAATTAGACTTGTCATAGGTATATAATTGAAAATAAGGAAAAAAAGTAAGCAAGGTAAAATCATAAGATATAAAACTTTATGTTCCCACATTCTTTTGAGCAAAGATTTTTGATGAGTGGATTGAATTCCATGTTGCTTGATTTTACTCACGATACAACCTCCTCTTTCATTCGTTCACCTGACTCAGAATTGAAATAATGTGCATCTTTCGAATGAATGCCGAAAGATACGTTCTGTCCTAATTCAAAATTAAGGTTACTATCTACGGCGGCTACAATTTTATGATCGTCATGATGACAATGGAGTAATTTGTAAGAGCCCGTCAATTCGACTAAATCGATTTTTAAATTTGTGAGTTGAATAGGATATGCATGCGAATCATCGTTAGTAATGAGATGCAAATCTTCAGGACGAATACCAAGTCTACATTGTGAATGTGACGAAAGTTGTACTACAGATTGATCAGCAACTTTTTGAGCGTCGAAATACCATGCGTCCATATGATAAGTTAACGGGATAATATTCATCGAAGGGCTACCTATAAATGTTGCAACAAATTCATTCACTGGGTGACGGTAGATTTCTTCTGGCGTGCCAATTTGTTGAATTTCACCTTGATTTAGTATCACAATGCGTGAGGCCATCGTCATTGCTTCCGTTTGATCATGTGTGACATAGATTGTTGTTGCATTCATTTCTTTATGTATTTTAATGATTTCGCTTCTCATGTTGCTTCTTAATTTGGCATCTAAATTTGAAAGTGGCTCATCCATTAAAAAGATTTGTGCGTCTCTCACTATTGCTCGTCCTAACGCTACACGTTGACGTTGGCCTCCGGATAATGCTTTAGGTTTACGTTGAAGAAGATTTTCTATTTCTAATATTTTGGCAGCATCTTGAATTTTCTTATCATAAACTCTCTTCTTAATACCACGCATTTTTAATCCAAATGCTAAGTTTTTATAAACAGTCATATGAGGATAAAGTGCATAATTTTGAAACACCATAGCTATATTACGATCTTTAGGCTGTAAATCATTAATCACTTTATCGTCGATACTAATTGTTCCCTTACTAATATCTTCTAGACCTGCTATCATACGTAAGGTCGTAGACTTCCCACATCCCGATGGTCCAACAAATACAACAAATTCGTTGTCATGAATATTTAGATTAAAATCTTTAACTGCGTGACTACCATTTTCATAAACTTTGTTTAAATCCTTGATTTGTATCATGTCTTTGCTCCTTTGAAGATGTAATCGCAAATTCAGTATAAGAGTTTTCTATTAAAGGAAACTTTTTTCAAAATTAAGTTTTCGTAAATCAAAAACTTTTGTTTATTATTTTTCAAAAACAAAAAGACTATAAACACTTATATAAAAGCATTTATAGTCTATATTGATTCAAAAATAAAACAAAGATATTTATATTATATAAATATTATTTACATTAAACTTACATTCAAGAAGGCATAAATAAATTCTCATTAAAACACAAAAAACCACTGAAATCTTCTTTTTAAGAATCATTTCAGTGGTTAGGTTATTATTTGTCGTGCAAGGTTTATATGGCGAGTTGTTTCTTTAGGATAAGTGTCGATAGTACAATACAAAAGGCGCCACCAATAATACCTGCAATAATATCAGTAGGATAATGAACGCCTAAATAGACTCTTGATGTTGAAATTAATAATATGAATAATGCACTTAATCCTATTAACACACCTTTAGAAATACCTGAATCATGGCGATTTAAAATGTAAATGATGCTTCCAAAGTATGAGGTTGCGCCCATTGCGTGTCCACTAGGAAAGCTAAATCCAGAAATATCAATTAAACGTAGGAGTGTTGGACGTTCTCTGTCGAAAATATTTTTAAGGACAGGATTAAGTATGCTTGAAAGACCCATTGCTATAGCAAAGAATAATGTTTCAATTTGATAACGTTTTAACATTAAATATGCTACAAGTGTGAGTGATAGACATAACATGGCCCAAACTTCACCAATTTTAGTCGCACCTAGCATAATTGATGTAGTGATAAAACTCTCTGATGCATAAATAAAATCATAAACCTCATTATCAATCCACTTTCCTAGACGAGATTCATGGAAAAATGCGATTATCCCAAAAACGAGTGTGAAAACAATGAGTAATGAAATGCGCGTCCAACGGTTCATGCTTGGTGCCCCCTACTTATTTAATGCATCATGTACAATTTTATCAAATAAATCTTCTTTAGTGTAACTTTCTTTATATGTTTTCATTTGTTTAATGATATCTTCACGATTTGTTTCAATATCATTTAACTCTTGTAATAAACCTACTTGAGTTAGTTCATCTTCAAGTGTATATCGGCCATAGCCTTTCGATGAAAAGTTTTTAGCGTTATCAATTTGGTCTCCACGAGATTGATCTAAACCTAATGGGATTAATAACATAGGTATTCTTAATGTTAAGAATTCATAAATCGCATTTGCACCGGCACGACTTACTACTGTATCTGTTATAGCTAATAAATCAGTTAAATCATCTTTAACAAATTCATATTGAACATAACCTTTTTTATCAATAGTGTTATCAACTAGTCCTTTACCAGTTAAATGGATAATTTGATAATCATGTAATAAGGCCTCTAGATTTTCACGAATTGTTTCATTGAGTTTCTTACTACCAAGACTACCACCCATTACGAGTAAGACCTTTTTATCTGTGTTAAAACCGGTTAATTGATAACCACGTTCTTTATTACCTTGTTTCAAATCCTCACGAACGGTTGCGCCAACAAAGTCAGCTTTGTCTTTAGGAAGATATTGAAGTGTATCTTCAAATGTCGTATAAATTTTTTTAGCGAATTTAAGTGCGATTTTATTCGCAAGTCCTGGTGTTAAATCAGATTCGTGGATGATTGTAGGTATTTTTAGTGAGCGGGCTGCAATGACCACAGGAACGCTTACGAATCCGCCCTTTGAAAATAATAAATCAGGTTTATGTTTTTTTAGAATTTTACGTGCATCTAACACGCCTTTTAATACTTTAAAAACGTCTTTAGCATTTTCAAATGATAAATAACGACGTAATTTACCACTAGAAATAGGATAGTATTTTATATCTGGTAGTTGAGATTCAATCATCTCTCTTTCAATTCCTTGTTTAGAACCGATATAAAACGCTTCATGACCTTTTTCCACAGCAGTAGGAATAAGACTCAAGTTAACAGATACGTGTCCTACTGTTCCTCCACCGGTAAATGCAATTTTCGACATAGTTACAACCTCTATTCCTATATTTTTTTATAATAAGCGTAAAATGGTGCGCCTCTATCGAAAGGATGATAATCCATTTCTGCTTCTCCAGCTTTAGTAAATCCAAATTTCTCAAAAAGATTTTGCGCGGGTTTATTTAGCGCAAACGTGTCAGTAAGAATAACATGTATGCCATGTTCCTCTGTTAAATCTACCGCAAATTGGAAAAGTTCAGTTGCTGCACCTTTATAATCTTTTGATCCAGCTAATCTATGGATAACATAAGCACCTTCACGATTAACTGGCCATTCAATGTCATCATACCACTCTGATTGTGTTTGGTCGATAACAATAAAACCGTAAATTTTACTATCTACATCCAATACATAAAGTGTTTCGGTTTCGATGTCTTTCTCAAAATGTTCGGTTACAGGGTATTTATCGTCCCATTGATTATTATTAAATTCTTTCATTTTTTCTTTTGCTTCATCAACGAGTTTTTCAATTACAGGTAAATCATTTTTTGTTGCTGTTCTAATCATCTGCCAAAACACCTCTTTTTTATAGTATTAAAAAAATGATACGCCCCATTTCTTATATAATTTAACAAATGAGGCGTATTTTAAACTTATATAACTAAAGTCGCTAACTATTATATAGATTGTGTTAAATAAATGAGTGATACATTCTCTCTAATAGTACTTTAAGTCATATAAATAAGATTTAATCAAACCTATATTTACTTTTCAAACAATATCTTACTTAAGTTTTTGAAGTAATTTGTCTAATACAGTATCATGTTTATTTGATTTTTCAACTAATTCTTGAGTGAATTTATCATTTGTCGTTTTATCAAATTTTCCGGTTACTTCCAAATGATTGTCTTTCTGGAAGGATTTAATTGCAGATTCTAATTCTGAATCAAATTGGTTAGACTCATTATTCACTTTATAACCTAAGGCTGTGAGTCCAATTTTCATCGTTTTAACATTTTTATTCTCGTCACCTAAATGATAAGTTTTATTATTAGGTATGACGTTAAGAGATTGATATTTAGGTGTAGCTATTTTACTGTCCGGTTGAATACCTTTACCATGAATATAATGATCATCAGGTGTTAACCATTTCATTTCAGTATATTTTAGTAATGAACCATCACCGAATTCACGTGTAGTTTGAACAATTCCTTTACCAAATGTTTTAGAGCCATAAACCTTAGCTTTATGATAATCTTTCATAGCACCTGTAAAGACTTCTGATGCACTTGCTGAACCATCATTTACTAAGATAGAAACATCCATATCTTTTGCTTGTTTCAACGAATCATTTGATGTTTTCAATTGCTCCTTATCATCGCCTTTTTCTAATTGAACAACTGTTTTTCCTTTATCAATAAAGATGTTCGCCATTTTAACAGCTTCGTCTAGAAGACCACCAGGATTGTTACGTAAATCTAATACTATTTTACGTACACCTTGTTTGTGTGCCTTGATAATTGCAGATTTTAATTCTCCAGATGTATTACTTTGGAATTTATTAATAGTAAAGACACCAACGTTGCCTTTTTTCTCGTATTCGACACTCTTAACATGAATCGTATCACGTTTAATCTTAATGTCTTTTTCTTGAGAACCTCGTTTGATAGTTAAAGTTACTTTAGTACCTTTTTTACCTCTGACTAGTTTTACGACTTGGTCTAATGGTTTGCCTTCAACAGATTTACCATTAACTTTCGTTACGACATCTTTCGGTTGTATTCCTGCTTTTTCAGCTGGTGAGTCTTTCATTGGGCTGGTAATACTAATTTGATCATTTTTCTTCTGCATTTCTGCGCCAATGCCAACGAAATCTCCTGACACACCTTCATTGAATTGTTTAGTTTCCTCAGAAGTCATATATTCTGAATATGGATCCTTTAATTCTTTAACCATTCCGTCAATTGCTGATTGTGTTAATTTATCTGAATCTTGCTTTTTATAATAATCTTTATTTAGCGTCTTATATACATATTCTATCTTTTTTAAATCTGCACGTTGATCTTTATTGAGTCCGCTCATCTTATGACTAATCAATATCGTCGCGGCCACAGTGATTCCTGCTGTTATTAAAATAACTCCAAGGAGAATCAACAGAAACTGCCAAAGTTTAAATCTTACTTGTTTGTTTTTATTTTGAGAATTTGATTGACTTTCGTCGTCTTGTTGTTGTGCATCATTACGTTCTGAATCATTACTCACTTTATCACATCCCTTGTACTTGCTAAATTTATAATAATCATTATGTATATGCTCTTAGTTCTCCCTTTTTTATGAAAATGAAGTTAGAAAATATATAAAATAGACAACTTCTCCAACTGTGAAGCAAATTAAGCGAGGACTACTCTTCATTATTATATAACTATGTTTCATATACATGAGTCGTAAGATGTATCTTAAATTAATTTGAAAAATTGAGAATCATGCTAACATATGTAAATGATGGCTTTAATTTATATACAAAATCAAACAAAAATGTGGGAGTGAAATAGTATTCAACTTTAATCGTTTGAACACAAAGTTCACTCCCTTTTTTTATTAGTAAAAACTTTGTTTAATTTTAAAATTTTAACCATTCAGTATACTCTTCGTATAAATCATCAAAGACATACATGGGTACAGTAAACTCACTTTGAGTTTCAATGTACTCTGAAAGGACGTTGAAGTCATCTTCATGTTTAGGAAATGCAAGGTCATCAAAGATTTGCTCAGCTAATTCCCCTTTATCGTCTTTACGACCACGAACAATCATAACAAATTGATAGAATGAGTAATTTTTAACCATTAGCTTACAGTCACATCAATAACTTGAGTCTCGCCTTTAACAACTGCTTCTACATCTTCTAAATGAATAGACTCAGTTTGGTCAGAATTTGTGATAATAATTGGTGAAATGACTGATTTAGCATTATTTTTAATATATTCTAAATCAAAACGAATAAGTGGGTCGCCTACCTTCACAGTGTCACCACTTTCGACTAATACTTCAAAGCCTTCACCATCAAGTTGAACAGTATCTAGACCAATGTGTACGAGTAGTTCTAATCCATTGTCTGCTTTAAGTCCTACAGCGTGCTTAGTTGGGAAGACATTGTCGACCTTGCCTTCAATTGGTGCAACGACTTCACCTTCTGTAGGATTTATACCAAAACCCTCACCCATCATTTTTTGTGCAAATACAGGGTCAGGAATATCTTCAATTTTCACATATTCACCTGTTAACGGTGCGTATATTTTAATATCTTTATTGATTTCTTTGCCTTTTCCGAATAATTTTTTAAACATTGTTGTTCACTCCTATTTTTCAAAGTGTGGAATTAAATCACCATATCCAAGTTCTTCTAACTTTTCATATGGAATAAATTGAATAGCTGCTGAATTAATACAATAGCGTAGACCACCGGTTTCCTTCGGACCGTCATTGAATACATGTCCTAAATGACTATTAGCATCTTCAGAACGTACTTCAGTTCTTATCATACCAAAAGATTTATCAACGAGTTCAATGATTTCATCATCATTTAATGCTTTGGAGAAACTTGGCCAACCACAGTTAGATTCAAATTTTTCTTCTGATGTGAATAAAGGTTTACCAGATAATTTATCAACATAAATACCCTTATCAAAATGATTCCAATATTCATTTTGGAATGGTGGTTCTGTGCCATTTTCTTGAGTGACAAGATATTCCATTTCATTCAATTCATCTTTATTTTTCTTAATCATTTTGAGACCCCCAATGTGATTCTATAAATGCTTTTCTGCCAGATCCACGTTGGTATTGCTCATAGTGCAATGGATTTTTCTCATAATAGTCTTGGTGATAATCTTCAGCAGGGTAGAAGTTTTTATAAGGTTTGATTGGTGTGATGACAGGTTTATTAAATATACCTTGCTCATCAATTTGTTGTTTTTTCAATTCAGCTGCCTTTTTCTGATGATCATCATGATAAAAGATTACTGGCTGATAACTTTCACCTCTATCGAAGAACTGACCACCATCATCTGTGGGGTCGAATGTTTTAAAGTAAACATCTAATATATTTTCGAAGGAAGTAATTTCAGGGTCGTATTCAATTTGTACAGCTTCAACGTGACCAGTTTGATTCGTACAGACTTGTTCATAAGTGGGATTCTCAACGTGACCACCACTATATCCTGAAACGACAGATTTTATTCCTGGGTAAGAAGTAAATGGTTTTACCATACACCAGAAACAACCTCCTGCAAGCGTTGCATATGCCATAGTAGTACCTCCTTAAGTTGTCTCTTTTTTAATAATTTACGCTAAACACCATGTAATTTAAAGTATTTTACTCAACATTAAATAGCTAGAGTTTATCCTAAAGAATTAATCTCTAAGTACAACTAGACCAATAGCACCTTGACCTGTGTGAGTTGAAATAACTGGAGTTGTGACGTTGACATCAAATTGATCAAAATGAAAAGCATCGCTAAATGACTTTTTGAGTTTATCAACAAATTCAATCACATTCGCATGAGCAACACCTATTGATTTAACATTATGATTTTCAATAAATTCAGTTATTTCTTTCTTTAAATATTGAATGCTAGATTTTTGAGTTCTAGCATTATGAACAAGTTCTAATTTTCCCTCATTTAATGTACCTATGGGTTTAATCTTCATAATATTCCCTATTAAACCTTTAGTTTTACTAATACGTCCGCCCTTAATAAGTTGATTCAATTGCCCTATGACTACGAAAAGTTGAATATTATCGCGTAGTTTGTCGACACTTTCAACAATGTCAGTTGTAGGTGTTCCCTTTTCAACTAAATCAACGATGTGCTCAATTTGATAACCTAAGCCATATGAGATTGATTTAGAATCGATAACAGTAATTTTACCGCCTACCATTTGACTAGCTTGAACGGCAGTATTATAAGTACCACTCAGACCTGAAGATAGATGTATGCTAATAATCTCTACATCTTCTTTAATTAACTCTTCATATTTTTCTATAAATTTACCGATGGGCGGTTGACTCGTTTTGACGTCTGCATCTGCCTCGATATATTCAATATATTCTTTAGAAGAAATGTCTTCTTGATCAGTATAAGAATTACCATCAATAGTGATACTTAAAGGAATAACGTGAATATCATGTTTCTTTAAGTATTCATGTGATAAATCAGAGGTGGAATCCGTGACGATAACTTGTTTAGTCATAAATAGCCTCCTATTGGTCATTTCTGCGCACTAAATGTAAAAATGTATGCGGAATAGTATTTTTTTCGTCTAATTGTCCTTCAACAGAACTCTCAACTTCCCAATCTTCAAATGTATAAGGAGGGAAGAATGTATCTCCTTGGAACTTACCGTCGACAACAGTGATATACATGTCATCAACTTTATCTATCATTTCTTCGAAAAGTGTTTGTCCACCAAAAATAAATACTTGTCCAGGAATATCATTAATTTCTTCAATAGAATGAATGACATCGACACCTTCGTGTTTAAATGAAGGATTGTTTGTTAATACAACATTTCGTCTATTTGGTAAAGGTTTCCCAATAGATTCGAAAGTTTTTCTACCCATTACCAATGTGTGACCAGTTGATAATTGTTTAACGTGTTTTAAATCATTTGGAAGGTGCCAAGGTAATTGATTTTGATATCCGATAACTCTTTGTTTATCATGTGCGACGAGGATGGATAAAGTCATCGTCTTCCCCCTTTCTTATGGTAAATATGATTAGATTTCTATATTTTTATTTATAAAGTAAGTCAATCTATACCGCTATAGGTGCTTTGATAGCAGGGTGTGATTCATAATCCACAATTTCTAAATCTTCATAGTTGATATCGAAAATGGATTTGTCTGAATTTATCTGTAAAGTCGGTGCTTTGTAACTCTCACGAGAAAGTTGAGTTTCAATAGCTGACATATGGTTTGAATAAATATGTGCATCTCCGAAGGTATGAACAAATTCACCTACTTCAAGTTCACATTCTTTTGCGATGAGATGAGTAAGTAAGGCGTAGCTCGCAATATTGAAAGGTACACCTAAGAAAATGTCAGCACTACGTTGATAAAGTTGGCAACTTAACTTACCATCTTGAACGTAAAATTGGAACATAGTGTGACATGGTGGTAGCGCCATGGTCTCAATCTCTGTAGGATTCCACGCAGACACAATATGACGGCGAGAATTAGGATTTGTTTTAATTTGCTCAATCACTGTTTTTAGCTGATCGTAGTGATTACCATCTTTATCTTCCCAGTCTCTCCACTGTTTTCCGTAAACATTACCTAAATCACCATATTGGCGAGCGAATTCATCATCATTTAGAATACGTTCTTTAAATTTTTTCATCTCTTCTTTATATTGCTCATTAAATTCTGGATCTTCTTGAGAACGATGTCCAAAGTTAGTCATGTCAGGTCCTTGATAGTCTTCAGAATTAACGTAATTTTCGAAGGCCCACTCGTTCCATATATTATTATTATATTTAAGTAAATATTGGATGTTTGTATCACCTTTAATAAACCACAACAATTCTGTAGCTACTAATTTAAATGAAACTTTTTTAGTTGTTAATAAAGGGAACCCCTTTGATAAATCAAATCTTAATTGATGACCAAACTTAGAAATTGTACCAGTATGAGTACGATCATCACGTTGATTACCTATTTCTAATACCTCTTCGCATAAGCTATGATACGCTTTGTCGAATGGATTATACATATGTACAGCTCCTTTAAGTAAATCACTTTATTTTAGTTATTATTAATAAATTATATTACTGAATATTATACTAGAAATCATTAACTGTTGATAGGGAGAGCTATTTAAGATGACAAATTTCTTTTTTTGGATAAAAAAACCGAGTTACATTGTGAAATGCTGTAACTCGGGTAGTACAATTAAAAAATTATTGGCAATGGTCATCAAAAGCGTCTTTTAAATCCATTGCGATATCGTTAATATCTCTGCCTTCAATATGTTCACGAGGGATAAAGTGAACTAAGTTTTGCCCTTTAAACAAGGCATATGAAGGACTAGAAGGCACTTGTTGGATGTATTCACGCATTGTTTGTGTTGCTTCTTTATCCTGACCTGCAAAAACAGTTACTTTATTTGTGGGTTTCACTTCGTTTTGTTCAGCAACCGCTACAGCAGCTGGTCTAGCTAATCCTGCTGCACAACCACATGTTGAATTAATAACAACGAATGTTGTTTCATCATCTTTTAAGTCATTCATGTAACCCTTCACATCGTCACTAGTTTCTAAACTTTTAAAACCATTTTCAGTAAGTTCAGAACGCATTTGTTGCGCTAATTCTCTCATATAAGACTCATAGCCGTTCATATTAACACTCCTTGATACTTCTTTTGTCATTTATTATTAAACATTAATAAGTTATCTTTTCCGATTAGCAATTTGTTTCCAAACTGAACCTAAAGCCTCATCTCCATTTTCTATTCTGGAGATAGCCATTTCTATTTGAAGTTTGACTTCATACGCTGAATCATCTGCATGTGCTTTTAGTGATGCCAATTGTTCCTCATTACCCTCATCAAAAATAAACATCGCTGCACGCCATCTTACGATTTTTTGAGGGTCATTAAGTGCTTTTTCCATTTCTGGTAAAGCTTCTTTGAAACCTAAGTCACTAAGGCAATCGCCAGCAGTTCTTCTTACAGCTGGACTTTTGTCGTGAAGACCTTGATAAATATAAGGTAAAATTTTAGGATCTTCAATCATCCCTAGTAGCACAACAGCTTCACGTCTTAAAGGGACTTTCTCTTCATTAAGTGCTGTTTCTAACAACGGGATATCATCAAATGTAGGTGTTGGAAATGCCTTAAGCATTCTGAGACGTGCTTTCCAATCTTGTGCTGAATCATACTCATCCAATGTGACATGTTGATAATGTTGTTCTGGAACTATAATATCAGTTTCAAGTGCTTCTTTAACTAGCGAATCAAGGCGTTCTTCGGGATAAAGTGCGATAACTTCTTCATAAACGCTCTCCATTACTTCTTCCATATTACCATATCGAATGCCGAAATTTTCCCATTTTCTCAAGAATACTACATTATCATTTTCTTTTTGGGCTTCTAGCATTTTATCGATATAAATTTCTGGTAATTGTTTACGTTGTTCATCTTTATTTGTTGTAATCTTAAGTTGATAAGGTATCCCTTTAAACATTAGAACTTCCGCACGAACTTCACCATAATGTTCGTCTGGTTGAGGTTCTTGATTATAGCTTGATTCATTATTAAGTGTTGAAGTGATTTGAGGTAAGACGTCTTCCCAATAGGCCTTTGGTTGTTTGTCTATTGCTAGGAAATCCATCACATAAAAGATGGATTTTACGCCTTCAAGTTTGAGAAGATCGTTAATAAATTGTGGTTGATTTTCTCTTACTTCAGTATAAGTATTGGATTGATTATCTTCTCTTTTTTCAGATAATACAATTTTCATTGTATTAGGACTAGGAGTAGGTTCTACACGAACAATCTCCATTTTTTAGCCCCCCTTTTAAATAAAACGTTTATATTAATGATTAAAAGCTGCTTGAATTTGTGGTAATAAATCATCCCAGTTTGCGTCATCTTCTTTGTCAACTGAGATGAAGTCCATCACATAAAAAATAGATTTGACGCCATCGATATCGAATAACCGATTAATGAATTCTGGTTGCCCTTCTTTAGCAGAAGTATAAGTTGTTGAAGAATTATCTTGACGTGGTTCACTTAAAGAAATTTTCATAGTGTTGTGATTTGGTGTTTCTGAAATTGCTACGATTTCCATATTGGTGTCCTCCTATTGTAGCTCGTTCCCTATTTGTTTGATTTGTTTACCTACTGAACACTCATTAATGCAAAAATGATGCGCTTGTGTTTTACCTTGCGTTTTTCTGTTGTGCGCTTTTAGTGGGCATTGGTAACAATAAGTGTTCATGAGCTCGTCGATTTTATTAATCGCTTTTTGTTCTGAATAAGTGAGTATAGCCTCCACTTCCTTTAGCTATATACTTTATTAATGTTACATCTCTTATTTCACATGTTTGTATTATAGCATTGTTAGGGATGTATTTTGAAATAATCAATTTATATTTAATTATTGGAAGTTTGTTGCAAATGGTACTGAGAAAGAATGCTGATTGAGTTGTATGTATTATGTAAATTTTAGTAACGCTATTGCATATTTTTGTTTTTTAAAGTAAACTAATTAGGTTGTTTTTTCGCGGTTTCTAAACACCCGCTTTAACAAAATTTAGGAGGATGTAAGATGTTTAATGAGATTTTTGGTGTAGCTTCGTTTATAGTTACATTTATTTTAATGGTTCTCATGTATCGCTTTTTTGGGAAGCATGGTTTAATTGCATGGGTAGCAATGGGAACAATTATAGCTAATATTCAAGTCATAAAGACAGTTCATATATTTGGCATTTCGGCGACATTAGGGAATGTTATGTTCGCCTCTATCTATCTTGCTACTGACATATTGAATGATATTTACGGCAGAAAAGTAGCAAAACGTGCCGTTTGGTTAGGTTTTTCTTCAACATTAGTAATGATTATGGTAATGCAAATGTCTTTACACTTTATACCTGCACCTGAAGATACTGCTCAAGGTGCGCTTAAAACAATCTTTGATTTAGTGCCTAGAATTGCTTTAGGTTCAATCGTTGCATATATTATCGGGCAACATGTAGATGTGTTTATCTTTTCTATGATTAAAAAGATTTTTAGTTCAGATAAAACGTTCATTATACGTGCTTATGGTAGTACGATTTTAAGTTCAATTATAGATACAGCATTATTTGTTATCATTGCATTTGCCGGTACTTTACCTAATATGGCTGTGTTCGAAATATTTATAACAACTTACCTACTAAAACTTATTTCAACTATATTCAATGTGCCTTTCGGTTACATTGCTAAATCTTTCTATCGCAAAGGTAAGATTCAAAAACTTGATGAAGGCTATTAATTCTTAGTCGACCTATTAAAGGACTAAGTTAATTGAGACTGTCGATAAAGTCTAAGGACTTTGTTGACAGTTTTTTATGTGCGCGTTTTTTCAGGATCTTGTCTCAATATACAGGTATAAAACAAGTCTTTAAAGGTAATCATTTTCAAGAAAAAGTCAGGAAAGAAATGATTTGACCTGTCTATTTATAAATTTGCTACAATATAGTCAAACTTACAAACGAAGGTGTATATGAGATGGCAAAAATATACTTTGATGCGGCAACTAAAGGTAATCCGGGTAGAAGTGCATGTGCAGTTGTAATTAAAGAAGAATCTGAACGTCACGTGTTTACTCATGATTTAGGAGAGTTAGATAATCATAGTGCGGAATGGGCAGCAATGATTTATGCGTTAGAACATGCAAGAGAGCTCAATGTTAGAAACGCCCTACTTCATACTGATTCAAAATTAATTGAAGATAGTGTTAATAGTGGTCGTGTAAAAAATGCTAAATTTAAACCTTATTATGATAATATGGAAATTCTCGAACAAAGTTTTGATTTAATGTTTGTTAAATGGGTTCCTAGAGATAAAAATAAAGAAGCAAACCAGCATGCGCAACAAGCTTTATATAAATTGATTAAATAAAAAAAGAACAGGCTATAGGATTTCCTATAACCTGTTCTTACTTTAGAAGCGGTTATTTATTTTTTACTTTTTTGAGCGCTTTTTGTTTTTAGTAGTACCCTTTTTTGACTTAGTGTTTGAAGAAGGACGTTGAGTTTTATTTGTTTTTGCTTTTTTCGAAGAACATGTCTCTCTTCTCATCTGTTTGTTCTCCTCTTTTTCTCTTTTATTTTTCACTACAGGAATTGCTTTTTTATTGTCTTCTTCAATAACAGTTTCTTCTTCTTTATCTTTTTTTCGTTTAGCTATAATCAATGGTTCTACTTTTTTAGAATCGGAAATATGAAGATCCTTCTTATCATTCAGTTTTTCTTTTTCCTCTTCTTTTTTACGTCTTTTAGCAAGCGCTAGCCAGAATCCTGAAAGTAAACCAGTTAGTGTGATGAAGCCTACTGCTTTGCCAAAGTCATCGATAACTCGATTGATGAAATTATTATCATGATGTTTAACATGTTTAGGATCATCTTCTTTATGTTTATTCTTACCTGATTTAATACCTGAGTGACTTAATACTTCTTTGTAAGATTCTGTTTGACCTATATGACTTTTTACATCATTTTTTCTTAGACGGACGTCTTGTTTATAAGCGTTGTTAGCAGCGCGTTGTTGATTGGAAATTGAATCAAATGAACCTTCTAAACCTACTTCCATGATTTTACGAATACCATTCAGTAACGCGTCTTGGACTTCTTTGATTGATTTAGCACGATGAATTGCATTCATAGTATCTAATTCTATTTGTCTAATACGATTGATTGCCAATTGTCTTTGGTATTGACTTGCTGACATATCATTAATAATTTGTTGAGTTCTATTATTAACAACGTTATTGAGTCTACGTTCAGCTTTATGTTTTTCACCGAGTAAATGAGCTTGTGCAATGATGTGATCGCGTTGCGCTTTGAAATCTTTGAGAATGCGTTTGAGTTCGTCTAGATTTTTTGCATTTTTAATCATGTTATAAACTTTAGATTCAAGATCTTTTAGTTGATGATTGAATTGAGCTTGTTCTTCAGGTGATAAATCAGAAATATGTTTAATTTCTTGTACACCTTCTTGTGTAAGTTTATTAACTTCAGCTTTATTAGCTTCTTTAGCTTTGTCCAATGTAAATTGTCTAGGATCAAAATGATTAATATCATTTAAATCTTTATTTTGATTATTTTCAACATCTTTTACATTAGTTGAATTGTTAATTTTATCAATAGCTTGATCTTTAAGTTTTTGAACTTCAGCTTTAGCTTGTTCTTTTTGCTGTTCGGTTAAAATTTTATCATTATCAATTTCATCTAACTTTTGTTTAGTAGCTTGATCAATTTGTTGTGATGCTTCATCTTTTGCAACTTGAAGTTCTTTTTCAATAACATCTACAGGGACATCGACAATAACTGATGTATCGTTCGCAAGAGTCACTTCAACTTTCGCAGTTAGGTTATCTGCAACTTTATCTGTGTTAGGTAATGAAATGATTCTAACTTTAAGACCATCAGCTAAAGTCATGGCACTTTCAATTTCACTAAGTGTAATCGTAGCACCTCTATGCACGATGACTTTTCCTGTAACTAACGCATCTTGTATGCTTAAATCAGGACGATGAAGTATTGATGGCTGTTGATCAGTATCCCATATTACAATTTTCGCAATGTGGTTAAGACTATCATCTTTAACTTTGTTAATTTGATCTACAGAATTAGAGTTCTCTATTTGTTTAATAGCCTCTTTTTCCGCTTTATTGATTTCAGCAAGTGCGTGTGCTTTTTGCTGGTCAGTCAAATCAGGATTGTTATTGATTGCATCTCGCTTACGTTGTGCTAAATCTTTAATTGATTGTTTAGCTTGTTCTTTTGCAGATATGATATCTTGAGTACCTTTCATTAATTGATCTGCTTTAGCTTTTTCATCTGCAACAGCTTGTTTATTAGTAGCACGATCAATCTCGTTTTTAATGTTCTCGATTGCATGATTTAAATCATCTTTGAGTTTCTCTTTTTCTTGATTAGATAAATTAGGGTTTTGATCAATATTATTCAATAAACCTTTTAATTTTTGATCGATATCATTATTAGCATCAATTTTAGCTTTTGGTAATTCATCAGCATGCGTATGTTTAATAGCTGTTGTTCCTTCATTTTCAGCGTTATAAACGCCTGTATTAGAACTTGCATGATCAATATCAGCATTAGCATGTTTAGCTGCATTCTCTAAAGATTTAATAGCTTGTGCTTTTGATTCATCTGTAGCATTAGCATGATTGATTTCATCAAGTTGATGTTTAAGTGCATCGTCAATAGCTTTATGTGCAGCTTGTTGAGCATTTTTAAGGCGTTGTTCACCATTAAGTGCGTCTTTAGCATCTTTAATCGCTTGAGTCATACCTTCAATAACAGTGATATCTAAGTTGTCGCCATCTTTTTTGTTTAAAACATTATTAGCTATATTTATCGCATTATCAAATTGTAATTTTAAATCTTCGTCTGCATTTTGATAATTAATACTATCTTTATTAGATTGGTTTAATTGTGCAACGGTATCTCTAAGGTCTTTCATTGCATCATTTAGACTTGAAGCATTATCTACTATGTTTGTTATATCTTTAATATTATCAGATTTATTAATCTCATTTGTTAAATAATTGTTTTGAGCATTATTAAGAGTATCAAGTTGTTTTATAAATTGTTTAGATTTCTCTTTAGCTTCGGCAAGACGTTGTTCACCATTTAATGCATCTTTAGTGCTATCAATTGCTTGAGATAATCCTTGAATATATCTTTCGTTGAGGTTGGCGCCTTTAGTTTTACTTAATGCTTCTCTAGTGTCTTTAATTGCTTTATTAAATTGACGTTTTAAATCATAGTCGGCATTAATGTAATTGATGCTTGATTTAACAGGATTAACTGTTTCTTTTAATTTGGCTTTTAATTCTGACATAGCATTATTTAAATCTGATGCAGTAGAAACGATTTGCGATAAATCTTTTAGATTATCAGTATCATTTGCTTGTTTAATTGAGTCTACACGTTGAGCATTATTTAAATCTTTTAATTGATTAATAAATATCTCAGCTTTAAATTTAGCTTTAGCAAGACGTTGATCACCATTTAATGCATCTTTAGTATCTTTAATAGACTGAATTAAGCCTTGAACTTCTTCAATTGAAGCAGGTTTACCTGTAGCTTTAGACAATGTATTTCTTGCTTGTTGAAGCGCTTGATCAAATTGATTTTGTAAATCCTCGTCTGCATTGATGTAGTTAACACTCGCATGAACAGGTGTTGCATTACTTATTAAAGCATTGTGTAAATCTTCCATAGCTTTATTTAATTCAGTAACTTTCGAGATTGATTCAGCTAGTGAATTAAGATCTTCTGAATTAGTGATACTATTTTCAGCAACTTTACGTTGAGCATTATTTAAATTTGATAATGTTTGAACGTATTCTTGTGCTTTAGCTTTAGCTTTAGCAAGACGTTCTTCCCCGTTGAGAGCATCTTTCGTATCTATAATTGCTTGTTTTAAACCGTCTACTTGATTTTCATCTAAGTCTTTACCTGTTGATTTGGCTAGGGCTTTTCTAGCGTTATTTAATGCTTCATCAAATTGATTTTTAAGATCGTTATCAGCATTAATATAATTTGAGCTCGCTTGAACAGGTGCAGCATTATTGATTAAGCTATCTTTTAATGCATTCATAGCGTCGTCTAAGTTCATAGATTTGTTAATTAGACGAGATAATTTAGTTAATGAATCTGTACTTGCTACATCTTTGAGTGCATGAGTTAATTGAGCTTTATTAATGTGATTTAAACCTTCTATAAATTTATCTGCTTTCAGTTTTGCAGCTTTCAAACGTTCAATACCATTTAAAGAGTCTTTAGTTTCTGAAATTGCATCTTTAAGTGCGTCAACAGCTTCGAAATCTAGGTTTTGACCTTTAGTTTTATTAAGAACATTTCTAGCATTGTTAATCGCTTGTTTAAAGTTATCTCTTAATTGTGTATCTGCATTAATATAGTTGATGCTCGCCTTAGTTGGTGCATAGTTATCGATAATTGATTGAGCTAACTCGTGCATGATGTCATTTAAGTTTGTTCCATCATCAACGATGTGATTAATTTCAATCAAATCATGAGATTGATTGATCTTATCTACTAAAGCGGTTCTTTGAGCATCATTAATTTTATCTAATGAATTAATGTAAGCTAAAGCTTTAGGTCTAGCCTCCACTAATCTAGCGATACCATTTAAGTCATTTTTAGCGTGGCTAATTTGATGAATTGCTTCTTCTATTTCTTGTTGTGTTGCATTTGTTTTAATTACGTTTTGAGCGTGTTCTAAAGCATCATCATATGCTGTGATTCTATCATCATCTGCTTGACGATAATTATCTCCATGCTCAACAGAATCAGCATCATCGATAAATTGTTTTAATTGTCCCATTGCTTTATTTAGAGCTTGGGCATTTGCTTTAGCAGTTGCTATTTCATCAAGTTTAGTAGCATGTTGAACGTTATCTTTGGCTGTTTGTTGTTGACTCGTATTTAAATATTTAAGTTGATCGATAGTATTATTTGCGTCAGTTTTAGCTTCTTGCACACGTTGATCACCATTAAGGTTTTCAGAAGCTTGATTAAGTTGATTTAGAACTTGCTCTACTTGTTCTTTATTAGCATCTGTACCATTAGTTTTATTAATTATAGCTTCTGCATTATTAAGTGATTGATTAAGTGTTTCTTTTCTATCATCTGAAGACTCAGTATAGTTAGGTGACGCTTTATCTATAATCACTTGTTGGGTTTTATCCTTAAGAGCTTTCATGTCGTTATCAAGATCTTTAGCTTGTTGGAGCAATTGTTTTACTTCTGTTCTTAAAGGCGCATTTTTAATCGCTTTAACAATTGATTGTTTTTGTGCGTCATTAAGGTTTTTCATATCATCAATGTCATATTGTGCTTTAGCTTTATCGTAGGCTAATTTTTCAGCGCCAAGTAGATTGTTCTCAGCAGCCAATACTCTATTTTTTATAATATCAACTTTATTAGGTTCTAATGTTGGATTAGTAGTTTGATTAATCAAATCTTTAGCTTCTGTTACTTTTTGATCATACTGGTCTTGGAATTTAGAATCCTCGTTTAAGTACTTACTACTATTTTTCACATTATTACTTTCAGCTACGACATTTTCTAAAGATTTCATTGCTTGATCAAGTGCTTGCGCGTTATTTAAGTTTTCTGCTACTTCACTACGAGTTTTAGAATTAGTATTTTTGTTGATGATTTGTTCGCGTTGTGCTGTATTAAGATGAGTTAAACCATTAATTGTGTTTGCAGCATCTTGTTTTGCTTGGGCAAGTTTTTGATCACCGTGTAGGTTGCTTTGAGCAGCTTCAAGTCCATGCGTTAAGTTATTTATTACAGTTGGATCCATTTCAGGGTTATCCTGTCTATAAATAACTTTTTCTATGTTTTGAAGTGCTTGTTTATAAGCATCTTGTTCAGGTTGATCTTCATTAATAAATTGGCTACTATTCAAGACATTTGTACTTTGATCGAAGACATTGTTAAGTGCATTCATAGCTTTATTTAATGCTTGCGCTTTATCTAGAGCTTGAGTCACTTCAGCTCTTGTATCTGCGCCATAGATTTGTTTAGCAATGTCGCCACTTTGAGGTGAAGTTAAACTTGATAATTTACGTAATTGTTTAGCAGCTTCGTCTTTGGCAATGTTAAGTTTATTTAAGCCATGAAGGTTATTTTTCGCATTTCGAACATTATCAATGGCACTTTGGATGTCGCTAACAGACATTGTTGGTTGAGTCGTTTGATGCAATATATTCTCTACGTTTGTGACAGCATTATCATACGCCTGTTGTTCGGCAGGGTCTTCATTAATATAATCACTAGAATTTTTAACTTGATCTTTATCTTTGATACTATTTTCCAAAGCTTTCATCATGTTATTTAAAACATCTGCTTGTCCTATGATTTGTTGAACCTCAGCTCTAGTTGGTGCATTGTCAATTTGTTCATTAAATGCTTGTTGTTGAGCTGTGTTTAAATGATTCAATGTAGAAATAGTTTGATGAGCAGTTTGTTTATCTCCGTTTAGTAATTTTACACCATTTAAGGCATCTTTAGCCTGATTAACTTGTTGAGTCAACTGTTCAATTGTGTCTTTATTTAATGTTGGATTGTGCTCATTGATAACACTTTCTGCATCAGTTACTGCATGATTATAAGCTTGTTGTTTATCTTCGTTTTCATTGATGTATCTACTTTCTTGTCTTACAGTCGCTTGATCTTGAATACTGTTTCTTAGTTTACCCATTGCATCATTAAGTTCTTGTGCAATATGCATTTGCTGAGTAACGTTATCTCTGGTTGTAGCTTTATTAATAAGTGCTTTTTCAGCAATTTTCTGAGGAGTGTTTAAATTACTTAAGCTATCGATAACGTTATTGGCATTTTCTTTAGCTACTTGTAATTTATGTTCTCCCTCAAGAGCAGTAACTTTTTGTTTTATTTTATTAATCGTATTTTCGATTTCGTCATTTGACATAGTAGGTTGTGTCGTTTGATCAATGATTGCTTGGCCCTGTGCAATAGCATCGTTATACGCTTGTTGCGCTGTACTATCTTCATTAACATAATTGCTAGTTTTTCTTACGCTATCTTGTTGTCCCACAATGTCTTTAAGTTTTTGCATTTCGGAATCTAAAGCTCTAGCTTTGTTGTAGACATTATTAACATCAGAAACTCTAGTTGCTTGTTGTATTTCATGTGTTAAAGCTTCTTTTTGAGCTTGGTTAAGATTATCTAAATGATTTACTGCATATGTTTGTGTGCGTTTATCATCATTAAGTACACGTTCGCCGTGAAGGTTATTCTTAGTTGTTTGAACATTTGAAGTATCACGCTCTATTACTAAAGGATCCATAGTTGGATTAGAAGTTTGATTAATAATTTGTTGAGCATGATCTACAGCATTGTCATAAGCATTTTGAATACTTGGTACTTCATTGATGTAATTGCTTGTTTGTTTAATATCATTAGCATCAGCAATACTGTCTCTTAATTTTTTCATTGCTGTATCTAATGGTTTAGCTTTATTAACTGTAGCAACGATGTCTGGTCGTGTTTGGGCTTGTTGAATTTCATGATTTAGCTCGTCTTTTTGAGCTTGGTTCAAGCTCTTCATTTGATTAATATGTTCAGTTGCTTGTTGTTTATCTTGTTCTAATTTTTGTTCTCCATGAAGATCATTTTTAGCAGCGTCTAGTTTTTGAGTAACTTCATTAATATTTTCTGGAGACATATTAGGGTTGTCTTGTTGATCTACAATTTGTTTAGCTTGGTTTACATAGTTATCATAGTTTCCTTTTTGAGCTGTATCTTCATTAATGTAATTACTAGTTTGTTTTACAGTTTCATTGCCAGCTAATGCGTCTTCTAATTTTTTCATCGCATCGTTAAGTTGGTTGGCTAATTTAGCTACACTTTGAACACCAGGTCTCGTAGTTGCATCACGAATTTCTTCATCAAGTTCTTGTCTTTGCGCATGGTTTAAATGCGTTAAATGATCTAAAGTATCTTTTGCATTTGTCTTATCAGTCGCAAGTTTTTGATCTCCATGTAAATTGTCTTTAGCTTGAGTAACTTCATTTACAATATTTTGAACATCACTATTGGATAATGTAGGGTCAGGATTGTCGTTGATAATGTTCTTAGCTTTTGTTACCGCTTGATTATAAGCTGCTTGTTGTTCAGGGTCTTCATTAATATATTTGCTACTATGAAGAACTTGTTCATTATCAGCAATTGAATCTCTCAGTGCTTTCATTGTGTTGTTAAGTTGTTTTGCATTTTCCAATACTTGAGCAACTTGAGTTCTAGTCGGTGCATTGAAAATGTCATCAACTAGCTTGCCATGTTGACCGTTAGTCAAATTGTTAAAGTTGTTTAATTGTGATGAGGCCTCTTTTTGGGCTTCAAGCAATTTATCGCTACCATGTAAATTATTAAGTGCTTGATTAACATTTGCTAAAGCTTTATCTATTTCTCCTTTGTCCATAGTAGGAGGTTGAGCATTGATTAAATCTTTAGCAGCTTGAATTGCTTTATCGTAGGCATTTTTTTGAGTAGGATCTTCATTAATATAATCACTACTTTGTTTAACGTTACTAGCGTTGTTGATAGCTTGTTGCAATTGTTTCATTGAGTCATTTAATTGATTAGCGTCATTAATGATGTTATTCACTTGTGCTTTAGTTGACGCTTGATTAATCAATTCACGTTCTTTATTCTTTTGAGCCTCTGTTAGTCCATCTAATTTATCAATAGCTTGATTACCAGTTGTTTTAGCTTCAGTTAACTTAGCTTCCCCATTTAAGTTGTTTTGAGCATTAATGATAGTCTGAGTCGTTTTATTAATTACATCTTTGTTAAGCTCTGGTGGTTGTGACGTTGTAATAATTTGAGTACCTTGGTTGATGGCAGAATCATAGTTAACTTGATTAGTGTGATCAGCATTAATGTATTTACTTTCTGTTTTGACTTGATTTTCTTTATCTACTTCAGCTCTAAGAGATTTCATGGCTTCATTAAGTTCTTTTGCTTTTTGAAGTGCCTCTTGAACACCAGGTATAGTTTGAGATTGATTAACTAATGTTTTTTCTGCTAATACTTGTCCAGGATTAAGTGATTCTAATCGATCAATTTGACTATTAGCTTGATCTTTCGATTCTTGTAGTTTTTGTTCACCATGTAAAGCTTCACTTGCACTTTGTAATTGATTTAATGCTTGCTCAATTGTAGTTTTATCTAAAGTTTTATCAGGTACTGCATTAATGATATTCTTCGCTTTTTGTAAAGCATCATTATAAGCATTTTGAGAGGCTGGGTCTTCATTAATATAGTTACTTGATTGTTTAATGCTATTCTCTAGATGAACTTCGTTCTCTAACTGATGCATCGCTTCATTTAATGCTTTAGCGTTATTTAAATCACTTTGAACTTCTGTTCTTGAAGGTGCACTATTAATTTCTTTGTGCTCTGCTTGTCTTTGAGGGTCATTCAAGTTTCTTAATTGATCTATTTCGTTATTAGCATCTTGTTGAGCTTTTTGTAATTTTTGTTCTCCATGAAGATCGCCTTTTGCTAGTTCTATATTTTGAATAGCATTACTAATATCATTTTTACTTAATACATCAGTAGTATTTCCACTGATGATGTCTTGTCCGCTTTGAATAGCTTTATCATATATTCTTTGAATTTCAGGGTCTTCATTCAAATAATTGCTTTGCTTATGAACGCTAGGTTGTTGTTCAACTAATGATTTGAGTTTGCCCATTTCGCTATTAAGTTCATTTGCTTGGTTAACAATTTCTGCTACTTTTTGTTTAGTTGTAGCTTGATTAATTAAATTATTTAGAGCTTGTTTTTGTTTATCATTTAAGTTCGGTAAATGATTTATAGTTTCATTAGATTCATTTTGGCTTTGAGTTAATTTATCTGCACCATGTAATGCATCTTTAGTTTCTTTTACTTTTTGAGCAGCAGCATTAATTTCTCTTGGATCCATCGTTGGATCATTTTGTTGATTTAACAAATGTTCAGCATTACTCAAAGCATTATCATAAGCTATTTTCTTATCTGGATCTTCGTTAATGTAGTTACTAGAGTTAAGCGTATCGTTTTTGTCGGCAATACTTTGTTTCAATTCTTTCATTGCTTGATTTAAAACTTTAGCTTGTTCTAATTGATGTTCCACAGCTGTTCTAGTTTCAGATGCTTGAATATCCTGAACTTCTTTGGCAGTTTGAGCACGATTTAAGTTATTCAAACCATAAACATCATTTATTGCGTTGTTTTTGGCTTGTTGTAATTTTTGTTCTCCATGTAATCCATGTTCAGCGCTATTAATTTGTTGAATAACATTACTAATGTCACTTCCATTCATTGTTGGATCGTTATGTGCATCAATAATTGCTTGTCCTTTTTTAATAGCATTATCATAAGCTTCTTTTTGAGGTGTATCCTCGTTGATATAGTCACTAGTTTGTCTAATATTAGAAGCTTTTGCGACAGCTGCTTTTAATTCTTCCATTTCATTATTAAGGAATTTAGCTTCTTTTAATTTTTTACTTATCTCAGTTCTATGTGTTAACTGATCTATAGCTTCATCTAAGGCGTGTTTTTGAGAATCAGTTAAACCTGTTAAGTTTCCAATTTCTTGTTTAGCATTATTTTTATCGTCTTGAAGTTTTTGAGCTCCATTTAAAGCATGTTTTGCGTTCTCTAATGCTTGAGTAGCTTGATTAACACTTTGAGGATCCATAGTCGCATTAGTTTCAGTAATAATATTGTTGATATTATTAACAGCATTATCATAAGCGTGTTGTTGAGTAGAATCTGCATTTGTATAATCACTACTTTGTCGTACTTGATCTTGATCCTTAATATTAACTCTCATAGCCTTCATAGCGTTATTAAGCTCTTTAGCTTTTTGTAATTCTTGAGATAATCCATCTAATGTCGTTGCATTGTTTAAATTATCTTCAAGTTTTTTACGTTGCGGTTGATTAAGGCTATTTAATGTACCAAGTTCTTTGAGTGCCTCTTTTTGAGCAGCGTCAAATCTTGATTGACCATTTAATGCGTTTTGAGCATCATCAATTTTATTAATCAATTTTTGAAGTTTAAGATGATCTAATGTATCAGGATGATTATCTATTAATTCTTTAGCTTCTTTAATAGCATTATCATAAGCCTGTTTAGTAGCATCGTCAGCATTAACATAATTACCTGATTGATGTACTATGCTTTGTTTTGCAATTTGATCTTTAATGTCTGACATATCACTATTTAATTGTTTAGCAATATCTAGTTGTTTTTTAACTTCGGCTCTAGTATCAGCGTTATCAATTAATGGTTTAAAGTGAGCTTTTTGTTCATTAGTTAAATCATTTAAATGATTTAATTGATCATTTGCTTCTTGTTTAGCTTGTTCTAATTTTTGCTCGCCATGTAAATGATTAACAGCATTCTGGATGTTGTGAAGCGCATCATCAATTTTATTTTTATCTAATGTTGGATTAGAAGTTTGATTGATAATATCTTTAGCAGCGTTTATAGCGTTGTTATATGCTTTTTGTTGTTCTGTATCTTCATTCTCAAACTTACTACTAGATGTAATTGCTGGATCTTGATTAACTTGATCTTCAAGTTGTTTCATGGCATTATCCAGTGCTTTCGCTTCTTTAAGTTTTTCTGCTACTTGCTCTCTAGTTGTAGCGCCATCGATAGCTTGTTTTAAAGCATCTTTTTGTGGTTGATTAAGATGCGTCATATGATCAATTGAATTATTAGAAGTGTCTTTTTCATTTTGTAGACGTTGCTCACCATGTAAATTATCTGTTGCTGTTTTAATATTATTTAATGCTTTAATGATATCTTGTGGATTGATATTTGGATTATTAGTATTTTTGATAATGTCTTCAGCATGTTTAATCGCGTCGTCATATGCTTGTTTTTGAGCAGAATCTTCATTGAAATAGTTACTACTTGAATGAACGCTATCCTTAAGGGCAACTTGATTTTTAAGTTGTTCCATTGCGTTATTAAGTTGCTTAGCTTGTTCAAGTTCTTGTTTGATATCATCTCTACTATCAGAATGGTTAATTAATTCTTTAAGTTTCTCACGTTGGGCATCTGTTAAGTTAGTCAAATTATTTAGCTCTTTTGAAGCAGTAGTTTTATCTTGATTTAATTTTTCTACTCCATGAAGGGCTTGTTCAGCATTTTGTACAGCCTGAGTAGCTTGTTCTATAGTGCCTTTATTGAGTTCTGGATTTTGAGTCGCATTAATAATATCTTCAGCACGTTGAACAGCTTGATCATAATTTGCTTTTACAGTTGGATCTTCATTTAAATATTTGCTTTCGGATTTAACTTGATCTTGGTTAGCGATACTTTGTCTTAAAGCTCCCATAGCACGATCTAAATCTTGAGCAGTTTGCAAGTTTTGTTGAACTTGCTCAAGTGTAGGTGATTGATTAACTAATTGTTTCTCAGCAGTTTTTTGAGCGTTATTTAAATTAGTTAAGTTAGTTATGGTTTGATTCGCAGTATTTTGAGCTTCTTCTAATCTATGATCACCATCTAATGCAACTTTGGTATTATTTACTGTTTGTGTTGCTCTTGAAACATCGTCTTTATTAATAGTTGGTTGATTTGTACCATTAATGATGTCTTTAGCATGCTGAACAGCTTGATCATATGCTTGTTTTTTTGTTGGTTCAGCATTAATGTAGTTACCATTTGAAATAATTGTGGCATTATCTTTAATACTCTCTTTTAAAGCACCCATTAAACCATTTAATTCTTGAGCTGCTGTTATATTTTGATTCACATTCGTACGTGTATCTTGACTATCTATTATTGAATCTTCCATGTGTTTCTGAGCATCATTGAGATTTGGTAATTGAGAGATAGCTTGTTTAGCACGATCTTTATCTTGTTGTAACTTAGTATCACCATGCAAATTCGACTCAGCTCGTGTAACGGCGTTAGTTAAATTATTAATAGTGTTTGTATCTAATGTTGCTTGAGTTTCATCGATAACCTGTTGTGCATTGGTAACAGCGTTATCATATGCTTGTTGTTCAGGTTGATCTTCGTTTATATACTTACTACTATTTTTAATCTCTGCTTTATCTTTTATGCTTTCTCTTAAACCATGCATAGCAGTATTTAAAGTTTTTGAAGATTCAAGTAATTGATTAACCTCTGTACGAGTTGTTGCAGCTTTAACTTTTGCAATTTCCGCAGTTTTTTGTGGGTCATTAAGACTCGTTAAACCACTTATCTCAGTTTCTGCTGATTGTTGCTCTTTTTTGAGTTTTTGAATACCGTGTAAAGCATTTTCCGTATTATTAACAGTGTGAGTTAATTGTTCTATTTCTGCTTTATCTAAGACTGGATGAGTATTGTTATTAATAGTACTTTCAGCATTATTAACTGCATTATTATAATCACGTTGTTGAGTTGGATCTTCATTGATATAATTACTACCTTGTTTGACTTGGTTTGTATTTTGAATGCTATCTCTTAAAGCTTTCATCGCAGTATTTAATCCATTAGCTTGAGTTAATAGTTCTTGAACTTTAGGTCGAGTTTCTGCATTAGAAATGAGTTTATTTATTTCGCGTTTTTGACCATCGTTAAGACTAGTTAAACCATTTACATCCTGAGTTGCAGATTGTTTAGCTGAAGCTAATTGACTTACACCATCGAGTGCTTGTTGAGTTTGTTGAACACGTGTTAACGCTTGTTGAATTTTATCTTTATTTAATTCAACTTGAGGTGCGGCGTTAATGATGTTTTCAGCATTTTGTAGAGCTTGGTCGTAGGCGGAGATCTTTGTAGGATCAGCATTGATATAAGCACTACTATGTCTTACTTCATCTTTATTGTTAATACCATCTCTTAAGGCTTTCATTGCATCATTTAACGCTTTAGCAGATGCTAAATCTTGTGCAACGTCAGTTCTTGTTGTTGCTTGATTTACTTGATTCTTTTCAGCACTTATTTGTTGAGGATTTAAGCTCGTTAATCCCTCTATCTCCCTATTAGCATTTTGTTGATCAGTGTGTAATTTATTTTCACCATCTAATGCATTTTTAGTTGTGTTGATTTGGTTAGTTGCTTGTTCAATTTCACTTTTATTCATTACTGGATCGTGTGTTTTATTAATAATGTTTTGTCCAGCTCGAATTGCTGCATCGTAATTATTTTTAGGTTGTTGATCTTCATTGAAATAGTTACTTTGTTGATGAACTTGATTTTGTTGATTAACAGCATCTCTTAACAATTTCATAGCATTATTTAATTCTTTATCAGTAGTTAATTGTTGGTTAACATCTGGAATTGTGGTTTGTGCTTGAATATTTTGGATTGCTTTTTGACGTTGTGCATCGTTTAATCCTGAGAGTTTATTAATTTCACTAATAGCATTATTTTTAGCATTGTCAAGAAGACGTGCTCCATGTAATGCATTTTGAGCATTAGTTAAGTTTTGAACTTTTTGTTCAATTACTGTTTTATCTAAAGTAGGCTTACTACTTTCATTAATGATTGATTGTGCTTGTTGAAGCGCTTGATCGTATGCGCTTTTATGTTCAGGAGTCTCATTAATATAATCACTACTTTGTTTTACTCTAGTACTTTCGGCAACTTTATCTCTCAACTGTTTCATTGAGTTATTCAAAGCTTTAGCTTCGTTAAGTTGATTTGCAACGTCAGTTCTAGTAGTTGAACTATTTACAAGAGCCTCTTCTCCAGTTTTTTGAGGATCATTTAAATAACCTAATTGATTGATAGTTTGATTAGCTTCATTTTTAGCTTGTTGTAATTTATTAGCACCATGTAAAGCATTTTTAGCGTTATTGATTTGATTAATAGCTTGGTCAATTGTTGTTTTATTCATAATTGGATTTTGTTGACCGCTAATAATGTCTTCGCCATTATCAATTGCATTATTATAAGCATTTTGTTGAGCTGTATCTTCATTAATATAGTCACTTGAATGGTGAACTTGATCCTTAGCGTTGACCAAATTACGCAAAGTTTTCATAGATTGATCTAATGCTTGAGCTTCACTTAAAGTGCTAGAAACTTGGTCTCTAGTTTTAGCTGAACTTATAGTGTTATTTTCATTGGATTTTTGGGCATTAGTTAAACCATTGAGATTGTTAATTGTTGCTTGAGCATCTTGTTTAGCTTTAGCTAATTTAGTTTCTCCATTTAAGTTATTAATCGCTGAATTAATTTGATTAATAGCTTGTTGAATTGAATTTTTATCTAATTCAGGGTGCTGAGTTTTATCTTTAATTGCTTCAGCATTCGCTATGGTAGAAGTATAAGCGTTTTGTTGAGCTGTATCTTCATTTATATACTTACTACTACTTAAAACATTATTCTTATCATTTATAAGATTATTAAGTTGTTCCATCACTTTATTAAGTTCTTTAGCTTTACTTAATTGTGATGCAACTTCTGGTCTTGTTTGAACTCCATTAATCAATTCTTTTTCTTTAGTTCTCTGAGCATTTGTAAGTTGATTTAATGAATTTATCGTATTATCCGCATCTTCTTTAGCTTTACGAAGCTGAGCTTCACCATCTAAGGCATTTTTGGTAGTTATAATAGCTTGTGCTTTTTGATTAATAATATTTGGATCTAAAGTCGCTTGTTTTTCATCAATAATACCTTTAGCTGTATTAATAGCATCTGTATAAGCTTGTTGTTTATCTGGTTCAGCATTAATGTAATTACTTTGAGTCGGTACATTAGCGTTATCAGTAATGTTTTGTCTTAGCGTATGCATTGCATTGTTTATAGTTTTAGCTTTTTCCAACTCTGATGATATCTTAGTTCGTGTATTAGAGCTATCTATTACGCCTTTAATAGCCTCTTTTTGAGGTGTGTTTAAATTAGATAATTTATTTAAAGAATTATTTGCACTAGTTTTATCAGCTTCTAATTTTTGTTCACCATGAAGTTCTGATTTCTTAGTATTAATATTATTTATTGCTTGTATAACAGTATTGTTATTTAATATTGGATCAGAAGTTTTATCAATGATAGTTTGTCCCTCAGTAATAGCGTTGTTATAGGCAGTTTTCTGAGGTTGATCTTCATTAATATAGTTACTTGTTGATTGAACTTGACTTTGATCATTAACTAATGATTTTAAAGAGCCCATTGAACTATCTAAAGTTTTAGCATCATCAAGTTGTGTTTGAACTTCTGTGCGAGTGTTTTTGTTATTGATTAATGCTTTTTCAGCTGATTTTTGTGCTGGTGTTAAGTGAGTTAAATTATCTATTTCAGTGTCTGCATTATGTTGTGCTTCTTGTAATTTTTGTTGACCATGTAAATTATTTTGAGCTGTAGTCACAGCTTGAGCTTTTTCATTTACAGTGTTTACGCTCATAACAGGATTGCTTGATGCATTTATTAATGTCTGAGCATTTGTTACAGCTTGGTTATATGCTTCTTTAGGTTCATTATCTTCGTTGATATAATTACTACTTGCTTTAATATGATTAACATTATTTACGCTCTCGCGTAACGATTTCATAGCATTATTCAAGTTAGCGTAGTCTTGTAATTGGCTAGTAATATTTGATCTAGTAGTAGCATGCTCAACATTCTCTTTAGCTTTAGCACGTTGTGCATCATTCAAATATGTTAAACCATCAATTGCATTCTTAGCATTAGTTTTAGCTTCAGCTAGTTTATTATTACCGTTCAAATCATTTTTAGTTGAGTTAACTTTTTCAGTAATTTTACTTATCTCACTAGGGTTTAGTTGAGCATTAATTTTATTGGATTCATTAATGATTTGTTTAGCTTGATTAACTGCACTATTATAAGCGTCTTGTTTATCTTTATCCGCATTTATATAGTTGCCTTGTTGAATTTCACTATCGTTGTCTGCGACACTTTGTTTTAATCCAGTCATTGCTGTATTAACGGCATTTGCATTGCCTTTAATTTGATTAACTGATGTTATGTTATCTGAATGATTAATTTGATCAGTTAAAGCTTGGCGTTGAGCATTATTCAAATCATGTAAATCACTTAGATGATTAATAGCTTGTTCTTTAGCTTCAGCTAATCTTTGTTGACCGTCTAACGCGTCTTTAGTTTGTTGTACCATTTGAGCTTTTTGATTTACTACATCACTACTCATTGTTGGGTTATGAGTTTGATTTAAAATCTCATTAGCTGAATTAACAGCGTCATCATAAGCTAGACGTTTATCATTTGATGCATCGATATAATTTTCAGTTTGTTTAACATTTTGATAATTAGAAATGCTGTCAGCTAAAGTTTTCATAGCTTGATTTAATATGTCAGCGTTATTTTGAATAGCTTTTAAGTCACGATAATTACCAGCGCTATTAATTTGTTGAATAAAGTTCTCTTTTTGTGGTGAGTTAAGATTTCCTTCACCATTGATATGTGTAATAAATGGCTGTCTATCTAAAACTAATCGGGATCTTGCGTTATCTAAAGCCTGTTGAATTTTACTTGTCTCACGTGCGGCTGCTCTAATCTCTGCTACTGTAGGACTTCCGCTTAATATACCTTTATCTTTATTTAATTCTTGTTTAGCGGCTTCTAATTTTTCATTATAGTTTTGTAAAGATAGTGTAGTCATGCCCTCTGTATCAGTTTGCTGAGTGATGCTATTTTCAAGTGCTTGCTTAGCTATTTCGAGTGGATCTTTGTCAGGTATTAAAGAATCGCGAGCGTGATTTAGATTCTTAATGACTTGATTAGCATCTGCCACTGCTTGGTTGACTTGTTCTACTGTTAGAGTATCTGGGTGTCTTGTTAATTTATTGATTTTTGTTTTTTCACTAAGTGCTTCACTCAACGAATCATTAAAATCTTCAACTGAGTCGGATGTCATACCGTCAGTGTTAGTACCTGCGTCAATTGCTGTTTGAATATTTTTCATAGCTGTTTTTAAAGGTTGTATATCAACTTTGAGCGCTTGTTTAGCTTGAGTTAATTCATTATTAATTCGCTCTGCGGTCGCTTTATTAGTATTAATAGCTTCAACATTAGGGTTGTTAGCAAGTACGTTATTAATAGTATTGATTTCATCTTTAGCCGCTTGCAGTTTTTGATTGTAGACTTGAACAGACTGCTTTGTCATACCCACAGTACTAGGGGCAGAATCAATATTGTTTTGTAATTGTTGTTTTGCTGATTCTAGAGGTTCTTTATTAACAGTTAAACCATTTATCGCTGATGATAAATTATCAAGTTTTTGGTTTACTTTTTCTATTTCTGTTGAAATCTCTTGATCAGTAGCATTACCATTATTAATTAAAGCTTGAGCTAAATTTGACTCAGCTTGAGCTTCTTGTTTGGCATGTTGATAAGCATTTACAGACTGTTGCGTCATACCTTCCGTATGAATAATTTCATTTATTTTATCTTCAAGTTTAGTTCTCGCTACTTTCAGTGCTTCATTATTTGCTAAAGGTTGAAGTTTATTAATCGCTTCAGTTAATTGTTGGTTAACTTGATTTACTTCTTGTAAAGCTTGATCCACTTCATTTACAGTGCGAATAGCCTTTTGAATTACTGTATTTGCATTATTTTTAGCAGCAGTAATTTGAGATTGTAATGCTTGCATCGCTTTATTATAAGATTCAATACTATTTGGTTTTTTATTGTTAGTATCACCTGTTCTATTCAATCCATTCAATGCATTTTGTAATTTACTTGTATCAGCAGTTAAATGTTGCTTAGCATCATTAAGTGCTTGCAATGCTTGATTAACTTTAGATTTTTCATCCGCAATTTGTTGAGCAGTAGCATCGCCATTATTAATTACTTGATCAGCTTTTTGAAGTTCAGCTTGTGCCGCTTGTTTTTTGGCATTGTAATTTGTAATTGTTTGAGGAGTCATACCATGTGTTGGATCAGGTTGATTTAAAGCTGCTTGTAATTGATTTTTAGCAGTAACTAATTCGTTATTGTTAGCCTTGTT
>NZ_KV832236.1:0-5390 GCF_001837405.1 Staphylococcus sp. HMSC067F07 | reverse complement strand
TTTTGCTCGCTTTTCGGTTCTGCTCAAAACCTAAACGCTCACTTTCGCACCTTAATTGACGGGCTTCGAAAAGCAGGTCGTTCGACAATAATACGCATCGCGCTAAAATTTGAGGAACAATTTTCGCTTGATGCTAGTTATTGCTCGCGACCTAAGCGCTTTTCTTAGCACCTTAATTTATAACTTTTGGGTTTTTGGTGGTGGCTTCGACGTAATAGGTTTCTATGTTGTCTTTACCGTGGTGTTTAACTTTAATTTCCCAGTTGGGTTGTAGTAATTGTACGTTGGTTTCTTTGACGACTGAGTAATAGCCTAGGCGTGCGTCGATGACTTGGTCGTTTCGTTTTAGATATCTGTTGAAGTAAAGTGCTTCGACGGCTTTACGTGGGCTAATGACTTGTTTCTTAGTACTATTTGACCCTTCTGCGATATGGATATTATTCATCGCTGTTTGTTTGTAGCTTGTTGCTTTTCCATCATTTAAATTAAAGGTTAAACGGGCTTTATTGTTATTCATAATAGGATAACCTTCAAAGGTTTGTTCGTAAGTGATTTTATCTGAACTTAGATCACTCAATTGATATTGTTTACCGTTATAAATACTATCTGCAATAAAATCTTTAATGTCTTTTAGGTTCTTATCGCTTACTTTCACAGTTTTGTCTATATCGCCTTCTAATGTCTTGTTTTTGTCTGATGTATCTAAGCTTGAATGTTCTTTAGCGTAGCTCGAGAAGTCTTTAGAGCGTGCTGTGATTTGTGCGAGTTTCGTATCTTTAACTTTCTTATTAAGTACGTCTGTAGGGACTTTAATTTCTTCTTGTTGAAAATTAACGTTGTTCCCACTTTCTGCGTCATTAATCTGTGCTTTATTGACTTTATCGATGTATATCATGACGAGTAAGATGTTGACGAGAATAAATACGAAAATGAATAGCGTCTTTGTGCGTTTCCAATTCATTTATTCAAGCCTCCCATCTTTATAGGCGTACCAATTGCCATCGTATTCTACGTACCATTGTGGTGTGAATTCACTATTGCGTTGAACTTCTATATCATCTTTATCTGGTTTGTCATCCATATCATAGCCGACTGCAATGTTGGTTACCTTTTCAAAGTCAATATTATTATTATTGGCAAGTGCTGAACGAACGGATTCGGCTGTAGGTAAGGTCTTAGGTTCTTCACTGTTCAGTTGAACGCTGCTCTTAAGTAATGAGCGTTGGTAATCGAAGACGCCTTTTTTACCCCATGTGACTTGAATTTCATTTAAATTCTGGTTGTTGAATGTAGGGTAACCATTCAAGAAGCGTTGGTAAGTCAGTTTACCTGTCTTATTATCTGTACTGAATAAACGATAATCTTCGTTAAGGAATCCACCATGGCCGTTGATAAATTCAAAGGTACCTGGAATTGTTTCTTCCATATTGCTTGAGCTTTTCGCGTCTTCAGATAGGTTTTTATAATGATACATTTCACTGTTATCGTCATAGTTCGCGACGCCTGTGTTGTTGTTATATGTTGTCGCACCACTTTGAGAGCTTCGTACGATAGTTGAATCTTCAAAGAGAATGGAATTCATTCGTTCGACGTTCATTGTTGAGAAGACCATACGATATGATTTTAAGTCTTTAGGTTTACTTGGCGCGAAGACGTGTGTTGCTTTATCGATAGTGTCTTTATTAGTGATGATTTCAGTATATGGTTGCATATCTGACTTAATACTGTCTAAGGCGCTATCTATATTTTTACCTTGTGCTGATGTTTTTAATTTCACGACTTCGTGACGGTCTTTACTTATCGCATAAAGCACCACGTGATTGTCATTATCTTGGTCTATAAGTAATCGATTGAAGTTAAAGTGGTTGGGTACGTTCGCATCGATGTTCAATACCTGACTTAAGTATGTCGTTAAAGGTAAATCGTATGTGAAATCTAGCACGGTAAAGTCATTACTTAGTTCTGGTATAACAAGGTTATGATCTCTGCGCATATGTGACACAGATTTAACTTCTTGATTCTTCAATGGCTTCGTAATGCTATCAAGTGCATCACCTGTTGAGACCGTTCCTTGTGGTTTATCATCCTTTGAATGAATGATCTGAAATGGTGTAACCGTGCCTTCCATGCTTGCTGTCATAGGTTTACTTAGTGGTTTCGGCTCGTTCTTTTTACTGCTATCTGAGTTAGTAACATTATTGAGGTCTGGTGTATAGTTCCAGACCAAGTATGTCAAAACGATACTGATGAGTACGAGAAGACCTAGGATAATTGATTTAATATGTTCTTTACTATTCATCCCAATCACCGTCTTCAATGATTTCACAAGGAAGTGTGATGAAGATAGACGTACCTTGACCTTCTACGCTGTTTGCCCAGATGCGTCCATTGTGCGCTTCTACAATTTCTTTGGAAATTGCGAGACCGAGTCCTGTACCACCCATCTTACGTGTACGTGCTTTATCAACACGGTAGAATCTATCGAATATTTTATCTACTTTATTGATTGGAATTCCAATACCATTATCTTTTATACGAATGGTCATTCTATTGTAAAGTGCATTTTGTTTCACATGAAACTCAACTCGTTTATCACCACGTGAATATTTCATTGCGTTAGTGATAACGTTGTCGAATACTTGTGTCATCTTATCTGGATCGATTTCTGTGAATATTGTTTGTTGTGGGATTTCTCTTACGAATGTTGTATCTTTCGCTGCCATTTCATGTCGATTAATAATTTTATTAATGTACATGTTGAAGTCAACGATTTCTTTAGTAATTTGGTCTGACTCGTTGTCCATTTTGGATAATTGGAGTAAGTCGTTAACGAGTCGTATCATACGTTCTGTTTCTTCACGTGTAACGGATAAGAATTGTGGTGCAAGGCTTTCATCTTGCCAAGCGCCTTCTTCGAGTGCTTCGATATAGCTGTTCATTGATGTGAGTGGCGTACGTAGTTCGTGTGAAACGTTTGCTACGAATTCGCGACGTTCACGTTCAACTTGTTGTTGTTCTGTTACATCATGTAACACGGCAATGTAACCTGTGACGAATCCTGTTTCTTGCACGATGGTACTAAAGTTGACACGTGCAATAATGCCCTCTTCTTCGTTAATATCTAATAAGAAGGAATCATTATTTTCTTGAATTTCGTCTAGTGAGAATTCATTTTCAAGGTTAAGAAGACCGAGCATGTAATAGCCGATAACGTCTTCTTTCGCGAGACCGAGCATCTTAAGCGCCATATCATTCGCAATACGCACGCGTCCACGGCGATCTGTCGCGAGGATACCATCACTCATATGTGTGATAACTGAATCTAGACGGCGTTTCTCACTTTCGGTGTTAGCCTGCGCCTCTTGCACACGTTTAGATAGGTTGTTGAAAGCAAGTGCGAGCTCACCGATTTCGTCGTTACCATAAATCTTCACACGTTGAGTATAGTTACCCTTAGACATCTCAACAGTCTGGTTACGCATATCGGTAATTGGTTTGGTAATCGTTCGGGCGATAAAGAAACCGAGGATTACTGTGATGAATAATGATATAGCTGTACCGACGATAAAGATTTGGTTAATGTTATTGAGTTGGTTATATACGTCGTTGATTTTCGATTCTATGTAAATATCACCGATAGTTTGTTTGTCGACTTTAACTGGTATGTTATAAACCCAGACACGTTCCTTACCACTACCATAGTCTTTAAGGACCATGTGGTTGTTGGTTTCACCGAGAGAAAGTGCCTTTTGGACGGAACCGTCATTCGCTTTTTGATTAATTAGACTACGGTTAGACTGCTTTGTCGTAGCCATAATAATTTGGTCTTTATCAACGAAGCGAATTTCTCCGATTTCTTGACGGTTGGCATATTCACTCAAAAGGTTTTGGATATCCTTTTGAGCGTTTACCGTACCTTTGTCATTATCGTTATAAACTTTTTCTATATTAACATCTAACTGCTTCGCATATTGCGTTATGTTCTTTTTAAAATTATCTAGTAATTCTTTTTCTAAACTATTAGTAAAATACAAACCGATGATTTGCATACCAATAATAATCAGTAATACATAAACAATAACGAGTTTAGTGTGAAGGGATTGTAATTGTTTAAGCCACTTCATAGGATGTTGCCTCTAATCATGTTGTTGGAGGAAGTATCCAACGCCTCTACGTGTCACAATGTATTCTGGGTGCGATGGATCGTCTTCAATTTTTTCGCGTAAACGACGAATCGTTACGTCAACTGTACGTACGTCACCGAAATAATCATAACCCCACACTGTTTGTAATAAATGTTCACGTGTCATTACTTGACCCATATGTTTAGAAAGGTAGTGGAATAATTCAAATTCACGATGTGTTAATTCGATATCTTCACCACGTTTTTTAATTGAGTAAGCGTCTGGGTAGATGACGATATCTTTGATTGTTATTTCATTTGTAGCGCCACTCACTTCTTGAGCTGGTTGTGAATAATGGCGACGTAAGTTTGCTTTCACACGTGCGATAAGTTCACGCGTGCTGAAAGGTTTTGTTACATAGTCGTCTGCACCAAGTTCAAGTCCTAATACTTTATCAATTTCTGAGTCTTTCGCTGTTAACATGATGATTGGCATTTCGAATTTTTTACGTACTTCGCGACATACTTCCATGCCATCTCTGCCTGGTAACATGATGTCTAAGAGTACGATATCTGGTTCTTCTTCATAGATTAAATCTACTGCATCGTTACCATCGTAAGCGCAGAATACTTCGTATCCCTCTTTCTTCAAATTAAATTCTAAAATATCAGCAATTGGTTTTTCATCGTCGACAACAACAACTTTTCTAGCCATATATTTTAACCTCTTTTCTCAAAGTGTAATTCTTCCGTTCGTTTAATTATGTGAAGGCTATATTTTTCTCTATTATACCTTGTGAAAGGTGATGTATGTAATATATATAGCGCATAGTTACCTAATATATAATTTACCATTTATGAACGGGTAATTCTATTTTTGTATTAAAAATTATAGAATAATATTATTTATAATTTTACCATTGAAATACTGTATTACAAAATATGTTGAACAGTTGCAAATAGCTCAAATTATCTATATATCAGTGTTTTCATTATTTTGTAATATAAATATTTGGTGTAAAACGTATGCTTATGCGATTCTCCCTTTTGAAAATGTAAACAAATAGCGTAAATGTTAAGTTTTTATTGCAACGTCATGGATATTGTAAAGTGAGCGTTATGTCTGGGTGAGGATAGAGTTATTACTTTATATGAGTGGATGGATTGTAACAGGAATAAAACGGATATGAAGGTATAAAAAATGCCTACCCTATTGGGTAGGCAATACGGTCCCGACGGGAATCGAACCCGCGATCTCCTGCGTGAC
>NZ_KV832235.1:74727-75381 GCF_001837405.1 Staphylococcus sp. HMSC067F07 | reverse complement strand
GAAGTTACACCAAAAGGTGAATCAACAAAATTAGTGATCAATTATACAAATTCAGACGGCCAACCTGATTCAATCATCGCAAGCAAAAAAGAGGGAACATGGTCACTCAATAAAGAAGTGCCACATATTCAATTAGATGAATATACTGGAAAAGTCACACTAGGCCACCCAGCTGTACAAGCAGAAAGCGAAGTTGTAGCTACTGAAACAAAAGGTAATAGTGATACAAGTACAGAAAGTAAAATAAATATGCCACGAAAAGAAGTAACACCAGAGTCGCCAGCTATCGAAGCAAATGAAGAACACGTCAATGTTGAAGTTACACCAAAAGGTGAATCAACGAAATTAATTATCAATTATACAAATTCAGAAGGTCAACCTGATTCAATTATCGCAATCAAAAAAGAGGAAATATGGTCACTCAATAAAGAAGTGCCACATATTCAATTAGATGAATATACTGGAAAAGTCACACTAGGCCACCCAGCTGTACAAGCAGAAAGCGAAGTTGTAGCTACTGAAACAAAAGGTAATAGTAACACAAGTCCAGAAAGTAAAGTGACTATGCCACGAAAAGAGTCAACACCGGATTCTCCAACAATTGAAGCGAATGAAGAACGCGTCAATGTTGAAGTTACACCAAAAGGTGAATCA
>NZ_KV832235.1:1347-74627 GCF_001837405.1 Staphylococcus sp. HMSC067F07 | reverse complement strand
GTCCAGAAAGTAAAGTGACTATGCCACGAAAAGAAGCAACACCAGATGCACCAATAGTTGAGAAAGATGAAAGTAAAGTAAATGTGAGTATAATACCAAGCGGTTTATCTACAAAAATTGAAATCGAATATATAAATCCAGAAGGGCAATCTGATACAATCATCGCAAGTAAAGATGAAGGTACTTGGAGCTTGAGTAAAGATATAACGGGCATCACTATAGAACCCGCTACTGGTAAGGTAACTATAGACTATTACGTTGTTTATCCTGAAAGTGAAATTACTGCAAGTGAAGTACATGGTAATAGCGACCATAGTAAATTAAATAGTGTGATTATGCCACGTAAAGAAAATGCACCTGAACCTCCAATTGTGACTGTAAATGAAAAAGAAGCTATAGTTATTATAAAGCCTAGAATTGAAGCAACTAAAGTTGAAATTAATTTTAAAAATAAAAAAGGTAAGGCGATATATATAAATGTTTATAAAAACGGTTCAGAGTGGTCTGTAGACCAAGTTATAGAAGGTATTATTTTAAACGCTCACACAGGAGAAATAAAAATAACTCATCTAGCTGTTAAAGATGGTAGTGAAATAATCGCTAGAGAGTATAAAGGCAATAGTGACGCAAGTATAGCTATTAGTATAAAAGCACCTACTAAAGTTACAAGTAAAGAAAGCTATAAAATTAAATCTTTAAAAGTGAAATTGAATGATAGAAGTAATGAAATGATGTATACCAAAAAGGATAAACTCTTAGAATTGCCACATACTGGTGAAAGTGAAAAAGCAAATAATACATTACTATCCAGTATTCTAATTCTTGGTTTAATGTTATTACGTAAATCACGTAAAAAAGAGATTTAAAAAAAGAAGAGTTGCTCTAAATATTTATGAGAGCAACTCTTCTTTTTCTATTTTAGATCATCAATAGCTTTAGCGATAGACTCAAACACGTGAGGAATATCGTCTTTTTCAACACAACTAAAGGCAATTCGAATATCCGTATCATTTAAGGCAATAATACCTATTGAATATTTATCAATTAAATGTTTGCGTAATATTTCTGGATCAACATGCTTAACTTTTAATGCCATGAAGTAACCTGAATTAAAATCATATGCTTTCCAATAGTCTGCATATTTCTCATCATAAACAACTTCCTTAGTAACTTCGTATCGATCTTTTAATGTTTGAATATTCTCCTCAATTTCTTTATCAAATTGTTTATTATTTTTTAGAACATGCTTGATAGCACTTTGGGATGGTAATGGCCCGCTTGAAATATTACTTCGAATTAAACCTTTAACTTTTGCTTCAAGTACATTTTGAGTTATTTCATTTTTAGTACCAAAAGTCATGAAGCCTACACGGAATCCCCAAGCAAAAAATTCTTTAGTAGCACCATCTAAGCGTACAGGTAAAATATTATAAGAATTCACCTGTGATAAAGCCGTAAAAATAGATTGTGTGTATACATCTTCATAGAATAAACCATAGTAAGCATCATCAACTACTGCAATCACTTTTGTTCCTTTATTAGCAAGTGTTTCAATAGCATTAACGATAGTTTTAACTTCTTCAGCTTTCGGTGTATAACCTGTTGGATTATTTGGATAATTTAGAATCATGATTACTTTATCTTTATTAAAGTTTTCTAAAGTTTCCACTAGTGAATCAGTTGTATAATGTCCTTCTTCATTGAAAATAGGATATGTTTCGATATTGGCTTTATGGCGAGTGTTGAACACTAGTTTATAGTTGCCCCAATTGTGCGTTGGTAATAAAATAGTATCATTTTCATCTACGAATAAGTCTGCAACTAAAGATAATCCATGAGTTAAAGCATTAGTCACGATGGGTCTACTTATCGCTTCTTTTGATAAATCAGGATTTTCATTTAGCATTTTAATTTGCCATAAGTCACGTAAGTCTTCAATACCTTGTGGAGGTGCATATGGAAAAACTTCATCTGGAGTTAATTCATTAAATATATTATTCAATGAATCAGCATACATTTTACCTTCATCATTTGTTGCCATACCAATCGTAGCATTATATTTAGTACTTTTGGCATCAGCAGATTGAGATAGAATACCTTTAGGATAGAACATTTCTTTACCTAAGTCAGATAACATGTCATATACTTCTGGATTGGATTGTTGTAATTCGTTATTTAAATTTTCGGCTAAAGGGCTTGTCATTTTCTAACCTCTCTTTAATAAAGTGTTTATATATATATTATCTTTAATTTGAATAAAGATAAAGCATTGATGATAGGGAATTAGGAAAATAAATTTTATCACTAATAGCGAACATATGTTCTATAATTTGTGTTAGAATATGTTTAGGTCATCAAATTATATGACACTAATCAATTCTGGGAGGTGTAGTATAATGACGTGGTGGCAAGATGGTTTAATAACATTGATTACAGGTGGCGTACTTGTCGTCTTTCGTATTTGGTTAGAAATTAAATGGAAAGACAAGTAGATGACCGAACACAAAAAACCCCAAGTCTGCTGGTACCAGACCTGGGGTTGTGTAGTATAATTCGTGGATACAAGTTTATTGTAACATTGTACTAAATTGACCGCAATCAATATTTAATTGTGGTAACTCCTAAATTTGATATCGTCTTCTAAATTATTGGAAAAGTTAAACTCATATACCGTTTTTATACCTGGTATTATTTGATATACTTTTTATGTGTTGAGGTGAATAAAATGAAGCACTTAACAAAAATATTCGTTGGACTAGCAATTGTGCTATTTGTAGTAGGCTATTATCTTCAAGCTACAGGTCATGAAGAGCAAGGAATTAAATTGCTACTTGCTGCAATTATGTTTATGATTTGTGCTTTTATCGATAGAAGTAATAAACGGAGAAAAAAATAGTGTACATTATTTAAGACTTAAGGGAAGTGTATCGTTCTCTTAAGTCTTTTTGTATATATTGTTTATACTCAATATTCTCTTGATATATAGGATTTTTCACAGAATTTAGTATATACACTTTACAAATCTGTATATATTGTATATATTATGTATATACAGAAGAAAAGGGGGACATCAATGAAATTAATTTTGAAAAACAACAGTGAATATCCCATTTATGAACAAATCAAGCAACAAATTAAAGAAAATATTTTGAAAGGTTATGTTGCTCCTGGCGAACACCTTCCATCAATGCGTGAGTTAGCTAAAGATTTACAAGTGAGTTTAATTACTACAAAACGAGCTTATGAAGATTTAGAAAAGGATGGATTTGTGACAACTATAAGAGGTAAAGGTACCTTTGTGAAGGAACAAGATAACTCAATTCTTAAAGAAAAGCAGTTCTTTGTAATTGAAAATTTGGCTAAAACAATGTCAAAAGAAGCAAAAACAATTGGGATGCCTTTAGAAGAATTGACTGAAATATTGTCTTTAATTTATGAGGAGGAAGACTGATGAATGCGATTGAGCTTAAGAATGTAAGTTATCAAACAAAAGATTTTCAGTTGAAAGATATCTCCTTTGAAGTTCCTAAAGGCTTTGTTACTGGTTTTATAGGTGGGAATGGTGCTGGTAAAACTACAGTTATTCGTTTAATTATGGATTTAATTCAATCTAAAAATGGTCAAATTTCTGTATTTAATGAACAAATGAAGGATAGTGCAGTAGAAATAAAAAATAAAATAGGCTTCGTTTATTCCGAAACGTATTTTAATGACAAATGGACCATTAAAAAGTTAGAGAATATCGTCGCCCCGTTTTATAAAAATTGGGATCATAAAATTTTTATGAGCTATCTTCAATTTTTTCAATTACCTTATAAGAAGAAAATCAAAACTTTTTCAACAGGTATGAAAATGAAATTGTCACTAGCTATTGCATTTAGTCACCATGCTGAATTATTCATCTTAGATGAGCCCACATCTGGACTAGATCCTTTAGTTAGAAATGAACTACTTGAGATTATTCAACAAGAATTAATTGATGAAGATAAAACAGTCTTCATATCGACACATATCATATCTGATTTAGAAAAAATTGCGGATTATATAGTTTATTTACGTGATGGTCAAATTATTTTTAATGAATCACGAGACACTTTATTTGAAAAATATAAAATTATTAGTGGTTCCAATGAAGACTTAGATGTGGAGTTGGAGGAATTGTTAATTTATAAAGAAGTTAGAAAAACTGGCTACATAGGCCTCACTGAACACTACCAAACATTTAAAGAATTATTTGGAAATAGAGTAGAAATTAAAAATCCATCAATTGAAGAACTAATGATATATTTAGAAAAAAATAAAAATCAACTAGATTTCAAATATCACCAACGAAATGAGAAACTAATATGAAACAATTATTAATAAGAAATCTTAAACTTCGAAGATGGACACTTTTGATTTATGGTTTATTACTCATATTCTTTCCGTTTTATCACTTAATCGATAGGCAACATTTACCGTATCTTGTTATTTCAGGACCTATAGGTATTATATTAACTATTATATGCTTAGTTGATGCTGGACATTTATTTAGAATCAATCGTAGATTAGGTGGATCTCAGTCTTACTTATTTTTTGGTAGTCTGCCAGTTTCAAGGAGAGATTTATTAAATGCAAATTACATCAGTTGCATAGTTTTAACAATTATTGGTGCAATAATCATAAGTTTATATGGCTATGAAACAAGTTCAATAAAGACAGATTCGATAACTTTTTCTACAACCTATTCTTTTATAATAGCGAATTTCTTTTCAATCCCTATCGCTTTTAATAAAAGTACAGAACAGAAACATAAAGACGTGCCTTATTTAGCATATGTATTTGGAGTTATCATTGTATTACCATTTGTCTTATCTACTTTATTTATCTTAATAAACGTTTTAGTTCACAAAGATAGTCATATTCCAGTTGTATATTCGTACTTCTTAAATTATGGCCTATTGATTATTAGCATCATAAGTTTAGTAGTGAATTATTTAATTCAAATTAGAAAAATAAAACATTAACCACTTAAGGGGGTCTACTATGAAATTAGAACAAATCACTAAAAAATATGGTCAAAATACAGTTATTGACGATATAAACTTTGATTTTGGAAATAGCCAAATAGTTGGTCTTATAGGTAAAAACGGTGTTGGTAAAACAACATTAATGAAAGTCATGAATGGTAATATTATTAATTACCAAGGGAAAGTTGATTTATCTAAAGATGAAAACGTAGGTTACTTAATCGAACATCCTAAACTTTATGACAACAAGTCAGGTTTATATAATTTAAAATTGTTCGCTCAAGTTTTAGGCAAAGGCTTTGATAAAGAGTATTCTGATCACATTATTGATGCTTTTGGTATGAGACCTTATATTAAGAAAAAAGTGAAAAAATATTCAATGGGTATGAAACAGAAATTAGCCATTGCGGTCTCTCTTATGAATAAACCAAAATATTTAATTTTAGATGAGCCTACAAATGGTATGGATCCAGATGGATCAATTGATGTTTTAAAAACTATCCAATCATTAGTCAAACAATTAGATATGAAAATATTAATTTCAAGTCATAAATTAGAAGATATTGAACTTATTTGTGATAGAGCTGTCTTCCTTAGAGATGGTAACTTTGTTCAAGATGTGAACATGAAAGATGGGGGACCAGAAGATAGTACAATCATTACTATTGAACATGATGATTTTAATAAAACTTTAGAATATCTAACTGAACATTATAAAGTGCAACAATCACAAAAAGATGCTGGTGAGATTATCATTAAAGCTCAAAGAGACTATAAACCACTATTAAAATCATTGTCTGAACAAGGTGTTTATCCTAAGTATATTGAAACGCGTAAAAGTTCTCTACGTGATACTTACTTTAATATTAATCAAAGAGGTGATAAATAATGAGAAGTTTACAGCTAGTCAAGTTCGATTTAATTAGTATTTTAAAAAGTCCTTTAACATATCTTGCATTAATACTAGTTATAGGAATGACAGTCTTCCAAGCAAGTATGCAAGCAGCATATAGCAAGTCTCATGAAGTAAATAACGAAATGGTCTTCGTACTGGCCAACTGGTTATTCTTATTCGCGGGATTATTATTTATCATTAAAACTATCACTAGAGATTATTCTCAAGGTACAATTCAATTATATATGAGTAAGGTAAGTAGTCGTATTGGTTATATTAATGCTAAAACAATTTCAATGATATTAATTTCTTTCTTATTTACTTTACTTCAATATCTTGTAATTATTGTTATTCAAGCATCTACAAAAGGTTCAAATGTTGACGGAGATAAATTCTTAAATAATATATGGTTTTACCTTATATTTTTCTTATTCTTTGGCTTATTCTTATTATTACTTACGTTAATTATTGAAAAGCCGGCAGTAATCTTTACTTTAGGTATTTTCTTATTACTTATCGTTCCATTTGTGCAACCTTTAATAGGTTTAATTCCAAATATTGGTGACGATATTCAAAAATCATTTAAATATATTCCATTTACTTATCTCACTGAGAAAATGACAGAGGAGATTAAATTCTCGCATTGGCAATGGTTTATTTCAATTGCTTCAATAGTAGTATTATTTGTAGCTAACATCTTATATGCTGCTAAACGAGATATTTAAGTTCAAAAATACTGAGGCTTTAGCCTCAGTATTTATTTATATAAAAGCTGATTAATTATGGAGTTATATACATTTTTCCAAAATGATGAATCTGTTTTAAATCTATTTGAAATAAGTAAGTGAGTTTCTTTAACTTTATCATCATATTGAGGATGATCTTTATCTGGTAATTTATCATTTCTCAAATCAACAACAAATTTTTCGACTTCCTTAGCTCTAGGTCCCCATACGGTTATTTGTTCATATGCACTGTTCATAAAAACAAAAATAGGAATCGATCTAGACTTACCATTTGTAAGATATTGATCAATTAAACGTGTGTCGTCATCTCTATGAAATACTCTAACTTCTAAATTTAATTCTTCACTTACACGTTTAAGTATTGGAAGGTTCATCATTGCATCACCACACCAATCTTCAGTGATGACTAATACCTTTGAGTAATTTGCATCTTTAAGCTTTGTAATACGGTCATCTTCTTCTGGTAATTTAAAGGATTTGTATATTGATAATAAATTATTTCTATTATCTTTCATTCGGTCAATGTACTCTTCTAGTGGCTGACTTTTTTTAAAATAAGTTTCTAAATTAGTCATAGAAATAACCTCCTTAATTATTTAGAATATTATAACAATTTTTTAACTTTAAAGATATTAAATTAACTCAATCATAATTTAATTATGAATGTGACTAAGTTGTTAGATGAAACTCCAAATTTCATATGCTATATTTAATAGAACAAGAGTGAAAGTGGTGACTCAAGTGCGTATACAAAACAGATGGGTGATTTCAACCCTTTTTTTAATTGGAGCAATTATTCTACTTTTCGGAATTATGTACTATAGAAGTATTAAAACAGTAGATTTATCCAATTATACTGTGAATGATATAGGTTTAAATGATCGTTTTAATCAGAAAGGGTATGTCATTAATAAAAAAATTAAATTAGATCGATTTAAATTTTATAATGACGAAAAGCATAAGGATTTAACGGTTAAAGTGAAAAATAAAAAGCACATTGTTAAAGGAATTGTTTTAATCAAGGATAAAAGTGTTAAAACGAATTTCGGAGTTAGAATAGGTGACTCAATTGATGATGTTATTAACGAGTTAGGAGATAGTTATAAAAGACATATGGTTGGTAAGCATTATAAATCTATTACATATACTGACCGCCAAAATAAAATGAAACTGAATATATTATATAAAGATGATATCGTAAAAAGAATAGAGTTTTTCAGTAAATGATAAATCTTGATAACTATTCTTTAATTCAAATTCAGGAAGAGTGACGATACATGGATAAAATTACTTTTTTAAATGAATTAGAATTAGCTTTAGATGATCTTCCTAGACGAGAAAAAGATAATAAAATGTACGAATATGAAAATTTATTCTATGAAGAAGAGTTAAAAGGTAGAAGTGAAGAACAAATAGTGAATAAATTGAAAGATCCGTATGATATAGCAAAAGAGATAAAAGCTAAAAGTGCTATCAGTTATGCTAAATCAAAACCAACAATCCAAAACATAACTAGAGCTATTATAGCCTCCTTAAGTCTAGGTATACTTTCATTATTTATTATATTAGTTCCAGTAGCGATTATTGCATTTCTGATTTTACTTTTGGTGTTTACAGCAGTCTGTTTACTATTCTCCCCATTGATCCTTATTAGTTATTCGATAATTAATGGGTTTTATAATTCACTGAGTAATATATTATTCTCTATCTCTTTAACAGGTTTAGGAATTATTTTTATTGTTTTAACATTAAAAATTATTGGATTAGTACATAATTTAATATTGAAATATTTATCATGGTACATTAAAACAGTTAAAGGAAGCGTTAGGAAATGAGGAAGCTTTTCATTAGCGGTTTAATTATATTTGCAATTTTCTTTATCAGTGGAACAGTTACTTGGTTTGCTTTTGATAAAGCTAAATATGAAAAGCAAAACTATAATAAGACTTTTAATAATCATTTCAGTCAGTTGTCAGTAAGTACAATTGGTTCTGAAATAAACATTGTTAAAGGTAATAAATTCAAAGTGGATTATCAAGGTGATAACGATGTATATGTATCTAAAAAAGGTAAAATGCTCAAAGTTACCGAGAAACGTGCTACTAATAGAGGATACGGATTAAACTTTAATCCTTTTCATTATAATAAGAAAAAACTCACCATTACAGTACCAGATAAACAATTGAAAGATCTTAGCGCTAAATCCGTAATAGGTGATGTACATTTGAGGAATTTTAATGCATCAAGTGCCACAATAATAAATAGTCGTCACTTTTCTATGGAACATTCAAATTTAAAATATTTAAATGTGGATGGTTCAAATAGCTTAGCTTATATTTGTGATTCATCAGTTAAAAAAGGAAACTTAAAAATCGATACTGGTAAGTTGACTCTTAGCCGTAGCGAATTCCAAGATTCAATCTTCCTATTGAATGAGGGAGATATTAATATGAATAAAATGAAATCTTCGAATGATATTAAAGCTTCAACAAAAAAAGGAGATATAAATTATAACTTTGAAGCTAAGCCTAAAAACACACTACTTAAGTTACATCCTGGACGTGGTGAAAAAGTAGTCAATAATAATAATTTTAAAGATGGTAAAGTAGGTAAGAGTAAAAACATTTTGGAATTTTATACGGTTGATGGTGATATTGTCATCAATTAAGTAACGCATTTTTTATTTAAATATTTGATTATTAACCCATAAATGAGTGTTGTACAATCACTCATTTATGGGTTTTATTCTATTTTTGAAAAATTATTTTAATATGTGGCAAATGTTAAATCGGTATCAATTTTTCCGTTTAGTTGATTTATTGTTAGAGTATTATTTTTAAGCCATTGATAAAAGTCTATTTTAGTCGGAGAACTATTTTCTCCAAGTCCTATCCACGTTGTTAAAGTTTGAGGTTCGTATAACGATGTGTGAATTGTTCCAGACCAACTCTTAAATAATTTACTATAAATATTATATTGAGGGTCATTAAATAATTTAAAAGCATTTTCTTTTCTTAAATCACTTCTTGTGGTGTTAATCACTCTCTCCAACCGTTCTTTAGATTCTTTAGTGTAGTTACGATTTTCATGTGTTAATAATTCAAAGTGATTCGTACATATAGGTTCATATCTAATATCTATAGAACGAGGTGTTACTTCGACAATGGCATAATTAGATTCTTTATCCATTAAAATATAACTAAAAGAGCTTCTATGAGGTAATTCTTTTAAAAGTTGTATAGCTTCATTAACGTTTTTACAATATTCAAGTATAAGTCTACCTATCATGTAGCATACAAAGCCATTTGCTGGTTTCTTGCGATGCATAAAATTATAAGCCATTGATAAACCATACTCATTCATTCCATCCATCCTGCCAGTTACTCTAGAAGTAGGTCCTATTTGAGCTAAACCACTATCATTTGGTTTGTATAGTAAATATCGACCATCATAAGTAGAGGGATGATAATCATAATTACGTAGTAAATAGTCTTTCCCTTTAAAAACTGTACAACCACTATCTTTTAAATCAGTAAAACGATAGTGTCCAAAATTTAATATAATTTGTTTAGTAGGTAGATTCAAAACGTCTTGCATACCTATTAGCTCGTCCCAAATTTTAGGAGCATAAATTTGAAAAATATTATATGTTTCTCTGACATCGATATCAAATCTTGGATTTCTTTTTTTCCATTCTTTTTCACGATTTTTTAATAAAGGAGTTCTTTGTAACCATTTCGCTGTTTCGACTCCTAAGTCATAATGAGAACCACGAAAAGTCATGATATCGGATTGAACATTTTGCATGTTAGTCATCCTTTCATTTCAAATATTTACTTTAATGTAATCGTAAATTAACTTAATGTTAATTGAATTACTATGGATGAAATATTACAATCGAATTGTATTTTAGTGAGGGAATTTTTTAATCTATGGGAGTGATATCTATGATTTCAGATAGTTGTAGAGCGATTGCTGATTCTGTTAAGTCATGGTGGTTAAGTTAATATTTATTTATAAGAGTAACAATTGGTTTGGAATCTCGTTATTAATTTCAGTTTGATTATTTAAATTAATCTTTAATTGACATATTACCATAAATATATATTTAGTTGAGAATGATTAATTTTTGAAACGGGTATTTATTTATTGATAGAGATAAGTATGCTATCATAGTGAATTGTAGATATGCATATTAATTTTAGAGGTGAAAAGTAATGTGGAACTTTATTAAAGGTTTATTTAAATTTGTATTTAGCTTATTAGCTATCACTACAGTTGTAGTAGGCGTAGGTGTAGTTGCCTTTGCTTATATCTTCAAAAAAGATTTCGAAGATATTGAAAGAAAAACTAAAGAAATTGTTTCAGATATTGAAAATAATAATTAATTAGTTCTAATAGTTTAGTACTAATTTGAGATAATTGTTGGCAATGCTTTAATAAGCTATTGCCAACTTTTTTTATGAGAAAGTAATATCAACAATATCTAAAATAGGGACTTTCTGATGATAGGTAGTACCTGGCTTTATCCCTTCAATTTCAAGATTTAATGAATCAATGCGATGTATATTAAGATTAACAAAATTAATATAACCTTCTTCATAATATTTTATATTAACAGGTTGAGATTTTTGTAATGCTTCGTGCAAGCGGATATTTAATTGAGCTAATTGATCGTCTGAAAGTACTGGTCTATCTATTTTATTTTGATCAATCATGTATTGATGGATAGTTTCGAATTGTTCGGGTAGCGTAGCGAACGGCGCCCATTTAACCATGCCACGACCAGCCGGAATATTCCTATCTAACATTTCACGTGGAATATTTCGATAATCCGTTTCATTCTTTATATCCGTCATCTTTAGATCACCTCGTTCGATATAATTCTATTATACGAACATTTGTTCTATTTTGCAATACAAAATTGCTGGCTATATTTTTGTGATTTTAAGCCAGCTTGAGAGTGTATTCAATTTTTAAAAAATAATTAGAGTAAAATAGAGTCCTAGTAACGTTATAAATAGTACAGGAATAGTAATCACTATACCTGTTTTAAAATATGTTCCCCATGATATTTTAACACCTTTTTGAGTTAATACATGAAGCCACAATAAAGTTGCTAAAGAGCCAATTGGAGTGATTTTTGGACCTAAATCAGAGCCAATAACGTTTGCATAGACCATACCATCTTGAATTAATCCTTCAGAATTAGATTGAGCAATAGCAATTGCATCTAATAAAACAGTGGGCAAGTTATTCATAATAGAAGAGAGGAAGGCTGCAATGAATCCCATACCCATAATACTACTGAATAGCCCATGGTTTGAAATAGAATTCAAAATATTCCCTAGTACTAATGTTATACCTACATTTTTCAATCCATACACTACAAGATACATACCAATTGAAAATATAACTATATTCCAAGGAGCTTCTATTAAAACTTCTTTAGTATTAACTGCTTTAGAACGACTCGCTAAGAGTAGGAATACAAAAGCAATAATTAATGCTATGAAAGCCACGGGAACATGAATAAACTCACTTGTTAAATAACCTATTAATAAAATAATAAGAATAATCCAAGACGTTTTAAAAAGTTTCTTATCTCTTATAACTGATTGAGGTGTGGCTAAATCTTCAATATTTGTACTTTTAGGAAGAGATTTTTTAAAATAAAGCCAAAGCACAAATATGCTTGCTAAAAATGAAAATAAATTTGGAATTATCATTCTTAAAGCATATTGAATAAATGTGATGTTAAAGTAGTCAGCTGAAACGATATTGACTAAATTACTGACAGTGAGTGGTAGGGAAGTGGTATCGGCTATAAATCCACTTGCTATAATAAATGGGAATATTGTTTTTTTATCAAAACCTAAGCTCCTTACCATAGCTAACACTATTGGTGTAAGAATAAGCGCAGCACCATCATTGGCAAATAGAGAAGCTACTACAGCACCTAAAGTCATTATAAAAATAAACATTCTAAGGCCATAGCCTTTTGAAGCAATAATCATATGCAAAGCAGCCCATTCAAAGAAGCCAATACGGTCTAAAATGAGTGATATTAAAATTATAGCAACGAAAGTTAACGTTGCATTCCATACTATATTTGTAACTGTAACAATATCAGTTAGAGATACAACGCCTGTAATAATAGCTAAAAGTGCACCAGCTACAGCAGTAATTCCTATATTTAATCCTTTTGGTTGCCAAATAACAAAAATTAAAGTTATAACGAAAATAACAATAGCTATAAAGGTCATAAATGATTCACTCGACTTTCTCTATGCAAGAGTAAATAGATTATAAATTTAATGAACATACTATAGAATATCAATTTCCATATATTTTTTCTATAGTGGAAAGTGCAAAAGTTTTAATTGTAAATCGCTGACACTTATAGTTAAAATTAAACCAATAATGATTAATTTTACGGAGGGATAAATATGACTATTGGATATATTGGTTCTTATACTAAGCAAAATGGTAAGGGAATTTACCGTTTCGAATTAGAAGATTTAAAAGGGACAATAAAAGAAGTTCAAACAGGTTATGAAATAGAGGCGTCTACATATTTAACTAGAAATGAAAACTATTTATACGCCATTACTAAAGAAAATGAAAATTGTGGTGTAGCAAGCTTCAAAATAACGCAAAATAGTGATTTAGAACTAATTAATAAATGTTTAGCATCTAAAAATGGAACAGGATGTTATATACAAATTTCAAGTGATAACAATTATTTATTTGAAGCTGTTTATGGTGCTGGAATTGCACGAATTTATAAGTTAAATAAAGATACTGGAGAAATTGAAAAACTTATTGAAGAAATTGAACATGAATATCCAACAGGTCCACATGAAAGGCAGGAATCCCCGCATGTCCATTTTTTAAATGAAACGCCAGATAATAAATATGTAGTAGCAACCGATTTAGGCTCAGATAGAATCGTTGCTTATACATATGGTGACCAAGGTTTAAAAGAATATGCTGTTTCACAATTTAAAGAAGCGGATGGCACAAGGCACATTACTTTTAGTAAAGATGGTAAATACGCATATGTAGTTCATGAATTATCTAATTATGTAAGTGTAACTGAATATAATGATGGTGAATTTAAAGAAATTGAGAGACATCTTACAATACCTCAAGATTTTAAAGAAGAATCGAAATTAGCTGCGGTAAGATTATCTCATGATCAGAAACATTTATATGTAAGTAATAGAGGTCATGATAGCATAGCTATTTACGAAGTTGTTAATAACGGAAAATCATTAAAAATGGTGGATATTCAACCGACTAAAGATGAATTTCCTAGAGATTTTAATATTACGCCGGATGATAACTTAATAGTATGTGCTCATCAAGAAGGTGAGTCTAAAGTAACTGTGTTTAAAAGAGATAGTGTCACAGGAAAACTTGAATTTATTGATGACCACGAAAGTGCACCTGAAGGTGTTTGCGTCTTATTCTAAATGATTAAGCTCCATATGTAATTAATAAGCGATGCCATTCTAAAAGGTACACTAAAATTTTACCTTTCAGAAATGCATTCACACCAAATTACATATGGAGCGTTATTATAGTTAATTATTTAATTTTTAAAGAAGGCTTTAATATATTTAAATTTGCCTTTATAAGGCGGGAAATAGATACTTGATTCTAAACGTGTAGATTTAAATGTATATGATTTCATATGACTAAAGGTATCAAAAGAATATTTGCCATGATATTGACCGATACCTGAAGCCCCAATGCCACCAAATGGTAAATTAGGATTTGCTAAATGCATAAGTGTATCATTTATAGCTCCGCTACCGAATGATAATTCCTCTAATACGCGGTGTGTAGAATTTTCATCCTCACTAAAAAGATATAAACTTAAAGGTTTAGATTTACTCTGAATAATTTGAATTGCCTCATCGAAATCATCATAAGTAATAATTGGTAGAATAGGACCAAAAATCTCTTCCTGCATAACTTTATCTTGTAGATTAACATTGTCTATTAATGTAGGTTCAATATATAAATCTTCTTCAAAGCTTTTACCACCGAAAATAGTTTTACTCTCATGAGTTTCTAATAATTCATTTAAGCGGTTGAAATGTTTTTGATTAACAATTCTTCCAAAATCAGGACTTTCTTTGATGTTTTCCCCATAAAATTCTGTAATTGTTTGTTTTAGTGCATTAATAAAATCATTTTTTACTTTTCGATCAATTAGTATATAATCAGGTGCTACGCATGTTTGTCCTGCATTCGTAAATTTTCCGAAACTAATTCTTTCACTAGCGACTTTTAAATTTGCAGTTTGGTCAATAATGACTGGAGATTTACCACCTAACTCTAAAGTAACAGGTACCAGATTTTTAGCAGCCGATTCATAGATGATTTGACCAACTTTTTCGCTACCAGTGAAAAACATATAGTCGAACGGTAAATGAATTAATTTTTGAGTTTCCTCAATGCCACCTTTCACAACTGAAATATAATTCTCTTCAAAAGTTTCTTGAATTATATCTTGAATTACTTCTGCTACGTTAGGGGTAAGTTCAGAGGGTTTAACAATGGCAGTATTACCTGCAGCGATGGCTCCAATTAAAGGTTCGAATACTAGCTGTACAGGATAATTAAAGGGACCAATAATTAAAACAGTACCGTAGGGTTCATTTTTGATATAACTTTTAGTTGGAAATAAATAAAGCGGTGTTTCAACTTGTTTAGTTTTAGCCCAATTTTTTAGTTCTTTTCTGGCAAGTTTAATGCTTTTTAGTAATATACCAATTTCTGTAGCATAAGCTTCTACTTTGCTTTTTCCTAAATCTTTATTAAGTGCTTCTAGTAAAGCTTGTTCATGATTTTTGATACTTTTACTTAAAGCTTTTAATTGGTGCTTCCTAAATTTTAAATCTTTAGTTTTATTTGTTTTGAAAAATTGCTTGCTAATATTAAATTGTTGTTCAATATCGTTCATTTTAAAGTTTTACCTCCCTGAAATTTTTATGGTAGTAAAAGAGGTCTATGTACTCACTTAAATTTTTAATTAGGAAAACAATAAGACACTTAACAAATTTATACCCCAAAAAAGCTCTATTAATGTTATTTTTTATAATAAAAAAGGAGCATTTTAAAATGCTCCCAAATTCATTTAAAATTAATTCAAATAATTATGATAATACTTCAGTAATTTGAGGTACCACTTGTTTCTTACGAGAAACTACGCCAGATAAGAAGGCCATACCATCATCTAATTGAACATTAAATGCTTCGCCTACTTTATCTTTTTCAGCGCCGACAACTAAAATTTTAGAATCACTGTTGATAATATCAGTTACTACAAGTACGAATAAGTCATATTTTTCGTTTGCGCTTATCTCTAACATTACTTTTTCTAATTCATCTTTACGGTTAAGTACTTCGTCGATATCTACAGTGTTAACTTGTGCGATACGAGTGACATAGTCGCCCATAGTAAATGATTTAGCATCCATACCTAATAGGGTTTCTGCAGATTTATCAGTAGTAGAAGCACCAGCTTTTAGCATATCTAAACCATAGCTATCTAAATCAACATTGGCAATTTCTTTTAATGCTTGAGCTGCGTTAACATCTTCTTCAGTACATGTAGGTGATTTAAATAATAAGCTATCTGAAATTATAGCTGAAATCATTAAACCAGCAATTTCAGGTTTAATTTCAAATCCACGTTCTTTATACATTTTGTATAAAATAGTAGCAGTACATCCCACTGGTTCAGCTCTGTAATAAAGTGGGGAAGCTGTTTCGAAATTTGCGATACGGTGGTGATCAATCACGTGTCTTACAGATGCGTCAGCGATTGAATCAGCACTTTGTTGAAATTCGTTATGGTCAACTAAAATAACATCTTCATTATTTAAGTCTTCAGATAATAATTCTGGGGCTTTTACTTTAAAGTAATCTAAAGCGTATTGTGTCTCAGCACTAACTTCACCTAATCGGTAAGCTTTTGCTTCAGAGTTACCAGTTTGTTGTTCAAAATCAGCCATGATAATAGCTGAAGAAATTGCATCTGTATCTGGATTTTTGTGCCCAAAAATAAAAGTTTTTGTCATTTTCAATATCTCCTTATTCATTTATATTTAATCACATTTTAGCATGATTTTAGTTTAATCTTCTACCTTAGCACCTAGTGAGTTTTGGAAATGCGCTAGTGCCCAAATATGCCCTTCTTGGTTAAAGGATGCTACACCTCGGCTTGGAATTGTGACGTTATAACCTAAGTTATAGGCTGAAATCGCTGTATGTAACACACATATATCCGTGCAAACACCTACAATTTCTACATTTTTAATATCACGTTCCCTCAACAAACTATCTAATGGTGTACCATAAAATGAATCATATCTTGTTTTATCCAAGTAATGGACTTGTGAATTATGCTTGTTTTTCTCGTATATTTCACCAACTTTTCCATATAAACTACGGCCATTTGTTCCATAAATGTTATGAGGTGGAAAAAGTTGTGTCTCAGGGTGGTATAGGTCATTCTCATAATGGACATCCATTGTAAAAAAGATATCTTCTTGATGGTTAAGATACGTTTCAATTCTTCTTAAAATATAATCCTCTATTTCTTGACCAGGCTTCCCACAAGTAAGTTTTCCATCATTCGCAATAAAATCAATAGAATAATCCACTATAATTAGTGCGTTTTTATTCATTAAAACATCCTCCCTCTAATGTGTTTAAAAAGCACTATATTGGTATATTTATATATAAATAAGACTTTTTGATGTGTATTTATACTAAAATTAATTTTTAAAATAAATACAATATCATTAATGAAATATAACTTTAGTATATAGAGTTCACATCAAGCATACAATCATTATTTTTTATAAAACGGGGGGGATTACCGAATGTTCATTAATGCCAGGGAATTTGGTTTAACTGGAGAAAATAAATATAAAGACACAAGAGCAATTCAAAAAGCATTAAATTATGCCAAAAAAGGTAAACACACTGTTTTTATCCCTAAAGGTACATATCATATTAGAAAAGCTTTAGTCATTTATGATTCTACAACGTTGCTACTCGATGATGAGGCAGTTCTTTTGCGAGTAGGGAAAGATGCATTGCTAAAAAATGGTAAACCTTATATTTTTTACCATAAATATTCTGGAAATAGTCATATTTATATTAAAGGTGGCACGTTTGATATGAATGGGGGCGACTTTCCATACAACAATACTGCTATGAGTATAGGTCATGCTGAAGATATTCAACTTATCGGCGTAACCTTTAAAAATATAGTTGGTGGACATGCATTAGATGCATGTGGTTTAAATGGCTTACATATTACAGATTGTTCATTCGAGGGTTTTCTCGACATAGATGGAGATCGTTCATTTTCAGAAGCAGTTCAATTAGACATTCAAGTGCCAGGTGCATTTCCTAAATTTGGCACAACTGATGGTACAATTACTAAGAATGTTGTTATAGAGAATTGTTATTTTGGTAATTCTGATCATCCGAAAATGAAAGCATGGAATCGTGCAATAGGTTCACACGCAAGTCGCTATAATAAATTTTATGACAATATTCATATTAGAAATAATGTGTTTGATAAACTAAAAGAATTTGCTTTAACACCGCTAAAGTCTAAGAATACATTTATTTCAAAAAATGAATTCAAATCATGTAATGGTGGTATACGATTTCTTGGCGTGAAAGATGGTAAAAATGCAGCAGACCCTCAAACAGGTCAAGTTATGGGTACACAAGCAGGGGAAAATTTCAATGTGATTGGTAATACCTTTACAGGAAAGATGGAGAGAGATGCAGTTCATATAAGGAGTTATAATGATGTGAAACATCAACATGTATTTATAGCAGGTAATCATTTCGATGATTCAACGCAAACTCTACATCTAGAGGATATAAAAGATCTAACTCTTAATCAGGAAGAGGAATTTTTAAAAGTCGAAAAAATTAATGTCGAATAGCTATGCAACTATATTAATAAATCTTAAGCATCATTAAAAAATAAATAAATTAAACAATAAACCCGCTAAATAACTTTTGTTTAGCGGGTTATTTAAATATTTGAATTTCTAAAATCTTTTATTAAACGAACCTATTAAATTCACTGTAAAATCTAACGTTTTTAAAATAGTAATTACTTTATTAACATCGTTGGTTACAGGTGTGTCTGCTTGTACGAAGAAGCGGTACATTCCCAATTGAGTTTTTAAAGGTCGTGATTCAATCCATGAGAGGTTGATATTAAATAATGCAAAGGTATTTAATACACTCGCTAACAAACCAGGTTTATCATACTGAGGGGTAATTAAGAACATGGTTGTATTAGTATCATCTTCAAAGTGTGTATGATTTTTAACAATTAAAAAGCGTGTGACATTATGCGGATAATCTTGAATATGCAAATCAATAGGTTGATATCCATAAGTTTCTCCACTACCTAAAGGCGCAATAGCACCTATACCTTTGGCTATTTTATCTAAACTTTGAATTGTACTGTCTGTATAATCGTACAGAAATTGATGTTGGTGTATATAATTGGTTGTTTGACTGATAGCAGGCGCGATTGAGTAGACTTTTTTAATGTCATGTAAACTATCAGAAGGATAGCCATACAATGCAAAATCAATATCTAAGTGAATTTCACCATGAGCATAAATTTTTTGTTCAGCTAATGCGTCAGCTACGATGTTAATCGTACCTTCGATAGAATTTTCTATGGGAACGATACCGATTGAGTTATCGTCACTTGAGACTGCTTTGATCGCTTCGTGAAGGTTTGACTTAGCTAAATATTCGATATCATTTTCTAAAATAAGTTTTTGTGAAGCGAGATAAGAGAAAGTTCCTTTAGGTCCTAAATAATATAATCGCATGTTTCACTCCTAAAATTTTAATGAAAAGGGCACTTCATAGGTTCATTCTTTTTATAGTAGAAATTAGTTGATCGCATCGTATTATCATAACCATGATGATAGTTAGATGTTAACGTTGGCGATAAAGGTGGTGCTAACCATGACCATTTACCAGTCACGTGTCTATCATGCTTAAGTTCATTTCGTTCAAACATTTCAAACTGCTTTGAGGCAGTTAAATGGTCGACAATAGAAACGCCCTCAGCTTTAAAGGAATGATATACGGCATAGTTTAATTCTAAAAGTGCTCGATCCTTATTAAATGAATTATTTTTAAGTGTATCAAATTCGAAGGCTTCTGCAACTTTTTCTAAAAGATTATAACGATAACTATCTATGAAATTACGTACACCTATCTCAGTTACCATATACCATCCATTAAACGGTGCAGTAGGATAAATGATTCCGCCAATTTTTAAATCCATATTGGAAATGATTGGCACTGCATACCATTTTAAATTTAAATGTGCTAATTTTGGATACTGGTCATGAAATATAGGTACCTCTTTAATAAGATATTTTGGATACTCATGAAATTTTAGTGCTTCATTAGGCATTTGATATATCAAAGGTAATATATCGAAATCTGTACCCTCACTGCTCCATCCTAGATGTTGAGCCAATCGTGTCACTTTTTTCTCAGATGGATCTCCTGCTTTGTCATAACCTGCGTAACGAATAAGCTGATTATTATATATTTTAGGGCCATTTTTGGGTGAATAAATTGTAATAAGTGGCTTGATTTTACCATTATTAGTCGCTTTATTTATATGTTGGTGAATTGTATCAATGAATTCTTCTTCATTTTCAACATGACGCGCATCTTCCACATTTAGAGATTCCCAAAATAGTCTCCCAATACAACGATTAGAATTTCTCCATGCCATTTTCGATCCATATACCAATTCTTCATAAGTATGGGTGTAGCTTCCTGTTTCTTTAATTTCTTCTTCAATTTCATTAAGTCTTTGTTGAGTTTCACTTGAGCTATAATTTAATTCATTAAACATGGTTTGAATAAATGATTTAGCTTCATCTAATAACATTTAAAACACCTCATCCGTATTATAATCGAGGTTTTAAAAATACTCAGTTAAAATATTCAATTGTCATGAATTTGTCGTTGAGAGTTTTGTGACAACCAAATTTAAAAACTATTATAACATTCTGACTTCTTAGGTAAGTCGTTTACTTTCACAATGTGAATTATGATAAACTAGTCGTAAATGACTCGGTTGATTGGAGAGATTTGAGTGTACCAATTTAAAGATGACAGCTTAATGCTACAAAATGACTTATATCAAATTAATATGGCGGAAAGCTACTGGAATGACGGCATTCACGAAAGAACTGCTATTTTTGATTTATATTTTAGAAACATGCCTTTCAACAGTGGTTATGCGGTTTTTAATGGTTTAAAACGTGTAATTGACTTTATAGAGAATTTTGGTTTCTCTGATGCTGATATAGACTATTTAAAAACAATAGGCTATAAAGATGATTTTCTAAGTTATCTAAAGAATTTAAAATTTACAGGTAATATTCGCTCTATGCAAGAGGGGGAATTATGTTTCGGTAATGAGCCATTAATAAGAGTTGAGGCTCCTTTAATTCAAGCTCAACTTATTGAAACAATTTTATTAAATATAATTAATTTCCACACACTTATAGCGACTAAGGCGAGCAGAATCAGACAAATCGCTATGAATGATACATTGATGGAATTTGGAACTAGAAGAGGTCAAGAAATTGACGCTGGCTTATGGGGGGCTCGCGCAGCCTTTATTGGTGGATTTGACTCAACTAGTAATGTAAGAGCGGGTAAGCTATTCGATATACCAGTTTCAGGTACGCATGCGCATGCATTAGTTCAAACATATGGTGAGGAGTATACAGCATTTAAAAAATATGCTGAACGACATAAAAATTGCGTCTTTTTGGTAGATACTTTCCATACATTAAAATCGGGTGTGCCTACAGCAATAAAAGTAGCTAAAGAGTTGGGTGACACTATCAACTTTATTGGAATTAGATTAGATTCTGGAGATATTGCTTATTTATCTAAAGAGGCAAGACGTATGTTAGACGAAGCTGGCTTCACAGAAGCTAAAATTATTGCTTCAAATGATTTGGATGAGCAAACAATAACAAGTTTGAAAGCACAAGGAGCTAAAGTGGACGCATGGGGTGTGGGAACTAAATTAATTACTGGTTATGATCAACCTGCACTCGGTGCAGTATACAAACTAGTAGCCATTGAAACTGAGGATGGTACTTTTAGTGATAGAATCAAGCTTTCTAATAATGCCGAAAAAGTAACGACTCCTGGTAAGAAGAATGTCTATCGTATTATTAATAAAAAGACTGGAAAAGCAGAAGGTGACTATATTACGCTTGAAGGAGAAGATCCATCAACTGAAAAACCTCTCAAACTATTCCATCCAGTACATACGTATAAAATGAAATTTATTAAATCATTTGAAGCGAAAGATTTACATCATACCATCTTTGAAGCTGGTAAGTTAGTATATCAACTTCCTACCGAACGTGAAGCTCAGGCATATTTAACTAAAAGTTTAGATACACTTTGGGAGGAAAATAAGCGTTACTTAAACCCTCAAGAATATCCTGTAGATTTAAGTGCTAAATGTTGGGAAAACAAACATAAACGTATCTTTGAAGTAGCAGAACGTGTTAAAGAGATGGAGGAAGATCATGAGTAAATTACAAGATATTGTTGTTAAAGAAATGAAAGTTAAACAACAGATTGATAGTGAAAAAGAAGTAAATGAAATCAAACATTTCATTAAGTCTTATGTTCAATCTCATTCTTTTATTAAATCGCTAGTACTTGGAATTTCTGGAGGACAAGATTCTACATTAACAGGAAAAATTGTACAGTTAGCTGTAAATGAATTACGCTCTGAGGGACGTGAATGTAAGTTTATAGCAGTTAAATTACCGTATGGTGTACAAAAGGATGCTGATGAAGTAGAAGATGCACTGCAATTTATAGAACCTGATGAAACAGTTACAGTTAATATCAAACCTGCAGTAGACCAAAGCGTCCAATCTCTTAAGGAAGCGGGTATCGAATTGACAGATTTTCAAAGAGGAAATGAAAAAGCTCGAGAACGTATGAAAGTTCAATTTTCGATTGCTTCAAACCAAAGTGGAATCGTTGTTGGAACTGATCATTCTGCTGAGAACATTACTGGTTTCTATACTAAATATGGTGATGGTGCGGCTGATATTGCTCCAATTTTTGGATTGGACAAAAGACAAGGTAAGCAGTTATTAAAGTATTTAAATGCACCAAAACATTTATATGAGAAAGTACCAACTGCAGACTTAGAAGATGATAAGCCACAATTACCTGATGAGGAAGCTCTAGGTGTGACTTATGATCAAATAGATGATTATCTCGAAGGTAAAGATATACCCGCTGAAGCGCGAGAAACTATTGAGAAACATTATGTTAGAAATGCGCACAAACGTGAACTTGCATATACTAGATATACTTGGCCTAAAAACTAAAATTTGAAATAAAATTATTCTTAGTGACAAAATAATGTGTGACTGGTAAAATGATTTGGATTTATAGTTAGAAAAGAGGAATAATATGTCGGCAATCGCTCATAATCCATGGCTAATGGTATTGGCCATATTTGTAATCAATGTCTGTTATGTCACATTCTTGACGATGAGAACCATTTTAACATTGAAAGGCTATCGTTACATTGCTGCAGTGGTAAGTTTCCTTGAGGTACTTGTATATGTTGTTGGTTTAGGATTAGTTATGTCTAGTTTAGATCAAATCCAAAACATTTTTGCATATGCATTAGGCTTCTCAGTTGGAATCATCGTTGGTATGAAGATAGAAGAAAAACTAGCGTTAGGTTATACCGTAGTCAATGTGACTTCGTCAGAGTATGAATTAGATTTACCTAATGAATTAAGAAATTTAGGTTATGGTGTAACTCACTATGAAGCGTTTGGACGTGATGGTAGTCGAATGGTTATGCAAATTTTAACGCCACGTAAATATGAATTTAAGCTTATGGATACCATAAAAAACCTTGACCCTAAAGCGTTTATCATTGCTTATGAACCTAGAAATATTCATGGTGGATTCTGGGTTAAAGGGGTACGCAGACGTAAACTTAAAGCTTACGAGCCAGAACATCTAGATGTTGTAGTAGAACATGAAGAATTAGAAAGTGCGAAGACAAATGAGCAAAAAGTTTAAAGTTGAAGATAATGAGACCATTGCTGATTGCTTAGCTCGTATGCGCGAAGAAGGTTTTATGCCAACTCGTAGAATGGAAAAACCAGTCTATAAAGAAAATAAAGATGGAAGTATAGAAGTGCTCAAACAGGATATAATTTTTGTGGGTAAACCTATTAATTAAATCCATAATGCAAATTTCAATTGTGGTGCTTTTTAAAATTTTGAGTAGAACGGATATTTGTTTTGAAAGTCAGATATCTATTCTACTCTTTTTTTATAGTTAATTGAGTTTCTAAAGTAATTACAATAAAATATGAATATAAGGAAAAAACATTTATACATTTAGCTATAGTTTTGTTAAACTATAACCAACGAGTTAAATACGAACTTTTTTGAAAAAATCAAGTTTAATGTACAGTTTTTAAAATCTGCAATAATACATACGATTGGAGTTATTAAAGAATGATTGAACGCTATTCAAGAGAAGAAATGTCTAAAATTTGGACAGATCAAAATCGCTATGAGGCATGGTTAGAAGTAGAAATATTAGCATGCGAGGCATGGAGTGAATTAGGATATATCCCTAAAGAAGATGTCAAAAAAATTCGTGAAAATGCTAAAGTTGACGTTGATCGTGCAAAAGAAATTGAACTGGAAACACGTCATGATGTTGTAGCTTTTACAAGACAAGTGTCTGAAACGCTTGGTGAAGAAAGAAAATGGGTTCACTATGGTCTTACTTCAACAGATGTTGTAGATACCGCATTAAGCTTTGTTGTTAAACAAGCGAATGAAATTATTGAGAAAGACTTAGAAAGATTTATTGAAGTATTAGCTAATAAGGCTAAGAATTATAAATATACATTAATGATGGGGCGCACACATGGTGTCCATGCTGAACCGACTACTTTCGGTGTTAAAATGGCACTTTGGTATACAGAAATGAAACGTAACCTTAAACGCTTTAAAGAAGTGCGTAAAGAGATTGAAGTGGGTAAAATGAGTGGTGCAGTAGGTACATTTGCTAATATTCCTCCCGAAATTGAAGCATATGTTTGTAAGCACTTAGGCATTGATACTGCACCAGTTTCTACTCAAACATTACAAAGAGATCGACATGCATACTATATTGCTACTCTAGCGTTAATTGCTACTTCCTTAGAGAAATTTGCAGTGGAAATCCGTAACCTACAAAAAACAGAAACACGTGAAGTAGAAGAAGCTTTCGCTAAAGGACAAAAGGGTTCATCGGCTATGCCGCATAAACGTAACCCTATTGGTTCTGAAAATATTACAGGTATTTCACGAGTAATTCGTGGATATATTACTACAGCATATGAAAATGTACCTCTTTGGCATGAGCGAGATATTTCTCATTCATCTGCAGAAAGAATCATGTTACCAGATGTAACAATTGCTTTAGATTATGCATTAAACCGATTCACAAATATTGTAGATCGCCTTACTGTATTTGAAGATAATATGAGAACTAACATTGATAAAACATTTGGTTTGATTTTCTCACAACGTGTATTATTAGCTTTAATTAATAAGGGAATGGTTAGGGAAGAAGCCTATGATAAAGTTCAACCAAAAGCAATGGAATCTTGGGAAACTAAAACACCATTTAGAGAATTAATTGAACAAGACGATACCATCACAAATGTTCTATCTAAAGAAGAATTGGACGAGTGTTTCAATCCTAAACACCATCTTAATCAAGTTGATACAATTTTCGAGCGTGCTGGATTAGAATAAAAATGATAAACTAAATGTGATAAATGCGACTTAAATCCTATACTTTTTTCATTGAATCTACTACACTTTAACTAATTAGTACGTTAAAATGATAAAATAATAAGTGTATAGGGGTTGTTCGAGATGCAAATTGAAAAATTACGTGGGCAAGCATTGGATGAATTATTTGATGCGATCCTAGCGCTAGAAAATAGAGAAGAATGCTATCAGTTTTTCGATGATTTATGCACTGTGAATGAAATACAGTCGCTATCTCAGAGACTTCAAGTTGCTAAAATGATTAAACAAGGTTATACGTATGCAACGATTGAAGACGAATCTGGTGCATCAACTGCAACGATATCTAGAGTTAAGCGTTCGTTACAATGGGGTAATGATGCATATACTATGATTTTAGATAGACTTAATATAGAAACAAAGTCATAAAAGCATTTGAATGATTTAGTAAATGTTCTAAGAATTAATTTTTATGTTTTATATATTTAGGCTTCAAGAAGTGTTAATCCACTTTTTGAAGTCTTTTTAATATTTGTGGTAATAAGTGGTTAATCAAATATATTATCAAGATGTGCAAGATATAAAGATTTAACTTTGAAAAATCTAAGATTCAGTTATCTTTAAAATCATTAAGTTTTATCTGAAATGATGTATTATTATCTTTTTTACTCTTTAGAACTTAACACTTAAAAATGCTATAATTTAGGGTATGTTAAATAAAGGAGTTTCAGAAAATGTATGACATAACAAAGTGGAAACATATATTTAAACTAGATCCGGCTAAGTCAATATCTGACGATGATTTAGAAGCAATATGCATGTCAAATACAGATGCAATTATGATTGGTGGTACGGATAATGTAACCGAGGATAATGTCATTCATTTAATGAGTAGAGTGAGACGTTATCCATTACCACTTGCATTAGAGGTTTCAAATGTTGAAAGTGTAATGCCTGGATTTGATTTTTATTTTATTCCTACAGTGATGAATAGTAATGATACAACATATCATAATGGTATTTTATTAGAAGCTCTCAAACAATTTGGTCATGTAATAAACTTTGAGGAAGTAATATTTGAAGGGTATTTAATACTGAATTCAGATAGTAAAGTTGCACGCAAAACTGGAGCTCAAACGGAATTAAATATTGAAGATGTTGAAGCATATGCGCAGATGGCTAATGAACTCTATCATTTCCCTGTTATGTATTTAGAATATAGTGGGGCATATGGTGACATAGAAAAAGTAAAGGCCGTATCTCAAATGCTTACTGAAACACAACTCTTCTATGGTGGGGGTATCTCAAATTTAGGTCAAGCTCAAGAAATGGCTGACTTTGCAGATACGATTATCGTAGGAAATATTATATATACTGATATTAAAAAAGCGCTAAAAACTGTAAAAATAAAGGAGTCTAATTAATGAATTCGCTAGTAAAGAATATGAATACAGAACAAAGTGAAGCTGTAAGAACGACTGAAGGGCCATTGCTTATTATGGCTGGCGCGGGGTCAGGGAAAACACGCGTATTAACACATCGTATTGCTTATTTATTAGATGAAAAAGATGTGTCTCCTTACAATATTTTAGCGATTACTTTTACGAATAAAGCAGCTAAAGAAATGAAAGAACGTGTTGAACAATTGGTCGGAGAAGAGGCTCAAGTTATTTGGATGTCCACATTCCATTCTATGTGCGTGAGCATCTTAAGAAGGGATGCAGATAGAATTGGAATAGAACGCAATTTCACTATCATTGATCCTACTGACCAAAAATCTGTTATTAAAGATGTTTTGAAAAATGAAAACATAGATAGCAAGCGTTTTGAACCAAGAATGTTCATTGGAGCAATAAGTAATCTTAAAAATGAATTGAAAACACCAGATGATGCTCAAAAAGAAGCAAATGACTTTCACTCACAAATGGTTGCTACTGTATACAAAGGTTATCAAAGACAATTATCACGAAATGAAGCATTAGACTTTGATGATTTAATAATGACTACAATAAACCTCTTTGAACGTGTTCCTGATGCGCTAGAATATTATCAAAATAAGTTTCAATATATTCATGTCGATGAATATCAAGATACAAACAAAGCGCAGTACACTTTAGTGAAATTACTTGCTAATAAATTTAAAAATCTTTGCGTTGTAGGTGACTCAGATCAATCTATCTATGGTTGGCGTGGCGCTGATATACAAAACATTTTATCTTTCGAAGAGGATTATCCTGAAGCGAAGACCATTTTCCTAGAGCAAAATTATCGTTCTACTAAAAATATATTAAATGCAGCTAATGAAGTGATTAAGAACAATTCAGAACGTAAACCTAAGGGATTATGGACTGCAAATACAGGTGGAGACAAAATCCAATATTATGAAGCGATGACAGAACGTGATGAAGCTGAGTATGTTGTGAAAGAAATTATGAAACATCAAAGAAATGGTAAGAAGTATAGCGATATGGCAATACTTTATAGAACTAATGCACAATCACGTGTACTAGAGGAAACATTCATGAAATCTAACATTCCATACACTATGGTTGGAGGTCAAAAGTTCTATGACCGTAAAGAAATCAAAGACTTACTAAGCTATTTACGCGTAATTGCGAATAGTAACGATGATATTAGTTTACAGCGTATTATTAATGTTCCTAAAAGAGGGATAGGGCCTTCTTCAGTTGAGAAGATTCAAACCTATGCAGTTCAAAGCAATATAAGTATGTTCGATGCATTAGGAGAAGTGGACTTTATTGGTCTCTCTAAGAAAGTTACACAGGAATGCATTAACTTTTATGAGACAATAACTCATTTAATAAAGGAACAAGAATTTCTTGAAATAAGTGAAATTGTAGAGGAAGTCTTAAAAAAATCAGGTTATCGTGACATGTTAGAGAGAGAACAGACACTTGAATCACGTAGTCGTTTAGAAAACTTAGATGAATTTATGTCTGTACCGAAAGACTATGAGGAAAATACACCATTAGAAGAACAATCTTTAATCAATTTCTTAACTGATTTATCACTTGTCGCTGATATAGATGAAGCAGATACGCAAAGTGGTGTAACGATGATGACTATGCACTCTGCGAAAGGTTTAGAGTTTCCAATTGTTTTTATTATGGGTATGGAAGAATCACTATTCCCTCATATTCGAGCTATTAAATCAGATGATGATCATGAAATGGAAGAGGAACGTCGAATTTGTTATGTGGCAATTACCCGTGCTGAAGAATTATTATATGTCACGAATGCCACTACAAGAATGTTATTTGGACGTTCACAATCCAATATGCCTTCTAGATTTTTAAAGGAAATTCCAGAAGAGTTACTTGAAAGTCATACTGGTAATAAACGACAAACAATCCAACAACCAAAAGCTAAACCACAACAGAAAAGAGGATTTAGCAAACGAATGACTTCACCTAAGAAACAAGTTTCATCTTCAGAATGGAAAGTAGGAGACAAGGTGACTCACAAAGCTTGGGGTGAAGGAATGGTTAGCAATGTAAATGAGAAAAATGGTTCGGTAGAATTGGATATCATATTTAAATCTGAAGGACCTAAACGTTTACTTGCTCAATTTGCGCCAATAGAGAAGAAGGAGGACTAATAAGGGGATGAAAGATTTACAATCTCGTGTAAATGAACTACATGATTTATTAAACCAATATAGCTATGAATATTATGTACAGGATAATCCATCTGTACCAGATAGTGAATATGATAAATTATTACATGAACTTATAGATATTGAAGAGAAGCATCCCGAATATAAGACTGCTGATTCACCTACTGTACGTGTAGGTGGAGAGGCGCAGTCCTCATTTGAAAAGGTAAATCATGATACACCAATGTTAAGTTTAGGGAATGCATTTAATGAAGAAGATTTAAGAAAGTTCGACCAACGTATTAGAGAAAATATCGGAAACGTCGAGTATATGTGCGAACTAAAAATCGATGGATTAGCTGTTTCTCTCAAGTATCAAAATGGTAGATTCGTTCAAGGATTGACACGAGGTGATGGCACTACTGGAGAGGATATTACTGAGAATTTAAGAACTATCCACGCTATACCATTAAAAATTAAGGAACCACTTAATTTTGAGGTGCGTGGAGAAGCCTATATGCCTAGACAATCATTTATGAATCTAAATGCGGAAAAGGAAGAGAATGGTGAACAACCTTTTGCGAATCCAAGAAATGCAGCAGCAGGATCTTTAAGACAACTTGATTCTAAACTTGCAGCCAAAAGAAAGTTAAGTGTCTTCTTGTATAGCGTAAATGATTTAACTGAGTTTGATGCAACAACTCAAAGTGGGGCTTTACAAGAACTTGATGACTTAGGTTTTAAAACAAACCAAGAAAGAGAACGAGTAGCTGATATTGATGGTGTTCTCGACTATATAGAGAAATGGACTGAGAAAAGAGAGTCTTTATCATATGATATTGACGGTATTGTTATTAAAGTAAATGATTTAGATCAACAAGAGGAAATGGGGTACACACAGAAATCTCCAAGATGGACAATTGCCTACAAATTTCCTGCTGAAGAAGTCGTTTCAAAACTATTAGATATCGAGTTAAGCATAGGGAGAACTGGTGTAGTAACTCCAACAGCTATTCTTGAACCCGTTAGAGTAGCAGGTACAACTGTTTCTAGAGCGTCTTTACATAATGAGGACCTCATACATGAAAGAGATATTCGTATTGGTGACAGTGTAGTAGTTAAGAAGGCTGGTGACATCATTCCTGAAGTAGTCAAGAGCATATTAGATAGACGACCAAAGGATGCCAAGACATATCATATGCCAACACATTGCCCAAGTTGCGATCATGAGTTGGTTAGAATAGAGGGTGAAGTTGCACTTCGTTGCATCAATCCTAAATGTCAAGCACAACTTATAGAAGGACTAATACATTTCGTCTCTAGACAAGCAATGAACATTGATGGACTTGGAACAAAAATTATTCAACAATTATATGAAAATGAGTTAATCAAAGATGTTGCAGATATCTTTTATCTTAAAGAAGAAGACTTGCTTCCTTTAGAACGTATGGGTAATAAAAAAGTTGAGAATCTATTAGCTGCTATAGAGAAAGCTAAAGATAACTCACTTGAACATTTATTATTTGGTCTAGGTATCAGACATTTAGGTGTTAAAGCAAGCCAAGTTCTAGCAGAGAAATATGAAACGATGGATCGTTTATTAAATGTGACTGAGGAAGAACTTGTAGCGATACATGATATAGGTGATAAACTAGCTCAATCTGTTGTCACTTATTTAGAAAATCAAGATATTCGTGCTTTAATTCAAAAATTAAAAGACAAAAATGTTAATATGAATTATAAAGGAATTAAAACTACAGAAATTGAGGGCCATCCTGAATTTAATGGTAAAACTATTGTATTAACTGGTAAACTAGAACAAATGACAAGAAGTGAAGCTACACAATGGTTAGAAATGCAAGGGGCTAAAGTAACAAGTAGTGTTACTAAAAGTACAGATATTGTTATAGCCGGTGCTGACGCAGGTTCTAAACTTGCTAAAGCTGAAAAGTTTGGTACAGAAATTTGGACTGAAGATGAATTTGCTAAAAAACAAAAAGAATTAAATAATTAGAGGAGTACGTCGATGAAGCGAACAATTATTTTACTCATTTCGACAATATTTTTATTAGCTGCATGTAATAACAATCAAAAAGATAACCAATCTGATAAAGATGAAAGTGGAAGTAAGAATAGTCAAAATACGAACCAAGTAAAACAAATTGCAACAGACAAAAATGTTCAAGGAGATAATTATAGAACAATTTTACCTTTTAAAGAAAGCCAAGCGAGAGGTCTCTTGCAAGATAATATGGCAAATAGCTATAACGGTGAAGATTTTGAAAGTGGCTTATTGACTTTAAGTAAAGAAGTATTCCCGACAAATAAATATCTTTACCAAGATGGACAGTATTTAGATAAGAAGACAATTAATGCCTATTTAAATCCTAAATACACGAAAAAAGAAATTGATAAGATGAGTGAGAACGAGAAGAAAAGTAAGAAAGCGAATGAAAACCTTGGTCTTAATCCTTCACACAATGGTGAAACAGACGAAGAAAAAATAGCAAAACAATCACCAGCTTATCTTTCAAATATACTAGAACAAGATTTTTATGGTAATAATGATTCTAAAGCTAAAAATATCAAAGGCATGACGATTGGACTAGCTATGAATAGTGTTTACTATTATCAAAAAGAAAAAGATGGAGAAACATATAGTAAAAAATTAGATGATAAAGAAATTGAAAAACAAGGTAAACAAATGGCAAGTGAAATGTTATCTCGCTTACGTGAAAATAGCGATTTAAAAGATATACCAATTCATTTTGCAATTTATAAACAATCAGGCCAAGATTCTATTACACCAGGTGAATTTATTGCTGGTGCAACTGCAGATGATGGTAAAACAAAAATTAATGAATGGGACGCTATTAAAGAAAAATCAGCCTTGCTTCCTTCCTCAACTGCAGAGGATTATAATGAAACATTAAATAATAATTTCAAACAATTTAATGATAATTTACAATCTTACTTCTCTAACTTTACTCAAGCAGTAGGTAAAGTGAAATTTATTAATAAGAAACCAAAACAATTAACTGTTGATTTACCAATCGATTATTATGGGCAAGCTGAAACTATTGGTATTACTCAATATGTTACAGAGCAAGCTGAAAAATATTTTGATAATATTGATGAGTATGAAATTCGCATCAAAGATGGTAATACACCTCGTGCATTAATTAGCAAATCGAAAGATGATAAAGAACCACAAGTTCATATCTATCATAATTAATATAGTTATAGGCGCCTTCGACTAGTATAAGTGATAAAGTCGAAGGCGCCTATTTTAATGTTTAATTTAGAATTTATTCTCGAACGATTTGCTTCACTTTGTTTAAATCATTTTCAACGAAAGTATCTGGCTTCTTAGTTAATTTACTTACAAAATAAGTAACCATTACGCTGATGATAAAGCCTGGAATAATTTCGTACATTCCAAATAATTCGTTGACCGAAGCAAGTGGTTTAATCCATGCTATCCAAATGATAACGACTAGAGAACCTGCAATCATACCACTCACGGCTCCAGCACGTGTGAGGTCTTTCCAATACAGTGAAAATAGTATAAGTGGGCTAAATGCAGCACCAAAACCTGCCCAAGCATTACCCACAAGGTTAAGAATTGTGTCATTTGGATGCCAAGCGATAGCTATTGCAACAATGGCAACAACTAGTACTGACAAACGGCCTACCATTACAAATTCTTTTTGATGAGCTACTGCTTTATCTTCACCCCGTACAAGTTTATAAAAATCTTCAGTTAAAGAACTAGATGTTACTAATAGTTGGGAAGAAATAGTGCTCATAATTGCAGCTAAAATTGCCGCTAACAAGAAACCACCAACAAGAGGGTGGAATAAAACTTGGCTCATAACAATAAATAGTGTTTCTGGATCTTCTAATTTGATGTGTTTTTCAGAAATAAACGCGATACCTGTTAAACCAACTCCCACTGCACCAAGTAAACCTACTGCCATCCATCTAATTCCTAAACGTCTTGCTTTAGGTAATAACTTATGAGATTTAATAGACATGAATCGTACTATGATATGTGGTTGTCCAAAGTAACCAAGCCCCCAAGAAAATAGAGATATAATACCAATTACAGTTGTCCCTCTAAATAAATCTAAATTTGTTGGTTTCATTTGTGCCACTTCATGAAACGTGTCCCATCCATTTAATTTTAAAAGGGCAACAATAGGTACCATTACCATTGCTATAAGCATAATCACGCCTTGGAAAAAGTCAGTTATTGATACAGCTAAATAACCTCCGAAAAAGGTGTATAGGATAACGATGACTGCAACTAATATCAATCCAAAATGGTAATTAAGTCCGAAGGCACTTTCAAATAATTTACCACCTGAAACGAATCCAGAATGAGTGTATAAAGTAAAGAAGACAACAATAATTAATCCGGAAATAATTTTAATCACATTTTGTTTATCATTCAATCTATTCTTGAAGAAATCAGGTAAGGTGATGGCATCCCCAGCAATTTCTGTATAGACTCGTAATCTAGGAGCGACGACGAAATAGTTTATATAAGCACCAAGTGTTAAACCTATTGTTATCCATATGGCAGAAAGACCTGTGCTATAGACTGAACCTGGAAGTCCCATAATCATCCAGCCACTCATATCAGAAGCACCTGCTGATAGAGCTGTAATATATGGTCCTATATTACGTCCTCCTAGCATAAATTCACTTAAATTGCCCGTAGCTTGTTTGTAACCGTAAAAGCCGATAACGAGCAGAATAATAAAGTAAGCAGCAATCATAATGTATGTTTGCCAATTCGCATCGACTTGGTTACTGAGTGTAGAACCTAATGTCAGCATATGAAACACTCCCTTTACTTTGTTTTTAAATAAGTTATTTGTAATATTATACATGATAATGAAATGTTCAGAAAAGTAAAAATTCAATATTTGTAAAATAATAGCTTTAATACCAGTATAGAAAGCGCTTACTCGAAAGTTTGAAATTAACTTTCGATTGTATAAAATTGCATATTATTTAAAATTTAAAAGTAGAAGTTGTATGAATGTTATTATGTAAGATTGAATTAACTTAAATATGTAACCTAATTTAAGGAAGTTTATAAAGGCTGATATATCAAGCCTTTATTTTATCTAACATCGTTATAAAAACTTAGATTTTTATAGCGAAATTTGATACAATTTGATGATGAATGAGTATTAAGGAGGCTTTTATTTAATGACTAAAGTTACACGTGAAGAAGTTGAACATATTGCTAATTTAGCTAGACTTCAAATTTCTTCTGAAGAAACAGAAGAAATGGCTAATACCTTAGAAAGTATTTTAGATTTTGCGAAACAAAATGATAGTGCTGATACTGAAGGTGTTGAGCCAACTTATCACGTATTAGATTTACAAAACGTGTTACGTGACGATAAAGCAATCGAGGGCATTCCTCAAGAATTAGCATTGAAAAATGCAAAAGAAACAGAAGATGGACAATTTAAAGTGCCATCCATCATGAATGGGGAGGACGCTTAAGATGAGTATTCGCTATGAATCTGTTGAAAAATTAACAGAAATGATTAAGAACAAAGAAATTAAACCTTCTGAAGTTGTTAAAGATATTTATGCAGCTATTGAAGAAACAGACCCAACTATCAAATCTTTCTTAGCTTTAGATAAAGAGAATGCTATTAAAAAAGCAGAAGAACTAGATGATTTACAAGCAAAGGATCAAATGGACGGTAAATTATTCGGTATTCCTATGGGAATTAAAGATAATATTATTACCAAAGATGTAGAAACTACATGTGCGAGTAAAATGCTTGAAGGATTCGTACCAATATACGAGTCTACTGTAATGAATAAATTACATGGAGAAAATGCCGTACTTATTGGTAAATTAAATATGGATGAGTTTGCAATGGGTGGTTCAACTGAAACATCTTACTTTAAGAAAACGTTAAACCCATTCGATCATACAGCAGTACCTGGAGGTTCTTCTGGTGGTTCAGCGGCAGCTGTTGCAGCAGGTTTAGTACCATTTAGTTTAGGATCTGATACAGGAGGTTCTATCAGACAACCAGCAGCATATTGTGGTGTCGTAGGTATGAAACCTACATATGGACGTGTATCACGTTTTGGGTTAGTGGCTTTTGCTTCTTCTTTAGATCAAATTGGTCCTATTACACGCAACGTTAAAGATAACGCAATTGTACTTGAAACTATTTCAGGTGTAGATGCAAATGATTCAACTAGTGCACCAGTAGAAGATGTTGATTTCACTTCAGATATTGGTAAAGATATCAAAGGTCTTAAAGTAGCTTTACCTAAAGAATACTTAGGAGAAGGTGTAAGTGAAGAAGTCAAAACGTCTGTTAAAGAAGCTGTTGAGACGTTAAAATCTTTAGGTGCTGAAGTAGGAGAAGTTTCATTACCTAACACTAAATATGGTATTCCTTCTTATTATGTAATTGCATCATCTGAAGCATCTGCAAACTTAGCTCGTTTTGATGGCATCCGTTATGGCTACCATTCAAAAGAAGCTCAATCGTTAGAAGAGTTATATAAAATGTCAAGATCTGAAGGCTTCGGAGCTGAAGTTAAACGTCGTATCTTCTTAGGAACATTCGCTTTAAGCTCAGGTTACTACGATGCTTACTATAAAAAGTCTCAAAAAGTGAGAACATTAATTAAAAATGATTTTGATAAAGTATTTGAAGAATATGATGTAGTGGTAGGACCAACTGCGCCAACAACTGCATTTAATTTAGGCGAAGAAATTGATGATCCATTAACTATGTATGCAAATGATTTACTAACAACACCAGTTAACTTAGCTGGTTTACCTGGTATTTCTGTTCCTTGCGGACAATTTAACGGACGACCAATTGGTTTACAATTTATCGGTAAACCTTTCGATGAAAAGACGTTATATCGTGTAGCTTATCAATATGAAACACATTACAACTTACATGACGCATACGAAAAATTATAAGGAGTGGAAACCATGCATTTTGAAACAGTTATAGGACTTGAAGTTCACGTAGAGTTAAAAACAGACTCAAAAATGTTCTCTCCATCACCAGCACATTTTGGAGCTGAACCTAACTCAAATACAAATGTTATCGACTTAGCATATCCAGGTGTATTACCGGTTGTAAATAGACGTGCAGTAGATTGGGCTATGAGAGCTTCAATGGCTTTAAATATGGATATCGCTACAAATTCTAAATTTGACCGTAAAAACTATTTCTATCCTGATAATCCAAAGGCATATCAGATTTCTCAATTTGATGAACCAATTGGTGAAAATGGTTATATTGATATTGAAGTAGATGGAGAAACTAAACGTATTGGTATTACACGTCTTCACATGGAAGAAGATGCGGGTAAATCAACACATAAAGATGGTTATTCTCTAGTTGACTTAAACCGTCAAGGTACGCCTTTAATTGAAATTGTTTCTGAACCTGACATTCGTTCACCTCAAGAAGCTTATGCTTATTTAGAAAAGTTACGTTCAATTATTCAATATACAGGTGTTTCTGATTGTAAGATGGAAGAAGGATCACTACGTTGTGATGCTAATATTTCATTACGCCCTTATGGACAAGAAGAATTTGGTACCAAAACTGAATTGAAAAACCTTAACTCATTTAACTATGTAAGAAAAGGTTTAGAATATGAAGAAAAACGCCAAGAAGAAGAATTACTTAATGGTGGCGAAATTGGGCAAGAAACACGTCGCTTTGATGAATCAACTGGTAAAACTATTTTAATGCGTGTTAAAGAAGGTTCTGATGATTATCGTTATTTCCCAGAGCCAGATATTGTACCTTTATATGTTGATGAAGAATGGAAAGAACGTGTACGTCAAACGATTCCTGAGTTGCCAGATGAGCGTAAAGCTAAATATGTGAATGATTTAGGTTTACCTGAATACGATGCACATGTCTTAACACTTACCAAAGAAATGTCAGATTTCTTTGAAGGTGCTATTGAACATGGTGCTGATGTTAAGTTAACGTCTAACTGGTTAATGGGTGGCGTAAATGAATATTTAAATAAAAATCAAGTCGAATTACAAGATACACAATTAACACCTGAAAATCTTGCAGGAATGATCAAATTGATTGAAGACGGTACTATGAGTAGTAAAATTGCTAAAAAAGTCTTCCCAGAACTTGCAGAAAATGGTGGAGATGCTAAACAAATTATGGAAGATAAAGGTTTAGTACAAATTTCAGATGAAGCGACGTTATTAAAATTCGTTAATGAAGCTTTAGATAATAATCCTCAATCTGTAGAAGACTATAAAAACGGTAAAGGCAAAGCTATGGGCTTCTTAGTTGGACAAATTATGAAAGCTTCAAAAGGCCAAGCTAACCCTCAAAAAGTTAATGGTTTATTAAAACAAGAATTAGATAAACGCTAATCCGTCACATATCATTTTCAAAGCTTCTATTACATGTCAACAAACATGTGATAGAAGCTTTTTTAGATTAAAAGATCCAAATAAACATCTTTGATGTTAAAATTCTTAAAAATAAAATCATTTTGAGCCTCTCTAAAATTAATATTGTCGATAAGTTGAGAGAATTAGTAATAAATACTTTTAACTGATGTTTAAATCATTTAATATAATGTATGAGTATATGAAGTCGAGGGATTAACTATGAGAAAACGTGCAAGAATTATATATAACCCGACATCAGGGAAAGAACTATTTAAACGCGTATTACCAGATGTATTAATTAAATTAGAGAAAGCTGGCTATGAAACAAGTGCGTTTGCTACTGAGAAAGCTGGCGACGCAACAATAGAAGCGGAAAGAGCATTGAGTAGTCATTATGATTTGTTAATTGTAGCAGGTGGTGATGGTACTTTAAATGAAGTTGTTAATGGTATCGCTGAGCAACCAAATCGTCCTAAATTAGGAATCATTCCAATGGGCACTGTCAATGACTTTGGGCGTGCATTACATTTACCAAATGATATTATGGGTGCTGTTGATATTATCATAGAGGGTCATACTACTAAAGTAGATATCGGTAAGATGAATAACCGTTACTTTATTAATTTGGCAGCAGGAGGTAGACTCACTCAAGTCTCTTATGAGACGCCAAGTAAACTTAAATCTATTGTTGGACCTTTTGCATATTACATTAAAGGGTTTGAAATGTTACCACAAATGAAGGCTGTAGATATTCGTATTGAATATGATAATAAGGTATTCCAAGGGGAAGCATTGCTCTTCTTACTTGGTCTGACGAATTCTATGGCAGGATTTGAAAAGTTAGTACCTGATGCAAAATTAGACGATGGATATTTCACTTTAATTATTGTGGAAAAAGCCAATTTAGCTGAGCTAGGACATATCATGACTTTAGCTTCCCGTGGTGAACATACAAAACATCCTAAAGTAATTTATGAAAAAGCTAAGTCAATTAATATTTCATCATATACCGAAATGCAATTAAATGTTGATGGTGAATATGGTGGTAAATTGCCAGCGAATTTCTTAAATTTAGAACGTCATATTGAAGTATTTACGCCTAAAGATGTCTTTAATGAAGAATTATTAGATAATGGTTCAACACCTGATATTACCACTGAAAAGCAGTAAACTATAACTGAGCAATTAGAATATTAATAAGAAGGTTAGGAGACCCAGAATTGATATCCTAACCTTTTTGTATGTGGGGGAAATATTTTGGAAACATTAAAAAAGAATGAGGTGCATACTGGAAAAGTTATCGATTTAACGCATGAAGGGCATGGCGTTGTAAAAATTGATCGTTATCCAGTGTTTGTGCCTAATGCTCTTATAGAAGAAGAGATAGAATACAAATTGATTAAAGTGAAAAAGAATTTTGCAATTGGTAAACTTCTTGAAGTAAAAAATAAAAGTAAAGATAGAGTTGAGCCTCCTTGCGTATATTATTACAAATGTGGTGGATGTCAGTTGCAACATATGACTTATCAAGCTCAATTAAATATGAAAAAAGAACAAGTTGTTAATCTATTTCATCGTAAAGGTCCTTTCGAAGATACACCGATTCAGCCTACGTTAGGAATGGAACAACCATGGAGATACCGTAATAAATCTCAGATTCCAGTAGGGAAAGATAAAGATAATAAAGCTATCATGGGATTCTATAGACAACGAAGTCATGACATTATCGATATGGATAGTTGTCTAATTCAAGATGAACAACACCAAAATATTATGAACTATGTAAAACATTGGTTTAATGAACTTAATATGAGTATCTATGATGAAAAAAATAAAAGAGGTTTAATGAGGCACTTAGTCATTAGAACGGGGTATCATACTGATGAAATAATGGTCATCTTTGTTACAAATGGTAAGAAATTTAAAAATGCGAATGTATTAGTGCAAAAACTTATCTCAGAATTTCCAAATATAACAAGCATTAAACAAAATATTAATGATACGCATTCAAATGTCATTATGGGACCTCAATCTGTAACGTTGTATGGTAAAGATAAAATTGTTGATGAGTTAAGTGAGGTTACATTTAATATATCAGATCAATCCTTCTATCAAATAAATTCTGCCCAGACTGAGAAACTCTATCAAAAAGCGATTGATTATGCTCAATTAACAGGAGAGGAAATTGTATTAGACACTTATTGCGGTATTGGTACAATAGGTTTGTATATGGCTCCTCAAGCTAAGCATGTTTATGGTGTTGAAGTAGTACCATCTGCTATTAAAGACGCACAGGAGAATGCGACTAAAAACCAATTAAACAATACGACTTTTGAATGTGGGAAAGCTGAAGATGTTATTTTAGAATGGAAAGCACAAGGAATAAAACCTGACGTAGTGATGGTTGATCCACCAAGAAAAGGTTGCGATGAGACGTTTATTAAAACGTTGCTCAAATTAAATCCCAAACGCATTGTATATATTTCCTGTAATCCATCTACTCAACAAAGAGATGCGCAATTATTATCAGATAATTATCATTTAGTTGAAATAACTCCAGTGGATATGTTCCCACAAACAACACATATAGAAACTGTGGCCTTATTTGAACGCAAAGAGAATTAAAAAATCTCAAAGATAGAATACAATTAATTGCAAATGTGTATTGAATGTTAAGGTATTATTACAAGCAACTTACTTTCTTGAAAAGAGTCTTTTTTAACCAAATTAAAAGATGTATACTATGGTTGAAAAATAGCGAATTGGAGGGTTGGTTGTGCATAAAATAGATTTATCAGAGAATAAATTTCAACTTCAGCGATTTATTTTATTGCAAATTGTATTTGGATTATTTGTCGTATTATTTACTTATAAATGGGCTTATAAAGTGACTCATCTGATTGAACAAAATATAGTGATGAACCTGTTCTATGGATTCATAGGTTTTATTATATTATTAATTGTTCATGAGCTTATTCACAGATTACTATTTATACTATTTTCAAAAGATGAAAAACCTTCAATTAAATACAATAAACGATCCATCATCATGCAATTCTCCAATACATGTTTTAATAGATGGCAATTTACAACAATTATGTTAGCGCCACTTGTGATTATTAGTTTAACATTACTTATACTTATTCAAATGTATTCTTACTCATCACTCATTTTCATGTTTAGTATACATATGAGTTACTGTATGATAGATGTATTTCTAGTAGCACTTGCATTAACTAGTAAATTTAAATACGTTCAAAAATATGATGAAGGATTATACTTATATCAAAGTAAACCAACCCAAGCAAATCATGAATAATAGATTAACCACTTGTTCAAATAGACGAGCAGGTGGTTTTTATTATTGAAACCATTCTAGAGCATACATTTTAAAGTGTGCACAATACATGTAAAATATTTATTTAAAGCGTATAATAATATCAAGCTATTTTAAAAAATGGAAAGTGAGGTGAGACTTTGGCAGAGAGAAGGATTATTCACATTGATATGGATTATTTCTTTGCGCAAGTAGAAATGCGAGATAATCCTCAACTTAAAGGCAAACCAGTCATTGTAGGGGGTAAAGCGAGTCATCGTGGCGTAGTATCAACTGCATCTTATGAAGCAAGGAAATATGGTGTGCATTCAGCAATGCCAATGTCTCAAGCTCATAAACTTTGCCCAAATGGATATTACGTAACAAGTCGTTTTGGTGCATATAGAGAAGTTTCACAACAGATTATGGATATCTTTCGAATTTACACAGAAATTGTAGAACCTATGTCATTAGATGAAGCATATTTAGATATCACACATCTTGTTCGACCAGATATGCCCGCGTCTAGAATTGCGAACTATATTCGACGTGATATCTACGAACAAACGCAATTAACTGCTTCAGCTGGTGTATCATATAATAAATTTTTAGCCAAATTAGCGAGTGGTATGAATAAACCAAATGGTATGACCGTTATAGACTATCAAAATGTATATGAGATATTAATGAATTTAGACATAGGTGAATTTCCTGGCGTTGGGAAAGCTTCAAAGAAAGTTATGCATGATAATGGCATCTTTATAGGGCAAGATTTGTACGACAAAGATGAATTTGAACTAATTCGTCTATTCGGGAAAAGAGGCCGCGGTTTATATAATAAAGCTAGAGGTATTGATAACAATGAAGTGAAAGCTACCCGAGTGAGAAAATCAGTAGGAACTGAGCGCACCTTTTCAACTGATGTAAATGATGACGATGAAATTTTGAGGAAAGTATGGGAACTTTCTGGTAAAACTGCAGAAAGATTAAACAAATTACAGAAATCCGGTAAAACAGTAACAGTAAAAATTAAAACCTTTAAATATGAGACGTTATCGAAACAAACAAGTTTAAGAGATTCTGTTCAATCAGAAAACGACATTTATAATATAGCTTATACACTCTATAATGATTTAAAAGATCCTGATATACCTATTCGACTTATAGGCGTAACAGTGGGAAATTTAGAGCAATCAAGTTATCGAAATATGACAATATATGATTTTATATAAAAATAGGCTGATGTTCACTTAGTTATAGTGTACAATCAGCCTTTATCTTTAAGATTCTTACCGTAGATTGAAAGCATACTTGGTAAATCATCATAGTGTTTGAGTAACCTAAATGTAATCATTGCACACGCTTTAGCATCATTGAGTGCGTCATGATGACCGTGGAAATCTAATTGATAATGATTCATCAAATGCTTAAGACCATACCTGTAAGCATCAATTGTTCGTTTGGCTAGCTGATATGAACAAAAATAAGTCATCGAAGGTGTTTCAATATTTAAGCTTTTTAAACTCTGATGTAAGACATTCATATCAAAAGCCGCATTGTGTGCAACAACAGGTAATTCATTTATGAATTGAAGCATATAAGGGTAAACATATTCAAAACTTGGTGCATCTTCAACGTCCTCAGGTCTAATACCATGAACATTTATATTTGTTTCAGTAAAGTAATCAAAGGGGTTTACTAGTGTGTAGAATGATTCAGTAATTTTATTATTGATGACTTTAACCATACCAACTGAACAAATACTCGTACGCTTACCATTTGCGGTTTCAAAGTCTAACGCTACAAAAGCATTATCAGCCATTCATATTTTCCTTCCTGTATCATTTTCAATTAATATAAATTCTTTAATTATATATTTTATAACACTTCTTTTTACTTTCCTAGTAAAGTGGTTTTAATTTGATCTACTTTTATAAACTAACTCTAATTTCATTAGTTAAAATTTGTGAGTTCTTGTAAGTTCTATAGATGTTTTCTTAAATAATATATATAAAATTAGCCCAGCCATGCGTTTTAATGAATCACATGATTGGGCTATAAGGATATGTTAATAACTAAGGTTAATGTCATAGTTATCATATCTTGTTGAATTTAAGACAAGAGTTACGAATTATTCTTCGTCAAAAGAGCGATTAGCAAGTTCTTTCTCATATAAGTATAATGTATTGCAATCGTCACCGATACGAGTTAAGTAATCAATGTGTGTTTCGAATGTTGATTCTTCTTCAACTTGTTCATCTAAGAACCAATTTAAGAATGAAATTGTAGCATAGTCTTTATCTTTATGCGCTAAATCAGATAGGTTATAGAAACGTTTAGTAACATCTCTTTCTTGTTCTAAACCATCTTTAAATGTTTCTAAAATAGATGAGAATTCTACTTTAGGAGCTTTAATTGTATCAAAAACTGCATGTTCACCACGATCGTTAATATAATCATAGATTTTTTTACCGTGGAATCGTTCTTCTTTAGCTTGTTCAATGTAGAAGTTAGCAAAACCTTCATAAGATTCTTTATCGCAATAAGCTGCCATTGCCATATAAGCATGAGCAGAGAAATATTCGTGGTTCATTTGTTCGTTTAATGCTTCAAGTAATTCTTTACTTAACATCTCAATCACCTCTTATAAAAATTGAATTAATTAATTACATATATGAGTATAACAAACCTTTTCTCAATAGTAAATAATAATTATTCTAATCTAGAGATAACCATTCTCATTTGCAGATTAAAATTATTCTAATCTGTAAAACGGCTATTCTTTTCGAATTGAGAATCTTTTTTGTTATACCCTTTACATGTTATAATTATGCGAGTGGAATTAAGAGGAGGAAACGCATGAGACAATGGACTGCAACTCACATGGCTAAGTTAGCTCGTAAGGCAAGCAGAGCTGTTGGTAAGAAGGGAACAGACTTGCCAGGGCAAATTGCAAGACGTGTGGATCAAAATATATTAAGAAAATTGTCTGAACAAGTTGATGATATCGTATTTATTAGTGGTACTAATGGTAAAACAACAACATCTAACTTAATAGGGCATACTTTAAAAGAAAATCAAATTAAAATTATTCATAATAATGAAGGTGCAAATATGGCTGCAGGGATTACGTCTGCATTCATTATGCAAATTTCAAAAGACACTAAAATTGCTATCATTGAGATTGATGAGGGCTCAATACCTCGAGTTCTTAAAGAGGTTACGCCATCAATGATGGTATTTACAAACTTTTTCAGAGACCAAATGGATAGATTTGGCGAAATAGATATTATGGTAAATAATATAGCGAAATCGATAAGCAATAAAGGTATTAAATTATTATTAAACGCTGATGATCCATTCGTAAGTCGATTGAAAATCGCAAGTGATTCTCTTGTATATTATGGTATGAAAGCACATGCACATGAATTTGAACAAAGCACCATGAACGAAAGTAAATATTGCCCAAATTGTGGGCGATTATTACAGTATGATTATATTCATTATAATCAAATTGGTCATTATCATTGTGAATGTGGATTTAAACGTGAAGAACCTACATATGAAGTTTCAAATTTTGAAGTTTCACCATTTATCAATATGACGATTAATCATTTTACTTTTAATATGAAAATTGCAGGTGACTTCAATGCATTTAACGCTTTAGCGGCATATTCAGTATTAAGAGAATTGGGACTTAATGACGAATCAATTCAAAAAGGTTTTGAAACATATACTTCTGACAATGGCCGTATGCAATATTTTTCTAAAGGGAATAAAGAAGCAATGATAAATCTTGCTAAGAACCCTGCAGGAATGAATGCTAGCTTATCAGTTGGTGAACAGCTTGAAGGTAAGAAAGTTTATGTAATTAGCTTGAACGATAATGCTGCGGATGGCCGTGATACATCATGGATTTACGATGCTGACTTTGAGAAGTTAAGCAATCAAGATATTGAAGCTATCATTGTCACTGGTACACGTGCTGAAGAACTACAACTACGTTTAAAACTTGCTGAAGTGGATGTTCCTATAATTGTTGAGAATGATATCTATAAAGCTACGGCTAAAACAATGAACTATACATCATTTACGGTAGCTATTCCAAATTATACTTCTTTAGCGCCGATGCTAGAGCAATTAAATCGCTCATTTGAAGGAGGTCAGTCGTAAATGAATGAACTTACGGTATATCATTTTATGTCTGATAAATTAAATTTATACAGTGACATTGGGAATATCATCGCACTAAAACAACGTGCTAAAAAGAGAAATATCAAATTAAATGTTTTAGAAATTAATGAAACAGATGGTGTAACATTCGATAATTGCGACATATTCTTCATTGGTGGCGGCAGTGATCGAGAGCAAGCTCTTGCAACTAAAGAACTCAGTAAAATTAAAACCTCACTTAAAGAAGCAATTGAAGATGGCATGCCAGGCCTAACAATTTGTGGTGGTTACCAATTCTTAGGAACGAAGTATATTACTCCTGATGGAACAGAACTTGAGGGATTAGGAGTTCTTGATTTCTATACTGAGTCACGAACTGACCGTTTAACAGGTGATATTGTGATTGAAAGTGATACATTTGGAACCATTGTTGGTTTTGAAAATCATGGCGGTAGAACATATCATAACTTTGGTACACTTGGACAAGTGACTCACGGTTATGGTAATAATGATACTGATCGTAAAGAAGGAATTCATTACAAAAATCTTTTAGGTTCTTATTTACACGGTCCAGTATTACCTAAAAATCATGAAATGACAGATTATTTACTTGAAAAAGCGTGTGAACGTAAAGGCATTCCATTTGAACCTAAAGAATTAGACAATACTGAAGAAGAAGCAGCTAAACAAGTATTAATTAACCGAGCTAAGAACAGCAAGAATTAAATCATTGTAATTATAATTTAGAGTTAGAATAATAGCTAAAGCAGCTATTCTCTAGCTCTTTTTTATTTTCAACACTTAGGTTGCTTGAACGTCTTTAAAATTTTATTTTAGGACAGTAAAGTGATAGAAGTGTGAAGATAAGAAATATAGGTTTGATATTGTTTTATAGTTGATATACTAAGCGTGTACAAGAGAACTTTACTTTATACAATTTATAGGAGTGAGAAAATGAAAGGTTTTAAAATGATGGGTTTAACACTTGCAGCATCATCGATTGCTTTTTCACTTTCGCAAGTTGCACACGCTGAACAAATGGTTAATGGGGACAATCACTTATCGAGTTATAATCATCAATCATCATTAAATCAAGATGAATACGTACATAATGGTAATGCCGGTCAAAATGCTTCTTATCTTGCAACTAAAAGTTTTGTTAATGCTTTGGATAATGGGCAGTTAAATTTTAATGGTTATAAGATTGAACAAGATAATGAAGATAATATTGAATACAAGCATGTGTATGATCAAGAAATTAGAACAACAAGTGAGGATACGGCTACAAGTATCAGATTTAAAGTAACAGATCAATCATTGTCTTTAGATCAAATGAAAGATGTTTATTCAAATGATGAATTAAATCATTTACCACACTCAAGTACAGATTCTAATGATGGTGTATATGTATATCATGGCGATAAAATCAAATTACAATTTAAAGTAGAGAACGGTTATGTTACTTCAGTGACAATTGGTCAAGGTGAAACAGAATAATTTTAAAGTTTAGAATAAAGATACCTCAGAACGGTTATGATTAAGTAACCATTCTGAGGTATTTACTGTTATATTAATTATTTAGCATAGCGAGAATCTAAAATTTTATAAATTAATAGTATCTCATAAATAAGGTGGCTCTTCATTTGATTTTGGTCAAATTCTTCTAAACGCTTCACAGAGGTTTTTAACGTCGAAGCTGATTTCTTGTGCCGTTTAAAACCTCCATGACTTATTATTTCACTAATACTATTACTAATATTTATTATCGCCATCTTTTCTTCTGGAGCGAAAGCAATATGAGTATTTTTAGGTAGATAAATGATATTGGATAGATGAGAGATAAACAAACGATTATTATACGCGCGATTGGTTATTTTATTTAGTAATTTCCAATCATCTTCTTTATTTTTATGATAATGAAGTTCATCTCTTTGATAACTCGTTAAAGTCTCAATCTTTTGAGCAATAATGTTTAATTTTGAAAGTTGTCTATTACTTTTCTCAGAACTAAACTTTCCTAATAATAACTCTTGGCAACGGTTATAAAATAAGTCGTACATTTTTTTCTCAGACATTGATAGTTGGTCTTCAAGTTGTTGATAATATTTAGGGGGCAGAATGATAAAGTTAACTAATCCTGCTGTGACAAGTCCAATAAGAGCGGTTAATAATCTTGAAAAGAAATTAAAATAATACGCTTCATGAATACCAGGAATCATTGCTACTGAAGTGAGTACTGCAACAGTAGTACCAACTTGTAAGTTGAATTTCGTACAAACTAAAATGGTAAACGTTGCAGCAAGTGCATAACTTAATGGTGATTGATCTCCAAATATATAGGTGAATACTACAGCAAATAAAGCACCTATAACTGTCGCGGGTAAACGTTTATAGCCTTTCTTAATTGATGCCTTTGCTGTAGGTTCAATAGTTACAATTGCTGTTAAAATAGCGAATATTGGAGTGAGATGAAGCAACATACAAAATAATGATGTTAAAAAAGTTGCAAGTCCTGTTTTAAGCGTTCTAGCTCCAATTATATGTCTATACCATTTTACATTCATAGCTATCTGACCCCTTAGTAGGAAAAGGGAATTCGAAAAGCATATACTTTATACAAATTCTCTTTCTCTAAAAATATTTCATATAAATCTAATTATGTACCATTCAAGTTTAGTATATCAAAAAAAATTTGCTATAATAAGATGAAATAAAATTTAAAAAGGAACGGGATAAAATGATTGTTAAAACTGATGAAGAATTACAAGCATTAAAAGAAATAGGATACATTTGTGCTAAGGTCAGAGACACAATGCAAGCAGCAACTAAACCTGGTGTGACTACACGAGAGTTAGATAATATTGCTAAAGATTTGTTTGAGGAGCATGGTGCAATTTCGGCCCCAATTCATGATGAAAACTTTCCTGGGCAAACATGTATTAGTGTAAATGAAGAGGTAGCCCATGGTATTCCCGGTAAACGTATTATTCGTGAGGGAGACTTAGTCAATATCGATGTATCAGCGTTAAAAGATGGTTACTATGCTGATACAGGCATCTCATTTGTAGTGGGAGAAGCAGATAATCCTCTTAAACAAAAAGTATGTGATGTAGCAACAATGGCTTTTGAAAATGCCATGACGAAAGTAAAACCTGGTGCCAAATTAAGTAATATTGGTAAGGCGGTTCACGCTACAGCACGTCAAAACGATTTAACAGTAATTAAAAACTTAACTGGTCATGGTGTGGGTCAATCGTTACATGAAGCACCTAGTCATGTAATGAATTATTATGATCCAAAAGACAAAACTCTATTAAAAGAAGGTCTTGTTATTGCAGTAGAACCTTTCATTTCATCACGAGCTACATTTGTCACTGAAGGAAAGAACGAGTGGGCATTTGAAACTAAAGATAAGAGCTTTGTGGCTCAGATTGAGCACACAGTAATTGTTACTAAAGACGGTCCATTATTAACTACTAAAATCGATGACTAGGAATTTAAAATACATTTAATATCTTGCGGAGAGTTCTTTACCACTCGTCGGACTAAAGTATGAATTCAATATGGTTCCGGAGCCTATTACGTTAGGTTTCGGAATTGTTTTATACTTAGGTTTAATTAATGACGAGGTGGTAGTATGAATTATATGGATTTATATTTACAACAATTTCTCAAATCAACAATTAAAAATAGTATTGATGAATACAAAATGATACTGGATAAAAAATTAAAAAGTATCGAGAGTTATATCAATTATTTAAGTGAGAAAAGAGTTCAATTAAAGAAGTTAATTGACAGTCTCACCCTCTCATTGGAAAATAAATATATCGATATCGTCAATAATCATGACATTTATTGTGCAGAGGAAATTCATGATGTAGAAATTGAAAAAATTAAAACAAAGTTAGATGATATTGAAGCTTATTATGCAAGAATTGAAGCAGATTTACATTTACAATCTAAAGAGAAAATCACTACAGAAAATGAGTGTAACTTAATTTATCATATGAGTGCTGTAGCATAGAAAGGTGGCGAAACATGACACACAAATATATATCAACTGAAATGTTGATAATTTTTACAGCTTTAATGATTATCGCCAATTTTTATTATATATTTTTTGAAAAAATTGGCTTTCTTCTCGTCTTATTATTAGGATGTGTGCTCGTGTATGTAGGATATGTCTATTTTCATAAAGTAAGAGGTTTGTTGTCCTTCTGGATAGGGGCATTGCTTATTGCGTTTACTCTATTGTCTAATAAGTACACAATTATTATTCTTTTTATTTTCTTAGTGGTACTTATCATTCGTTACTTAATTTATAAATTTAAGCCATTAAAAGTTATTGCAACTGATGAAGAGGTAACGTCACCTATATTTATTAAACAAAAGTGGTTCGGGGAACAACGTACACCAGTTTATGTTTATAAGTGGGAAGATGTACAGATTCAACATGGCATCGGTGATATTCATATTGATATGACAAAAGCAGCTAATATTAAAGAAACGAATACGATTGTAGTACGTCATATTCTTGGCAAGGTCCAAGTGATTGTTCCACTAAACTATAATATTAATCTACATGCGGCTGCATTCTATGGTACTGCTTATTTAGAACAACAATCATACAAAATTGAAAATAACCATATTCAAGTTGAAGAAAAAACTAAAGAAGACAACTATACTGTCAATGTTTACGTTTCAACGTTCATAGGAGACGTTGAGGTGATTTATAGATGAATCACTACTTGAGAGCAATTGGTTCAATGCTAATACTTGTATATAGCATGCTAACTGCTTTTTTATTCATTGATAAGGTGTTCGTCAATATTATTTATTTTCAAGGGATGTTTTACACCCAAATTTTTGGAATACCAGTATTTTTATTCCTAAATATATTAATCATCTTACTATGTATTATCGTTGGCTCTGTGTTAGCGTATAAAATCAATCAACAAAATGATTGGCTTAAGTCACAAATTGAAAGGTCTATTGAAGGTGAAACAGTAGGCATAAATGATCAAAACCTAGAGTTATACAGTGAAACGTTAGAAATTTACCATACTTTAGTTCCTTTAAATCAAGAATTACACCGATTGAGAATGAAAACGCAGAATATGACCAATGAAAATTATAATATGAATGATGTAAAAGTGAAGAAAATTATTGAAGACGAACGTCAACGTTTAGCAAGAGAACTACATGACTCAGTTAGTCAGCAACTATTTGCAGCAAGTATGATGTTGTCAGCGATTAAAGAGTCAAAATTAGAACCACCTTTAGACCAACAAATACCTGTACTAGAGAAGATGGTTCAAGACTCTCAGCTCGAAATGAGAGCATTATTATTACATCTAAGACCTATTGGTTTGAAAGACAAATCATTAGGAGAGGGTATTAAAGATTTAGTCATTGATCTTCAAAAGAAAGTCCCTATGAAAGTTGTTCATGAAATTCAAGATTTCAAAGTACCAAAAGGGATAGAAGATCATTTGTTTAGAATCACCCAAGAGGCTATTTCTAATACATTACGACACTCTAATGGTTCTAAGGTAACAGTTGAATTATTTAATAAAGAAGATTATTTACTACTTAGAATTCAAGATAATGGTAAAGGTTTTAATGTAGATGAAAAATTTGAACAGAGTTATGGATTAAAAAATATGAGAGAACGTGCTTTAGAGATTGGTGCCACATTCCATATCGTATCGTTACCGGATTCAGGTACGAGAATAGAAGTTAAAGCACCATTGAATAAGGAGGATGAATCAAATGGCGATTAAAGTATTGTTTGTTGATGACCATGAAATGGTTAGAATTGGTATTTCAAGCTATCTATCTACACAACAGGATATTGAAGTAGTTGGAGAAGGTGCTTCTGGTAAAGAAGCTATCGAAAAAGCCCATGAGTTGAAACCAGATTTAATTTTAATGGATTTACTTATGGATGATATGGATGGTGTAGAAGCTACTACTGAAATTAAAAAGGATTTACCTCACATAAGAGTAGTAATGTTAACAAGCTTTATCGAGGATAAAGAAGTTTATCGAGCATTAGATGCTGGGGTAGATAGTTATATCTTAAAAACGACTAGTGCGAGTGACATTGCTGACGCGGTACGTAAAACATATCAAGGGGAATCTGTTTTTGAACCAGAAGTACTTGTAAAAATGAGAAACCGCATGAAAAAACGTGCTGAGTTATATGAAATGCTTACAGAGCGTGAAATGGAAATTTTATTATTAATTGCCAAAGGTTACTCTAACCAAGAAATTGCTAGCGCCTCTCATATCACTATTAAAACTGTTAAAACACACGTAAGTAATATATTGAGTAAGTTAGAAGTTCAAGATAGAACTCAAGCTGTTATTTATGCTTTCCAACATAATTTGATTCAATAACTAACAATGAAAAAGGCGAAAGTCACTTAAATAATTGTGACTTTCGCCTTTTTTAAAACGTTATTTATGAATTTTTACCACTATTGTCGTTATCTTTTTTTAATTTATCAACAATTTTATCTTTAAATGTTTCATGATCTTCAGGTTGTTCATTATTTGGATTTTTATCAACGTCATAATTTTCATCTTTATTCACTGGTGTATTGTTATTATATTCATATGTTGTGTCTTCATTATAATGATTTTGGTTGTTATCATCGTGATGAAGAGCTGCTTCTTCAGGTGTGTGGCCTTTGATTACTGTTCTTTGGTGTATAATAGCATTAATTTCTGCACCAATAATGATAATAAAGCTTGTGATATATAACCATAAGAATAAAATAATGATACCAGCTAAACTTCCGTATGTTTTATTATAATTACCGAAGTTTGAGATATACCATCCAAATAAGAATGAACCGACTAACCAAATGATTGATGTAAATAGGGCACCTGGAAGTACAGAGCGTAATTTCGTTTTCACATTTGGTGCCACTGAATATAATACAGTGAATAAAATGATTATTATAATTAGAGGTAAGACGATTCTTACTAAATCAAATACCCATTCTACTTGTTTATCTAATCCTAAAGGTCCAAATAAGAACTTGCTTATTACTGGGCCTAATGTAATGAGCACGATGGCCACTACGAACACAATACCTAATACTAGTGTATATAACACACTTAGAATCTTAAGTACGAAGCCATTTCTAGAATCCTCAACGTCATAAGCGACATTAAATGAATTAATAATCGCAGACATTCCATTAGATGCTGACCAAATGGCTAAGATTAAACCAATTGATAGGACGCCACCATTAGCACTATCAGAAATACCACTAAATATTTTTGTGATTACGTCGGCGGTACTTTGGTCAGGTACATACTGGCTGACCTTTTGATTAATCTGATCAGTGTTAATCGTTATAAACTGTCCCAATAAAGTCAGTAAGAAAATGAGCATTGGGAACATTGCCAACACGAAGTGATAGGTCATTTGCGCTGCTAGTCCTGAAGCATCATCTTTTCCTATTCTATAAATTAAGTAATTGAGGAAATTAGAATCTTTCGTGTATTTGGCAGGTTTATTTAACCTTGATAGAAAGAATACTTGATTCTTTTTCTTAGGTGATTTTGATTGAAACTGTTGAGGTTCAATATATGTACGGTCGACTTTAATCTGTTTATCTTTTTCACCATTTTTTCCTTTCCCATGTTCCTCATGTTCCTTAGCCGAATTTAGGAACTTTGAAGTTGTTTTTTCTTGTTTTGACATAACTATCTCCTTTGCTTAATAAATTCGAGAAATGTATGAAAATATATTCCCAATTTACTATAGATATCAAACAATAAATGTAAAATTTCTTTACTTTTATTAAAAGTATTCTTAACATTTATAGCTAAATATTATTGTTATTCAACATTTTCGCTTAAAATTTATCGAATGACAATAGCTATGAAGCAATTTATGCTCTAGCTACATATATAGAATTATTATTTCACATTGAAGTACTAGTACTTATTATTAAAATTCATAAAAAAAACACTGTTAAAAGTAGAGTAAGACTCTAACTTTAACAGTGTTTTAGTTTAAAATTTCATTATTAACCGATTATTTACCTAAACGTTGGTTTTTACGATTAACAAAAGTTTCTTTAGCGTCTTTAATAGAACGCTCTAATTCAGGATTGTTACGACGGATTTCTTCAATCGTATCTTTCCAATACATTACTTCATCTTTAATGCTATTAATTTTAGACGGTTTGCGTGAACGATTACCTTCCTTAACGTCTTTAAATGATTGAGTTAAAGAATTACGTGTTGATTTATCAGCTAATGTTGCAGCACCGCCGATAATAGCACCGATTAGAATACCAGGAATTAATTTATTTTCCATAGTTGATTACCCCTCTTTCAAATTTGCATCTTTGACGATATAGTCAATTAAGTTGTCACAAGATGATTGTACCATTTCAAATACACCTTCAAAATTATTAGTGTAATATGGATCCGGTACATCACTCTCTTCCATGTTACTAAATTCTAGCAATTTGAACAATTGTCCGCGTATATGAGGATTAATTCGTCTTATATTATCCACGTTACTTTGGTCCATTGCTATAATATAGTCAAAATCATCATCTGGTTCGAATAGTTCACTTATCATATTATCGAAGGGGATATGATGTTCTTTCAATATCGCTTGAGTACCTTCGTGAGGTGGTTCACCGAGATTCCATCGACCTGTTCCTCTTGAGTGAACTGTAATACCTGAAATGCCTCTGTCTTGTAGTCTTTGTCTCATGATCGCTTCAGCCATTGGAGAACGACAAATATTACCGAGACATACAAATGCTACGTCTACCATTTATATTCCTCCAAACTATGTAACTATATCCCCATTTTAAAGAGTATTTAAACAATAAGAAAGTACTTAACCTCAAATTCTATTAAAGTTTAATAAAGTGTGGTAATTTGATAGAATATTGAACAAAAGAGGTGAATCACGTGTCATTATCAAATGAAGAAATGATTGCAGAAATCAGAAAGAAATTAAATATTGTAAATCAAGGTTTACTTGACCCAGATAAATTCCAGTCTTCTAATCATGAAGAAATTACTGAAATACATGATATTGTAATGTCTAAAGATTCATTTTCACCAAGTGAAGTGACAGCAATTGCAGATCATTTAGGACAACTTAGACAAGATTAGGGGAGGAATCATTATGGATAACTATAATGAAAAGTTAAGACAATATGCAGAATTACTCGTTAAAGTAGGGATGAATGTTCAACAAAATCAACCTGTATTTATTCGTTCATCAGTTGAAGCGTTAGACTTAACGCATTTAATAGTTGAAGAGGCTTATAAAGCTGGTGCCTCTGATGTTCGTGTGAAATATTCAGACTCAAAACTGAAGAGACTTAAATTTGAACATGAATCTGTAGAGTATTTTGAGAATAGTGATTTAAAACAGTATGATGTTGATGAAAGATTGGATTATGTTGAACGTGGAGCAGCTAACTTAGCACTCATTGCGGAAGATCCTGACTTATTAAATGGTATCGATGGCAATAAATTAAAAGCTTTTCAAGCTCAGTATTCTAAAGGGTTCAAACCATATATGGAAGCGAGTCAGAAGAATCAATTTCCATGGGTTGTGGCAGCCTTTCCTTCTAAAGACTGGGCTCGCCGAGTTTACCCAGATATGGATGAAGAAAAAGCTTATGAAAAATTTATTGATGAAGTGTTTGATATTGTACGTGTAGATGGCAATGACCCAATTCAAAATTGGGACAAACATGTTAAATCTTTAAGTGTACATGCCGAAAGACTACAAAAGGAAAATTATAAGGCACTCCATTATATTTCTGAAGGTACAGACCTCACAGTCGGTTTACCGGAAGGACATTTATGGGAAGATGCAACGAGTTATGTCAACGGTGACGGCCAACCTTTTATCGCGAATATTCCTACAGAAGAAGTGTTTACAGCACCTGACAGAAATAATGTGAACGGTTATGTTACTAACAAGTTACCATTAAGTTATAATGGGAATATTATTGATGGTTTCACTTTAACGTTTAAAGATGGTGAAATTATAGATGTTAAAGCCGAAAAGGGCGAAGCGGTGCTCAAAGACTTAATTGAGACTGACGAAGGTTCAAGAAGACTTGGTGAAGTTGCATTAGTACCTGATGATTCACCAATTTCAAATCGCCGTACCATTTTTTATAACACGTTATTTGATGAAAATGCATCTTGTCATTTAGCAATTGGATCTGCGTATGGTTTCAACGTCAAAGGTGGAACTGAAATGTCTACTGAAGAAAAGTTAGCCGCAGGTCTTAACGATTCAAATGTACATGAGGACTTTATGATAGGTAGTTCTGATTTAACGATTTATGGTATCTTACATGATGGTACTAAAGAGTTAGTTTTTGAAAATGGAAATTGGGCAAAGTAAGTAACATTATAGTAGATTTTAACAAGTTTTAGATATAAAAAATTAAGATATTAATTACTAGTAGTCTTTTTTCTGGTATATCAATATGGGGAGAAATTAAATATGTCTAACGAGAATAGAAAAATGAAAGCAATGTCGGAAGCGAAATGTATTAAAAATAGACAAGTGTTTCCACAAGATACCAATCATCATCATACGATGTTTGGTGGGTCATTAATGGCAAATATTGATGAAATTGCTGCCATTACTGCTATGAAACATGCTGGAGCGCAAGTCGTTACTGCTTCAACTGATTCTGTTGACTTCTTGAGACCTATCAAAACTGGAGATATTTTGTCTTATGAAGCAATGGTTTCTTATGCTGGCACAAGCTCTATGGAAATTTGTGTACAAATCATCATTGATGATGTTTTTAATAATGAGCGCCATTTAGCAGCATTAAGCTTTTTAACATTTGTTGCGCTTGATGAAGATGGTAAACCTACAGATGTTCCAGGCGTATATCCTGAAACAGATGTAGAAAAATGGTTCCACGAAAGTGCACCACAACGCGTAGAGAGACGCAAAGAACGTCGCACTGAAAGTAAGAAAACAATCGAATATTTATCTGAAGTCAGACATATTGAAAAATAATATTAATAAAGCCAAAAGAAGATGAACTCATCTTCTTTTGGCTTTTTGCATCTATAATGTGAATTTATTAAGAAAAAATATGACGCGCATGCATTTCTTTTTCTTTATGTTTGAAGTCGGTTTTAGGATAATACATATTTTTTACTAATACGTTAGGTCCAAGGCATTGATATTCAGGACAATGGCAGTTGAGTGATTTTGCTAATTCTGAATCTAGCCATTGGTCAAATACGTCTGTTAATTTATCTTTCTGTATATTTGAAATTGTACCGTTTTCATCACCGAAATCAGTAACAATTACATTACCAGTAAAAACGTTAACGTTTAATCTACTACGGCCGTCTGGATCGTTTCGCATTGTCACGTTTTTAGCATCTCTTAGTCTTTGCAATAATTTTTGATCATTTTCATCATTGATACATGGATAAATAGGTAAAGTTCCAAATAGCATCCATATATCTTCATCTCGAATATCAAGCAAGTGGTTAATAGCATCTTTCATTTCTTTTAAAGAAAGTACATTGAGTTGACTGGCAAAATCAGCAGGATACATCGGATGAACCTCATGACGGCTACATTTCATATCATTTACGATTTCATTATGAATTTTGTCTAAGTAAGGTAGCGTACTTTGATTAAGCATCGTTTCAGCAGAAACAAACATTCCTTGTTCAGATAAAGTGCGAGAGTTATCAAGCATTTGTTCATATAATTTAAGTTTAGCTTTTAATGGTGGTTGCTTCTTCATAGCCCCAAAGCCTACATCAGTAAATTCTTGAATTGTACCCCAGTTATGAGAAATATGCATGACATCGATATACTCAGCAATTTCAAGATATCTATCCTGAGGTAATGTTAAATTAGAATTCATTTGAACATAAATTCCACGATCAAATGCATATTTAAGTAAAGGTTTAACCACATTTTTAATTGATTTCTTAGAGAACATTGGCTCTCCACCAGTAATAGACATCGTTCTTAAATTTGGTATTTCATCAAGCCTACGATAAATTACATCCATTGGAAGGGGGTCTGGATCTTTAGTTTGAAGTGTATAACCAACTGCACAATGGCTACAACGCATATTACAAAGGTTAGTAGTGGTAAATTCGATGTTACTAAGTGTTAACTTTCCATGATCTATAATATCATTGTAAGCTTCCCATGGGTCGTTTTGGATAGAAATAGGTTTTTTGTTTGTCATCAACATTAATAATTACTCCTAAGTATAAACTTTCCATCTACTTTGTTTATTATGTAAAAAGTACAGTAAACATTATTAAGATTATATCGCTTTTTGTCAAATTCGTGTTAGGATATGATTATCATAAAAAAATCTATACAAAGGAGCGCTTATTTTTAATGAGTGAACAACAAACTATTGATCAAATTAAGACACGTTTAAATAAATTTATTGAGGATATTGACCATGTAAACCCTGATGAAGTACGTGTAGAGGATATAGATGAGTGGATTGGTCTGTTAGATCAATTAGAAGAGAAGGTAAAACAAGTTTCAAAATAAGCCTCATATTTAATTATTGAGTTGGATTTAGCAAGTGTTTGATTATGATGAGCAATCAACACTTGCTTTTTTTACTTCATATTCAGAAGAAGAAGCCTCTAAATATAAGTTAGTATCCTAATTTAATGTTTAAACTTGAGTGATCTTGTCTATATAATCACTAGAATTAATTAGAGAAAGGTGATTATTAATTATGACTAAAAAAGTAGCAATCATTCTTGCAGATGAATTTGAAGATATTGAATTAACTAGTCCAAAAGAAGCTATAGAAAATGCAGGATTTGAAACTGAAATTGTTGGAGATACTGCAAACCATGAAGTTGTAGGAAAACATGGCGAGAAAGCTACAGTACAAGTAAGTATTGCTGATGCTAAACCTGAAGATTATGATGCATTATTAATCCCTGGTGGTTTCTCACCTGACCATTTACGCGGAGATGCAGAAGGACGTTACGGCACATTTGCTAAATACTTCACTAAAAATGATGTTCCAACATTTGCAATTTGCCATGGTCCATTAGTATTAATTGATACTGATGATTTAAATGGTCGTACATTAACTGGAGTATTAAATGTACGTAAAGACTTATCTAACGCAGGTGCTCAAGTGGTTGATGAATCAGTAGTAGTTGATAAAAATATTGTTACAAGTCGTACACCTGACGATTTAGATGATTTCAATAGAGAAATTGTTAAACAATTAGAAGCTTAATTCTTATTCTTATAAATATCGTATAAGATTTTATATGAGCTATCGGTAAAGTCATTCTTTATCGATAGCTTTTTTAATTATTTAAAAAAGTCTTAGAAATAGATATGCCATGTTGTTTAGAACTTGCTACACCTCGGGACTGATTTTTAACGTAAGCTATAGATAAACCATACAACTACTGGTACACTCACTTTAAGAGGGTGAGTTTGAGAAAAGGAGTAAACGCATGAAAAGAACTGAAAAATATGCGGATTCTTATAATGAGCAACGTTCTGAATCACGTAGACCTCATTATAATACGTATTACCAACCAGTAGGTAAACCTCCGAAAAAGAAAAAAAGTAATAAGATTTTATTGAAAATACTAATTATAGTCATTGTACTCGTAGCAATATTTATGGGAGCAATGTATGTCTTATCTTCAAGAGCTAACGTGGATGATTTAAAATCAATTGAAAATAAAAGTAATTTCGTTTCTGCAGATAACATGCCTAATTATGTTAAAGGTGCCTTTATTTCAATGGAAGATGAACGTTTTTATAAACATCATGGATTTGATTTAAAAGGAACTACACGTGCATTGTTTTCAACAATTAGTGATCGTGATGTACAAGGAGGTAGCACGATTACTCAACAAGTAGTAAAAAATTATTATTATGATAATGAACGCTCTTTCACTAGAAAAATTAAAGAGTTATTTGTAGCCCACAAGGTTGAACAGCAGTATAACAAAAATGAGATTTTAAGTTTTTATGTTAATAATATTTATTATGGTGATGACCAATATACACTTGAAGGTGCTGCAAATCATTATTTTGGAACAACTGTTAATAAAAACAATCAAAGCATGCAACAGATTACTGTATTGCAAAGTGCTATATTAGCTAGTAAAGTCAATGCACCGAGTGTGTATGATGTTAATAATATGTCATCTAATTATACGAACCGTGTAAAAGTTAATTTGGAAAAAATGAAGCAACAAGATTTTATTACTGATGAGCAATATAAAGAAGCAATGTCACAATTAAGCAATTAATCTTTTATAAAGTTGTCTACTTTCATCATTCAAAAGTTGAAAGTAGACGCTTTTTTGTATTTTCAAAAGGTTTATTGTGAATGGTTATCTTATTTTTTAATTCGGAACAAATGTGCCATAATAATATTAATTGATATAGTGTCCATTTTCAGAAAAAGGTGGGATGAGATATGCCAAAGATAACGAAGCTTGAGGTTCAAAAGAAGAATAAAGAGCGATTCAATCTTTATCTCGATGGAGAGTTCGAAATGGGGATTGATATAGATACGCTTGTGAAATTCAATTTGAAGAAAGATCAAATGTTAGAGCCTCAAGATATGGAACAAATTCAAAAATATGACCACTATCGTCGTGGAGTAAATATGGCGATTCAGTATTTATCATTTAAAAAACGCACGGAAAAAGAAGTACGTCAATATTTGGAAAAAAATGATGTTTCACAAAATGCAATCGAACAGGTAATAGAATATTGTTATAGAGAAAAATTTATTGATCATGAAGATTATGCAGAAAGTTTAAAAAATACGATGATTCGAACGTCAGATAAAGGGCCTGAAATATATAAACAGAAATTATATCAATTGGGTATTGAGCCAAAGATTATCGATCATTATACGGCTTTATATGAAGAACAACAACCACTTGAAGATGTAATAAAAGTGGGGAACAAAGTCATGAAAACGAAAAAAGGTCCTGTGGTTAAAGTAAAACAAAAGGTTTCCCAAGCCTTAATGCAAAAAGGTTTTACCCTTGAGACGATTCAAGCGACGATGAATGAATTGAATTTTTCGCAAGATGACGAGACCTTAGATAATTTATTGCAACGTGATTTAGAGAAAGTCTATAATAAAAATTGTAAAAAATATGATGGTCAAAAATTAATGATGAAAACCATTGAAGCGCTTATGAGAAAAGGTTATAAGTATGATAAAATTAAATCAAAATTAGAAGAAAGTGGTATAACAGATGGTACAGAAGAAATTGAGTGAGATGTCTGAACAAGAATTAAGACATGAAATTCAAACATACAAAGAGAAAATGCGTAAAGCTGAAATGAATGGAATTATGAATGAATACGATGTGTACCAAAGTAAAGTCATCATTGCAGAAAGCTATCTGGTTGATCGTAATAAAGTTGAAATTGGAAAAATTTACAAATTGAACGATGGCAGCGAACAATACTTTAAAGTAGAGAGATTAAAAGGCGTCTTTGCTTGGGGCTTCAGAATAAAAAGTAGCGAACCAGAAGAAGGTCTACCATTAGCATTATTAAAAATTTAGAAGGATGTATAATCAATGGGAAGTTCAATTGTTTTAAGGTTACTAAAAGTAACGCATTATTATAGGAATAAACGAGCAAAGAAATGGTACCTACCTTTTGGTTATGGTGCAGAAGATATTAATTTAAATAATATTTCTTTACATATATATCAAGGTGAATCATTAGGAATAATTGGTGAGCCGGGTTCTTCTAAAACGCTAATAGGCAGAATCTTAAGTGGAACGGTTAAGCCTGATAAAGGTAAGGTTTCCCGAACAGAGAATCTGTTTTACGGTGATATGGAAGACCGGAAAGTAGCACACCAATCTGTACAAGAATATGTTGACGAGATGGTGCAACTATTTCCCTACAAAGCGAGTAGTCATAAGGCTGAACAAATTATCCACTGGGCTCATTTAGCTGAGCAAGGTGAAAATAGTATTTCTAATCTAACAGAAGCTGAATATGCGCAATTACTTCTCAGTATCGCTCGTTCTTGTCAAAACAAAATTATTATATTGAGTCATGTACTCTCGCATTTAGATGATGTGTTTTTCAAAAGAGCGATTGAATTATCAGATGATTACATAAAGAATAATAGTACACTCGTTTTAATAGATAACGATATTGATAAAATTAGCGAAACGACTAACTATATTACGTGGGTTTCTCACGGGCAAATTAGAAAGGAAGGCTCACTTAATCAAGTTTTACCTATTTTTAAAGAACATGAAAAAGACCGCAAAAGTTTAGATTCAAAATCGCAACTGGAAAATTTTGATTTAGATTGGAAAAAGAGTCGTACGCGTATGCCTGAGATGACTTATAACTTTAAGAGAATAGAGCGCTATAATCACGCTAAACCACCAGTATTTTTAGTGAGAATATTAACTCTGTTTGCAAGTTTCTTAATCGGACTTACGTTAATGGGCATATTGCTTTTCAATGATTTAGGAAGGGTTCATGTTTCTGAAAATTACACTCAAGCTTCAATTCAAAATCAAAATAAAGATCCATATGAAGATAAACTCACTTACGGTATTGCTTTAGATGGTTCAACCACATTGAGTGGTACACAAGATTCGACTCTACCTAAATATGGCGTGGCTACGATTACTGGTGAAAATAGTAAAAAATATAGAGTAGAAATGGATCATAAAATATATACAGTAGGCAAAAATGAATTATTCAATTTTAATCCTGCAGGTTTATATGAATCGCATAGTTTTAAAACGTTAATGCCATACATTAAAACAAACTATAGTACATATTATGAATACTTCAATAGTCATTTACATCAAAAGCATAACAAAGTGACTAAAACATTGGTCCCAGAAAAAGATAATCGTTATGTAGTTCCTATTACACAACAACCACTAAATATGATTTTTGGAGTCAATGATACGTTAACAGGCTTTGTAATTCCAATGGAACATAAAACTGACTTAAAGAAAAAATTTAACATTAAAAAAGATGTTTGGATTACGAAATCAGGTAGTGGCTATTTTATTGCTGATATGAAAGATGACAAATGGATATATATTGAATTGTAGGTGTGAAAATGATAGATAATATAATACTATACTTTAAAAACTTGCCACATCTTATCACTTATTGTGTTCGTAGGTTAAAGAAAATTTGGAAATGGTTTGCTATGAGCCTTGTAATAGGGATTATCTTAGTATTAGGTTTAGAGGGCATTTTCGATATAAATCACAATACGGATATCGCTCAAGGAAGATGGTTATTTAGAGTGACATCGTTAATTGTATTTGGTCACATTGTACTTTCTGTATACTTAAGTTATAAGTTTTATAGAAAAGATTATATGGTAATGAAATCATTCCATATTTCATCAGTAACGCCTACTATAGTAATTGCACTATTGGCATTCGTAGACATGTTTATTCTTGGTTTAATTATTGCGTTCTTGAAGCCAATTAACTTTGAGACATCTTTATTGTCGCTAATTTATTATTTGATTATGACTAGTATATTTATCGGTGTTATTGCTGTTACTTTTGGTTTATTGAAATTTATACTCAAACGTTTCGACACAATTTATTTTATAATGAGTGCGATTTGTTTCTTTATAGTTCCAATTTTATTCATTCCTAAAACGCACTTATCGATAGTAGATCATATTTTAATGTTAAATCCCGTTTATTATCTTGTTCATGGGAGTGCACAGTCTATTATATTCGGTGCAGTAAGTATGAATAACATTCCATATCATATTTACTTTATTCTCTTTTTAGCATTAATGTGTGTGATTAACTATGCATTAGTTCGCTATATCGCTTTTGATAAATATGATAGTTTAAATGACACTCACCTTGAAAATGATTTAACACATCTGAGTGATGATAATGGCAAGAAATTAGAACATGATGGTGTATTTAACAATAATGAAAATGCTAATGAAGATAATGAAATGATTGGTAAAAATGAATAGCACTGTATTTAGTTATTGATATATAGTTAGATAAAGACCAAGGCACCCCTTATCATTAATTGGAGAAAGGGGTGCCTTGGTTTCTTTATATGTTATTGTGAAAATAGTTTGCGTTGTAGTTTGTCTTCGCTAAATACCCAACCGATGTAAGAGTGGTCGATTTCATTGTCGTGAGTTAAATGTGCAATTGCAACAAATGAATAACGTCCATTATTAAGGTATCTTAAATCCATTAATCGAATTTCTGTTGTACCATCTTCTAAAGGTGTGGTTTGCCAACGATAAATGGATGAAAAATTTAAAAAAGTAAATATATCTTTATTACCTTTAACCTTCCAAAGTAACGAATCAGGCGTCATAGCTTGACGTTTTACCTTATCAGTAAATTCTACATCTTTCCACCGAGCAGTTCCAACATAATCATGTTTATCGGTTTGAATTGCCACACGCCAAACATGAAATTTCATTGTCGGAGCTACAAACACTTTTACAGGATTATGAGAATTTTCAATTTGAGTTAACGCTTCTTTTTTAATAGATGATTGCATCATAAAACGTATTACATAATAAATCACTAGTATTGCTACGATAGGGAAGAATGCGAAATACGGATGTATGCCTAAAACCCAAAGTAATACACCAATACATAAAAGAGTGAAAATAATAGGGTCAAATGTACTAATGACACTTAACTGAATCCACTTATTGGTTATGGGTCTAAGTGCTTGGGTACCGTAAGAATTAAATATATCCACAAACACATGTAAAAATACTGCAAGTTGAGCCCATAGCCAAACATGTAGTGGATTAGTGTTGTTAAAAATAACGAATATTAAAAAGGTTATCAAAATTGGCCATAAAATAGTGAAAGGTATGGAATGGGTAATTCCTCTATGATGAGAAATATAGGTCGCATTATCTTTTAGTTTTAAAACAGTATCACCGTCAGGTATTAATGAACCAGCAACAAGGGTGGTTGCAGTTGCTGCAAATGAACCTGCCATGACGGGATCTTGTGTTGCTAATGCAGTGAGACCTACACCCATAACTATATGTGTGGCTGTATCCATAAATGCTCACTCTTTTCATCTTTATTTAATATATATTATAATCTAAAAGTCGCTATAACAAAATCAACTTACTTCAATTGACGAATCTTTTGAAAGTGTAGATTTATTTGAGATGCATCACAATCGAAAAAGTAGAAAGGACAAATGGCATGTATCAAGAGGAATCTTTTAAAAAGAGAATTGTGGAGTGGTTTAACAAAAATCAGCGTGAAATGCCTTGGCGAGAAACAACTAATCCATATTACATATGGCTTAGTGAAGTAATGTTGCAACAGACACAAGTTAACACGGTTATTGACTATTATCATAGGTTTGTTAATCGATTTCCTACAATAGCAGCTTTAAGCGAAGCACATGAGGACGAAGTGCTTAAATATTGGGAAGGCCTAGGTTATTATAGTCGAGCTCGTAATTTTCATACAGCTGTTAAAGAAGTTGAATCTCAATATGGTGGAGAAGTCCCGTCTGATCCAGATCTTTTCAAAAAATTAAAAGGCGTGGGTCCTTATACGCAAGCAGCAGTGATGAGTATAGCGTTTAACCAACCTTTAGCAACTGTTGATGGTAATGTCTTCCGAGTATGGTCTCGATTGAACAATGATTATCGTGATACGAAATTACAATCGACACGTAAAGCGTTTGAGGAAGAGTTAAATCCATATGTTCAAGAAGATTCAGGGACATTTAATCAAGCTATGATGGAATTAGGTGCACTCATTTGTACACCGAAATCTCCTTTATGTTTATTTTGCCCAGTGCAAGATAATTGTGAGGCTTTTCATGAAGGGACGACTGAAGATCTTCCAATTAAAACTAAAAATATTAAAAAGAAAACTATCAATCAAAAAGTATTTCTTATTAGAAATAATAATGGACAATATCTACTTGAAAAACGACAAGAAAAATTGTTGAACGGAATGTGGCAATTTCCTATGAGGGAAGCAAGTGTAGCTGATAATTTATTAACTCAAGAATTAGGAGTTAAAGTCGAAACTTTAGAAGAGCCCATCTTTGAATTACGTCATCAGTTTACCCATATGACTTGGAATATTAAAGTTTATAGTGTACCTACATCTATAAATCTCTCGGAGAATGAACTCCCCTCAAACATGATTTGGTTTAATTTAGATAACAGGGATAATCATACATTTCCTGTATCAATGGACAAAATATACCGTTTTATTGTTGGATAAGAGCTTAATACAGCGGTTAATATAGTGCCTTTATTTATTAAGCAAGTGTATCAAAGTATGATATAATCTAAATGGCTAAAAATAATAAAGGTGGTGTGGAGTATGGTTAAAGAGTCCATACCTAAAGAAGGAGAAACGATTAAAATTCAAAGTTATAAACATGATGGCAATATACATCGTGTTTGGTCTGAAACGACAATTCTAAAAGGGACTGACCATGTGATTATAGGTGGGAATGATCATACGTTAGTAACTGAAAGTGACGGACGCACATGGATTACAAGAGAACCAGCTATTGTCTATTTTCATTCGGAGTATTGGTTTAATGTTATTTGTATGTTTAGAGAAGATGGGATTTATTATTACTGTAATTTATCATCACCTTTCGTGTCCGATGAAGAAGCGCTAAAATATATCGATTATGATTTAGATATTAAAGTTTATCCTAATGGTAAGTATCACTTACTCGATGAAGATGAGTATGAACTACATATGAACCAAATGAACTATCCTCATGATATTGACGTTATTTTGAGAAGAAATGTCGACATCTTACAGCAATGGATTGAGCAGAAGAAAGGACCGTTCGCTCCAGATTTTATTAAAGTGTGGAAAGAGCGTTATAAAAAGATTAGAGATTATTAAGCAAAAAAGATGTAATACATGATTCTTTGCTTTATATTATTAAAAGTGTCGAATGATTATAAGAATCATGATTTAAATGTATTGCAATCTTGTAGTTCAATGAGTTTAACATCTTTAAGATTTACAACATTATATTGAAGTCTCGTATTGTATTTTAATATCAGAGGTTGAAACATTATCATGACAGTGCTTATGAGTATAAAGTAAGCGAATGAAATGTATTCAACCTCTGTTCATTTTTTAAAAAATAAATTGCGTTTATCACGGGGGGTAAAAGCGCATGATTAAACGATATTTAAAATTCGTCAAACCATATAGATATCGTATTATTGCAACTATTATCGTGGGTATTATTAAATTTGGTATACCTATGTTAATACCGCTATTGATTAAATACGCTATAGATGGAGTAATTAATAACCACTCACTATCAAATAGTGAAAAGTTTAGTCATCTTGCAATCGCAATTGGCATTGCTCTATTTATATTTGTAATAGTACGTCCGCCCATTGAATATATCAGACAATATTTAGCTCAATGGACAAGTAACAAAATTTTATATGATATCCGTAAACAACTATATAATCATTTACAAGCTTTAAGTGCACGTTTCTACGCAAATAACCAAGTTGGACAGGTGATTTCTCGCGTTATTAATGACGTAGAACAAACAAAAGACTTTATACTTACAGGGTTAATGAATATTTGGTTAGACTGCGTTACTATTATCATCGCTTTATCTGTTATGTTCTTTTTAGATGTTAAATTAACTATTGCAGCTATTTTCATTTTCCCATTCTATATTTTAACGGTTTATTTCTTCTTCGGAAGATTGAGACAATTGACACGTGTACGTTCTCAAGCACTTGCTGAAGTTCAAGGTTTCTTGCATGAACGAGTTCAAGGTATGTCAGTGATTAAAAGTTTCGCAATAGAAGATAATGAAGCTCAAAATTTTGATCACCGTAATAGTCATTTTTTAAAGCGCGCCTTTCAACATACACGTTGGAATGCCTATTCATTTGCAGCAATAAACACTGTAACAGACTTAGGGCCAATTATTGTAATAGGCGTTGGCGCATACTTAGTTATTAATGGTGCTATTACTGTAGGTACACTTGCAGCATTTGTAGGGTACTTAGAACAATTATTTGGACCTTTAAGAAGACTTGTTTCTTCATTTACTACTTTAACCCAAAGCTTTGCTTCAATGGACAGAGTTTTCCAACTTATGGATGAAGATTATGACATTAAGAATGGTATCGGTGCGCAACCTATTGAAATTAAAAAAGGGCAAATCGATTTGAAGAATGTCAGCTTTAAATATAATGATAATGAATTAGAAGTTTTGCATGATATTAATTTAACAATTAATAAGGGCGAAACTGTAGCTTTTGTTGGTATGAGTGGTGGTGGAAAATCAACTTTAATTAGTTTAATTCCACGATTTTATGACGTTACGTCAGGTGAAATTTTAGTTGATGGCAATAATGTGAAAGATTTCTTAACAGGTAGTTTAAGAAATCAAATTGGTCTCGTTCAACAAGATAATATTTTATTTTCAGACACTGTGAAAGAAAATATTTTATTAGGTAGACCTGATGCAACGGATGACGAGATAGTTGAAGCGGCCAAGATGGCAAACGCGCATGACTTTATTATGAATTTACCTGAAGGCTATGACACTGAAGTCGGAGAGCGAGGCGTGAAACTTTCTGGAGGACAGAAGCAACGTCTTTCAATTGCACGTATATTCTTAAATAATCCACCGATACTTATTTTAGATGAAGCAACCAGTGCGTTAGATTTAGAAAGTGAAGCTATTATACAAGAGGCGTTGGATGTATTAAGTAAAGATAGAACAACTTTAATTGTAGCTCATAGGCTGTCTACAATTACGCATGCAGATAAAATAGTGGTTATGGAAAATGGTCAGATTGTTGAAACAGGTACACATCAAGAGTTGATCCAGAAACAAGGTGCGTACGAACATTTATATAGTATTCAAAATTTATAAACTGCTTGAATCAATAATAATTAAATATCTTAAAAATGATAAAGCACCACCTTTACTATAATTAATGTGAGTAAAGGTGGTGCATTTTTAGTTACAAATCAAAGTCTTCATCAGAAATGTCGATGTCTGAATCTGAATTATGATATTTAAAGAAGCTTAATCGAATTCTATCGAGATGTTCTAAGTGATATCTATATTCCTCAATAGCAGCTATAATTTGCATTACATTTGCATAAGAGTATTGCGTTTGGTAAGGATTTTGAATTAACTCTTGTTGAAATGCGTCCATCAAGTTTTTCTTTAGTGGGTTGTCTACTTCGTAATCAAGTTTTGTAACATCGTATCTCGCTTTTTTAGAAAGGCTCTTATAGATTTGTTCATGAACTGCTACTAACGAATCAAGTTCTAATTTAATTTGTAATAATAGTTGATTATTAAGTTGATGTAAGTCATTTTGGTAACGTGACATACGGTTGAGTACTTCGTAAGCCTGTCTTGTCGTTCCTACTACTTCTTTAAATAATATCTTCTTTCTATTCTGCTGATAAATATGTTTTTTAGTCAAAGGTTTCTCTTCATGATAATAATTGTAGATTTGCTCTAATTTATTGATACGTGAATTAAGTTGATCACCATCCTGCTTAATATTATGAAATTCTGAAGTATCATTAAGCACAAGTTTGAACCATACAAAAATATCTGAAGAAATATTTACAGAATTATAATAGATTTTGGTTTCAAATTTAGGAGGTAAGAAGATTAAATTGACTATTGAGGAACTTAAAACACCTATCATAACAAGAGCGAATCTGAAGAATGCTGCTACATAGAAGGAACCTGTATGTTGACCCATAATGATTAAAGCTGTCACACTTGCTAATGTAGCAACATGAGCTAGGTTAAATTTAAACAAAATCGCAATTAACAATATAACCGTTACGCCCATTATTATGAAGTTATCACTAAAAATAGTTACCATAGTAACGGCGAGTAGAGCACCTATAATATTACCAATCGCTTGTTCAGATACTGTTTTAATTGAACGATAAACGCTTGGTTGCATCGCTACGACAGCACTGACACCAGCAAGTGCCTTTAAGCCGATATTATCTGGAAGTAAAGAAGCGATAGACATAGCTAATATAATTGCTATACCGGTCTTGAAAATCCGAGCTCCTAGTCTCAAATATAACGCTCCTTTGATTTATAATTTAAATATATTAATACATACTCTCATTCATTATTGTTATACACCGAGACGCTAAATTTTTCAAGCTTATACATAAAAAGATTTGCCTATTAGCTGGTTAATCTTTTTCTAATAAAAATACCCCCACCTATAATGGTAGGGGGTTAAGTCTTAATTATTTTTCATTTGGCTAAATGCATAGTCAGCAGCTTCTATAGTTTTATCAATATCTTCTTCGGTATGCTCAGTAGTTAGGAACCATGCTTCAAATTTAGATGGTGCTAAATTGATACCTTGATTTAACATTAACTTGAAGAACTTCGCGAAAGCTTCGCCATCAGAATTTTCTACTTGTTCATAGTGAGTAATTTTTTCATCCGTGAAATATAACGTCATAGAGCCATATATTCTATTTATCGTAGCAGTAATGTTGTGTTTATCGATTAACTTAAGTAATCCATCCTCAAGACGTTTTCCTAATTTGTCTAACTTTTCATAAACACCATCTTGTTCTAAAACTTCTAGTAAAGCAATTCCTGCTCTCATTGATAATGGATTACCTGCCATTGTACCAGCTTGATATGCTGGACCTAATGGAGCGACATGTTCCATGATGTCTTGTCGACCACCATAGCCACCGATTGGTAAACCACCGCCAACTATTTTACCAAAAGCAGTTAAGTCTGGTTTTACTCCTAATAAATCTTGTGCTGCCCCATAATGAAAACGGAAAGCTGTAATAACTTCATCATAAATGACTAAAGTTCCGTTATCATGTGAGATTTTATTAACTTCTTCTAAAAATCCAGGTTGAGGCATAACCATACCAAAGTTACCTACAATGGGTTCGACGAGTACGCCTGCGATTTCATCGCCCCAATAATCAATTGCTTCTCTATATGAATCAATATCATTAAATGGTACAGTAATCACTTCTTGTGCCACACTTTGAGGCACCCCAGCAGAATCTGGAGAACCTAATTGTGAAGGGCCACTCCCTGCAGCAACTAAAACTAAATCAGAATGTCCATGATAAGATCCTGCAAATTTAATAATTTTATTTCTTTTAGTATAGGCACGTGCCACTCTAATAGTTGTCATAACAGCTTCTGTACCTGAATTAACAAAACGTATCTTTTCTAATGAAGGAATGGCATCTCTTAACTTCTTAGCAAAATCAATTTCAAGTTCAGTAGGAGTACCATATAACACTCCTTTGGCAGCTTGATCTTGAATTGCCTCTGTAATATGTGGATGCGCATGTCCGGTAATTATAGGACCATACGCCTGTAAGTAATCGATGAATTTATTACCATCTACATCATATAAATAAGCACCATGACCTTCCTTCATCATTACAGGTGCACCACCACCTACAGCTTTATATGAACGAGAAGGTGAATTAACGCCACCTAGTATATATTCATTAGAGAGTTTCTGAAGACGTTCGCTTTCAGTAAAATTCATATCTATCAACCTCTTTTAATTTAATATTTTCATTTAATATCGTATCATAAAATCAACATTATTAAGAAATGGGTGAGCATATGTTAACCAAAGGCGAAAAGTTTCCATCATTTTCATTGGAGAATCAAGACGGAGAAGTAGTTACAAATGAGACATTAAAAGGGCGTAAGGCAATATTATATTTTTATCCTAGAGACAATACACCAACTTGCACAACTGAAGCATGCGACTTTAGAGATAACTTATCTGAATTTAATGATTTAGATGTAGATGTTTATGGAATTAGTGGAGATTCTAAAAAGAAACATCAAAACTTTATTGAAAAACATCAACTCAACTTTGACTTACTTGTAGATGAAGATTTTAAACTTGCTGATGAAGCGGGGGTATATCAATTAAAAAAATCTTTTGGTAAAGAGAGTATGGGGATCGTTAGAACTACATTTGTAATCGATGAAAATGGGTATATTATTGACGTAATTGAAAAAGTTAAAGTTAAAACTCAAATAGAAGAATTAAAAAATATCTTGGAGTGAGTATATTGAAAATCGTAAGTCTAAGAAGATTAAAAGATTTAGAGGAACAGTTGATAAAACAATTTCCTGAACAGGAATTCAAATTTTATAAAAAAGCTCAATTTATTCCAACTGAAGATAGAGAATCACTAGATATTTTAATTGGTTATGATGGCGATATAGATCAAGCATTTTTAGAAGAGTGTAAAAACTTAAAATGGATTGCATGGTATGCTACTGGAGTCAATAATCTCCCACTAGATTATATTAATGATAGGGGCATTATTTTAACAAATGGCAGAGGTGTCCAAGCAAAACAACTATCAGAATTTATAATGACGTTTATATTAGATGATTATAAGAAAATGAGAACATCTTATGAAAATCAACGTGCACATAAGTATGACTCAAAGCTAACGGGTGAGAGAGTTAACGGTAAAACACTTCTATTTTTAGGTACTGGCGCAATTGCCCAAAAGACTGCATATTTAGCTCAAGCATTTGGAATGAAAGTTATCGGTGTAAGTAAATCAGGACATATGAAAGATTACTTTGATAATACTTATACTATAGAAGAAATGGATGATGTATTAGCGGAAGGTGATGTGATAGTTAATTCACTCCCAGAAACCCAAGAAACTATACATCTACTTAAAAAACACCATTTTGAGGAAATGAAAGACGAAGCATTATTTATAAATATAGGTAGAGGTACGATTGTGAAAGAAGAACTTATTATAGAAGTTTTACGAAATCGTTTGATTAGACATGCATATTTAGATGTCTTTGAAAATGAACCTCTATCAAGTGATAACCCGCTATATGATTTAGATAATGTTACGATTACTGCACATATTACTGGTAATGATAAAAATATAAATCGTGATGTAACTGCAATATTTGAAAAGAACTTAACTCATTTTCTCAATAAGAACAGCGTAATTGAGAATGAAGTAGATCCAAATAAAGGGTATTAGTTGAAAACATCATGTACTTATTGACATTTATAATCTTCAACAGTTATATTAATATTAAGTAATAATTATTATTAACTAGAAAGATGGTGAATTCAATGAGTGCGGATTTAGAGTCAATTGAACATGAACTTGAAGAATCAATTGCGTCTTTAAGAAAAGCAGGAATACGTATTACGCCTCAAAGACAAGCAATTATACGTTATCTCATTTCTTCACATTCACATCCTACAGCGGATGAGATTTACCAAGCACTTTCACCTGATTTTCCTAATATAAGTGTTGCAACTATCTACAATAATCTAAGAGTATTCAAAGATATTGGTATAGTAAAAGAATTAACGTATGGTGACGCATCAAGTCGATTTGATTTTAATACACATAATCACTATCACGTTATTTGCGAAAAATGTGGTAAAATCGTAGACTTCCATTATCCTCAACTTAATGAGGTTGAACATTTAGCTCAACATGTTACAGATTTTGATATCACTCATCATCGAATGGAAATATACGGAGTATGTAAGGAATGTAAAGAAAACGAAAATAATTAAAAGCTTAAAAGATTAAGGTAGTAGCCTTTAAAGGTTGCTACCTTATTTTTTATGAATTAATTAGGTGCAAATTTGTAAGTTTTCCTATATATTAGGATATCTCTAGTTAGATGATGATCTTAAGAGCGAATTACACTATTAAATCTAATTATTCTTAATCAAGAAACTTATTCACAGATAAAGTAATTTTAAACTTAAAAACTCTTTGAAAGTAATTGACGTTATTGAGCTAACTTGATATTATATAAAAGTCGTCAAAAACAGATTAATTAATTGAAAACTTGAAGTAAAAAACTTTAAGTTAATGTTAATAAAGTGTAATTTTGACTATTGAACTTTCTTGCGAAACATTATAAGATATTATTTGTTGAATTAATCAACTACAAACAAGAAATAAATTAATGAATTTAATTCTTGACAGTTTAAGTTGATTTCGATACAATAATGTATTGTAGGTGTTAAATGAACATTGAAAACTGAATGACAATATGTC
>NZ_KV832235.1:0-1247 GCF_001837405.1 Staphylococcus sp. HMSC067F07 | reverse complement strand
GCGCCCGTAGCTCAACTGGATAGAGCGTTTGACTACGGATCAAGAGGTTATGGGTTCGACTCCTATCGGGCGCGCCATTTTATTATGATTATTAACTACATACGGGAAGTAGCTCAGCTTGGTAGAGCACTTGGTTTGGGACCAAGGGGTCGCAGGTTCGAATCCTGTCTTCCCGACTTCTTTTTAAATTTATGGGGGCTTAGCTCAGCTGGGAGAGCGCCTGCTTTGCACGCAGGAGGTCAGCGGTTCGATCCCGCTAGTCTCCACCATTTATAATTATTCATTATAATAAATGAACATTGAAAACTGAATGACAATATGTCAACGTTAATTCCAATAAACGTAACGAAACGTTACAAACTATTTAGTATTTATGAGCTAATCAAACATCATAATTTTTTATGGAGAGTTTGATCCTGGCTCAGGATGAACGCTGGCGGCGTGCCTAATACATGCAAGTCGAGCGAACAGACGAGGAGCTTGCTCCTCTGACGTTAGCGGCGGACGGGTGAGTAACACGTGGATAACCTACCTATAAGACTGGGATAACTTCGGGAAACCGGAGCTAATACCGGATAACATGTTGAACCGCATGGTTCAACAGTGAAAGACGGTCTTGCTGTCACTTATAGATGGATCCGCGCCGCATTAGCTAGTTGGTAAGGTAACGGCTTACCAAGGCAACGATGCGTAGCCGACCTGAGAGGGTGATCGGCCACACTGGAACTGAGACACGGTCCAGACTCCTACGGGAGGCAGCAGTAGGGAATCTTCCGCAATGGGCGAAAGCCTGACGGAGCAACGCCGCGTGAGTGAAGAAGGTCTTCGGATCGTAAAACTCTGTTATTAGGGAAGAACAAATGTGTAAGTAACTATGCACGTCTTGACGGTACCTAATCAGAAAGCCACGGCTAACTACGTGCCAGCAGCCGCGGTAATACGTAGGTGGCAAGCGTTATCCGGAATTATTGGGCGTAAAGCGCGCGTAGGCGGTTTTTTAAGTCTGATGTGAAAGCCCACGGCTCAACCGTGGAGGGTCATTGGAAACTGGAAAACTTGAGTGCAGAAGAGGAAAGTGGAATTCCATGTGTAGCGGTGAAATGCGCAGAGATATGGAGGAACACCAGTGGCGAAGGCGACTTTCTGGTCTGTAACTGACGCTGATGTGCGAAAGCGTGGGGATCAAACAGGATTAGATACCCTGGTAGTCCACGCCGTAAACGATGAGTGCTAAGTGTTAGGGGGTT
>NZ_KV832234.1:497059-695524 GCF_001837405.1 Staphylococcus sp. HMSC067F07 | reverse complement strand
GTTGACATATTGTCATTCAGTTTTCAATGTTCATCTCAATAAAATCAATCTTTTCAATCATATCTTTTCTGAGAAGAAATGTCAATGATTTCTTAAGATTACTTTATTTATTTTAAAGTGTTTTTATAATGTTTGCAAGGGTAATTTTTACACTCGCTTAACAATTAAATTAAATACTTTACAATCGCTTTTCAGCGACTTTTATATAATATCAATTTCATGTTTTTAAGTCAACATTTAAATTGAATTATTTTTTAATTTTGTGAACAGCTAATTCGTAGCTCACAAAGAAATATTCTAGCACGATTTCTAAATTTTGCAATAGAAAAATCACACAAAAACAAAATTTGTTTCTGTGTGATCAGTATACCTTTGGTTAAATTACATTGAGATACTATTTTTGAGTACTGGCTATAACTTTTCTGGCGATTGATGTATAAATTTCTCCTAAACGATCTTCAGGCTGATAAATAGATGGTGAAAAATCTTTAGGGTTCCACGTAGGTTGTTCAAGAGGCAACTCTCCAAATAGCTGTGTTTCTAATTCATCAGCAAGTTTAGTACCTCCACCTTTACCAAATACATATTCCTTATTACCAGTTTCTTTACTTTCGAAATAACTCATATTTTCGATTACACCTAAAATAGAGTGTTCTGTATGTTTAGCCATAGCTCCAGCTCTAGCTGCTACAAACGCTGCTGTAGGGTGCGGAGTAGTAACTATGATCTCTTTACTAGAAGGTAGCATTGAATGTACATCTAAGGCTACATCTCCAGTGCCAGGTGGTAAATCAAGTAAAAGATAATCTAAATCTCCCCATTGAACCTCTGTAAAGAAATTAGTAAGCATTTTTCCTAACATTGGACCTCTCCAAATAACAGGTGCGTTTTCCTCTACAAAGAAAGCCATTGAAATAACTTTAACGCCATGACGTTCAACCGGAATAATTTCTTTGCCATCTACTCCTGGTCTTTCATCAATCCCCATCATATCTGGAACGCTGAAACCATAAATATCAGCATCTACGAGTCCAACTTTTTTACCTTCTCTTGCCAAAGCTACAGCTAGATTAACAGCTACAGTTGATTTACCTACGCCACCTTTACCGGAAGCAATTGCAATAAATTCAACTGGATTATTTTGAGAAAGTAAACCTTCAATTGTTTTAGGTTTTTCTGTTCCTTTACCACGATACTTTTCTACTGTCTCCGGTGGTAATTCTTCAAAACGAATACCTACTGTATTAGCACCGTTTTCTTTTAGAGCTTTTACAATTGCCATTTGTAAATCTAATTGTGGTTGTCCCCCTAATTGAGCCATTGCAACTTTAACACTAACGTGCTCAATATCTTCTTTGATGGTAACGTTAACTATACCATCAGTTTCTTTCAAAGGTACATCAATAATTGGGTCTTTTAATGCACCTACTATTTCTTCAACTTGATTTACCGTTAACAAAGTAAATCCCCCTTAAATATAATAATTTATCTACATAATAACAAAAGTTATTCGATTACGTAGTTTATCTTTTTTATTATAAGTCTTTTTTTATTATAAAAAAAGAAGTTAGCCCATAATAATAGGCTAACTTCATATATAATTTAGACTTCTCTCATATTTTGAGATTTTCTATTAGGTTCTTTAATAAATAACGCAAATAAGAATGCAACAACAACAAAACCTGTAACTAGAGCGAATGAAACATCAACTTCGGCAGCAACACTTTGTCTATGTAATAATTCTTTACTAGCATGTGCAGACGAGGATGGCCCAATCCATTTCGAACCAATACTCATAAACGTTACCATTAATGCAGTTCCTAATGAACCAGCCATCACACGACCAAAGTTCATAATAGCAGTACCGTGTGAAATATCTTTATTGTCTAATGCATTAATACCAGTTGTATTAATAGGCATCATTAGTAGAGAAACAGCAAACATCCTAATCGCATAAATGACAATAAGATAAATATAAGATGTGTCTGCTTTTAAGAAACAAAGCAATAATGTGCAAATCGTTAATAAGCTAAAACCAGCATATATTAATGGTCTCGGTCCATATTTATCATAAAAACGTCCAGTAAATACTGACATTATTCCATTTATAATCGCACCAGGCATAATCACTAAACCTGATAACAACGCAGATAAACCTAAAGCGTTTTGTACATATAGAGGGATAAGTAGTGCAGGTCCAACCATAGATAACATAATAATCATTGATGTAATTGTACTGAAACAAAAGATTCTACCTTTAAATACATTGAGGTTAAGTAATGGGTTGGAAATCGTTAGTTGTCTTCTAACAAATATTGAGATAATAATAATACTTATGATTAACGATCCTATAACTATTGGATTAGAAAAACCTAAATTTCCAGCACTACTAAATGCATACAGCATAATACCAAAACCTATAGTCGAGTATACAACAGAGCGTTTATCTAATTTTGAATCCTTCGTTTCGTTATAACTAGAAATAGAAATTAAACCAAAGATAAAAGCAATTAAGGCGATACCGACTATAATAATAAATGGCACTCTCCAACTTGCATTATCAATGATTAAGCCTGTGAATGTAGGTCCAATAGCTGGAGCGAACTGTATGACTAAACCAGCTAGTCCCATAGCAAAGCCACGATGTTCTTTGGAGAATAAAGTGAAAAGTGTAAATTGCATTAAAGGCATCAACACACCGGCGCCTATTGCTTGAATAACTCTTGCTGTCATCAACACACCAAAATTAGGCGTAACCGCAGCTACAATTGACCCTAATAAAAATGTACCCATAGCTCCTAAATATAAAGGTCTAGTTTTAACTCTATCCATTAGGAAAGCTGTAAGTGGTATCATGACACCATTTACAAGCATAAATCCAGTAATTAGCCATTGGGAAGTGCTTTCATCAATTTTTAATTCTCGCATAATGTGAGGTAAAGCAGTGTTGAGTAAAGTTTGATTTAAAATTGCTACAAACGCACTCACTAACATCACTGCTACAATTAAATTCCGCTTCGTTTTGGGTAAATCGATACTAGACATGAACGTTTACTCCTTTATTATTTTTATAACAGTGTTATATTCAATCAAATTATAATTAGCAAAGCAAAATAAATGCTTAATTACTATTTCTTGTTATTCAAGTTTTCACTTTCAGGATAAAATATCTCCTTACAAATAAATAGAAATCCTATGATTAACATAATTACCCAAAATTGAATATTAATATATACATAGTGAATATGTACTATAAAATAAAACATCACTGTCGTTACTATATAAGAAATAAGATGAAATGTAATACCCTGAAAATAAGGATTGTTAGGCAATTTCTTCTTAAAGTAGTCCATTAAATGCTCAACAGCAAAAAGAGTAAAATATCCCAATACTATATAACTACCATAGTAAAACAAATTGTCATAAAATCCTTTATTGTAGCCAAAATAACCTAAATGAAAAAATATTAAAATCCTACTTAACCCATATAATCCAAAACCAAGAAATGTTAAGAATATCGCCCCGGATAATACAAAAATAGCGAGAACAATAAGTGTTACAGCTAAATTATAAAATTTATTTTTAAAGAATTTCATCACTCATTGTCCTCCCCTCTTTTTTAATACATATTTATAGTATCACGTATTCATCACCTTATAAAATTTAAAAACGCCTACTCTTATAGTAGACGTTTTTTGTATTTGAAAACCTTTTTAATTATTAAAATTTGAAGTTTTATTAGATTTATAAAATAAAATCCACATCATTGACAAGCAAATTGAAATGACGGCAATCAAACCTAATACATTGTGTAGATGAGTGCCGAATAAACCTGATTATAAAGTATACATATATCCCATAATTGTAGAACCTACAGATGAACCTAAGTTTTTAGTTAATGCATAAAATGACATCATCTTCTTCATATTTCTAGGAGAGCTTTCCTCTTGTACAATCACGCTATCTTTAGTGTATACATATCCAAAACTAAGTCCAGCAAAGATAACTGAAAATGCTATCAACAATGGCACTTTCATGCCAAATCAAATAATAACACTGCAAATTAAGAGAACTGTAAACGCACTAATATATAATGCTTTTCTAGTAAAGTTTGCTTCAATCTTCGCTAAATTAAAATTTAATATAATCCATGCAACTGATAGTGGTAAAATAACAAACCCACTTTGAAGAGGTGATAAACCTAATTGTTCTTGTAAATATACTGGTATATACAGGTTATATCCTATTAATGACATAGCTATAAATAAATCAGTAATGAAAGCAAGCATTATCGATCTATTAAACTCATTAGTCGGAAGAAATGGATTATTTTGTTTTTGTTCTATTTTAAACAAGCCAATCAATACTAATAAAGCCAAGATGATTGCAATAATATTGAGATATAAATGTTGTTGATTTAATAATCCAAACATAAGCAATGCTATAAATATATAAAAGATTGATAATCCTTTCACATCAAAGTGTGTTTGATTACCATGTTCTTCCTCTGGAAAATGAAATGTCATTAGTACTAATACAATAGCAATAATTGCTATAGGTATATTAATAAAGAACAGCCAGTGCCATGTCGCAAATTCTAAAATCGCACCACCGAGTATGGGTCCAATGATACTGGAAATTCCCCAAACACTACCTACAATTCCCATAATTTTATATCTTAAAGGAATTTCAAACGCTAGTTTAGGGACTATCTGAGATAAAGACATCATGACCCCTGCCCCAAAACCTTGAATCATTCTTGAGATAATTAAAAAAGTAAATGTTTCACTTAAGCCTGACATCAAACTACCAATTGCAAATAAAGAAACACCTGCAACGGCAATATATAATATCTTAAAACGAGATAACAGCTCACCTACAATAGGGTTAGCTATGACCAAAGCAATAAAATAAACAGTAAAAACTAAAGATACTAAATTACCTGCATGTAAATTTATCTTAATTGTTGGTAAGGCTAGAGATATAATAGATGTCTCAATTGCAGCCATAAACATGATTAGTATCAATGCGGTTACTGTTAATATCGACCTAAACTTCATTTATATTTACTCCTTTTGTTCTATCTATTTCGAACCCTTAAAATATTAATACGATGATGTTTAGTTCGCAATCATGCAATAGTATTAATTTTCTAGGTTAAAATAAAACGGCAGAGCCATTTAAACTCTACCGTAAACTTACTTTACATAAAATATAATATCCCTATCATGTGTAAAACCGATGCAATCACAATAAAAATATGCCATATCATATGAAAATAAGGTCTATTCTTTTGCGCGTAAAACCAGGCTCCTATTGTATAAGAAAGGCCACCCAGGAATATAAATAAAATAAATAACCAAGAGGTGCGCATGATAATCACTGGTATAAATATCACACCAACCCATCCCATCACTAGGTAAACAATAAGACTGAGCTTATGATTAACTTTCGTAGCAATGGATTTATATAATATTCCCCATAATGTAGTCCCCCATAAAAATAGGGTCACTACCCATCCTATCCATCCACCTACTATAGTAAGTAATACTGGCGTATAAGTACCTGAAATAGCTACGTAAATCATGCTATGATCGATAATACGTAAAATATACTTATGAGCTGTATAATTCTGCATAGAATGATAAATAGTTGAAGAAATAAACATCATAAAAATACTAATAATATAAATAGACACACTTACCGATTCCAATGTGCCACCATGATTGTAGCTATGAACAGCTGCATAAGGTAATACAAACAATGTTAATAATGCAGCCGCACCATGTGAGGCTGCATTACCTATTTCCTCGCCAAAAGATAAGGGAATGATGTCCTTAAATGATTCAACTACCGATGCTTTTTTATGCTTAGATGTATGAGACATCTATTCCACCACCTTTTATTTAAATCAAACTCATACGTTTTAAATCTTCTGTAGCAGTTTCCACACTATCTTTACCTACTTTATTTTTCAGTGGTGAAAACTCCTCTTCTCTAGGAACTTGTAATGTAACAAAACTTGTTCCATATTTGAAAATATCGAAATAAAACAATTCAAATTTTAATGTTGGTAGCTCTACAACGCCAAAGTCTTCATCTAGTTGTTTTAATTTTTTAATAGCTAAATGATATGGTAGTTCCCTATCTACTGCACTTTTAATATAGGCCAGTTTAAATGCATGGATACCAATATTAGCATTATCAAAATCATTGGCTACTTCGGGATCCAATTCTGAATACTCAAGAACTGTATCTTTACTATCAATGTTGACTAAACGTCCAACACTCTCTCCATGTTTAGGTTGAATTGTTTTAGATGTAACATCTTTATTATTACTTACAGTGTAACCAGCAAATAATGGATCTAAGACTTTCACAAGAACATTGTCAATATTATTTAAGAAGATATATTTTACATGATCCTTTTCCATTTTATCTAAGTATCCAGCCTCTTTAAGAGATTTAAATACTCCACCATTACCATTTGGTGTTTCCATAATATGACCATCTCTGTTAAGTACAAGTTTGCCGTCTTCACCTAAGGCTACAATATTTGCTTGTTTAAAGAAATGTACATGTTCTGGATCATAATCAAAATATTGATGTTTCTTAAAATACTCTATTGTTTCATTATGATTTATATCACTAGTCATTATATACCAATTAATTGTATGACCCGTTTGATTCTTTAAATTAATGAGTTGGCGAGCCTGTAACTCAAATAAACTTACACCCTCAATTTCAAAAGAACCTTTAGGCCCTTTATAACCTAATCGCGTTCCTTGACCGCCAGCCATAAGAAGTACCGCGAATTCACCATTTCTAATCGCTTCATAACCCTTTTGTTCATATGTATGCTTATCTTCATCAGAAAGTTGAGATTTCACTTCATACTTAACTTCTGATACCGATGATACATCATCTATTGATTTTCTATTAACATATAAATCATGATATAGTTTTTGAATTCCTTCTAAATCAAGCTCATCAACTTTATTTTCAAGTGCATCTTTTTCATTATTACTCATTAATTTTTCATATTCATACAAATGCTCTTGGTTATATTTCTCCAATTGGTTTTTATCTAACATGATTACTCTCCTTATGTATAAATGATTCAAAGAATTAATTTAGCCACTGTAACATAAATTCATTAAAAAAGGGTTGAAACAACGTGTATACTGTTCCAAAGCTAAAAGCTGTAGCTAAAGATAAATCAACTAATCCGCCTGTTTTAAAATGAAGCGGCGATACAACATTCAATGGTAAGGGATAGAATAATTTAACCCCTTTAGGTGTTAATATATCTAGTATAACATGTGAAGCTATTCCAATAACAATTGCAACCATATAATACATGGGTGTTTGAATTAAGTACAGTAAAAAACCAATGATAATGATGAAAGCAAGAGAGTGAGTAAATGTCCTATGGCCAAATAGAAGCCTAATAACAAAACTTAAAACTCTGAAACGTCTTCCAATTTTACTTTGGGTATGACATATGTCTGGCAATAGGCTTGCTAGAGTTGATAATACCAATATAGTGACTGAAGTAAATAAATCAGTATGAAAATATTGAGTTGTCAAAGCTCCTGTTAAAGCCCCACAGGAGGCATGTGTTTTACCTGTCATTTCTAGTTCTCCTTTTCAAAACATTTTAACACACAATTACATATAAAGCGAACATACTTTCGTATTAATATTTTATTAGTATGACATATTATATTCAAAAGTATCACATAAATCCTTGAAAACGATTTTAAAATAATTTATGATGAATATACAAATTATTTAAAGGATGTGTTTTTAATGGCAATGACAGTAAAGAAAAACGATAATGAAGTACGTATTCAATGGAGAGTAGCAGATATTAAAATACCTAATAATGAAATTAAAAATATCTCACAAGACCAAGATATCCATGCAGTACCTGAAAAAAATGGAAAAGAAATCTCTCGTATTGGTTCTACATTTGGAAAAACAAACCGCGTAATTATCGATACTGATGACCATGAATACATTATTTATACTCAAAATGATCAAAAAGTTTACAATGAACTGACTAAGTAATTAAAATATATATAATTAATAATCCATACAAAAGCCACCAACCATGTATCTATTACGGTTGGTGGCTCTCATTTTCGATATATGAAAATTGATAAGTATAAACAATCCTATTATATTGGAATCAATAATGATTATGGAGGTGAAGTTATTGTTCGTCGTAACAAATAGAATAACCGTGAAAAAAGGTTTTGCAGAAAAAATGGCACCTAGATTTACAAAAGGTGGTCAAATCCAATCCTTACAAGGTTTTAATGGTATTGAAGTTTGGCAAATTGATAGAGATGATTATAGTGAAGATATGTATGTAAATACATGGTGGAATACTGAAAAAGATTTTAAAAATTGGGTAAATAGTGATGCTTTTAAAGAAGCTCATAAAAATACTGGAAAATCCGAAGACTCTCCAGTAATTAAAAGTGAAATTGTTAAAGCAAATGTATTGTCGAAATTAGATAAATAATTTTTTAATAGAGGATTGCTTATTATAATAAAGTATATTAATAAGCAATCTTTTTAATGGATAAATAAATGCGCAAGTAATGCAATAATAGGAAGCGTGATTAAAGTACGTATTAAGAAAATCATAAATAGTTTACCTATGCTGACAGGAATTTTTGAACCTAAAATAACACCACCTACTTCTGACAAGTATATTAATTGGGATATACTTAATGCTCCAATAACAAAACGTGTTATGTCACTTTTGACCCCCTCAATTAATATAGATGGTAAAAACATATCGGCAAAACCTATGAGAATAGTTTGAGAAGCGTGTGAAGCTTCTGGAATTTGCAATAATTCTAGTAGTGGAACGAATGGTTTTCCAATAACTTCAAAAATAGGTGTATAATTCGCGATAATTGTTGCGATTGTTCCTATACTCATTACTACTGGTAAAATGACAAACCACATATCTACAACGGTTTTAAATCCAGAAATAAAGAACTTTTTGAATCCTGGAGCTTTTATACCAACCTCTGTCGCCATGTCATATCCATGTCTTAATGCCGTTTTTCCTTCTGGTAATTGCTCCGTTCTTGCATCCTCTGAAACATCTTTAGCATATTCATCTGGAATATTTTTTAAAGGCCAAATTCTTGGCATTATCATTGCTGCAATTAAACAAGAAACAATTACAGTGATATAAAAATAAAAGAATTGATCTTGCATTTTAATAGTTGAAGCAATAACTATAGCGAAAGTAATAGATACTACACTAAACGTAGTAGAAATGACTGTTGCTTCTCTTCTAGAATAATAGCCTTCCTCATACTGTCTATTTGTAATTAAGACGCCTACCGTTCCATCACCAATAAATGATGCTAGATTATCTACAGTTGATCGACCAGGTAGAGTAAATAGCGGTCTCATTACTGGTCTAAACACAGGTCCTAATAATTCTAATAGTCCGTATTCCATCAATAACGGTAAAAATAGTGCCGCAAATAAAAATACGGCCACAAGAGTTGGTAATAGACTATAAAAGACTAGCCCCCCCGTATCTTCTGAATAAATCATTTTAGGCCCTACCTTCAAATAAGTAAGCCATACAAATACAACTGATAATACTCTTAATATTAGCCAACCTAGTTTGACATTAAATGCATTATACATTAGGCCTTGTGGATTTAACTTGTGTTTATAAATTGTTGAGCACAAAAGAGTTAATACACCTGAAATTGTAATAATTAATACAATTAATATGGGCATAATATTCCCTAACAGATCTTTTAAACAATTTGCAAGAAATGCCACAGGTAATGTTGTTTGTTTTTGTCCATCTTGAACAACTGGTATAGGAATTAAAAATAATATGATACCTAGAATGGACATTGTTATAAATTTAATTCTACCTTTTATAATTTCGCTTTTAGTATATCCGTTCATTACTTTTCAATCCGTTTCTATCTATTTATATCAACTTGAAGTAATCAAGATTCATCTTCACAAATGTTTATATATACAAAAATATGAATAATTACGTATAAATACTATACGCTAATCTATCACTTTTCGCAATTAAAAATTTAAAAAAGGCCGATTTCAATAAACTATAAATTGAAATCGGCCATAGCATACCTAAGAGCGCTCAAATTCATATTTAATGAATAAATCATTTCATTCTACGTAGTAAGAATAAGAAATATGGTGCTCCAATAACTGCAATAACTACACCTACTGGAATATCAAGTGGCGGTTGAATTCCCCTAGCTAACCCATCACCAAGCGTTAATAGTATAGCGCCTATTAAACCTGACATGATAATGACATGTATATTTTTGTGTCCGACGAGTTGTCTTGCTATATGAGGTGCTATAAGTCCTAAGAAACTAATACCACCGACAACTGCAATAGAAGCTCCAGCTAACATTACAGCCAAGATGAGTAATATCATTTTTAAAAATCGAACACGTGCACCAAGAGCTGTAGCGACATTATCTCCCAAGTTTAAAATATCTAGCTGGTAACCGAGTAATAATACTACCGGTACAGTGATAATAAACCAAGGTAAGACACTATAGAAGTTAGAAATATTATGTCCATATAAACTACCAGTTAACCAAACTAATGCATTATTTGCATCCATAGGATTACGAATAAGTAAGAACTGTACGATAGCCGTACAAATTGCGCCAATGGCTAAACCTATAAGAGCAAGTTTCGATCCTTTTACATCAAATTTGGAAATAAGGAAGGACAATATTAAACTAATCACCAATGCTCCAACAAACGATCCTAAAGGTAATACAAATAAAGGTGCCGACGGAAATATCATAATAATAATCACCGCTGCTAGACTTGCTCCTTTAGTAATTCCAATAACATCCGGAGATGCAAGCGGATTTCTAATTACACCTTGAATAACAGCACCAGATATAGCTAAACTGCTACCTATTACTAATCCCAATAATGTTCGAGGTATACGATATTCATTTAAAATAAAGTCATCTTGTGTGAAAAAACCAACAATAGCGTGTATAGGGTCTATCATAACTGAACCTATACATAAACTAAATATTGTACTGACGACTAATAAAATAATCACGATTCCATAACGTATACTATTGCTACTCTTAATCATACGCGATTCACCCCTCTTACAGTAATGAATAAGAAGTAAAAGGCGCCGACAAATGAAGTCACTATACCAACTGGAGATTCAAATGGATAAGTGATTAAACGACATAGAACGTCAGATATTAACAATAAATCTGCACCAAAAATAAACGTGAGAGGTAGCATAATTAGATAATTTTTACTTACATAATGTTTAACTATATGAGGAACAATGAGGCCCACAAAACCGATGGGGCCTGCAATTGAAACAGACATCCCTGCTAATACTATCACTAGCAATCCAATAATCATTCTTACAATTTCAGTACGTTGACCAAGGCTTCTTGCAATGTCGTCTCCGAGTTCCATAATTGTAAGCTGTCTTCCCATAAAAATAGTTACAATTACAGCAATGACTATACAAGGTAAAATCATCATAATTTGATTCCATTTTATCCCAGCTAATGATCCTACTAACCAAAACATGACAGTATCATTAGAATCCTCATTTAAAAGAATGATTCCTTGGGTCATGCTACTAAAGAATAGATGTATCGCCATACCTGCTAAAGCAAGTTTCACTGGCGTAATTGATTTCGTAGATCCTGACAACGTATAAACAGTAAATCCACCAAAAAAGGCTCCAATAATTGCTAGGATAGTTGAATAAGAACCTAGGGATGGAATTAAAACTGTAATTAAAACAATGACGAAGGACGCTCCAGCATTTACACCAAATATTTGAGGTGAAGCAAGTGGATTTCTAGTTATTGCTTGCATAAGTAGACCGGCTATCCCCAATGCACCACCTATCACTAACCCTGCAAGCATTCGAGGCATGCGTACGTTATGAATTAAAAATGTTTGTTCTGATTCAATATGTCCAGTGAAGTAACTTAAAATATCATGAAATTGTATTTTTGAAGAACCAATCGCTAAATTCAAATAGATTGAAATAAAAAGAAAGCACACACCCACTATATAAGTGAGTGTAGTGCGCTTTCTCTTTTTTTGTTCAATAGCGGATTGACTATTTTTAATACCCATAGTCATTATTTTCCACCTTACTTATTATCTTTATTACTATCTTTCTTTGAAAGTTCTACAAGTTCTTTTGCCATCTCTTCAGAAGAAATTAAACCACGTGATCTAGCCCATAGGTCACGATCTAACACATCTACACGATTATGTTTAACAGCGTCTAATTTTTTCCATACAGCATCTTTTTCTAATTCTTTAAGAGAAGGCTCATTAGGACTTGCTTTATCAGTCATGATGAACATACGGCCTGGATTTACTTTAGATAATGTTTCAGTGTTCATTTGTAAGTAAGGTCCTTTAAGATACTTACTTAAACCTTTTGTCACATCATCAGTTAATGCTTCTTTGAATCCAAGTTGATTTAAGAATTGTCCTACATATGAATAACTAGGGTGTGCTAATAAACCTGATTTAGATGCAACTGCAGGTAACACTTTCTCATCTTTATTCATTGTAATTTCTTTTTTATATTTTTCAATCTTTTCATCATGTTCTTTTAGACGTTTTTTACCTTCATCTTCTTTACCTAATGCTTTAGAAATTGTTTTGAAGGCATCAATGTTTTGATTATAGTTTCCATCAAAACTCTTAAGTTCAATTGTTGGAGCAATTTTACTTAAATCTTTATAAATTCCTTTATGTCTATTACTATCTGCAATAATTAAGTCTGGTTTTAGTTTACTAATTTCCTCTAAGTTAGGTTGTTTACGTGCACCTACAGACGTATAGTTACCAATTTTATCTCTTAATGGTTTGATGATACGTTCCTTTTTCTTATCATCTGCTATACCTACAGGTTTTACATCAAGTGAAGCTAATGCATCTACGAATGAATATTCAAGTACAACGACACGTTTAGGGTGCTTAGGTACTTTAGTTTTTCCTTCTTCGTGTTTAATTTCTACACCATCTTTAGATGCAGATTTATTACTTGAATTATTAGAACCATTACTTCCACAGGCCGCAACAAGAACTAATACTAGCATTAAGCCAACAGCACTAAAAAATTTTAGACCTCTCATTGTTCCACTCCTTAATATGTATATGCTTACATATACAGTTTATTGATAACGATTCTCATTGTCAATATCATTTTGTATTGTTTTATGAATATATTTTACTCAAATATAATTTAATTCATAAGTCAGACTAACTACTATGAAAGATAAATCTGAATATCACTTTATATTTGCCTTATATACAATTTAGAGAACAATAACTAACTAAAATAAATAAAACTGCTCTTTTAAATAGAAAATTAAAGAGCAGTTTAAAGTGAAATATAATTTAATGAATAAAATTGAGTCTTCATTACGTATTGGCAAATATGGTTGTGTTAAAATTTTCAATCAAAGTTTGAATCTTTGAATCGTCGTAATATGATTTAGTTAAATTTTTCATATACATACTCTGTGACAAAGCTTCATAATTTAAACTAAATTGAATTCTATCCCCAATTTGATAGTGATCTTGATTATTCAAATCAATCATTAAATGATCGCTTGAGGCGCCAACCATTTTCAGATCATTGGCGATAGGCTTGATACCATCTGTAAATGTATCTAAATAACCTATATCCACTATTGCTTGTAAATAGGATTGGTGTGTCACTTGATTAATACGTGGTTTAATTTCAATAATTTCCGCTTCAAGTACAATCGCATCTTGATAGAGACTTGCAATAGGTTCATTCGTGGTAGTATCTATTCCTCTAAAGAGTGCTTCTCCTATTCTTAATTCATTAATCTTGCCAAGATCATTGTACATTGTTTGAGGTAACATGCTTGAGTTACCTCCTGAAATAATTTTAAACTTGTAACCTATTTCCTTTTCAACGGCACTAATGAACTTATTAATCATAAAGACATCATTTTCTTCTGGAGCTTTGGATTTAAAGCACATAAAATTAAATGCTAATCCTACTAGTTGTATATGACTCATACTCATAATTTCTTTAATATAATCTAATACATCATAAGTTAAGACACCTTCACGGCCGTCTTTCCAATCTACCATTAACATGATTTGATGCTTTACATTCATTCTTTTTGCAATTACATTCAATTGTTTAATCGTATCAAGTTCTGTTTGAATACTCAGTTTTACAGTAGAAACCATAGTTTCAAATTCTGTCGTGGGGCGTAATAGTGTAAAGGTGATATTTAAATCTCTTAGTCTTTCAATATTATCAATTCTTGATTCAGCAAAGTGTGTAATTCCAAGAGATTTTATTGTAGAAACGATGCGTTCCTCTCCGGCAACACATTTTACTACAGGGGTAAAGTGAATCTGTCTACGTTCAAGTAATGTCTGAAGTACTTTGGCATTGTATTGTATTTTTGATAAGTTAACTTTGATTCTAGCCATGTACTACACCTCTTTTTTAATAGGATTTTCTAATTCAGTGTTTAAATATTTTTTAACTTTATTTTCCATCCTCATACTTAATAACGCTTTAACTGTTATTGTCGGACCAAATAATACTTTCCTCAAAATGTCGGCATGGGATTTATCATCATCAATCGCTAGATCAATCTCTTCACGAACGATATCAAATAACTCTTTTTCTTTAACATCTTCATATTGATTAAAGTGATGAATCAACTCTGCTAATTGATTTTGTACAACAGCATGTTGAAACTTCGCAATAACTTCCTCAATGGATTGAGCTAATAAACTTTCATTCGTTACTTCAATATTTGTTACCTTCTGTTGTAAAGTATCTAAATCTATACGTGAACCACCTAAATCACGTACTAAGAATTTCATTTGATAGTTAGGACCTAGATTGACAATCGTATTTTGCATATGTGCTTCTAATGCAATTCCATAATCTTGAATGTATGCAATGAGTGGTTGGACTAATGTTTGTGTGTAAGTTGCAATAAAATGTTTAATGTGGTCAATTGTTATTTCAGTTTCAAGCCATTCTAAATAGCTATCTACAATCGCTTTACGATCAATTGGATTAGGATTAACTAAACTTGCTGTGACCACTGTTGAGCCATTTTCAAAGATAACGGGTTTCTGACGAATAATGCATGCAAGTTGTCTTGCCAAATCAGAATCCACGTCGGCATATGCACCAAAGGGTTCCATCGCCACTTGGAGTCCTGGATATTGATCAAGAAGTCCTTGTAATGCATAACTTAATTTAGGTCCATCTACCGTAGTAACCGTAGAAACAGTTCTTACTGCACTAGTTGCTTGAACATTCACAGGAAGTTTAACGTGATAAGGTTTATGAATTAAATCCATCGTTCTAAATGATAACGTTGCTTTAGATTCTACTGTGAATGGTGTTGGTATTAGTATTTTACTAGCAATCCACTGACTAAATTTTCCGCCTATAGTGTGATCGTATTGCCAAGGATGAACAATCATGACTCTATAATCCTCTATATTTAAATTTAAAGGCTCCAAAAATGAATTGAGTTGATGACGATATTCCGGAATGACACGATTTAAAATATATTGGTCATCGTCTTCCATTGACGTAGTGACAATGTGATTCTTTTCAATAAGCATAATTTTTAGAGGAATAACCTTTTCAAACTCTGGAGCATACGCTTTCAACTCGCTTTTATTTAACGGAAGTTTTGTTTTAGTTAAAGGATGGGTAGGATGTCCTTCAACAATCAAACTCTCCGAATAACTTAAATCATCTATAATGCCACTATCTTGTAAATGTTGTAGCCAGGATATAAAGTTTAATGATTCAGGCAATCTTGAAAATTTCATACTTTGATGTATGAGTGATTGTCTGTTGTTAAAATGTTTATATGTTTCAATAAAACTGTCTCTACTATGAATCAATTCTTCATTCAAACGTTCTGAAATTTCAATATTAAAATCCTGTGTTAATGTTTCGAGCAGATCTTCTAAGCTTTCAATAGGTTGTGACTTTTGACCACAACCATACATAATATCGCCTTTAAACACATATCTTTCCATAGCACTTTTACGTTTTACTTGAACAGTTAATCTTTTGCCTTGGTACTGAATTTCCACCACACTATCATCTTTCGTTATTTTCATGCCCTCTGGTGAAATACGTTCCTTAATTATTGCGTTCATGATACGGTATTGTATATTTTTATCTGCTAACAGCCATTCATTACGCTCCATTATTACTTTCCTCCAACTTCGTCATACGCTGTATTAGGTAAAATATTACTGAAATGGCTACGGTAGTTATACCCATGATCATGAATGTCGTCAGTATTCCGAATACATCTGCAAAGAAACTCATAACTAAACTACCGAGAGGTATCATACCACGGTCCATCATAATAATACTTAATACCTTCCCTCTCTCATAGTCTTTAACACTATGTTGAAAATAAACTCTATTCGTTGTTCTTGCCCATTGGCTAAATAGTCCAATTAAAGTGATACAAATGAACATAATAACCAAATTATGTATAACGACGCCTAGTAAAGCTAACCCAAATAGCAAAGAACTTAAATAATACATTTTAACTGCGCTTAGATGATTTAAAATGGTAGGTAAAATAATTGTTGCTACGATACCACCAATAGCACAGAAGGTCATCGCTATACCAAATACTTCTGATTTTCCTGGAAAAATATGATTCGTAAGTACGGGTAATACTGTTGTATAAGAGAATCCTGTAGCCATGATTAATAGAGAAGTAACAAATATCTTACTCCCCTCTAGATTACGTTTGAAATAATTCATAACTATCTTTAATGAGAATTCTTTATTTTCGAGTTGATTTGAAACAACTTCAAAGTGAAGAGGCAGACTAAAAAGTACAGCAACTAAATAACATATCGCTTGTGCTAAGAAAGTTGAAGGCGCATGATAAGCTGCTAGAATGACTCCAGCGATTGCGGGACCTATCGAACGACAGATGTTAATGATAAACGAATGAAACGATACTGCCTGTGTTGTAGAAATTTTATCTGATAAATCAGGTAACACCGCTTGTCTTACTGGTGTTTCTACTGCACTTAGAATACCTCTTAACGATGCATAAATGAGTATTACAGCGATTGGGATAGAATCAATAGTAAATGTCAAAACACATAATACCGCAGTGACTATAAATGAAGAGTAAATCGTTATTCTAAGTAAATTTCCTTTATCATATTTATCAGCAATTGAGCCTGCCCATACACTTAGCAATAAAATTGGTACGAGTCGGCAAAAATTAACTAATCCCAGATAAACTGCGTTATGATATGTAGTAAGTACAAACCAGTTTAATCCTATTTGCCCAATCCAATTCCCCAAAAACAGAAGAAAAGAACTGGAAAAGAAAAATTTTGCCATTTAATTTCCACCTGTCTTTTTTATTGATAATAATTATCATTATCATTAATATGGATTATACAAATCTTATTTATTTTTGTAAAATATTTTTTTAGAGGTGAATTATGAATTTCAATCAATTTATTAACAAACAAGACATTGAGATGACCCAAGATGAGCAAAATGTTTTTCAGTTTTTACAACAATATGATGAACAATGGGCATCTATTTTCCAAGATAAATTATTAACTGGTCGAGATAAAGTAACAAAGCGTTTAGTTACTTCTATACATAGAGAGAATTTAGTTCATGGTAATGATCATAGTCAGTTACTTAATAGACGTAAATTTGCTGGTTATGACACTCATGTAACTGACATTTTAGAAATTCATTTTCCTAAATCAAAGCTATACTTATACGCACCAGTAACTGGTCAGCATGCATTTAATCGTATAGATGTTGAAGGCCCCTTTTATTATAAACGTGAACAATATCAAGATGAATTTAAGCGTATTTTACATCCTAATGACATATTAGACTGGATTCTTACTGAATCACCAGAGTTGGACAATGAAGCGAGCCAACAATTCAGAGATGACCAAACGAACAGTGCAGCCAATATGACATTTGCGCTGAGCTATCAATATTTTAAAATGAAGGATGATCGAGCACCTCTATACGATATTATTAAAAATCATCAAGATAGTTATCTAAGGTCTGAGCAAGCCGTAGTAGAAGGCCACCCTCTTCATCCGGGAGCAAAACTGCGTAAAGGTATGGATGCGTTTGAAACATTTAGATACTCTTCTGAATTTACTCAGCCCATCGAATTAAAAATTGTATTATTGCATCATTCAGTGGCTCGTATTCAAGCTTTAGATGCAAATTACAATGATACGATGAAACATATGTTTCCTGATATATACTCACACTTAGAAAAAGAATTTAGCGGACAAGTCAATTTAGACGACTATCAATTGATGATTATGCATCCATGGCAATACGACCATGTCCTACATCAAGATTACATGGAAGAACTTGATCAACGACTTATGATTGTGAGTGAATATTCTATCCCATATTATGCTGGTTTATCATTTAGAACGTTGGTTCCTGAATTACCTAATAAAGCGCCACATATTAAATTATCAACAAATGTACATATTACTGGCGAAATTCGTACACTTTCAGAACAAACAACTCATAATGGACCTTTAGTTACACACATCTTAAACGATATCTTGACTAAAGATTCAACATTTAAACAGTATGCTTCTACTGTAATTGATGAAGTGGCAGGAATTCATTTTTATAATTCTAATGATAGTGATGAGATACAAACGGATCGTAGTGAACAACTAGGTACGTTATTTAGAAATAATTTCTATCATTCTATAACGAATGATGTGGTACCTGTCATTCCATCAAGTTTAGTTGCAACGTATCCTTACAACTCTGAAACGCCTATTCAAACATTAATTCAAACATATCAAGTTTCTAAGGGATTTCAGTCATTTGAAGAAGCAGCTAAAACTTGGATGAATGAATATAGTAAAGCGTTACTAGGTTTAGTCATTCCTTTATATTCTAAATATGGTATTGCTTTAGAGGCACACCTACAGAATTCTGTTGCAACCTTTAACGAAGACGGTTCACTTAATAAACTATATATTAGAGATTTCGAAGGTTTACGTATTGATACTGAGCGCTTAAATCAATCGGGTTATGAGACGAACCATTTTCATGAGAAATCTAGAATTTTAACAAATTCTAAGACTTCCGTTTTTAATAAAGCATTTTATTCTACAGTTCAGAATCACTTAGGAGAGCTTGTGCTTACAATAGCTAAGTCATCTCATTCTTCTTCACTTGAAAATGAAATCTGGAAGGATATGGCACTCATATTAAAGGATATTTTAAGTAATATCACAGAATTATCTGAAGGTCGTCGTAGTAAAATCGAAGAAGTTATCTTTGCCCCAACAATTGATTATAAATGCGTGACGACTATGCGATTAGAAGATCAAGCACATGAATATACGTATATTAAAGTAAACAATCCACTTCACTAATTAAAATATTAATGTAATTGTAGCTTATAATAAGCAGTCTATGTTTAAGAAAGTCATCTTTTACGCAGACTGCTTATTTTTTGAGGAAAATTAATTATTAATAAACAAAAAGCCTATAAATGGTGTGAGAACACTTTCCATTTATAGGCTAATATCATATAAGTTTCAACTTAAATGATTTATCAAATTGCAATTATGAATTATTGTAAACCTTGTCTATCACTGTGGTTGTTGTCTTTGTTGTCTTTTTCATTTTTTTGTTGCCATTCTTTTTTAGTCATTACATCGTCAACTTGCATGTTCACTTCAACAACTTCTAAGCCAGTGATGTATTTCACTTGTTCTTTAACTAAGTCAGTTACTTTACGGAAGATTTTTGGTGCTGATTCACCATATTCTAAAATAACTTTTAAGTCGATAGCAGCTTGTTTTTCGCCAACTTCAACTGACACGCCAGTAGTCACGTTATTACCACTTGAGAATGCATTAGTGAAGTTGTCAGTGAATCCGCCTTTCATATCTAAGATACCTTTAACTTCACGAGCAGCAATACCAGCAATTTTTTCAACTACTTCATCAGAGAAAGTTAATTTGTTTTCGAATTGTGGTTGTTGATTTTCTTGAACTTCTTTTTGTTGTTCTTGTCTTTCTTTTTCATTTACACCAGTTTGGTTATCGTATGCTTGTTTTGCTTTGTTATTATCTACTGCCATAGTAAATTCTCCTTTACTTTCAAAATTTAGTTATTATTAATAATTAGATTTAATTAATTCCTTTAGAACTGGACTAGCTCCATCTATTGAGGAAATTCATAAAGTCTTGCGTACGGTCTTTAATATACCCGATACCAATTCCAATTAAACACAAGACAATGATTAAAATTGTTTTCCAAAATCCAAGAGTTAGGAATAATATAGCTATAAGTAAAAATGCTAAAAATCCAATAATACGCCACTTAAATGCTTTAAATATATTGATTAATTGTTGTGTAGAGTCTTGTCCGTTTTGATTATTATTTTCAGCCATGATATCCCTCCCTTACAACACACGTGGACCAGACGTTTTCTGGTCACGAACATTAACTTCTAATTTTCGTACTGGAATTTCTGTGAAATGTTCAACATTTTTCTTAATGTCAGAGCGAATACTTTCAGTTAATGATTTCACTTGAACATCATTTGGTACGAAGAAATCTGCTTTAATGTCGATAAATGATTTCTTTTTCTTACTATAAAGCTTACTTACTACATTAGGTTGTCTTACTTGATCATATTTAGTTAATGTATCGTACGCAGATTTTTCAACTGCTTTTCTTGATACATAAATATGACCATCATCAAAAGTTTTATAAAGTCCAGGTTTACGATACGTAGGTTTGAATATGCTTAATACTAATATGAGTCCAATCAATATTAGTAATCCCGCAAGTCCAATTAATAGTGGTTGGAACCAATTGAAATGAAGGAAGTAGTCTTGATAGCTTTTAATACGACTATCCTTTATGTACATAAACAATAGGAACCCAACAATTGCGACTATTAAAAGGCCGAGGATGAAATTTTTTAGTCTTTTCACCTCGCACGGCACCTCCTTATGTCATTGTTGAATTTGTTTACATTTTAAATGAGTACCCTATAAATATTTTTTTGAAACATAAATAAAACAATTTTTTATTCTATTTTTAAAAATATTTAAAGAAGCACTACTTATAATACATTATTCCCATTCTAATTAGATGAAAAACGTATATTTTTATTATTATGTTAAATTTTTTTCGTTTTTAGAACTACGGTATTCTAGAATGTCAGAATTCTTATCCTTAACTAATACCTTATTGCTAGGACGTGGCTTTTCATCACTAAGCGACTTAAAGAGCGACCAAATCATAACTATGATTACGAGTGAAAATGGTAATGCAGCTATGATAAGTAAGTTTTGTATTGCTTGTGTGCCACCAGTGTAAATCATAATTATTGCAAATAGTGCCATGATAATACCCCAGCTTACCTTTACAAATGAAGCAGGATTTATATCTCCACGAGCACTTAACATACCCAGTACATAAGTAGCGGAGTCGGCTGAAGTCACAAAGAAAATCATAATCACTACTAGAGTAATAATACTTAATATAAATCCAAGCGGATATTGTTCTAACGTTGCAAATGTAGCTGTCTCTGTAGCTGCTTTAGCAATATTAGCTATATGATGATCTTGTAAATAAATTGCTGAAGCACCGAAGACTGCAAAGAATAAGAAACATACTAGTGCTGGAACAAATAGTACGCCTAAAATAAATTCTTTGATTGTTCTACCTCTTGAGACACGTGCGATAAAGATTCCAACAAATGGCGCCCATGAAATCCACCATGCCCAATAGAAAATTGTCCATTGTTGTAACCATTTAAATTTCTCTCCACCTGATGGAATTCTCAAACTCATTTTAAAGAAATTGGCTATGTAATTCCCTAAACCATTCGTAAATGTGTTCAAAATATAAAGTGTCGGTCCAACAATGAATAATCCGACTAAAACTAGAAATGCTAACCCCATATTGATGTTACTTAAAGTTTTAATACCTTTATCAATACCTGACCATGCTGACCAAGTAAATAATATAGTAGCAACGATAATAAGGATAACTTGTGTTCCAAAGTTATTTGGCACTTTAAACAAGAAGTTAAGGCCTTCATTAATTTGTAATGCTCCAAATCCTAATGTTGCTGCAACACCTGTTACAGTCGCTATGACTGCTAATACATCTATCGCACCACCTATCGGACCTCGCATAGCTTTTTCACCGAAAATGGGCGTTAATGTTGCACTTACAAGACCGGGATATCCCTTATGGAAACTAAAATACGCAAAGACGAGCGCTACAATGCCGTAAACTGCCCAGGCATGTATACCCCAATGGAAGAAAGAAAATTGCATGGCGTCATTAATGGCTGACTGCGTTCCAGCTTTATGTATTGGAGTTAAAGTAAACGCGTGACTTATAGGCTCCGCAGTGGTCCAGAATACTAATCCGATACCCATACCTGCACTAAATAACATAGCAAACCATGAAGGAAGTGAGAATTCAGGATCTTCTCCTTCTTTACCTAATGTAATTGATGCATATCTAGAGAATAATAAATAAACACTTACTATAAGTATGAGTAGGACAAGTAGAAGATAATACCATGAAAAATGAACTGCTATAAATGAAGTTACAGTTTGCGTAACTTGTTCAAGTTGTTTAGGTAGAATCGCACCATAAATAACAAATGCTGTACAAATTGCTAATGCTACCCAAAATACAATGCTGATTTTACTTGTATTTGTTGATTTCATAAATAAAACAATCACCTCTTTCCTATGTTTATTACCCATCCCAAGTATTATCAATCATTTATACTTTGTATTTTTAAAATATATAACTTTTTAATTGTATAGTTATGATGGCGACAAGATTGAATATAAAATTAGCAGTAAGATGATTCATAATTGAAATCATCTTACTGCTATTCTTTCTAGGAAATATGTCGATAATTATTTTTCCACATTAATAACTAATTTACCTATCATCGTATTTGACTCTAAAATTTGATGAGCTTGGTAAAGTGTCTCGGTGGTTAAACCATTAATCACCTTCGTAGTTGTATGGTGATATTGCCCTTGTTCAACCCTTTCAGAAATATCTTTCAAATACTCATGATGTTTAATCATGTCATTCGTGCGATTGACTGGTCTGGCGAACATAAATTCATGAGTAAAGTTAACACTCTTAGGTTTGAGTAGATTTAAGTCTTGCTTTTCTTTAAATGCAACAATCGTTGCGATATGACCTAATGGTTTAATAAGTTCAATCATTTTCTCATAATATAAATCTGTATCAAATGTGCAGAAAATGTAATCTACTTCATTAATATCGTGATGCTCAAGTTGTGTCTTTAAATCTTCTTTATGATTGATTACAATATCAGCACCCATAGACTTCGTCCATTCAATCGTTTCCTCACGAGATGCAGTGGTAATAACCATTAAGCCATGTGCTTTAGCAATTTGTGTAGCAATACTACCTACCCCACCGGCCCCGTTAATGATAAGAAGAGATTTACCTTTGTTCTTTTCAGGGTCATGAGATATTTGAAACACATCAAATAATGTTTCAGATGCTGTGAGACCAGTGAGAGGTAAACTTGCCGCTTGTTCAGGCTTAAGATTAGATGGTGCTTTCGCTACTAATTCTTCCTCAATTAACTGATATTCTTCATTAGAGCCATGCTGATTTGGAGAACCTGAATAAAACACATAGTCTCCTGTCTCAAACATTGTGACATCTTCTCCAACTTGTTCGACAATACCTGCCGCATCAAATCCTAATATACGTGGTGCATGGTTAACTGGTAAGATGCGTTGTTTCGTATCAACCGGATTGACACTTATACTTTGAACCTTTATTAATAACTGATTCCTAGTTGGATTTGGAATATTAAATTCAATTTCTTGAAATTGATTACCATCTTCTAGATTGAACGGTGCATTAAATCCTATTGCTTTCATGATTCCACCTCTATGTTGATTTTATTAAATTAATTATAGCATTTAATTCAATTCACTCATTTAAACAGTTTTTTTGAAGATGAAGATACTAAACGTCAGAGACTTTAATTACTTGTTTACCAAAATTATCACCAGTGAGTAAATTTCTAAATGCTTGAGGTACTTTATCGAAACCCTCTTCTACAGATACTTGAGTCTTAATCTTACCCTCTTGTACCCATTTAGCGAGTTGTTCGCTTGCATTTTTAAAGTCATCAGCGAATTCGGCAACTAAGAAACCTCTCATCATCGCTTGTTTCTTGATGAGTGTCCCTTGAATACGTGGACCAATATCTTCTTCAGGATGGTTATAAGAAGAAATGGCACCGCAAACAGGAATACGTGCATGTGTGTTTAGGTGTTTAAATACTTCATCACCTATTTCACCGCCTACATTTTCATAATAGACATCGATGCCATCTGGAACAGCATCTGCTAATGTTTGGGCGAAATCATCTTTCTTATAATCTACACCTGCATCAAAATCTAATTCTTTAGTAAGATAATTTACTTTCTTATCTCCTCCTGCGATACCTACAACTCTACATCCTTTAATTTTAGCAATTTGGCCGACAACTGAACCTACTGCACCTGAAGCTGCTGAAACAACTACGGTTTCACCTTCTTTAGGCTGTCCAATGTCTAAAAGGCCATGATAAGCAGTTTGCCCTGGCATTCCTAGGACGCTTAAATATAAGTCAAGTGGCACATCTGTTGAAGGTACTTTATCGATATGCTCTGTTGATACAGTGTTTATTTTCTTCCACGGAAGCATGCCCACGACAATGTCACCTTCATTATAATCTTTAGCATTTGATTGAATAACTTTAGCTACGATATGTCCATTGAATGGCTCTCCTTTTTTAAAAGGCTGGACATAGGAATCTGCATTCGTCATACGGCCTCTCATATATGGATCCACTGAAATATATAATGTTTCTAATTGAACTTCATTATTTTTAGGTTCTTGTACATCAGTTTCTTCATATTTGAATGTATCATCTTGTGGCATTCCATCTGGAACTTTGTTAAATACGATTTGTTCATTTTTCATATGATATCACCCTTTTTTGAATATTAATTCTGTAAATATCATACCTCGAACAAGGTCATCGCAATCATAGAAAATCACTTGTATAATAAGAGCAAGCATTGAGAAATTGGTTGAATCATGACGTATGGGAGGTTTAATTTTCCTAAAATGAAATTAAGCATATTAGATTATGTACCGATATTTGAAGGTAGAAGTGCACACGAAGCATTTCAGCATAGTGTAGAGTTAGCACAACGAGCTGAACAATTAGGTTATGTGAGATATTGGGTGGCTGAGCATCATCAAGTTCGTTCTGTGGCATCAAGCGCCCCTGAAATGGTCATGATGACATTATTGGAACAGACGAGTAATATCAAGATTGGAAGTGGTGGTGTCATGTTGCCACACTACAGCCCGTATAAAGTAGCTGAACAATTTAAGATGATGGAAGCACGCCATCCTCATCGTGTAGATATGGCGATAGGACGCTCTCCAAGTTTCAACAACGTGAACGCTGCATTAAATGAGAATAAAGAAAGAAAACTAGATTTTGATACACAGTTAGATGATTTGAATAAATACTTGAATGATGACATTGATAAAGCGCACCGCTTCAAGACGTTATTAGCTACCCCGTTAATCCCGACCAAGCCTGAAATGTATATTTTAGGTATGAGTGAACGAAGTGCAAAGTTAGCTGGCAGACGCGGTTTGCCATTTGTTATTGCTAAAATGGGACAATCGTCAAGTGCTATTGAAGAAGTTATAAATGTCTACAAAAATGAGTTTGCACGTTGGCATGGTAGATATTGGAAATCGTCTGGCGATGGCGATAATCGTGCTTTTGGTAGGACATCTCATGGAAGTTCAGAGGAAGATTTTGCTGGGGATTCACATAGAGGTGTTAAGGATTATTCTGGCGAACATGTGCATGAGGCTTTTGAAGAAGAATCTAGAGACCATGTGCATGAAGCTTCTGAGGAAGATTCTAGAGGCCATGTGCATGAAGCTTTTAAAGAACTTTCTGGTGGTGTGAAACCGTATGTGATATTAGCTACATTTGTAGTAACGGGTGATAATGAGGTTGAAGTTGAAGAGCTTTTAAGCGCATTACAACTTTGGTTGTTACGTATTAATTATTTAGATCAACCTCAGTTTTACCCATCTATTGAAACCGCTAAGAATCGAGTTTATAGCGAGCGCGAGAAAGAGAAACTTGAACAGAATAAGCGTAGAATTATTTATGACTCGCCTCGCGAAGTATCACGTCAGTTAAAGGATATTAAAAGTTTGTTTGGAGTAGATGAGTTAATGATATTGCCAAATGTTTATGGAGAAGATGCGCGTTTTGAGTTAATTGAATTATTGGCACGAGAATTAGATATTTAGTGTGTTTGCATTATTAGGCACAATATTGAATCATTTTATTCGTTGAATAGAGTAGGACTAGATAACTGTATGGAGTGTGGGCTGTTGATTCAACATGATGGTGTTTAAGAAGATATGGTTTTAATAGAGAGGCGCACTGATGCATTAAAATTGTGAGGAGCCAAATGCATGAGTGCGCTTCAACTATATGAATTATTTGCTCCATAGAAATTGAATGATGTCGTTTGCTATATTTTTATTTTCGTGTAATTGGCTATGTTGAGCTGTTTTACCGGTAAATTTATTTTCCGTGTAAGATTTTGGACTATTTCCTAGTAAATATTTCAAAGATTTTGATGAACTATTTGATACACGACCATCAGAATGTGTGCCATCTTGAATATCTCCATAAATATTGAGTACATCAATGTTTTTATCTTTATAAACTTCTTTTAAAGATAATAACTTTTTGAAATCATCGTTCATTTTATTTGGCTTACCATTTCGATCTAAGTTTATTTCATTTATCTTTTCATTAAGATTTAGTACGCCATTATAAGTACCTGCAATATTTACTTCTTTTTGAAGGTGTGGCAAATATTTATCATTTCCATAGTTATTCATATAATAAGCAAATGACATATTCCCCATTGAGTGTGCTACAAAATTAAATTTATTGATATTATATTGGGATTTCAATTGAGACAAGACATTTTTAATCCATCGTGCATTTTCATTAAAATCACCATTGCGATTATTTTCAAATTCGATTTTTATAATTGGATTTTTTACATTTTTATCTATAGAACCAATAAAAGTCACATTACCATTGCGAGATACTTTTGCTATCATCACATCCTTTGTAACGCCCTTTTTAACTGCTTGATTAACCATGAAACTTTCTGATTTTTCGCTTCCTCCATATCCATGCATAAATAGAGTGGCCACAAGTTTATGTTGATGTTGAGTAACTGAAGACGGAATATGTTTGCCCGATTGACGGCTACAAAGTACAGTAAATAATATCAAAGTAACAATAATAATAAGTATAAAGACCATCGCAGAAGATTTTGATTTCATCATCTTACCTCATTTTGTTTATTTTATATATTATATACGATTAGAGAGGTATTTGCTCATATTTAAAGACTCACTACATCTAATGTAATGAGTCTTTGGAACATACAAGCTGTATTTAAATGATAAATTTTTAAAAGGAAATTATTTGATTTCTTTTGTTTTAGCTAATTCTTTGTACCAATAAGCACTTTTCTTAGGATATCTTTCATGTGTATCAAAATCGACGTAGAAAAGACCGTAACGTTTTTCATAACCATTTGACCATGAGAATACGTCCATCAATGACCATAAGAAGTATCCTTTCACATTAGCACCATCTGCAATTGCATCAGCAATCACGTTTAAATGTTTCTTAACATAATCAATACGGGCATCGTCATGTACAGTTTTCTCTTTTTCATCAAATTCATCTTTGTATCCTAAACCATTTTCAGTAACATAGATTTTATGATAATTTGGATAATCTTTCACAACCCTCATAATTTGATCGTATAATCCTTGAGGATAAATCATCCAATCCCAATCTGTTCTAGGTACATCTACATCAAATTCTCTTTGACCGACACCTTTAAGTTGGTATTTAGAACCACCTTTATCTCCAGTCGCATTGTGCGTAATCTCAGATTCACCTTCATAACCTCTCATCCAATCACTCATGTAATAATTGATACCTAAGAAGTCATTTAAATCTTTAGCAGCATCTAAAATTTTATAATCTTCGTCAGGGATATTCAATTTACCACCATTAACAGATAAGATATGTTGAACACCTTCCATTGTTTCACGAGAATACTTACCTAAGTATGTGGCATCTAAAATAAATTTATTATGGATAATGTCCTCTAGTTCTGCTGCTTTAACATCTTCAGGATTAGAAGAATCAAATGGATATTTTGTAGGTAAGGCATGAACTACCCCTATTTCACCTGAATATTGCCCATCTTTAAATAACTTTACAGCTCGAGCATGTGCAACCATCATGTTATGGTGAGATTGAAAAACCTTTTCAAAGTCATATTTAATACCTGGAGGGAATTTACCTACTAAATATTGACCATCACCGATTGGCCCTATCTCATTGAAAGTAGTCCAGAAATTAACTTCTGGGAATTCTTTAAAGCAAAATTCTGCATAATCTACGAAATAATCAATGGTTTTACGATTTAAGAAATCTCCATCTTTATGAAGTACTTCTGGTGTATCAAAATGGTGTAAAGTAACGAATGGTTCAACATGACGTTTATGACATTCTTTAAATAGCTTATGATAGTACTCTACCCCTTTAGGGTTTACTTCTCCATAGCCTTTAGGAAAAATTCTTGACCATGCAATTGAAATTCTTATACCGTTAACTCCGAATTTCTCACTTAATTCTAAATCGATTGGATATTTATTATAGAAATCACTTGCTGGTTCTGCTGTATACCAATAATTTTCCTCAAGATATGTATCCCAAGCGACACGCCCCTTACCATCAGTTTGAGTTGCTCCTTCTGCTTGATAAGCTGCTGTTGCTCCACCAAAAATAAAATCTTCAGGTAATTTCTTAGTCATGAATAAAACTCCTATCTAATTTTTAAATTGTTGTTTTACAAATTCGAGTGCTGCTTGACCATCTCTAGTTAACTTAATGTATTCAGCGCCTTGTGTTTTAGCTAATTTTATACCTAATTTGTCAGTGTCTTGTTTAATATATTCATAATTTGAGGCTACTTGTGGTGCTAATATAATTAATTGATATTCTTTCATAATATCCATATGTGCACCATAACCACCAGCCGCTGCTGTAACAGGTACACCGTATTCATCTGCTGCTTTATTCAAAGCATTAGCTAATAAACCACTTGTACCTCCTCCTGCGCATAATACTAAGACATTTGTTTGTTCAGTAATATTGCTGTCAGAATGATCTTGATTCACTTCTGGTTGTGAATCATGACTTTGCGAAGCTTCATTCGCTCCGGCAGTTGCTAAAATAGCATCAGCTTTTTTAGTATCAAAGTTAGCTGAAACTTTTTCTTTTAATTCATTATTAACTTCTTTATTACCTAACTCTTCTTCCAAAATCTGCTCATCATAAACCTTAACGAATGGATAATAAATAATGACATCTACTACGATTAAGACAATGGCTAATACAAATGACCAAAACGCAAAACCAGTACCCATCACGATACCTAGAGGACCTGGAGTAGTCCAAGGTAAGAAGATACTAAAACTATTCATATTCAGAACATCAACAAAAAATTTAAATATCCATACATTGACAATTGGCGCTAAAATAAATGGAATAAAGAACACTGGGTTTAATACTAAAGGCGCACCAAACAAGATAGGTTCATTTACACCAAAGAAAGTAGGAACTACTGAGGCACGTCCAATTGCTTTATTACGTTTAGACTTAGTTAGCCACATAAACATGAAAGGTACGACTAATGTTGCACCAGTACCTCCCATAGTTACAACAAACATTTGAGTACCAGGTGTAATGACTTTATCAGCATGTTCGCCTGCTTGAATTAAATGTAAGTTCGCTTCAAGGTTAGCGTAAGTAATTGCTGCAATGGCTGGTTCAACGATTGATGGTCCATGAATACCTACAAACCAGAAGAAAGCGAATGCACCAAAGATAATTGTCACTCCGACCCAACCATCAGCTGCTGTAAATAATGGTTCAAAGATTTTTAATACTGCGTTAGCTACATTGGTATGAATAAAGGCTCTAGCAATTAAATCTAACGCATAAAGAATAATGATTACTGCTGATAATGGGAATATATCTTTGAAAACTTGTGATATATTAGGTGGCACTTCTTTAGGCATTTTTATTGTAATATTATGTTTGATAAAGAAACTATAAACATTAACAGTTATAAACGCTGATAAGAAGGCTGTTAATAAGCCTTTTGTTCCCATGAAAGCACTTAAAAACCCTCCATCTTTTACAGGATCGGCTGCTAAGAACAAGAAACCACACATTGCAGCCATCATTGTTGAAATAAAGTTAATTTGATTCGTGCTTTCCAATCGTCGATTAAATGAATCAGTCAGTGATTTGGCTGTTGTCCCTGCTACAATGAAACCAACAATTCCCATCGTAAAGTTATAGGGTTTCATTAATATACCTTCCATTGTTTTACTCCAAGTAAATCCAAATACATTCGGTACATAAGTGACTAAAATAAATATACTTGAGAACAAGATAATAGGAATTGCTGCAATAAATCCATCACGAATCGCTCTTAAATAAATATTACGAGATATTTTTTCAAAGAACGGCTTTCCTTTTTCTATCCATGCTATTAACTTATTCATAAAGGTCAACTCTTTCTTTTATATAATTCGATTAAATGCTTCATTAGATCTTTTAATAAAATAGTAGTCATTAAATGATCTTGACCATGCATCATCGTTACACTATAAGCAATGTCGTCTCCTTGAGCTTCTTTTTGTAATAAACTAGTTTGAGCACGATGTGCATCAGCAATGCACTGATTACCCTCTTCTATTAAAGATTCGGCTTTATCATACTCTCCCTCTTGTGCGGCTGTTAATGCCTCTAAAAACTTAGACCGTGCATCTCCAGCGTAAGCAACAATTTCAAAACCTAATAATTGTACTTCTTCTCTATTCATGATGTGTCTGTCCCCTTTCGAGAATTAAACTCTCTCTTTCCATGATGTTGCAGTCGTTTCTAAAACTTTATTCAACTCGTCAATGTTTTTGAATCCTGTAGTACGAAGCCATTGTCTAGCCGCTTCTTCACCTTTTTCGATATATACTTGAACTGCGCCTGCCCAAGTAGCTCTACCACAAAGTACTCCATTGAATTGAGCTCCTGCGTCATGTGCAAATTTTAAAGTCTCTTGGAAAAGTTCAGCAGAAACGCCTGCACTTAAGTAAATATATGGTAATTTTGTTGAAGCGTCTTGGTCTTTAAAATATTGTGCTGCTTCTTCTTTAGAATAAGCTACTTCTCCATCAGTGAATCCTTCAACATATTTCATATTTACTGGTACTTCTACTTTTAAGACATCAACATTAAAGCGATCTTCTGAGAATAGTTTCATCGCTTCATTTACTTTTCTTGGTTTCACTTTCGCAAATTCTAGACTACTATTATCTGGAATATTATCGTCATAAGTGAGAACTTCTAAGAAAAATGGAATATCTTCAGCTACACATTCAGATCCAATTCGTTCAATGTAAGCTTTCTTCTGAATATTAATTTCTTCTGCATCGTCGACGTCATAATAAAGCAAGAATTTAACGGCATTTGCACCTTGCTCTTTAAGTCGTTTAGCTGACCATTCTACTAAACAGTCAGGTAATCGACCTTTTGCGTTAACGTCATATCCTGTTTTTTCATAGGCAAGTAATAAACCACACTCTTTATTACGAGCTTCTGATGCAGGTAAACCATATTCAGGGTCCAAAAGAATAGATGACGCGTATTGCGTTAACTCTTCTGATACTAAAACTTTTAATTGTTCAATTTGCTCAATTGTAGGTTCATCTGTTTGATGTTTTGCCATCATACGTTTTAACGCACCACGTTGGTCAAAAGCTAAAGCTGAGATGACACCTTTATCATTACTTAGATGTTCAATTGATGCCGTTTTTTGAGTTGTTTTTACCATGTTTTACACCTCTATAATTTCAATTTGGTCAAAGAGCTGAGAATAATTAGACATATTTACATAACCTGTTTGTGCCTCTTGAGCATTTAACATTCCTAAAGTGTTCGACTTCTTAAGTAGATTCTCATCACTTTCATGATGAACAATTGCTGAAGCTATTCCTGCAACTGTTGAATCTCCAGAACCCACTGGATTAAGTACTTTAATCGAAGGAATGTTTACTTTATAAAATTGATTATTATGTTTAGCAAACGCACCATTCGCACCTAAAGAAACAATAATCCACTCAATACCTTTAAATAATTGATGATTTAAAGCTTTTTTCAGCTCTTCAGTTGATTCATTAAGTTCTGTAGAAATCAATTGTGATAATTCTTCAATATTTGGCTTTATCACTGTCGGTTTGTGATTATTTTGTAACGCTTCCTTTAATGTTTCTCCAGCACAATCCAGCACGACTGGTTTATCATTTTCATTACATATATCAATAATTTTTGAATAATAATTTGAATCTACACCTTTTGGTAAGCTCCCAGAAATAACAACCGATTTAGCTTTTGGTATTAGATCTTTTAAATGCTTCAAAAACCCGGTTGATTCATCCACAGTTATTGTTGGTCCTTGCTCCAAAATCTCTGTTTGGTTGCCATTATGCAATATAGCAATACAATTCCTAGTTTCACCTTTAATTTTGAAAAATGAATGTTTCACTTGATTGTGATTCAACTTTTCTGCTATAAAATCGCCTATTTTACCACCCAAAAAGCCAGTGGCAACAACTTGTTCATTGAGTTGTGATAACACCCTAGTTACATTGAGTCCCTTTCCACCAGCTGTCTTACTAACGTTTTGAACTCTATTAACTGTATCAATATGTAATTCATCCAATGGATAAGAGATATCTACCGAAGGATTTAATGTTAAAGTTAAAATCATGTTGTACTTCCTTAATCGTGATATTCGCCTTTATCCCACTTTTCTAAAAATTCATCAAAGAAATGTGGATCTTCTTGTTTAGCATTATGACTTTCAAGATGATTAATTTTTGCAATTAATTTTTTATTTTCTTCTGTTGGTTTATACTCAGCATTGATAAATGCTTCAATAATGTCGCACATTAAAAGTTCGCCGATGATTTTACCACCAAAACCAATAACATTTGCATTTAATTCCTCTTTCGCATATAAAGCTGAAGTCATATCACGTACAAGTGCAGAACGAACGCCAGCAACTTTGTTAACCGCATTATTAATACCAACACCAGTACCGCAAATACATACACCTAAGTCAGCATTACCGTTTACAACTTCTTCTCCTACTTTTTTACCGAAAATAGGATAATGCGTACGTGTGAAGTCATATGTTCCAACATCAATAACTTCGTGTCCTTTTGACTTTAAAAACTGAGATACTTCCATTTTTGTATCAGTGACAATATGGTCACAACCTAAAGCAATTTTCATTTATTCTCCTCCTATTAGCACATTTTATTGAGCATATCTACGCGAATTTGGTGACGCCCACCATCGTAGTGTCCATTAACGAAACCTTTAACTACATTCTTAGCTAATGTGTCCCCAACAATTTCTGAACCTAGAGTAATCATTTTTGAATTATTATGACCTCTAGTCATATATGCTGAACGTTCGTCTGAAACTTCAGCTGCAATCATCCCTTTAATTTTTGTAGCAACTATAAAACTACCTGCACCATAAGCGTCGATGGCAATACCCAAATTGTCGTCAGACTTTTGAACTTCACGTGCAACAGATACTGTTGAATCTACAAAATCTAAATCTTTACCCTCTGTTACATCTAATACTTCGAAATCGTTCTCTTTCAAATAAACTTTAATTAAATCTTTAAGACGTTTACCATCTACATCAGAACCAATAATAATTGTCATTTTAAGTCTCCTTTTAAAATGATTTTGAAAGCAAACACATATCAATTAAGAAAAGCGCTTTCAATTACCTATGTTTAAATTATAAACACTATACAACAATAATTCAACATATATTGTTTGAACTTTGTTTATTTAATGTTTGTTTTCAAACATTTAGTGAACTTAGTGTTTATACTGGCTTTGTAAATCAACAAAAAAGAGCGGAAATGAAATCTCATTCTCAAAGAATGAATTCATTTACCGCTCTATAAAGGATAATTAATTAATAGATATTAAATTCTATATTTTAGTCAATGACCTCAACATATTTTTCAACTTGTTCTGTCTTTTCCGAATTATTATTATCCATTAATACCGCATTTAATTCTTTTAATTCACAGAAAGATGAAAAATCATCTTTTCCAATTTTTGAAGAATCAATAAGTAAATATTTCTCTATTGAATGTTTTAAAGCAAGTTGTTGGGTGTAAGCTTCATCTATTGAAGATGTCATCGCTACACCATCTTTAACTCCATTACTACTAAAAAACATCTTACTAAATCTCAAGTTATTCAATAATTGATTCGTCATTTCTCCTACGAAAGCTTCAGTTAAATCTCTCATTTCTCCACCTAGCAGATACACTCTAAAATGTAAGCTCTGTTTATTCATGAGAATTTTAAAAACTGGTAAACAATTGGTGATAACAGTAAGTGAATGGTGGTGAATTTCTTCTGCCAATTTTTGCACAGTAGTACCTGGCCCTAAGAATATTGTGTCACCATTTTCTATAAGCTCTACTGCTTTTTTGGCGATATAGCGTTTCTCCTCAATGTAGTGCGTATGTTTTTCTTGGTGAGACATTTCTTTATATTGAAATGCAGAATTACTACGAGCTCCACCATGTATCTTAGTGAGAACGCCTTTCTCTTCTAACTCTGCTAAATCACGTCGAACAGTCATATCTGATACATTAAGACCTTCTACAATTTCATTTGTTCTAACCGTTCCTCTTTTGTTGATGAGTTTTGTAATTTCGTCGAGTCTATCATATTTATTCATATCTATATCCACTTCCTACGATTACATCATTTACAATCTTAATTTGTTTAAACTTTAAATTACTTTTCTTATGTCTTAATATAATTTTATAACATACTTTAAATACTTTAAAATGATAAAGTAATATTTTATGTGAAGTTGTTGCTACTAAAAAATCATAACATGGAATCTATAATAATATCCCTGCTGTTATTTGAGATAAGAATTACAGATTTCCATTAATTATAAATAAATCAAAAACTGAGGTGATTCAATGGAAAAGGAAATTCAACTATTAAAAAGTATTTTAGAAAGATCCAATAACATTGTGTTTTTTACAGGCGCGGGTGTTTCAGTAGCAAGTGGTATTCCAGATTTCCGCTCGATGGGAGGTCTATTTGATGAGATATCAAAGGATGGTCAATCTCCTGAGTATTTACTAAGCGTAGATCATTTAAATGATGATAAAGAGAGTTTTATTGATTTTTATCATAAAAGATTATTAATAGCTGATAAAAAGCCAAATATTGTACATCAGTGGATTGCTGCTTTAGAACGTGAACACAAATCTTTAGGTGTTATTACTCAAAATATTGATGGCTTGCATTCAGATGCAGGAAGTCGTCATGTCGATGAGTTGCACGGCACTTTAAATCGCTTTTACTGTATCAAATGCTACAATGAATACTCAAAATCTCAAGTGATGGAAAATCACATAAGATATTGTGAAAAATGTGGGCAGATTATAAGACCAGATATTGTATTATACGGAGAAATGTTAAATCAAAACACAGTATTTAGAGCTTTAGAAAAATTACAAAAAGCTGACACGCTAGTTGTTCTAGGGTCTTCACTCGTAGTACAACCAGCAGCCGGCTTTGTTTCAGAATTTAAAGGTGACAATTTAATAATAATCAATAGGGATCGCACGCCATATGATCAAAGTGCTGACTTAGTCATACATGATGATATGACAGAAGTCGTCGAAAAGATCATGAAAAAATAGACCGTATACAAGTAGCGTGAAACAATCATGCTACCTTTTTAATTTAATAATTAGTAACTAAAAATATAGAAAAGCTCGCTTAAAAATGATTATATAAAATAAAAAGTTATAAACGACAACACTCGGATTCTAATTACTTATTTCTATAACTAATGATAATTGAAAATAAAAAAACACTTCCCATATAATGGGAAGTGTTTTTGCGCGTTCGCCAAAATTAACGTTTTGAGAATTGAGGAGAACGACGAGCTTTTTTAAGACCTGGTTTTTTACGTTCTTTCATACGTGGGTCACGAGTAAGTAATCCAGCGCGTTTTAAAGAACCTCTGTATTCAGGGTCAGCTTCTAATAAAGCACGAGCGATTCCGTGACGGATAGCTTGAGCTTGTCCAGTGAAACCACCACCGTGAACGTTTACTAAAACGTCATAGTTACCTTTAGTTTCAGTAACATCGAATGGTTGATTTAAGTCTAAGATTAATGATTCGAATGGTAAGTAGTCACGTACGTCACGGTTATTAACTGTAATGTTACCTTCACCTGGTACTAAACGTACACGTGCTACTGAGTTTTTACGACGGCCTGTACCTTTATATTCAACTTGTGCCAATGTAATTTCCTCCTTCTAATTAACCACGTAACTCGTAGTTTTCTGGTTGTTGTGCAGCGTGTGGATGTTCAGCGCCACCATATACAAATAATTTTTTACCTTGTTTTTCACCTAAGCGTGAACTTGGTAACATACCTTTGATAGAAGTTTCTAATAAACGTTCTGGGTTTGTTCTTCTTAATTCACCTGCTGTGATTGATTTTAAACCACCTGGGTGATTTGAATGACGGTGGTACATTTTATCTTGTTCTTTATTACCAGTGAATTCGATTTTTGAAGCGTTGATGATGATTACATAGTCACCAGTATCAACGTGTGGTGTATAAGTTACTTTATTTTTACCGCGTAAGATAGCAGCTACTTCAGATGATAAACGACCTAATGTTTGGCCTTCAGCATCAATAACATACCATTTGCGCTCAATGTTTGATTCATTTGCCATAAATGTTTGACGCATAATAATTGTCCTCCTAAAAATAAATGCTTCATTCTTAATTGTTTTGTCAATCGATCACATTCGAACCTATGATCAAAAAACGCACAATTTTAATATTTGTTACGATTTAAAAGCGTAAGATTTCATTTATTTTATTAACTGTAGTTCTACTTTGCTTATATATCTAGTAACACAATAAGTTTCCGGGGCTTATCGTGGGGTGATATAAAACAATACCGTTAATAATCTTATAATTTCACAATGCTTTTGTCAATGACATTCAGTCATTTTCCAATGATTTTTTAAGATGTATTTTAATATCATTTCCAAACTCTTCTGTTAGTGATTCTGGCGACAAATAAATCTTTTCTAAGTAAAGTCCTTCTGCCGGAGCAGTAAAAGGCACATTGTTTCTATTTTTTTCTTCAAGTAGTTGCGGAACTTCGTCGGGTTGTCGCTTCCCTTTTCCCACCTCTATTAAAAATGCTACAAGAACACGAACCATGTTATAAAGAAATCCAGAACCAGTAACCACATAATCAAAACCTGTCTCAGTTTGAACCACTTCACTTTGGTATAACGTTCTTACTTTACTTTCCACTTCCGTTTTCTGAGAACAAAACCCCGTAAAGTCATGTGTACCAATAAAATGATGCGCAGCTTCATTCATTTTTGATAAATCTAAATCACTATTTATAAATGTTTCGAGACCACTTTTAAAGGGATTACGATGTTCACCTTGATAAACTTTATAGCGATATCTCTTGCCGACACAATCATATCTACAATGAAAGTTTTCTTCTACTGTTTGAACGTTTTTGACGTAAATATCATCAGGTAAAAAACGATTCATCGCATATTGCCATTGTTGATTATCTATATTTAACTCAGTATCAAAATGGAAAAATTGTTGATACGCATGCACCCCTCTATCTGTACGACTGGTAGGATGAATTCGTACATGCCGTTTATGCATACGTTTTAAAATCTTTTCAAATTGTTGCTGTACAGTTCTTCCTTGTTGTTGGATTTGAAATCCTAAAAATTGATTACCCTGGTATGCTATTTCTACTAAAATTCGCAATGTCTACACTCCTGAGAATTTAATAATAAATAGGATAATTGCAATTGGTATTAATGTTAATAAAGCAAATGTATCTCTTAGACGCCAATGTAATAACCTATAACTCGTACGTTTAACATTCATATCATATCCTCTAACTTCCATCGCTATTGCTAATTCTTCGGCTCTTTGGAAAGCAGAAATAAATAATGGAATCATTAAAGGGATGAATGCTTTTATTCTAGTTACTATGCTACCTGAACTTATTTCGGAACCTCTTGATTTCTGAGCTAAGATAATTTTTTCTAATTCATCCATTAACGTAGGAATAAATCTTAATGCAATGGACATCATCATGCTTAATTGATGCACTGGCACCTTAACTAGCTTTAGAGGTGATAATAATCTTTCAAATGCATCAGTCAAATCTATAGGGCTAGTAGATAATGTCATTATTGTCGCAATCATAACAATAAATATAAGTCTTAGAGAGATATAGATACCTTCAAGAACACCATCGGACTCTATTGTAAGGATTCCCCAATGAAAAAGTATCTTACCCCCATTGGTAAAGAAAATATGCATTAAAAAAGTAAATATTAAAAAGAAAAATATAGGCGTGAGACCTTTCATTAAAAATCCGAATGGTATTTTAGCCAATTTCATAAAAACAATTATCAGTAAAAATATCCATGCGTAAGTTCCAAACGAATGGCAAAAGAAAATATAGACTATAAACACAAAAACAAAGATAAGTTTTGCTCTAGGATCGAGATGATGTACAGTCGAATGATTTGGGAGATAACGTCCAATGATTAATTTATTTTTCATTCTGCCACTCCCTATATAAACTCGCAAATTCTTCTTCGTTTAACGCTAATTTAGGTAAAGTAGTATTATACTTATATTCAAAGTCTTTTTGTAATTTTACTATGTTGGGCAAAGTAATATGCCAATCTTCTATTTGGCTTGTAGACCTAAATAACGCTCTCGGCTCTTTAGTTTCTACCACTCGCCCTTTATTTAGGACTATGACCTCGTCAGCATAACGTGCGACATCATTCATGTCATGTGAAACAAGAATGATTGTCTTGTTTTCTTCTATTTGTATGCGTTTAATTAAAGACATGATTTGTTTTTTACTTTGTGGATCTAAACCTGCTGTCGGCTCATCTAAAATAATAACTTCAAGATTCATAGATAATATAGATACGATTGCTATTTTTCTCATTTGCCCGCCAGACATTTGAAAAGGAGAAAGAGACATAATATCTCTAGAAAAACCTAAATCTAATAATAATTGATAAGACTTTTCCTTTACCTTTTCTAAGTCCAATTTAAAATTTTTAGGGCCAAACTCTATTTCTTTTTCTACACTATCTTCAAATAATTGAGATTCAGGAAATTGGAAGACCATTCCTACCTTTTTACGAATAGGTCTTAAGTATTTATCTTTAGTTTTATGAGATATTTCTATTTCATCAAATGTAATAGACCCTTTTGTTGGTTTTAAAAGTGCATTAATATGCTGAATTAAAGTAGATTTGCCACTACCTGTTTGACCGACTATAGCGTAATAATTACCTTGTTCAAATGTTAAATTGACATCTTCTATTGCATTATACTCATATGGCGTTCCTTTTTGATAAGTGTAGCTGACATTATTCATCTGTATAGTCATAACTTTTTGACCAACCCTTCGTAAGTAACAAATGACGAATCGAAACCTAATCGTTGATTTATTTTCATAGAGAAAGGTAAATCCAAACCTATAGCAGTAAGTTCATCTGTATATTTAAATATTTCTTGAGGGGACCCCTGTTTGAATACCGTTCCATTATTCATCACGATAACATTATCTGCTTCAATAACTTCATCTAAATCATGCGTGATTGAAATTATCGTAACGTCATTATCCTCTTTAACTTCATGAACGAGTTTTAAAAGTGATGCCTTTGCATTAGGATCAAGCATTGTCGTCGCCTCATCTAAAATTATAACAGACGGGTTTAGTGCTAGAACTCCAGCTATAGCAACGCGTTGCTTCTGCCCTCCTGAGAGCGAATGTGGTTCATAATCAGCTTTATCTAACATATCTACTTCCGATAAGGAACGATCGACAATCTTTTGCATCTCATCATGAGGTACGGCATGATTTTCAAGGCCAAATGCCACATCAAACTTTACTGTAGAACCAACAAATTGATTATCAGGATTTTGAAATACAATACCTATGTGATTTCTAACTTCTTGAATACTATTAATATCAATTTTTTTATTTTTAAATAGTATATGTCCTTCATTAGCTTTCTCAATTCCGACTATTAATTTAGCAATAGTTGATTTACCTGACCCATTGTGTCCAACAATTGAAGTCCATTTTCCAGAAGGAATTGTAAAACTAACGTTATTTAATGTAAAAGCCGCATCACTTTGATACTGAAATGATACATTATTAAATTCAATGATATTATCAAGACTTTTCACATTAAACAACTCCTTAAACTCGAATATTGAATATTACTTTAAATATTTTACAATAATTCAATTTATCTGTATATCACATATGAGTTATTTACATCGAACTAAATAGGTATTAGATAAAAATAAAAAGCTGGGACATATAGCATTAAAAATGTCTCAGCTTAAATAAAAAAATAAGTGACTGATATTAAGTCCGAATGACTATAACCTCTATATAATATCAGTCTTATTTACTAAAATTGGACAACGAAATAGAGGTTAAAACTGAATTTTAGTCCAATTCAAATAAAAAAGCGCGCACCCCATCAAATTGTTGAGTTCACGCTTATAGAAAATATTTAGTTAGATGGGGTACTCTGAGCTAGACAATATTTGTATGTGGCAAACATTATCGTTGCACTCATTTGCTTTATATATAAGTAGTAAGTGTATTTATTAAGGTAAGGGTAAGGATAATGAAATCTAATTGTAAATTATCCTACCCTATTTAAATTATACTAATTCGATAATTACTGATTCAGCACCGTCACCGCGACGTGGGCCTACTTTAAGGATACGAGTGTAACCACCTTGACGTTCATTATAACGTTCAGCGATTTCACCGAATAATTTTTGAAGAGCAGTTTGTGTTGATTCATCTTCATTTAAGATTTCAACATTACGTAAAGTTTTAGCTGCATTACGACGAGAAGCTAAATCTCCTTTTTTACCTAAAGTGATTAATTTCTCTACAACACTGCGAACTTCTTTAGCACGAGCTTCTGTAGTTTCGATACGTTCACTTACGATAAGAGATGTCGCTAAGTCACGTAACATTGCTTTACGTTGATCAGAAGTACGACCTAATTTTCTGTAACCCATGAGTTAACCTCCTTTATCAATCTTCTTTTCTTAATCCTAATCCTAAATCTTCTAATTTATATTTAACTTCTTCTAGAGATTTACGACCTAAATTACGCACTTTCATCATGTCAGCTTCAGATTTATCAGCTAACTCTTGTACAGAATTGATTCCTGCGCGTTTTAAGCAGTTATATGAACGTACTGATAAGTCTAATTCTTCGATAGACATTTCAAGTACTTTTTCTTTTTGATCTTCTTCTTTTTCAATCATGATTTCAGCATTTTGAGCTTCATCAGTTAGACCTACAAAGATATTCAAGTGTTCAGTCATTATTTTAGCTGCTAATGATACTGACTCTTGTGGAGTGATTGAACCGTTAGTCCAAACATCTAAAGTTAATTTATCAAAATCACTACTTTGACCTACGCGTGTATTTTCTACAGTGTAGTTAACACGTTCTACAGGTGAATATAGTGAATCAACAGGAATTACACCAATTGGTAAATCACTAGTATTATTCTGTTCAGCTAATGCGTAACCTCTACCCTTATTAGCAACAAGACGCACTTTAAGATGTCCACCTTTAGACACTGTTGCGATTTTAAGTTCTGGATTTAAAATCTCAACATCGCTGTCGTGAGTAATGTCACTTGCAGTTACTTCGCCTTCATCTTTAACATCAATTTCAAGAGTTTTGTCTTCTTCAGAGTAAATTTTTAATGCTAATTTTTTAATGTTCATAATAATTGTTGAAACATCTTCTACAACATTGTCTACTGCTGAAAATTCGTGTAAAACTCCTTCAATTTCGATGTACTTAACGGCTGCACCTGGTAATGAAGATAGTAGGATACGACGTAAGGAGTTTCCTAGTGTAGTACCGTAGCCACGCTCAAGTGGTTCAACAACGAACTTACCGAATTTAGCATCTTCACTAATTTCAATTGTCTCAATTCTAGGTTTTTCAATTTCTATCATTTACAAATATCCTCCTTAAATACGTCGACTAGATTTAAACTGTTTGCTCAGTGACCTGTAACAATACAATCATAAATTAGACGCGACGACGTTTTGGTGGACGACAACCGTTGTGAGGTACTGGAGTAACGTCTCTAATTGCAGTTACTTCTAATCCTGCAGATTGTAATGCACGGATAGCTGATTCACGGCCAGGGCCAGGTCCTTTAACTGTTACTTCAACAGTTTTTAAACCATGCTCCATAGCTGATTTAGAAGCTGTTTCTGAAGCCATTTGTGCTGCGAATGGTGTTGATTTTTTTGATCCTTTGAATCCTAATGCACCAGCTGATGACCAAGATAATGCATTACCGAATTCATCAGTGATAGTTACGATAGTATTATTGAATGTTGAACGGATATGAGCTACACCGTTTTCAATATTCTTTTTCACTCTACGTTTACGAGATACTTGTTTACGTGCCATTATTTTTTGCCTCCTTTACCTATTATTTTTTCTTATTAGCTACTGTTTTAACTGGGCCTTTACGAGTACGTGCGTTGTTTTTAGTTTTTTGACCACGAACTGGTAAGCCACGACGGTGACGAATTCCACGGTATGATGAAATTTCCATTAAACGTTTGATGTTTAAGTTTTGTTCACGACGTAAGTCACCTTCTACTTTGTAGCTATCTACAACTTCACGGATACGACCTAATTCGTCATCAGTTAAATCTTTAACGCGAGTATCTGCTGATACGTTAGCTTCTTCAACAATTTTGTTAGCAGTTGAAGTGCCGATACCATAAACGTATGTTAATGAGATAACAATGCGTTTTTCACGTGGGATATCCACTCCTGCAATACGTGCCATATTAATTTACACCTCTCTTTTATTAACCTTGTCTTTGTTTGTGCTTAGGATTATCACAAATTACCATTACTTTACCTTTACGTTTAATGACTTTGCATTTTTCGCAAATTGGTTTTACTGATGGTCTTACTTTCATTTTTATACCTCCCTATATTATGGAGTGACGATTATTTATAACGATAAGTAATTCTACCGCGTGATAAATCATACGGAGACATCTCAACAGTTACTTTGTCGCCAGGTAGAATACGAATGTAATTCATTCTGATTTTACCACTTACGTGCGCTAAAATCTCATGACCATTTTCTAATTCTACTTTAAACATTGCATTTGGTAAAGTATCTAATACAGTACCTTCTAATTCAATTACATCTTGTTTAGCCATTGATTAACTTCCCCCTTTTTGCAATAGTAAGGTAATCGTCAATAGACAACTTAACGATACGAATCTATTCGTGACTAATTAATATAAGTTTAACAAAAATACGGGAATTAAAAATCGTTATTTGTCACTCATTCTATTAAATTTTACTCAAATATTCACTAAGCAATAGACCGTATAGTGTTGATCTATTATAAATGATCTAAGATATCAATGACATCGTTGGTTACTTCTTCAATATCTTTTGAACCATCAATGTTTTTCAAGACACCTTTTTCATTGTAATACTCTAAAATAGGTTTAGATTGTTTTACATTAACGCTCAAACGATTTGATACTGTTTCTGGATTGTCATCTTCTCGTTGATATAACTTTCCACCATCGATATCGCAAATACCGTCAACTTTTGGAGGATTAAATACAAGATGATAAGTTGTACCACATTTCTCACAAATACGACGACCTGTAAGACGATTCATAAGTTCTTCCTCAGGAACTTCGATATTGATAACTGCATCAATTTCTCTATCAAGCTCAGACATAATACTATTTAATGCCTCAGCTTGTTCGATAGTTCGAGGGAATCCATCTAGTAAGAATCCTTTTTTTGCATCGTCTTCAGAAATTCTTTCTTTAACGATACCTACAGTAACTTCATCAGGAACTAATTCTCCACGATCCATATATGATTTAGCTTCTTTACCTAAATCAGTTTCATCTTTAATCGCTTTTCTGAACATGTCACCAGTAGAAATATGTGGTATTGGGAATTTCTTAACAATTTCACTCGCTTGAGTTCCTTTACCTGCGCCAGGTAAACCCATTAAAATGATATTCATAAGTGCCCTCCTACAAATTATCTACCACCAAAGCCTTTGTACTCTTTTTGAGTCACTTGAGCTTCTAATGTCTTCATAGTTTCAATAGCTACCCCGATAACAATTAATAAGCTCGTACCACCAATTTGAATTGATTGTGGTAAGCCCATAAATTTAGTTGCTACTATAGGTAAAATAGCTATAACTGCTAGGAATATAGAACCTACAAATGTCAGTCTGTAAAGAACTTTAGTAATATATTTTTTGGTTTGTTCACCAGGTCTTATACCTGGGACATAACTACCTTGCTTTTTAAGGTTATCAGCCATCTTTTCAGGATTAACTTGAACAAATGCATAAAAATATGCAAAAGCAATAATTAATACAATATAAACGATCATTCCAATATTACTTGATGGATTAGCAGTGTCCGCAATATTCTGTGCCCATTCAGCTTTAGGGAAGAATAAAGTCAACGTTCTTGGTAATAAGAAAAACGCCATCGCAAAGATTACTGGAATAACCCCGGCTGAGTTAACTTTTAAAGGTAGATAAGTTGCTTGTGTACCTAATCGTTGAGTAGATTGTTTCTTTGCATATTGAATTGGAATTTTACGCTTAGCTTCAAGTACGAATATAGCACCAACCGTTAGTAAGATTAATGCTACAATTAAGCCAGCAATTTTTAACCATGCTAGTGAAGTATCATCTTGACCAACAAATAAAGATTGGCCAAATTGTTCTATACTAGATGGCAATGTAGATAAAATCCCAGCAAAGATGATAAGAGAAATACCATTACCAACACCAAACTGAGTGATTTGGTCACCAAGCCAAATTAAGAAAGCTGTTCCTGCTGTTAAAACAACTGCAATCAATAAATAACTCATAATTGATTTATCCATAATCAATTTGCCACCAAGATAATTGTTAAATTGGAAAGCCATGCCTATTGATTGGATAAAAGCTAGAATAATAGCGAAATAACGTGTTACATTATTAATTTTTCTTCGACCCATTTCACCTTGCTTAGCCCATTCAGAGAACTTAGGCACAATATCCATTTGCAATAATTGCATTACAATGGATGCGGTGATATAGGGCATAATACCCATCGCAAAGATAGAGAAACGTTTCAAGGCACCGCCACCAAAAGTATTTAATAACTCAGTGGCACCTTGAGAACCCTGTGGATGGTTAAATGCTTCAGGATTTACACCTGGAGCAGGAATATACGTTCCTATTTTAAAAATTACTAACATTGCTAGAGTGAAGAAAATCTTGTTACGCACTTCTTTAGTTGTAAAGAAACGCACAAGCGTTTGAAACATTAGATCACCTCGTGTGCTCCACCTTTAGCATCAATAGCTTCTGCTGCTGAAGCTGAGAATTTATGAGCTTTCACTGTTAATTTCTTATCAAGTGAACCATTACCTAGTACTTTAATACCAGATTTTTCATTCTTAACTACACCAGATTCTACCAATAAAGCTGGAGTTACTTCAGTACCATCTTCAAATTTATTAAGTTGGTCTAAGTTAACAATAGCATATTCTTTACGGTTAATGTTAGTGAAACCACGTTTAGGTAAACGACGGAATAGAGGTAATTGTCCACCTTCAAATCCTGGTCTTACTTTACCACCTGAACGTGCTTTTTGACCTTTTTGACCACGGCCACTAGTTTTACCGTTACCAGTTGCAGCACCACGACCTACACGGTTACGTACACGACGTGATCCTTCAGCTGCTTTTAACTCATGTAATTTCATTTCGGCACCTCCTTAATTATTTTTCTTCAATTGTTAATAAATGTTTAACTTTGTTGATTTGCCCACGGATAGCAGGGTTATCTTCAACAACTACTGAACTATTAGTTTTTTTAAGACCTAATGCTTCAACAGTTTTACGTTGTGTTTCAGGACGACCAATAACACTACGAGTGAGGGTAATTTGTAATTTAGCCATAACTTATTTTCCCTCCTTAATTGTATAATTCTTCTACAGATTTGCCACGTAATTTAGCAACATCTTCTGCATTTTTTAAGTTTTGTAAACCATTGATTGTCGCACGAACCATGTTAATTGGAGTATTTGATCCTAATGATTTACTTAAGATATCAGTGATTCCAGCTAACTCTAATACCGCACGAACAGGTCCACCAGCGATTACCCCAGTACCAGGTGCAGCTGGTTTCATTAATACGCTACCTGAACCATAGCGACCAGTAATAGTGTGAGGAGTTGTACCTTCAACACGTGGAACAACTACTAAATCTTTTTTAGCTGATTCTACAGCTTTTTTGATAGCTTCAGGTACCTCTTGAGCTTTACCAGTACCGAAACCTACACGACCATTTTTATCACCTACAACTACTAATGCAGTGAAACGGAAACGACGACCACCTTTTACTACTTTAGCAACACGGTTTATCGTAACAACGCGTTCTTCAAATTCTTTAGTTTCTTCTTCTCTACGAGCCATGAATGTGTCCCTCCTTTAAATTAAAATTCTAATCCGCTTTCTCTAGCAGCATCTGCTAATGCTTTAACACGTCCGTGGTATAAATAACCTCCACGGTCGAATACGATTTCTTTAATACCTTTATCGTTTGCTTTTTTAGCAATTGTTTGACCTACTTTAGTTGATAAATCAACTTTAGACGCAGATTCGTTTGCAATATCTTTATCTTGTGATGAAGCTTGAGCTAAAGTTTCGCCTTTAACATCATCAATAATTTGAGCGTAGATGTGTTTGTTTGAACGATACACATTTAAACGTGGCTTTTCAGCTGTACCTGATAATTTAGTACGAACACGAGCATGTCTTTTCAAACGTACTTTATTTTTATCAATTTTACTGATCATTTCAATACTCCTTTCTTTAGAGTGTTATCTATTATTTACCAGTTTTACCTTCTTTACGGCGAACATATTCACCTTGGTAACGAATACCTTTACCTTTATAAGGTTCTGGAGGTCTTACTGAACGGATGTTAGATGCAATCGCACCAACTTGTTCTTTAGAAACACCAGATACTTTAACAGTTGTGTTTTTCTCAACAGCAAAAGTAATACCGTCTTCAGCTTTAATTTCAACTGGGTGAGAATAACCAACATTTAGTACTAAGTCATTACCTTGCATTTGCGCACGGTAACCGACACCAACAAGTTCAAGTGATTTTTCGAAACCTTGAGAAACACCTAGTACCATATTATTTAATAAAGCACGAGTTGTACCATGGTCTGTTCTATCTTCTTTAGAATCAGAAGGTCTTACAACTTCGATTGTGTTTTCTTCTTGTTTGAATGTCATTCTTTCATTTAAAGTTCTTTCTAATTCACCTTTTGGACCTTTAACAGTTACATGATTATTATCAAAAGTTACTGTTACGTCACTAGGAATGTTAATAATTTTCTTACCAACACGACTCATGTTATGGCACCTCCTTATTAATTAATTACCAAACGTACGCGATAATTTCTCCACCTACGTTACGTTTTCTAGCTTCTTTATCAGTGATAACACCTTCAGAAGTTGAGACTAATGCAATACCTAAACCGTTTAATACTTTAGGTACTTCGTTAGCTTTAGCATATACACGTAAACCAGGTTTAGAGATACGTTTTAATCCTGTGATAACACGTTCATTGTTTTGACCATATTTTAAGAATAAACGAATAACACCTTGTTTATCGTCTTCTACGTATTCAACGTTTTTAATGAAACCTTCATTTTTTAAGATTTCAGCGATTTCTTTTTTAATATTAGATGCAGGTAATTCTAACTTCTCGTGACGAACCATGTTTGCATTTCTAACACGAGTAAGCATATCTGCGATTGGATCTGTCATTGTCATTGATTGTTGCCTCCTTTCAGACTCTTAATTATTACCAGCTAGCTTTACGTACGCCAGGAATTTGGCCTTTGTAAGCTAATTCACGGAAACAAATACGGCATAATTTAAATTTACGATATACAGAATGTGGACGACCACAGCGTTCACAACGAGTATATTCACGTACAGCGAATTTTTGTTTTTTTTGTTGCTTAGCAACCATTGAAGTTTTAGCCACTTAATTAGCCTCCTTTTTAGAGATTATTTACGAAATGGCATACCGAAGTTTGATAATAACTCACGAGCTTCCTCGTCAGTATTAGCAGTTGTTACGATAACAATATCCATTCCTCTAACTTTACTTACTTTATCATAATCAATTTCAGGGAAAATTAATTGTTCTTTAACACCTAAAGTGTAGTTACCGCGTCCATCAAAAGCTGTTTTAGAAACGCCTTGGAAGTCACGTACACGAGGTAATGATACTGCAATAAGTTTATCTAAGAATTCATACATTCTTTCACCGCGAAGTGTTACTTTAGCACCGATTGGCATACCTTCACGTAAACGGAATGTTGCAACTGATTTTTTTGCTTTAGTTACTAATGGTTTTTGACCAGTAATTAATTCTAACTCTTCTACAGCATTATCTAATACTTTAGAGTTTTGAACTGCGTCACCTACACCCATGTTCACTACGATTTTTTCGATTTTAGGTACTTCCATTACTGAACTATAGTTGAATTTTTTTACTAAGTTCTCAGTAACTTCAGAGTTATACTTTTCTTTTAAACGGTTCAAAGTGGATCCTCCTTTCAACTAGTTATTAATTATTAGATTTGATTTCTTCGCCTGATTTTTTAGCGACGCGAACTTTTTTACCATCAACAATTTTGTATCCTACTCTTGTAGGTTCGTTTGTTTTAGGGTCTAATAATTGTACGTTAGAAACATGGATTGCTGCCTCTATTTCTAAGATTCCACCTTCAGGATTTAATTGAGTTGGTTTTTGGTGTTTTTTAATTACGTTAACACCTTCCACAACGACACGGTCTTTTTTAGGTTCAGTCGCTACAACTTTACCTTCTTTACCTTTGTCTTTACCTGCGATAACTTTTACGTTGTCACCTTTTTTGATATGCATGTGGGCACCTCCTTAAATAGTATGATTGGTAATTTTTGTATTATAGTACTTCTGGTGCTAATGATACGATTTTCATGAAGTTACCTTCACGTAGTTCACGAGCAACAGGACCAAAGATACGAGTACCACGTGGGCCTTTGTCATCACGGATGATAACACATGCATTTTCATCAAATTTGATATATGAACCGTCGTTACGGCGAACACCTGATTTAGTACGAACTACAACAGCTTTTACAACGTCGCCTTTTTTAACAACGCCACCTGGTGTTGCATTTTTAACAGTACATACGATGATATCACCGATATTCGCTGTTTTGCGACCAGATCCACCTAATACTTTAATTGTAAGAACTTCACGAGCACCAGAGTTGTCTGCTACTTTTAAACGTGTTTCTTGTTGGATCATTCGTTAAACCTCCCTTATCTCTAATCTTGATTAAATAATTACTGACTCTTCAACAATTTCTACTAAACGAAAACGTTTTGTTGCTGATAAAGGACGAGTTTCTTGAATTTTAACAATGTCTCCTAATTTAGCTGAATTGTTTTCATCATGAGTTTTGTATTTTTTAGAGTATTTTACTCGTTTACCGTATAATTTGTGAGTTTTGTAAGTTTCTACAAGAACTGTAATAGTTTTGTCCATTTTGTCTGAAACAACTCTACCTACATAAACTTTACGATCGTTTCTTTCGCTCACTTTCGTAACCTCCTCTTTCAATTATTATTGATTAGCCTTACTTTGTTCAATTTCTCTTTCACGAGCAACAGTTTTTAGACGTGCAATCGTTTTTCTTACTGTGCGAATACGTGCAGTTTCTTCTAATTGACCTGTAGCTAACTGAAAGCGTAGGTTAAAAAGCTCTTCTTTTGAAGATTTGATTTGTTCTTCGATTTCTGAAGTGGTTAAGTCTCTAATTTCCTTAGCTTTCATTTGTTTCACCACCCAATTCTTCACGTTTTACAAACTTAGTTTTTACTGGAAGTTTGTGACTTGCTAAACGTAATGCTTCACGTGCAACTTCTTCAGATACACCAGCTACTTCGAATAAGATTCTACCAGGTTTAACGACTGCAATCCAGCCTTCAACCGCACCTTTACCGGCACCCATACGTACTTCTAAAGGTTTTTTAGTATACGGTGTATGAGGGAAGATTTTAATCCAAACTTTCCCGCCACGTTTCATGTAACGTGTCATTGCAATACGAGCAGATTCGATTTGACGAGATGTGATCCAAGACGTTGTAGTTGCTTGTAAACCATACTCACCAAATGTTACGTAGTTACCGCCTTTAGAACGACCAGTTGTTTTTGGACGATGTTGACGACGATATTTTACACGTTTTGGTAGTAACATTATTATTTTCCTCCTTCACTAGTGTTCTTAGTAGGAAGAACTTCTCCACGATAAATCCATACTTTAACGCCTAATTTACCATAAGTAGTGTCGGCTTCAGCGTGTGCGTAATCGATGTCAGCACGTAAAGTATGAAGTGGAACAGTTCCTTCTGAATATTGTTCAGCACGAGCGATGTCAGCTCCGCCTAAACGACCTGATACTTGAGTTTTGATACCTTTAGCACCAAGTTTCATAGCTCTTGTTATAGCTTGTTTTTGTACACGACGGAATGAAGCACGATTTTCTAATTGACGTGCGATATTTTCAGCTACTAAACGAGCATCAATATCAACTTTTTTGATTTCAATTACGTTAATGTGTACTTTTTTATCTGTTAAAGCGTTTAATTTATTACGAAGTTTTTCAATTTCTGAACCGCCTTTACCAATTACCATACCTGGTTTACCAGTGTGAATAGCAATGTTGATACGGTTAGCAGAGCGTTCAATGTCTACATGAGAAACTGATGCTTCTTTAAGTTCTTTATCAATAAATTTACGGATTTTTAAATCTTCGTGTAATAATGAAGCGAAGTCTTTTTCAGCATACCATTTCGCTTCCCAGTCACGGATAACTCCGACACGAAGTCCGATTGGATTAATTTTTTGACCCACAGTATTCCCTCCTTAGAAAGTTATTAAGCTTCTTTAGCTTCTTCTTTACCGTCACTTACGACGATTGTAATGTGGCTTGTACGTTTATTAATTGCACTTGCACGACCTTGTGCACGTGGGCGGAAACGTTTTAAAGTTGGTCCTTCATTTGCATATGCCTCTTTGATAACTAATTCATCAGTGTTCATGTCATAGTTATGCTCTGCATTTGCTAAAGCGGACATTAATACTTTTTCGATTACTGGTGATGAAGCTTTGTTAGTTAATTTTAAAATAGCAATAGCTTCAGCAGCATTTTTACCTCTGATTAAGTCAAGAACTAATCTTACTTTACGAGGTGCGATTCTTATTGTTCTAGCAACCGCTTTTGCTTCCATTAGGATTTCCTCCTCTACTTATTAAAATTATCTTCTAGTTTTCTTGTCGTCTGCAGCATGTCCTTTAAATGTACGAGTAGGAGCAAATTCACCTAATTTGTGACCTACCATATCTTCTGTTACATATACAGGTACATGTTTACGTCCATCGTATACTGCAAAAGTATGACCGATGAAGTTAGGGAAAATTGTAGAACGACGAGACCATGTTTTAATTACTTGTTTCTTTTCACTTCCGTCTTGTGCTTCTACTTTTTTCATTAAGTGATCATCGACGAAAGGTCCTTTTTTAATACTACGAGCCATTTGGGCGCCTCCCTTCTTATTGTGTGCGTGCAGCTTTTAAGCCGCACACCCAAATAAGTTGTTATTATTATTTTCTCTTACGTCCACGAACGATAAGTTTGTCTGATGATTTTTTACCACGACGTGTTTTCTTACCAAGAGTTGGTTTACCCCATGGTGACATTGGAGATGGTCTACCGATTGGTGCACGACCTTCACCACCACCGTGTGGGTGATCGTTAGGGTTCATAACAGAACCACGAACTGTTGGGCGAACGCCTTTCCATCTAGAACGTCCAGCTTTACCAACGTTAACAAGTTCATGTTGTAAGTTACCAACTTGACCGATAGTAGCACGGCAAGTAGATAAGATCATACGTACTTCACCAGATCTTAATCTGATTAATACATATTTACCTTCTTTACCTAATACTTGTGAGCTAGCACCAGCTGAACGAGCAAGTTGTCCACCTTTTCCTGGTTTTAACTCAATGTTATGAATTACAGTACCAACTGGAATGTCTTGTAGTGGTAAAGCATTACCTACTTTAATATCAGCTTCTGAACCACTTTCAACAGTTTGACCTACTTGTAATCCTTTAGGTGCGATGATATAGCGTTTTTCACCATCAGCATATACTAATAAAGCAATGTTTGCTGAACGGTTTGGATCATATTGAATTGAATCTACTTTAGCAGTGATTCCATCTTTATTACGTTTGAAATCGATAACACGGTATTGACGTTTATGTCCTCCACCATGATGGCGAACAGTCAATTTACCTTGGTTGTTACGTCCCGCTCTTTTCGGTAGCGGTTGTAATAATGACTTTTCAGGTGTTGTCTTTGTGATTTCTGCGAAATCCAAAGTAGTCATATTACGACGACCATTTGTTATTGGCTTATATTTTTTAAGAGCCATTGTCGCTTACCTCCTTATTGGTAATTTATTTTTAGTTAAATAAGTCGATTGAACCTTCTTTTAATTTAACAATCGCTTTTCTTCTTTTATTTGTATAGCCTTGATAACGGCCCATACGTTTTTTCTTAGGTTTATAGTTCATGATATTAACACTTTCAACTTTTACATCGAAGATTTCTTCTACAGCAATTTTGACTTGTGTTTTATTAACACGAGTATCAACGTCGAAAGTATATTTATCTTCTGCCATAGCTTCTGAAGATTTCTCAGTGATTACGGGGCGCTTAAGAATATCTCTTGCTTCCATTATCCGAGCACCTCCTCAACTTTTTTAGCAGCAGCTTCAGTGATTACTACACTGTCAGCGCTTGTAATATCTAAAACGTTTAATCCTTGTGCAGTTGAAACTTGTACTCCAGGGATGTTGCGTGCTGATAATTCAACATTTACATCTTCGTCTTCAGTAACAACTAAAACTTTTTTTGGTTGTTCAAGAGTAGATAAAACATTTTTGAATTCTTTTGTTTTTGGAGCGTCAAAACCGAAAGAATCAACAACTGTAAATCCATTTTCTTGAACTTTGAAAGATAATGCAGAACGTAAAGCTAAACGACGCATTTTCTTAGGCATTTTGTATGAATAACTTCTTGGAGTTGGTCCGAATACGATACCACCACCGCGCCATTGTGGAGCACGGATTGTACCTTGACGTGCACGACCTGTTCCTTTTTGTCTCCATGGTTTACGTCCGCCACCACGTACAGCTGAACGATTTTTAACAGCGTGTGTACCTTGGCGTAATGACGCACGTTGTAAGTTAATAGCTTCGAAAAGAACGCTATTATTAGGTTCAATAGCGAATACTGAATCGCTTAATTCAACTGAACCAGATTTAGATCCGTCTACTTTTAAAACATCATAATTAGCCATTATGCAATTTCCTCCTTTCGCTTCTTGAATTATTTATTACCTTTTTTAATTGAAGTTGTGATTTCTACTAAGCCTTTTTTAGGTCCAGGTACGTTACCTTTAACTAAAATTACGCTATTGTCAGTGTCTACTTGAACGACTTCTAAGTTTTGAACAGTTACAGTGTTTCCACCCATGCGACCTGGCATTTTTTGTCCTTTAAATACTCTTGAAGCGTCTGAAGCCATACCTACAGAACCTGGCGCTCTGTGGAAATGAGAACCGTGACCCATTGGTCCACGTGCTTGACCATGACGTTTGATAGCACCTTGGAAACCTTTACCTTTTGAAACACCTGTAACATCAATGATGTCACCAGTTTCAAATGTATCAACTGAGACTTCTTGACCTACTTCGTATTCGTCAACGTTAACGTTGCGGAATTCACGAATGAAGCGCTTAGGTGCTGTGTCAGCTTTTTTAGCGTGACCTTCAGCTGGCTTATTTGCATATTTATTAGATTTAGAACCTTTTTTATATGCTTGTTTGTCTTCAAATCCAACTTGGATTGCGTTGTAACCGTCAACTTCTTCAGTTTTCTTTTGTAATACAACGTTTTGGCTTGCTTCTACTACTGTTACTGGGATTAATTCACCGTTTTCACCGAAAACTTGTGTCATCCCGATTTTTCTTCCTAAGATTCCTTTGGTCATCGAAAGTCCACCTCCTAAAAATTTCTATTATAATTTAATTTCGATGTCTACACCTGAAGGTAAGTTTAAGCCCATAAGAGCATCAACTGTTTTAGGTGTTGGGTTAACAATATCGATTAAACGTTTGTGAGTACGTTGTTCGAATTGTTCACGAGAATCTTTGTACTTATGCACGGCACGAATGATTGTATAAACTGATTTTTCAGTTGGTAACGGAATTGGTCCAGAAACATCTGCACCAGAACGTTTTGCAGTTTCAACAATTTTCTCTGCTGATTGATCAATCACACGGTGATCATAAGCTTTTAATCTGATTCTGATTTTTTGTTTTGCCATAATTTTCCCTCCTTGTTCGTCTACATTTAAGTGATAGACTTCTCCACGAAAACTATCTCACACAACGCCATGGCAAAGCGGCCGGGTGTGTCAGTAACCTTTCGCTTCATCGCTTTTCATAAAGTCCAACATTAGATATGTTACATGAAAAACACCGATAAATCAAGGTTTTTCAGCAACTTTCTATATATCTGTCTAACACATACTTGATTATTGTACTTGAAATAAAGAGCATGTTCAACCGTTTTATTGAAATTTTTTACTTTTATTTTAGTTCATTTCCTAAACGGAAACATATTAATATATTTATAACGTTAGCTTTAATATAATAGGAAGAGAATAGGAGTGATTAGATGAAAAACGGAGTTAAAATGACTTTAGCAATTTCAGGGGTTTTCCTTATCGTTTGTGAATTTTTCTATGGGATTCCTTTTTTAGGTGGTAGTGTCATTTTAAGTTTTGGTTGGCAACCATTATTACTTAATGCTTTTCTCTATCTTATTATTACAATTATCTTACTTGTAGATACTCAAAATTCTATTAAACCAATGGTTATTATACCGATTTTAGGTATCGTAGGATCATTTATTGCATTTATCCCAGTGGTTGGTATGGTAGTACATTGGATTTTATTCTTCTTAATGATATTTTTTGTATTCATTGTTTTATCTGCTCCAACTTATCTACCAAATAAAGATGCTCGAGTAATCTACACTCAATATAAGAACGATAATAGAGAAAAAGAAGAAATTCATAGATAAATATCACTTATAATAGTAGAAAAAGGTCGGCCCATATATGGGTCGACCTTTTTTATTATTTATGAACAAACACAAAGTAAAGTATAAATAATGCCATGAGTACATACATAATAGGATGTACTTCTTTATGTCTTTTGGTGATAACCATTGTAAGTGGATAGAATATAAATCCACACGCAATACCTGTAGCAATTGAATATGATAAAGGCATCATAATAATGGTAATAAATGCAGGAACCGCAACTTCAAATCGCTTCCAATTGATTTCAGCAAAGTTAGAAGCCATTAACACACCTACAACTACTAAAGCAGGCGTAGTCACAGCACTTGTAACCACTTCGATAAGTGGACTAAAGAATAGTGCAAGTAAGAAACAAATACCAGTTACAATACTAGCAAAACCTGTACGGGCACCTACCGCTACACCTGATGTAGATTCTATGTATGAAGTAGTAGTTGTTGTACCAAAAATTGCTCCCACAATCGTAGCAAGTGAATCTGAGAAAAGCGCTCTTCCTGCTCTAGGTAATTTATTATCTTTCATGATACCAGCTTGTGTTGCAACAGCTACAAGTGTACCTGCCGTATCAAAGAAGTCAATGAATAAAAATGTTAAAATGACGATTAAAAATTGAACTGTGAATAATTGACCAGGATCTTTAAATGATTCAAACGCTACACCAAAAGTTGGTTTAATACTAGGAATATGACCTACAATTCCTGATGGAGTATGGATTTGACCTGTAATCATACCTACAATCGCTGTAATAATCATCCCTATAAATATAGAACCTGGTACTTTTTTAGCGTATAAAATAACAGTAATTATAATTCCAAATATCGCTAATAATACTGGCGCTTTAGTTAAGTGACCAAGTGTAACAAGTGTTGAATCATTTTTAATAATGATTCCAGAACTTTGAAGTCCTACAAAGGTGATAAACAATCCTATACCTGCTGAAACAGCCATTTTCATCTGATAAGGTATAGCATTAATAATGATTTCCCTTAATCCTGTGGCAGTTAAGATAGCAAAGAACACCCCAGAGAAAAGTACGCCGGTTAAACCTACTTTCCATGGAATTCCCATTGTAAGCACAACAGTAAATGCGAAGAAAGCATTTAATCCCATTCCTGGCGCTAAGGCTATTGGATATTTAGCGATAAGTCCCATAAATAAAGAACCAACGAAAGCAGCTAATGCAGTGGCAACAAAAATTGCTCCTTGGTCCATTTTCATATCGCTAGAAACACCTTTTACCCCAGCCAAACTTAAAACTTGAGGATTTACGGCAAGGATATAAGCCATAGATAAAAACGTCGTGATACCACCTAAAATTTCATTTCTATAATTTGTTCCATGCTTATCGAACTGAAAGTATTTTTTCACGGTAAATGCTCCTTTATTTGAAATACTTTAATATTTTAATACCTAAATTCACAAAAAACAATACCAAAAACGAACCTTTGGTTATATTTATATTTTTTCGTTCGCTATTTTTTAAAGTTTTAAATTTTTTAAAGCGTCTTTAAATGGATTATTATCTATCTCTTCTGTATTATTCATATATTTCTTCATTTCTTTACGTGAAACTTTACCGTTAGTTTTCTCTTTCATACGCTTATTCATTTGAGCTTGTGTTTCAGAATGACCACAAACACATCTGTATACTGCCTCTTTCCCTCTTCCAAATAAAGTCATTTTCTTCTTACAATTAGGACAACGCGCATTCGTTTTACGTTGAACATTTTTCTTAGTTTTACAAGAGGGGTCTTGGCATACAAGCATTTGACCATTTTTAGTTTTTACTTTGATCATGAACTTACCACATGTAGGACATTCGGTCGTAGTTAAATTATCATGTTTATATTTTTGTTCACTATTTTTAATTTTGTCTACAATTTGTTTAGTGAAGTCTCTCATTTCGTTCATGAATTTCTGAGAGTTATATTTCCCTTGTTCAATAAGAATCAACTTTTCTTCCCACTGAGCAGTTAAAAGAGGTGATGTTAATTGATCAGGCGATAACTCTAAAATTTGTTTACCTTTAGATGTAACTTTGATTTTACCATCTCTTGATTCAAGTGCATTCATATTAAAAAGCTTATCAATAATGTCTGCACGAGTTGCAACTGTCCCTATTCCTCCAGTTTGTTTAAGAGTTTGAGCATACTTTTTATTACTAAAATTAATATAATTTTGTGGATTTTCCATCGCTTTTAATAGAGAACCTTCATTAAAATAATCAGGTGCTTTCGTTTCATGTTCATGAATATTCACTTTTTGAACTTTGAACTTAAGATTTTTAGTAAATCGATGTGATGATGTTTGACGTAATTCCTCTTCTTTAAGTGCCTTAAAACCTAATTGTTTAGGAATGTTTTCTTTCAATGTAAAGATTAAATCTTTTATACCAAAGTTAATCACAACATTTTCATATTCGTAAGGTTTCATTAAAGTTTCTAAAAATCTTTGAACAATAATTGTATAAATTTTTAATTCTCGTTGACTGAGTTGATCAAGTGATGGTCTTACTTCCGTAGGTATAATGGCATGGTGATCTGATACTTTTCCATCATTAAATATATTCATTTTAGGTGAAAATGACTGACTCATAAGTTCTCGCACATGGGCTTTATATTCAGTAGCGAGTAAGGCTTGTAAACGTTCCTTAATCGTATCCACCATATCATTCGTTAAATAATTAGAGTCAGTACGTGGATACGTCACAATTTTATGTCTTTCATATAAGTTTTGTAATGTATTTAACGTGTCCTTCGGTCCCATTTTAAAACGTCGATACGCGTCTTGTTGTAAATCCGTTAAATTATATAACATTTGTGGGTACATTTTCTTATGCTTAGTTTTTATATCTAATATTTTGCCTTCTTGGTTTTTTACTTGTTGTGCAAGTGCTTCTAAACCTTCTTTATTTTTATAACGTTTATTTGAATCTAATTGAAAGTCGTACCCATCTACCTTAATTGATAATGTATAGTACTTCTCAGGTTGGAAATGATTAATTTCTTCCTGTCTAGATTGCACTAATTGTATAGTTGGTGTTTGAACACGTCCTAGTGATAATTGTGCATCATACTTTGTTGTCAGCGCACGTGTGGCATTAATTCCTACAATCCAATCCGCTTCACTCCTCGCTAATGCTGCCTGATAAAGACTATGATATGCACGTCCATCTTTTAAATGTTTAAAACCGTTCTGAATGGCCTTCTTAGTTACCGAACTAATCCATAACCGTTGAATTGGTTTCTTGTTGCCAACTTTATCAAGTATGAGCCTTGCGACAAGTTCCCCTTCTCGCCCCGCATCAGTTGCTATAATGATGTTGTTCACCTTTTTATCCATTATTAATGATTTTACAGTTTTAAATTGCTTACTCGTTTTACCAATAACAATAGTCTTCATATGTTTAGGTATAATAGGTAAATCCTCAAGTTTCCATTCTTTATATGAAACATCATATTGTTCTGGTGTTGCATTTGTGACTAAATGGCCTAATGCCCAAGTCACGATATACTTTTCATTCTCAATATATCCATTCTTTTTCTGCTTGATATTTAATGCCTCAGCTATATCTCGAGCTACCGAAGGCTTTTCAGCTAATATTAAGGATTTCATGATAACTTCCCTTTCTGAAAATGAATTTGACGTTAGCTTAATTTTTACAATAATAATTTTTGAATCGTAAAGAAGAACTCTCTCAAAATATTTTTTCAAAATTAAACTTATTCATTGAATAGTATTAGTCATATTGTAACATGTGTATCTATCGATAAACTTTCATTTCTCTATAAATATAATATAATTGAAGAAAGACTATAAGAGGCGGAGGTAGAATGATGAATATCGTTCAATTGCGTGAACCACAAGAAATAAAAGCATTTATAGACTCATCTCGTTACCTATCAACATCTTATTTATATAAACTACCTCAAGAATATGAGGATTTTGACACATTATTAAATGAAGCTATTACTCATCCAGGCGTGATTGCAATGACTGAAAATAATCAAATTCAAGCGTTGATACTTGCTTTCTCATATGATAATCATCGGTACAAAATAATAGGACCATTTATTGCACAAGACTTTACTTTGACTGATAATCAATTCAAATTACTGTTTGATAAATTGATAGAACAACAACCGGATGAATCCATATTCAACTTTTCATTTGAAGAAGGTGCACAAGAATATAAAACCTATATGAAGACAATCCATGCTAGTTATAATTTTACTGATTATTATTTGGAAGCACAAAAAGACCTTGGAGATCATTTTAATAATCAAAATATCATCGAATATCAAAAAGGTTTTTATCGTGCATTTAGCAAATTACATATGATGACCTTTAAACATAACGCAATGACTCCGGATGAAATTATAGAATCACTAGATGAACATAATCGATTATTTATATTTGTAAGTGAAGGTCTATTGAAGGGGTATTTATACTTACAAGTCGATACTGAACGCAACAATGCCGAAATTAAGTACTTTAGTTCCCATATGGATTATCGACTCAAAGGGATTGCTTTTGATTTACTTGAGTATGCTTTGAAATACGCTTTCGAGCATTATACTATTCACAAAGTCTACTTTAAAATACGTAATAAAAATAGCAAATTGGTTGAACGTTTCAACGAGTTGGGCTTCCAAATTAACTATGAATATAAGAAATATAAATTTGAACCTAGACATTTGCACCAGGATTTCTCAAGTTGATTAGTACACTTTCACATAATTAATTTTATACTTTAACCGTAAACGACTGTTTATAAATATCTTGTATACATAGAGTGTTTATAGACTTAACTTAGTTTACGGTTTTTTTATTAGACATTTCTCAAACTTTTACTCTGAGTTGTCATTCGTAAGTTTTTGTTTTTTACTTATCAAATTTTTTGATTTAGAATAATTTCAAGTGTTAAAGAGTACACTTAATAAAGTTTTTTAGGAGAGTGAGTAATAAGTGCAATTTTTAGACTTTCTCATCGCACTATTACCAGCCCTGTTTTGGGGTAGTGTTGTAATTATAAATGTGTTTGTAGGTGGTGGACCCTACAATCAAATCCGTGGAACGACTTTAGGTACTCTAATTGTCGGTATCGGTTTACTACTAACTGGTAATGCTGCTTTTGATAATTTAACAGTTATTATTGTAGGTTTAATCTCTGGTGCGCTTTGGGCCTTTGGTCAAGGTAATCAGTTAAAATCTGTCAACTTAATAGGCGTTTCAAAGACGATGCCTATTTCTACAGGAATGCAACTTGTTGGTACTACTCTATTTAGTGCCATTTTCTTAGGAGAATGGAGTACCATGGTTCAAGTTGTAATGGGCCTCATCGCAATGGTTTTACTAGTGGTTGGTATTGCTCTAACATCACTTAAAGCTAAAAATGAAGGCACATCCAATAATCCAGAATTCAAAAAAGCAATGGGTATCTTGCTTATTTCAACTATTGGTTACGTAGGCTATGTTGTTCTTGGAGATATTTTCGGAGTCAGTGGTACTGATGCCCTATTCTTCCAATCAATCGGTATGGCCATCGGTGGATTTATTCTCTCTATGAATCATCAAACTTCTATTAAATCTACTGCATTGAATTTAATACCTGGTGTAGTATGGGGTATTGGTAACTTATTTATGTTCTACTCACAACCTAAAGTTGGTGTAGCCACAAGCTTCTCATTATCACAATTACTTGTTATCGTTTCTACTTTAGGTGGTATCTTTATTTTAGGTGAGAAAAAAGATCATCGCCAAATGATTGGTATATGGTCAGGTATCATTGTGATAATCATCGCATCAATTATTCTAGGTAACTTGAAATAAAACGTTAGGGGGACGTAAAATGTTTAAAGAATTAGAAAACAAAGTAGTTGTTATTACTGGAGCTGGTAGTGGCATTGGTAAATCATTTGCCGAAAACTTTGGGAAAGCTAAATCTAAAGTAGTATTAAACTATCGCTCTGATCGTCATTTAGATGAAATAGATGAACTAAAAAATACGATTCAAAATGCTGGCGGACAAGCTATTGCAGTTCAAGGTGATGTTGCTGTAGAAGAAGATGTTAAAAATCTTGTTCAATCAGCAGTTGATCAATTTGGTACATTAGATATTATGATTAACAATGCTGGTTTTGAAAAACCAATCCCAACACATGAAATGTCTAATGCTGAATGGCAAAAAGTCATAGATATTAACTTAACAGGTGCATTTACAGGTTCTCGTGAGGCGATTAATCAATTTCTTAAAGAAAATAAAAAAGGTGTCATAATCAATACCTCAAGCGTTCATGACACAATTCCTTGGCCTAACTATGTCAATTACGCTGCAAGTAAAGGCGGATTAAAGTTAATGATGGAAACTATGTCAATGGAATATGCTCAGTATGGTATTCGTATCAATAATATTTCTCCAGGCGCCATTGTCACTGAACATACTCGAGAAAAATTTTCTGATCCTAAAACACGTGAAGAAACGTTAGAAATGATCCCAGCACGTGAAATTGGTGAAGCTCAAGATATTTCAAACGTCGCATTATTTTTAGCCTCTGATTTAGCAAGCTATATTCATGGTACAACTATTTATGTTGACGGTGGTATGACTAATTATCCAGCATTTATGGGTGGTAAAGGATAACCCCTTTTAAAATTCACACTCAAAAAAGCATGCGAAGACTTTTTTATAAGTCATTCGCATGCTTTTTTCATACATTGCTATTAGATTTTATTTTTCAAAAATGAATGAACAAACAACTAAACAAAAAGTGCTTGATAAACATATAGAATAACAATACTAATTATTATAGTTAAGTTAGTGACCATCCCAACAAATGGCAACGTCTTATACTTAAATTGAATGGAGTAAGGTATGATAGCTACACCTACTGGTAAGAGCCACGTAATTAATAACGTCGTCTTAATCATTGGATCTGATACCGGTAAAAAGAAATGTACAAGTGTTCCTGCTACAATAGCTAATCCATAATGTAAGCAAAGATACTTAATGGTTACAGGTAAGTATTCTCTATCAATGCTAAAGCTCAACATAACACCTAGTAATATCATAGATAATGGCATATTAGCTTTAGAAAGAATGCTGAAGAAGTCTATAGCTGGCTTCCATATATGAATATTAGACATATTTAGTGTAAACATAACGATATATGTTACTAATGGTACAGACTGAATCAATTTCTTCCCTAAAAATTTAAAATTGAATTGGTCTCCACCTTCACTGAAATAACTTCCCACAAAGTATGTCAAACCGAACATAATCATTGCCCCACCAATATCAGCCATTCCAAAATATACCATACCTTTTTCTGGCCAAATAGCATTAACTAAAGGATACGCGAACAGACCGATATTCATTGAACCTGTCATCATTCCTACAGAACCACGCATTTGGTTACTATACTTCCTAAAGAACCATATCACAATGATTTTGGCAACAATACCATAGACTATCATCATGATTGGTAAGATTGAGAATGACATATTTAGGTCAGCACTATTTAAGTTAACGATGACAAGAGAAGGTAATGTGACGTTTAATACAAGCGTTGAAAGAACTTTACTATCAGTTGCTTTTAAATAATTAATGCGCTTAAGAAAATAACCGAGCGCAATAAGTAATATAATCATGACAAATTGTTCAGTCACATCTATACCTTCTTTCTCTGGATTTTCATTTTTACAGTTGATAACTTTAACATATTTCTCACAATTTTTAGAAGCGTCTTGTTTCGTGATATAATCTAATTTAAATATAGTTACTAAACAATTTCAATGATAAAAGGAGATTTGTTTCTATGGATTTAGAATCTAAATTAACAGAACTAAAATATGATTATGTACGATTACAAAATGATTTAGATAAAAAGGAATCGCTTAATCAAAATGTTGATCCACTACTAAAACAGCTAGAAGATATTGAACAACAAATTTCTGACATTCGAGCTAAAATGAATGAGTAATTTAATGGTAGACAGAAATTTAAAATTTAGTTATTACAAATTAAATGTTAGACATAAATGAGAACAAGACTTTTCTTTAATCATTTATTGACAATGAGCATATTCAAATTAACTTACATATGAATTATTAAACATCCTAGTCATCAATTTTTGAACGTGCTAATATATAATTCGTAAAAGAAAGGATGTCCCAGATGCAATTTTATCTAATTTTGTTGCCCATTTTATACTTAATTGTCGCATATATTAGTATTTTTAAAATGCACTCGATTTTCACGAGAATTTTAAGAATTATTATGGGTATTTTATTATTGTTCGTCGTTGCGATTACGACGCTACAATTTCCGAAAGAAAATTGGTGGGTATTTATCGTGTTATTACTCCTAGTTGGTAACATTGAGGTTACAGGCTTTAAAGAACTTAAAGGCGATAAAAAAGGTGTTAACATTTTAAATATCATTTCAATTATTTTGATAGTAATTTATGTAATTTTAACGCTATTTTTATATTAAAAAATATGAAAATCGACTTAGGCTATAATATGAGGATGCCTAAGTCGATTTTTTCTATTTATTATTCCATTTTCTAGAAAGTTTATTCTTTAGGGTGAACAAGATTTCGTAAATAACTGGAACGACGATGAGTGTCAATATTGTTGAAGAAACTAAACCGCCTATTACAGTAGCTGCCAATCCTTTTGAAATAAGAATTGAACTATCTTGACCAAATAATAATGGAATTAATGCACCAATTGTTGCTATTGCAGTCATTAAAATAGGTCTGATACGAGTGCCACCCGCTTCAATCAATGCTTCTTTCATTTCCAAACCATTCTTCTCATTGTTTATTACTCGGTCAATTAAGACTATTGCGTTAGTTACCACAATACCTATAAGCATCAACATACCAATTAAACTTGGTACGGAAATTGTTTCGCCAGTTATAACAAGAGCCAATACAACACCTACAACAGTAAATGGTAATGAGAAGAGTATTGTAAATGGAGCTAGGCCACCTTTGAAAGTAATGACAAGTATTAAATAAACAATAATAATAGCAGCTAACATAGCTATAGCTAATTGAGACATCGCCGTATTAATATCATCTGTCGCACCACCAACATTCATTTTAACGTTGTTCGGTTTATGAATATCATTTAGTTGAGACATGACTTCGCGAGACTTACCTCCGACATCTTTATCAAAAACTTTACCTGTCACAGTCGTTGCATAGTCTCCATCTTCTTGCGTTAACTTACTTGGTGTCGTAGTTTTCTGTAATGAAGCTATTTTACTTAATTTAATTGTTCCACCTGTTGGTTTTTTCAATTCTATATTATTCAGTTTCTTCGGAGACCAATCAGTTTGCTTATTCTGTTTAACTTTAACATCAATTTTCTTGCCTTTATCTTTAACTGTAGTAATTGTCTTTTCAGGCAAGTTCTCATTAAGATTCATAGCTAATTGACTTGCCGAAATACCATTATCTGCAGCCTTATTCTGATCTACTTTAATTTCATATTGATCATATGTTTGTGATAAATCGGATTTAACATTTACGATACCATCAATATTTTTCATTTTCTTCTCGATATTTTCAACCGTATCTTTAATTGCTTCTGGTGAAGGACCTTTTACAGTCACTTCTATTGAATCATTACCTGCACCAGTTCCTAAATCCTGATTTTTCCAATCTCCTGGTTGCTTAAACGTCTCAATGTGTTTAAGCACTTTATCTGGTTCCTCATCAAAGTGAGGTGTATTTGAATCATATTTAACCATAATTGCCATACTATTTGTGCTACCTGTTGGATCTTGAGGTGTCGGTCCTCCAACAGAATATTGTACGGTTTGAACTTTATCTTTACTATCTAAGTATTTTTGTACTTCCTTCGCATGATTTAAAACTGACTTTTCAGTTTCGCCGGGTTTGGGCGTATAAGTTAATGCTAAGAATTTATTATCTCCCGATGAAATATAGCTTGTTCCTAATGTTGTCGCACCTAACCCAATACTACCAATCAGAATCACTATACTAATCACAATGACTATCCATTTATGATTGAGTGACCATTTTAGTATTCGTCTATATTCTTTGCTAATCACACCTAAACCTTCACGCTGACGCTTCGTTTTCACACCTTTTCTGAAAAGTGTAGAACCTAAAGCCGGCACAACTGTAATGGAAACAAGGAGTGACGCTAAAAGACTAAATGTGATTGCCAGCGCAAATGGTCTAAACATTTCACCGACGGAACCTGATACAAAGACAAGTGGTAAAAATACGACAATTGTCACTAAAGTAGAGGACATGATAGGTTTAAATACTTCAGTTGTCGCATTTATTATTAAATTTTCACCTTGCATTGTCTCATTGGAATCTGATAGTCTACGATAAATATTTTCAACTACGACGATAGAGTCATCAATCACACGTCCTATTGCGACAGTTAATGCACCTAATGTCAGAATATTTAATGATACATTACTTAACTTTAAAGCCACCATGGCTATTAGAATGGACAATGGGATTGATACTACTGAAATAGCTGTTGTTCTAATATTACGTAAGAATAGAAGAATTACTATAATAGCTACAATCGTACCTAGAGCTGCTTTTTCTACCATGGTATAAAGGGAATCTTCAATGGGTTTAGCTGTATCCATCGTCTTCGTTGATGTCATAACCTTATTATTCTTAACAAATTCATCTACTTTTTTCTGGACTTCTTTGGCAACTTGAACAGTATTAGCATCTTGAGATTTCATAATTTGTAAGTTAACTGCGTCTTTACCATTCGTTTTAGATATTGAAGTTCGATTATCTCCTACAGAAATGTCAGCTAAGTCTTTTAAGCTTACTGATGGCATTTTCCCATTACTACTTGCCATTTTTGATCCTGATTGCGAAGAGTTGGAATTTTCTTTAGGCATTAAGCTCTCATTATCAGAATCGCTACTATTATTAGAATCATCACTACTTTGATTGCCTTGTCCTGCTATAGATAAAGGAATCTTTAGATTTTTTAAAGCATTAACTGATTTAAATTGACCGTCAACGACAAGCGATTTATCAGTTTTACCAAATTGGAATAACCCTAACGGTGTTTCACGAGTAGCAGTTTTTATGTAATTTTCGACATCATCAGCAGTTAACCCTTTATCATCTAGAGCATCTTGCTTAAATTTAAGTGTTACTTCACGATTAGTTTGACCATTTAATTGAGCATTTTGAACACCATTAATCGTTTGTAATTTAGGGATAAGTTGTTGATTAAGCTCTTTAGTTACATCTTTTAAGTCATGTTTATTACTTGTAAATGAATATGCAACGATTGGAAAGGCATCCATAGAGTTTCGAGTTAATTCCGGATCTCCCACTCCGTCTTTAAATTTAATTTTATCAATTTCTTTTTTTAGTTGTTCTTCAGCTTTATCCATATCTGTGCCATCATTATATTCAACTGTTACAATTGATGCATTCTGTATGGATTCTGTCTTCACACTCTTTACATAAGCCAAGGAACGTACTTGATTATCTATTTTCCTACTAATTTCATCTTCAGTTGATTGAGGGGTAGCACCAGGCATAGTAGTTTGAACAGAAATCATCGGATTCTCAACATCTGGTAAAAGTTCGAGTTTTAATTTTGCACTCGAATAAATCCCGCCTAAGATGACTAAAACAACCATTAAAAATATAGCGAATTTATTACCTAGCGAGAACTGTAATAATTTTTTAATCATTCTAGTATTCCCTTCTATATTAAAAATTATATTTAGTAAAAAAATCTGAACGATCTAGTTGAGTCACAGAAGCGTTCAGATTTTTGTTGCATTATTTACCTTTTAGTTTACGTGATAATTTAATCTTAGCCTTAGTTAAACGAGGTTTTACTTGTTCAATCAATTGATATAGCGGTTGATTAAGGACATAATCAAATTCACCTATTTTTTCACTTAAGTATGTGCCCCAAACACGCTTAAATGCCCATAATCCATAATGTTCTGAATCTTTATCTGGATTATTATCAGTTCCACCAAAATCATACGTGGTAGCACCGTGCTCTCGAGCATACTTCATCATTTCGAATTGCATATGATGATTTGGTAAGAAATCACGGAAATCATTTGAAGAGGCACCATATAGATAATATGACTTATTACCTGCGAACATCAATAATGCACCCGATAAATAGATGCCATTTGGATGTTCTTTTTCAAGCTCTGTTAAATTCACTTTTAGTTCATGCGTTTTCTTAATTTTATTTTCAGCATCGTTTATTTTATTTAATGTTTTTTTGTCTTGCTTTTTCTGTTGTAGCTTTTCTTTTTCTTTTGAAAGATTATCTAAGTCTTTATTAACTTGTTCTAAAACTGGCTTAGGTTCTAATTTCACTAAGAAAAGTTCTGCATCTCCATCTTCATGTAATGCATCATAAATATTTTCAAAGTAACTAATATCACGCGTTAAGAACCCATCTCGTTCACCTGTAATTTTCATCAAATTAGCGAAAGTTTTTAAGCCCTCACGTCCAGTACGTTCAACTTTAGTACCTCGTTTAAGTGCTAAACGTACTTTAGAACGATTGCGTCGTTCAAAACTTTGGATAAGTTCATCGTCAGATTTATCGATAGGCGTAATCATTGTCATTCTAGGTTGGATATAATCCTTTGATAATCCTTCTTTGAACCCTTTATGTTTAAATCCTAAATCACGAAGGTTTTTTAAAGCCTCTGCGCCTTTATCAACCTCAACGTCAGGATCAATTTTGATTGCATAAGCTTTCTCTTCTTTAGCTACCTGTTTAGCAATTTCCAACAGTGTCTCTAAAGCTTCTTTATTATTATAATCAGTTACAAAACCTCTTGATATATAGCATAAAGTGAATGGTAATTTAGGTATTTTTTTGAATAGTAATTGTCCTACACCTTTAATTTCACCATTTTCACCAACCGCAATTCGTCTTGAGTACCATCCAGTTAATTTCTTAGTATCTGCCCATTTAGATAATTGCAGTAAGTCGCCATTTGGATGAGATTTTACAAATGCGTCATGTTCTTGATTAGTGATATTCATCTTTTCCATGCTTTATAATATCTCCTTTATTTTACAGTAATTTTAATTATACATCCTAACCTTGATACTGTCGATTAAGGACGTTATAAACCTTTTAGTTATGTCTATACAGTGTTGCTTGTTATAATGATGATTATTATTAGATAAAGAGGTTTTCTTAATGAGAAAAGTCATTCTATTCTTATTTATCATTTTAAACTTATTAGCTATTATAACATCGTTAGCTCAACCGCTCACTGTATCAAATTTTAGTTTGAGAGTAATGTTTGTAGCATTATCATTTGTTTTATCTATTTTCTTCTCACTTATAAGAACATCTCGTTTTGACACTATTTTAAGTATGATTTCAGTAATCATTGCATTCATTCACATTGCAATCATTGCTCAAAGTACTTATGAATACCTATATTAATTTATAGGTTCAAAGCGATATTTTGCACCTCTAATTATTATAGAATATGGTGATGTGGCTTCTGAATCTTTAATTACTAGAGTGTGATAGCCTGGGTCTTTTCCATCTTCAATTCTAAAAAGGATATCATCATCCGCTAAAATGAGGTCAGTATACGTATCAGTTTCATCTACAACTTTCATGTCATACCATTTGATCCAATTGTCTACTGTTAAGTTGCGTTTTTCACTACTCACAACAAGCGTTTCTATTGAAAATTGCTTCTGATACAAGTCTTTTAAACTTTCATTTTTATATGCTTCACTCTCATCCCATTGAATGAAGAATGGAGGTTTAACATTATAGCTAGGATCTGCTATATATAAAAGTTGCCATCCTACTTTATCCCCTTTTTTATTTTCCCTTTCCATACGAATAGGTCCTATGACATCAATATTTTTCTTTTGTAAAGTTGCTTTAACTTCTTCTATGTCTTTAGTTCGCAAACAAATTGTCTTGAACCCTTGATTAAAGTCATCTTGGGCTATTTTAGTAGCAAATGAGACACGTCCCTCTTCTGTTTTAGCTACTTTCTTAAGTTTTTCTTTATCTTCAACATCTAACAATTCAATATAATTACCATTAATATAAGATAACTGGTTATACGTACCAAATTGATGATGTTTCCCACCATTATGTAACTTTAATAATTTCCCAGGAAATTCAAATTGATTGAGTTGATTAATGTAATGAATAATGTGATCAAACTTAAGCTCCATCAACCTTCCCCCTCTACCTATAATTAATTTTTATTTTAACAAAAAGCGTGCCATTTTACTTTAAATATCTAAAAGAATAAAAAGGTATTGCAATATTCATATATTAGTTATATAATATTTCTTGCGTTCAAAAAGGTTAGCCAAGCTAACTAAATATCATGAATGAGGTGCTATTAATGTTAAACAATGCTTTCTTCAATAGTTTTATAGGTGTATACAGACCATACACAAAATTAACTCAACCGATTTTAGATAAACATGATATTCATACTGGGCAATGGCTTGTTTTAAGAGACATAGCAAATTTTCAACCAACCACATTAGTAAAAATTTCTAATCGACGTTCTATCGAAAAACCAACTACTCGTAAAATAGTTAAAGTACTCCTTGATAACAAATGGATTAGTACAGAACAAGGTAGTGATAAGAGAGAGAAATTACTAAGACTAACCACTGAAGGACAAGCCATGTTTGAAACTATAAATAAAGAAATTTCGGTAATACAAAAAGATATTATAAAGAAAGTAGGCTTAACAGAAGCACAACTAACAGAAATTACAAAAGTTATGTCTCAAATACATGAGACACTTATTAAGGAGGAAAAATAATGAACGAAGCGATACCTACTAAAGATCCCATATTTACTAAAAGCTTTAATCTCAATTTTGTAATTAACTTTTTCGTTTATTTATGTATGTATCTTTTGATAGTAGTCATAGCTGGTTATAGTAAAACAGAATTTCATGCTTCTGATTCACTTGCTGGGCTGGTCGTAGGTTTATTCATAGTTGGCTCACTTATTGGACGATTTATCACAGGAAAATACGTTAACTCTTTTGGGCCAAAAAAGATACTCATTTTCGGATTAATTTGTTTAATCATTACTCAATTACTTTACTTCATTCCGGGTTCAGTGTGGTTCTTGATGATAGTAAGATTACTTAACGGTATTGCTACTGCAATCGCTACTACCGCAACAGGTACCATTGCTGCTTACGTGACACCAACTACACGTAAAAGTGAAGGAATTAGTTTATTTTCTTTAAGCTTAGTTTTGGGTACAGCGATTGGTCCTTTCTTCGGCATGTTGCTAATGAATTCATTTTCAATTCAAATTCTATTTATGATTTGTGTAATATTAGGAGTATTGAGTGGTTTACTATCACTCTTTATAAAAATTGATTTTAAAAATGTTGCATCTAAAAATGATACGTCTAATCGAAAAACATTTATTTTGGGGAATTTTATCGCAAAAGAAGCAATTCCTGTTGCGATTGTCATGATGTTAATTGGTGTCACATACGCTGCGATTCTCACTTACTTACAAGCATTTGCAGTTGAGAGAAACTTAGTAACTGCCGCAAGTTACTTCTTTATATTTTATGCAGTGGCCTCACTTGTGACACGCCCAATTGCAGGTCGATTAATGGATGATAAAAATGAAAATGTAGTTGTTTATCCTGCATTTATTTTCTTAATCATAAGTTTTGCAATGTTAATGTTTAGTTTTGATGGCTGGGTATTACTCATTGCTGGTATTGCATTAGGTATCGGGTATGGTAACTTATCTTCCTCAATGCAAGCCATTGCAATTAAAGTATCACCTTCAACGAAGTACGGTTTAGCTACATCAACTTATTTTATCGGTTTAGATATCGGTATTGGCTTCGGACCATCATTCCTAGGCCTTTTCACACATATGATTACTTATAGTCAATTATATGGCATTATGGCAATATTAGGCATAATTACGTTATTTATTTATTTTGTAGTTCATGGTCGTAATGTTAAGCATCAATCGATTTAATAGGTTTTAAACTATAAAAGCGCCTATCCCTTATATTTTGGGATAGGCGCTTAATCTATTAATTAGCAATACTAATTGTTTCAATTTCACCAGTCATTTTATCTAATAATTTCTTTTGTTTAGCATCAAAGAAATAGAATACTTGTCTTTCATCTGTTTCAGAACGTAATTTAGAAATTAACTCTTTTTTGTAAATCTTTCTTATAATTACATCAATTTTACTTGTATCCCATAACATTTCAAAATGTAATGTATCACGGAGTTCTTTACCACTAATCTTAGTATCTGCATAAACTTTGTATAAAACCACAAATTCTTCAATCGAAATGCGATAAGTCGTCTTTAACCAATGTTTAAGTTGACTTAATTCTCTTTCAGATGCGATAAAACGTTGTACTTTGTTACTCATAATAAAATGCCTCCTAATGTTGATTCTTAGATGTTATGTTTGCATTATAAAATTCAATTGCTTAACTTTATTATATAACAAAGTTTGCATTTAATCTATTACAAATATTAAAATAGCGTCTAAATCTTGTTAAGAATTTAAACATTTTAAACAATCAGTTATATATTGAAAGGCATATAAAATATCTAAATAGATTTTGCTATAGCTATGTTACATAATTAAACGCTTTAAAATATAAACATTTAAAATTAAAACAACACACAATAGTTAATTTGAAGCTATAAAGCGAAAATCGCCAGACTCTAAAAAGTTTGGCGACATAAAATGAGGAGTTAATAAGGAATTCCAATCTTTTTTGACTAGATACAGTTTTCTATGAAATACTCTGTTGGTCTGGCTACTATCCTCCGATATAATTCATATTTATTTTTTTACGTTTGCGATTAGCAACAGTTTGTTCTGTTCGTTCATCAGAATATCGGTCATCTCGAATATGCCACAGCGCTTTGAATTGTTCTTTTAATTCTTCATCTGTTGCTCCAGATCTCATGAATGATTTAACGTTAAATCCATCCACAGTAGCAAATAAACATCCGTAAAATTTACCATCTGATGAGAGTCGTGCTCGAGTACATGTAGAACAGAATGATTGAGACACACTAGTTATCAAACCAAACTTCGCTCCGTTATCATTATGCCTATAATATTTAGCAACTTCTCCAAAATATTTAGGTTCTAGTGGCTCAATATTAAAATGTTCTTCAATCATATTTAGCATTTCATCTTTGGTAACAACTTTACTAAAATCCCAGCCATTGTCATTACCAACATCCATAAATTCTATAAATCGAATTTCAATCTGCTTATCTTTAAAATAGTCTATCATTGGTATGATTTGGTCATCATTCACACCTTTTTGTATGACGACATTCACTTTAACGTGAAATCCGATTGAAACTGCATAGTCTATTTGTTCTAAAATAGTAGAAGCTTTAATATTACGGTTATTAATTGCTTGGAAAACCTCATCGTCAATCGCATCTAAACTTACATTGATGCGACGGAGTCCTGCATTATAGAGATTTTGGCCATGTTTCTTTAAAAGCAAGCCATTTGTCGTTAAGCCAATATCCTCAATACCCTCAATCTCATTGAGCTGTTCAATCAATTGATATAAATTACGACGTAATAAAGGTTCGCCTCCAGTAATTCTAATCTTTTTGACACCTAATTCAGCATAAATACGTGATATACGAGTCATTTCTTCAAAAGTTAGTAGCTCTTCTTTAGGTAAAAAGACAAAATCATCTCCAAATATCTCTTTAGGCATACAATAATCACACCTAAAGTTACATCTATCTGTGACAGATAACCTTAAATCACGTATAGGGCGGCCTAATTTATCTTTAATTTGCTCTACTACCATATTTGGGCCTCCTTAATTTCTTATCTTCGTTTTTAGAGAGTCCAAGTCTTGCTGATAGTTAATATTATCGTACCAATAATGAGGAGAATGAATTTCAGAAACGTCTAACCAGTCAGTGGATAATTGATTGTACACATGTCGCAAACTATAGTCATCTGATTGCAAAGCTGCCTCTATCGTTTTCAATGCATGCGGACTATAAAAGGCAATCGTGGGTATTTTTGTTTCTGCGTCTTTAAAAGCCGCAATATCTAAGTGATCCTCAATGAGATGAGAAATCATAAACTGATATAATCCACTTATAGCTTTACTTGTAATCATAGGTGTATCAACTGAAACTACAAAAAATAATTCCTCATTAGAATATTGTTTCATTACTGAATAAATTCCTGCTAATGGGCCCTTATTTCTACTATTATTATCGTCAATAACAACGTTTTGATGTTCAAATAAAGGCGCTAATTGTTCATTGGTGCTAATAATAACCTCGTTAAACATATTTGTTGAAGTCAAAGTGTTTATGATTTTTTTATAAAATGGTTGCCCTTCTATTTCTGCAAATGCTTTAGGTTTACCAAAGCGTTCAGAATGACCACCTGCTAATATCATTGCTTTCACTAAACTTAACCTCCACTAACTGGTGGAATAAGTGCTACAGTATCTTGAGGTTGTACAATATCATCTTTTCTGACAAACTCCTCATTCACTGCGACTTGAAATTTTTTACTTTCAATTTCCGGATGTTGTTCAAACAGATATGCTTCAAATTCTTGAACTGTCATCGTTTTTTGAGTATCTATCTCTTCAGATGATTGATTCAAAATTTCTTTCAATTCTGCGAAGTAAAGTACTTTCATAATGTTCTCCCCCTCTTCGCTTCTTGATGGGTACCCTTTTGGTGGCCTTGCCACTCTTCACCATCTTCCCAAATTTCTTTTTTCCATATAGGAACAATTTCTTTTATGCGTTCAATTGCATACTCATTTGCTTGATAAGCATCTTTTCTATGTGGTGAAGATACCGCTATAAGCACTGCGATATCAGAAATTTGTAACGGTCCGATACGATGCACAATTGTAGTTATCGTGCCGGGCCAACGTTGCTTAATTTCATCGCCAATTTGGGCTAGTTTCTTCTCTGCCATAGGAGTATAAGCTTCATATTCTAGATATTCTGTTCGAACTCCCTTTGTCCATTCTCTAACATGACCAGTAAAAACCACAACTGCACCTTGATGTTCATTAAGTGTGTAATCTCTGTATAGCTCAGTTTGAATCGGTTCAGTCACGATTTCAAATTGCTTCATTAATTTTTCAATCCTTCTATCTTAATCAATTCTAACAATGCAATCTCAAATTTTTCATAAACATTTGATTCGTTCAAATTGATAGTGAAACATACATTGGTTAGCTTAGATAACATTTCTAAGTCGCTATCATCTCTATATACAACAACTTTTTTGAACGGTTCTTCTTTAAAACCTTCTACCAAGATGATATTACAATCAATTGTAACAGATTCTTTAATAATATCAGTAAGATTCTGTTTACTTATACGTGTTACTGTTTGTTGAAATGTTTCACCTTGTACAATGCTTTGATCAGCGCCTGCATTAAAATGTTTCATATGATCAACGTCATCATTTTGCAGTGTAATATCATTACCCAAATGGCCATGATGTTTAATTGTCGCTACAGTAAATCCCTTTTCTTTTAGAAATGAAACCGCATGTGCCATTAAAGTTGTCTTTCCTGAATTTTTATATCCTACAATTTGTATAATCACAACAACAATTCCTCTTCAAACGCATTGGATTCTGTAAGTATTACATCCACCGTGTGCCCTGCTTTGAATCCTCGTGTTCCACTAGGTAACATAATCATCGCATTGGCATGTGCAATCGCTACAACAGCACCTGATTTATTAAAACCTGAAGGGACAACTGTAGTACCTGAAGGTGTTAAAGTCGCTTTAGCTCTGATAAAACGAGTAAAAGGATTAGGCTTAGTAAAATCTTCCATAAGTGTTGCTTTGATTATTTGAGGATAACACTCACTTGCGCCTATCAATTTATTAACAGCTGGTTTAACGTATAATTCAAAACCAGTAAAACAAGCTGAAGGATTCCCAGATAAACCAAATAAATATTGTCCATTACTAAATGCGATTGTTGTAACACTTCCTGGTCTTTGAGCAACCTTATTAAATAAGACATTTGCATCTATCGCTTTATATATTTCTGGTAGATAATCGAAATCACCTACTGACACACCACCTGTAGTAATGACGATATCATGTTGAGATAAAGCATCTTTAACTACTTGAATGCTACTTTCCAAATTATCCTGTTGTAATTGATATGTGCCTACTTCTAAACCAATTTTTTTAGCTAACGCTTTAATCATAGGTCCGTTTGAATTTCTAATCTTACCAGGTTCTAATTCATCTTCTACATCTAACAACTCACTACCTGTCGCTATAATTGCTACACTTGGTTTAATCGTTACAGGAACTTGTGTATAGCCATACGTTGCTAATACTGCAATCGCACCAGGATTAATATGTTGTCCTTTTTTAAGTACGATATCTCCAGTTGTCGTTTCTTCGCCTTTTAGTGATATATTTTCAAGATGATCAAACGGCTTACGTATAGTAAAAGTTGATTCAGATTCAATAGTTTGTTCAAACATCACAACTGCATCAGCACCCTCTGGTATTTGCGCACCAGTCATAATACGAACCGCTTGATTTTTCCCTAAAGTCTTAGTTGAGACTGAACCCGCTCCTATATGATCGATAACCTCAAATTCAATGCGATGTTCACCGCTAGCATCTTTAGAATCTTCACTACGTATGGCGAACCCATCATATGGTGACTTATTAAAACGTGGAATATCATACGTTGCAACAATATCTTCTGCAAGAACATGCCCCAAACTTTCATCTAAATCCACTTTCGTAGTACGAATCGACACATTTTGTTTCATTATGCGAGAAATCGCTTCTTTTACTGGAATAGGATTTCTTTTTTCAACTGGCATATTTTCATCTCCAAAAATAAATTATTTTCATGATATACTAAATCCTGCTAGGAGGAATAGTATGAATAACTTTACACATATAAACGAACAAGGGAACGCTAAGATGGTTGATGTTTCTGACAAAGAAGTAACTAAACGTCAAGCACGTGCCCATTCAAGTATTACTGTAAATGAAACGATTTATAGGCAAATTATCGATAATACTAATAAAAAAGGTAATGTACTCAATACTGCACAAATAGCAGGAATTATGGCTGCTAAAAACACATCTACAATTATACCTATGTGCCATCCTTTACCTCTAACAGGTATAGATGTCAATTTTGAATGGGATACATCTCAATCACCTCACTATATATTGAATATCACTGCAATTGTTTCAACAACTGGTAAAACGGGCGTTGAAATGGAAGCACTCACTGCCGCATCAGCAACAGCTTTAACTGTTTATGATATGACTAAAGCAGTCGATAAAGGGATGGTCATTGGTCAAACCTATTTAGAATCTAAGTCTGGTGGTAAGTCTGGTGACTATCAAAGAAAAGTATGAGAAATACTTTCATGTCTTGATTGTTGATTGAAATAAGGGATGGTAATGTAAATCAATGTAGTTTACCTGCTATCCCTAAATCTTTATTCACTATTATTTCGTTAATTCATGAACAAGGTGATTTAATTCAGGTTTAATTAGTTTTTCAATTGCAAGTTTGACTGCCCCAGTTGATCCAGGTAAAGCAAAGATTAATTTATCTTTTGCTGTGCCTCCAATAGCGCGTGATAATAATGCGCGTGTACCCACATCCTCTGTGTAACTTAAATAACGAAATAATTCTCCAAATCCTTCTATTTCTTTAGTTAATAGTGGTCTTACCGCTTCAATCGTAACATCTCTTTGAGAAATACCAGTACCACCTGTTGTAATAATGACATCTATATTTTCATTGTCTTCTAACCATTGTTTTATCTGTAATGTAATTGCATTTTTATCATCTTTAACAATCTTATAATGGTGTTCTTCTATACTTACATTAATCTCTTTTAGAAGTGATTGAACTAATTGCCCGCCTTTATCACTATCGAAATCCCTTGTGTCAGAAACAGTTAGTATTGCTACATTAATATTTCTTTCTAATTGAACATGTTCATGTTGATGATTGTTCATGATAATTCCCTCCTTTATTATCCAAACAATTGATTAATTAATTGTATCGCTTGTTGAGGTTGAGTCATATTATGAATAAGGAACCTGCCCCCATTGAATGCAACAATACGATGACCCCTAAATTTGAAAATAGTCATATAATGATTCGTGCGATAATGTATATGATGCTGTTCTAGAAAGGTAGTAAGTATTTCCTGAGAAATATTTTTATTCTTATACTGTACTGTATCTCGCCCACAAAGTGTGGCATAATTTTGGCGTTCCTGATTTAAATATGGAAAATGAGGGCGACTACCGCATGTCGGACATTGATCTTGATGCATTTTACTAAACCCAATCCTATAATGATCACCTTCCCATATATCTCCATAAGTCAACTGAGGCTTAATATCATGACCTGTTAGCAACTTTAATGCGTCTTTTAATTGAAGACTTGTAGTCATAGTCACCGCAGGTTGAATCACGCCTACAGTATCACATGTTAAATTTACTGAAGGCAATTGAGGCATAAGACAATTAAAACAAGGTGTTTGTTTTGGGATAAATGTAGCCTCGGCGTAAGTACTTTGAACTACCCCACCATATATCCAAGGAATATGATGCTTATAAGAGAAATCATTGATTAATTGTCTTGTATCGAAATTATCAGTCGCATCAAGTATTAAATCTACTTCTTTACCATGTTGTTCTAAAAAAGGATAATCCACATGTTCTATCCATGTCTCAATAACGACATCATTACGTATTTGAATTAGCCTGTGCTTTGCAGCTATCACTTTAGGTAATGCTTCATGTGCATCATTTTCTGTGTAAAGTGTTTGTCTTTGCAAGTTACTATATTCAATATAATCTCTATCAACTATAGTTAATTTACCAATGCCTGCTCTAACTAACCCTTCTGCCAAGTGCGTACCCAATGCGCCCATTCCAATAATAAGGCCATGTTGATTTTCAATCTTTCTTTGTCCTTCTTGCCCAATATGTTTAAATAACATTTGCCTAGAATAACGTTCTTGATTCATATTGGATATCCTCTCATCAATATTTGTTTCTATTATAATGTCTATTTTTATAAGTAACAAAATTTATACACACAAACACCTCTCCCATTATAGAAAGAGGTGCTAATGATCATTTATTCATTGCCAATATTTACAATTTCGTGTGCCATCTTCTTAGCTTCATAATTTGAATGTGTAACAAAAATAATAGGTATCTTCCACTCATCAAATATCTTTTGCACTAGTGCAATACTCTCATCCTTCGTCGCATCATCTAAACTTGAGAAAGGCTCATCAAGTAATATCAAATCAGGCTTCGTACTTAATGAACGTGCTAATGCAACACGTTGCGCTTCTCCACCAGATAAAGTCATTGGATATTGAGTAACTAAGTGAGAAATGTTTAGTGTCTGAATTAAATTATTTATATGCTCAGATGGTTCAGTCATAAAAGTGATATTTTTATACACGTTCATATTTGGAAAAAGCTGATAATCTTGAAATAGATATCCAACATTACGTTGTTGAATTTTGACATTAATTTTATTTTCCGTATCAGTCAAGATACGATTATTCACTTTAATTAGTGCTCGGTCAGCTTTCTTTAAACCAGCTATGATATTTAGTACAGTAGTTTTACCTATTCCCGACGGACCTCGAATGGCATATATTTTAGGGATTTCATCATTAATGTCGACACGGATATTGATATCTTTTAATAAGTATTCTAATTGAATCTTCAACATCTAATCGACCTCCCTATATTTATCATGATTGATTAAATTAATCGTAGTAATAACGACTACAGAAAAGGCGACTAGAACGAGTACCCATAGCCAAGCTTCATTTTCCTTACCTTGTTCAACTAAGAAATAAATTTCAAGCGGCAACGTATTTGTCTTATTAGGAATATATCCAGCCACCATTAACGTCGCACCGAACTCACCAATCGCGCGAGCAAAGCTCATCATAATGCCTGCTAATATAGAACGTTTGGATAAAGGTAATATCAATTTGAAAAATATTTTAGTTTCGCTTGCACCCATTGTACGCGCAGTATTTAGCATTTTCTTATCTATCATTCTAAATCCACCAATTGTATGTTGATACATTAAAGGAAAACTAACAATGACAGATGCAAGTACTGCACCTGTCAAAGTAAAAACTACTGGTAAGTGTAGAATATTGGTGAAGAACTGACCTATAGGTCCTCTTGTTGAAAAAACTATTAATAATATAAAACCAAGTACTGTAGGTGGAAGTACTATTGGTAATATTATAAAACTTTCAAGGATTTTTACCCAATGCCCTTTTTTATTATATAACCATTTGGAAACAAATATTCCTAAAATTGTTACAATAATTGTACTTGTAATCGCGACACGTAATGATATCCAAAATGATGTTAAATCAGGCATAGTTTAATACTCCTTAAGCCGAGAATTGGTATTCTTTAAGAATTTTTTTAGCTTTATCAGATTTTAAGAATTTCATCCATTCTTTAGCTAGTTTCTTCTCAGAAGTTGCACCAGCTTTATAAGTGATTGGTTTACTTAATTTAACTTGTTCAATCTCTTTTACTTTATCGGTCTTTTTCTTTTGATTGTATAAGTCAGTTTTATATACAAAACCTTCTTGTGCATTACCTTTTTCAACATAATTCAATACTTGTTTAACGTCTTTGGCATTAATGATTTTATCTTTTACTGAATTATATAAATTATTATCTTCTAAATATTGTTTAGCGTACTTACCTGCTGGTACAGTTTTCACTTCACCTAAAGCAAGTTTATCACCATCTTTTAAATCTTTAACTGATTTATAATTCTTATCCTTGTCACCAATTAATACAAGTTTATTTTTAGCATAATTATATGTATCATGCGCTTTCTTCTTGTCTTTTAATTGATCCACATCTTTAGTGTTTGCAGACATAAATACATCTACAGGAGCACCTGTTTCAATTTGTTGTCTTAACGCACCAGAACCACCGTAATTAAATTTAATATCAGCGTTTTTGTGATCCTTTTTAAATTCTTTCGCAAGTGCTTTACTAACATCAGTTAAACTCGCTGCAGCAGAGATTTGTAATTCTTGCTTTTTACTATTATCAGACGAGCTTTCATCTTTTTTATCACTATCTTTACTACTATTGCTAGAGTTCGAACATCCTGCTAACACTAGACACAGAACTAACATAGCAACTAAAAAATGTTTTATTTTCATAAACTAATCCCTCCACTCTATTTACATTATACTCTGAAGGAGAACCTTGAAAAGTCCTTTTTTTGAAAAATAATTACAATTAATAGAACATTTGAATGAGCATTTTCTTTTATAGTTCTTACATTAATTATTAAAAAGTTTACATAAACAAAAGCATTTAAATTTTTAATATTTAGCATTATGATTGTATTATGACTAAAATGGGGAGCAAAACAAGATGAATAATGATGTTTCGAGTAATCAATCAATTATAAGATATGAAAACGGGCAATTATTTGCAACCGAAGACTTTTATGTTACAGAATTCCCTTTAACTATCATGGTCAACGGCGAAGAATTTGCTACTATTATTTGTAGCCCAACCAATATGGAAGAACTTGTACTAGGATTTCTCGCTTCAGAGGGAGCCATTCTAAAGAGAGACGAATTAAAATCAATTCAAATTGATGATAGTAAAGGGTTTGCTCATGTAGAATTAACTAAATCATTGGGAGATCGTTTTGAATATTCTACGAAACGTATGATTGCCTCATGTTGTGGGAAAAGTCGTGAGTTTTACTTTCATAATGATGCCGCCATTGCTAAAACTTCGATGTCTAAAATCGAATTACATCCTCAACAGATTTTAAGGATGATGACTCAACTTCAAAGTGCTAGTGTGATCTTCAAACAAACCGGCGGCTTACACAACGCAGCAATTAGTGATGGTAATACCTTTTTTGAACATAGACAAGATATTGGACGTCATAATGCACTTGATAAGTTATATGGTTATTGTATACAAAGACATATTTCGGTAAGAGATAAGGTATTAATATTTAGCGGTCGTATTTCTTCTGAAATATTAATTAAAGCAGCAAAAATTGGCGTAGGTGTGATACTTTCTAAATCAGCCCCAACAACATTAGCTGTGCAATTAGCGAAAGACTTAAACATTACAGCAATTGGATTTATTAGAGATGGTAACTTTAATATTTATAGCCATCCAGAACGTATAAAAGGCTAGTGAAATATAGGAAATTTGTTTTTCCTAAATTCACTAGCCTTTTTATTAGATGTTTTCTTTTAAAATTTGATACCTAAAACCCAAATATGTATAACCTTGCTTTATGTACATATCCTTAGCTGTATCTTCACCATCTGCGACAAGAATTACTGGCTTGGTTTTAGCTAATTTACCGACGTGCGATTGAATTGATGAACCAATAGCGTTATGTCTGTATTGCTCCATCACACCTAATCCATCTATTTCCAACGTATGTGATGTAATAATTAAATCAACAATTCCAACAGGCTTTTTCCCTAAGTACGCAATTAACCTATTTTTTCCATCTGACAAGAAGCATTCCTTGATTTGCTTTGCACTTTCTTTGGCATACTGTTCTCCAAAAGGCAGAGCAAAGTAGTTATGAATATATACATAATCATCAATGTTTTGCTTTGTCACTTGCTGAATTATCACTTGATTATTTTGAGGCAATTGCCTTAGTTCATTAGCCTCTATTGCATACAATTCCAAAATACCTAGTTCAAAACCTTGTTGTCTAATAATATCTAACCATTGTTTACTAAGAACTTCATTTTCAGGAAAATAAAACGACAAATGATTTGAACCTTGTTTAAGATGATATTCCTGTTGTTCTTTCAAATCTTCTGTCCATTGACTTATTGTGGGCATTTTTTTATAGATCCATGTATTACTATCAAATTTAAGTGGATGTCCCGGCGTTAAATAAATGATTTTACGGTTGTCTTCTGAATATTTCACACCATCGACATAGATATCATTTAACGTGATGTGATTCATAGATTTCTACCTCGCAAAGTTTGATATATATTAATGTTATTGTATCAAACTTTTAAAACGAGTGTGATTTAAGATGGTCGCACCAATCAAGCTAGATATAATAGCTTTAATAATATCTCCAGGCATAAATGTAAATGATAGTAAAAATGCCTTAGAAATCGGTATATGTATAATGAATCCCATAATGATAGTACCGATGATATCTAAAGCTAGAACCCCGATAATTAATGTAGTGACGAAGAGTATAAGGAAATTAATTTTCCCATAATAACGGTCTCTAATTAATCCAATAAAGTAAGCTATAAATGGATATAAAAATAGGAATCCTGCTGATGGGCCAACAAATACACCTATTCCTCCACGTCCTCCGGATAAAACTGGTAAACCTGTGGCAGCTAACAATAAAAAGACAATCACACTCAATGCGCCCATTTTACGCCCTAATATGATCCCAGCTAAAAAGATACCAATGTTCTGTAACACAATTGGTACCGGCATAAACGGTAAAGGCACACCAGGTACTAATCCTAAAATGCAAATAATGGCAGTCATCAAAGCTGTAAAAACTAAATTCTTTGTACTCACTTGTTCATCCTCCTTACATGAGAATGATTATAACACCAATGTAAACTTTAATAAATAAAAAGTTTACATATCCTGAAATTATTAATTCTACTTATTAAGCTTTTTTCGCTAAATAAGAAATATAATCGAAAAACGCATTATGTTCAACATAATTAACTACATTCACTTTACGCCCGTTATCATCTTTGTATGTCTTTCCTTGACTCGGCCCATGACTTATTACATTCACATTCATTTTTACTGATTTTACTAGTTTAGGCATACCAACATATGCAGTTGTTAGAACATCCCATAAAAAGTATGTAGAATTTGTAAAGAAATGCGTTAATGGTGGTACTGCAGCATAACTTACTCCTAAAAAATCAATCCCTACAAATTCTCTCTCGTCCGCCCATTTTTGGCGCACATCTAATGTCAAAGGCACTTGATTTGTACTTTCCAAAGCTACCATATCAATCTTAAGATTACTATCGAACACCGTTTTAACCGCTTCAGGGTCCCAGAACGCATTCCATTCTGCAGTGCCATCGTGTTCTGGTTCTTCAACATTGCCTTTATCTAGAAAAGTTCCACCCATCCATACTAATTTTTCTACATTTGATAGGAATGATTGATCATGACGCATCGCTTTAGCTAAGTCGGTAAGTGGACCAGTAAAGAGTAATGTCACCTTTTCAGTACTTGCGTTTACTTTTTGGATTATATCTTCATAAGCTTCATAGTTACTTTCATTAGCTCGTTTAGGCGTTTGGCTTTCATTTAAAATTGGTAATGCATCCATAAAGAAGGCGTGCATTCTCCATTCTTTAGGAAATGGATTTTTACCTCTTTCGTAAGATGGTGCAACTTGTATCGATTGATTAGAAAATCGATTAATAATTTTTACTGATGCACTCAATGAAGGTTCAAGATAACAGTCGGCTCCAATTGTACTCACACCAATTAATTCAACATCTTCCATTTGCAGTAATAAAAATAAAGAAATTAAATCATCAACTCCACCATCATGGTTAAAATAAACTTTAGTCATAATTATCTCTCCTCCATTCTTAATTATTATTTTATCAAAATTCTCATAGTGTATTAAAAACAGGTTGCCACTATTGTAGCAACCTGCAATATAACCAATTGATATTCGTTAATTCCCTTTTTTGAATATTATTTTGCATCCATTAATTTTTTCTTCAAGTCTTTACGCATAAAGTCTAACGTATAAGGATCATTATACCAATAAGTTTCAGCTTTTACCTTAACAACGTGGCCTTTTTTAACTGCAGGTAAATTTTTCCAGATATTTGTTTTTTCATAACCTGGAGTAGATTTACCGGCACTTGTTGACACGATATAATCCCCTGCAACTTTCTCAATTTGCTCTTGATTTACTTCTGCCCAACCTGCTTTTTTAGTTAAATCATTTTGACCTTTAGACATCTTTAATCCGAATGCTTGATATAATACTTCGCCACCACGGCCCCAGTTATCACCGTATGTATATAATTTTTTATCAAATTCATCGAAGATTGAAACTGTAGCATCTTTACCTATCTTGTTCTTGATTTCTTTACCGTCTTTAGCTGTTTTTTCTTTCCACTGTTTTTCCCATTTTTTAACTTCGTCTTCTTTACCAAGTAATTTATCTAATTCCTCTTGTTGCTCTAGGTATTTATGCTTTTGGTAATTGAAAGGTACAGTAGCTGCAATTTTTTTATATTTTTTAATATTTTTATTTTGATCTAAAACGATGATTAAATCTGGTTTTTGCTTGGCAACTTTTTCAACATCGTCGTCTCCCACTTTAGTAACACCTTTAAATTTATCTTTTAAAATATGACTTTGATCAACTTGATTACTTACTGCAACGATATTTCCACCTAATTTTTTAATTCCACCTGCGTATGAAGGTGCAACAACTGCAATACGTTTTGGATCTTTAGGTATTTTAATTGTTTTACCATCATCTGTTTTATATGACTTAGTTTCTGCCTTTTTATCTGAGTCCTTTGAACTGTTTCCTGAGTTGTTTCCGCATGCTGCTAATACTAGGACTAAGACAAATAAAGGTAATAATAATTTTCTCATAGTTCCCTCCTAAGTGATAACGATTATCAATTTCGATATTAATTATACGAAAATCATTGTAGTTTTACAATAGTTTATTAAATTCGTATTTTTAAAAATTAAAAAAACAACATGTTATCCGAGAACGATAACATGTTGTATTAAGACACCCCTTACATCTTACCTGTAATACTTTTAGCAATATTCGTATAAGCCATGTCTTCCATAGGAGGATTATGCAATCCAGCCCTCATATCTCTATAATAACGTTGCAACGGCCGATCCATCTCTAAACTTTTAGCTCCAACGATTCTCATTGCTAAATCTATGACTTCCATCCCTTGATTCATCACCATTACCTTACTAGCTGAAGTTACATTCCAAATTTGTGCATCTTCTTCATATATTTGGTAACCTTGTGCAGTACTCCATAAGAAATGGCGCGCCGACAATAATAAACTTTCCATTTTACCTAAATTCTGTTGAACGGTCGGCAAATCTGCTATTGTTCCTTCGATGCTATTGGGGCTATAATTTTCCGCAAAATGAACTGCATAATCTCGAGCAGCTTGCGCAATACCCAAATAACAACTTGGTATATGAAGAATCCACCCATTCGGTTGAGGTTTACGACTAGCTTCAACAAAATACTCGTATGGTATATGAACATCATTAAGAACTAAGTCATGACTTTCAGTGGCACGCATTCCTACCATATTCCAATTATCAGCAACTTCAACGCCATCAAATTTTCGAGGTACTAAGAAGAATCCAACTGTATCGAGCTCTTCTACATAAGCTCCAACAATGTAATGCGTTAATGCTTTACTCATTGAGGTAAATGTTTTAACTCCATTTAGCACATAACCATTGTCTTCTTTAACAGCATGTGTACCTGGCCGCCCACCTCTAGTAGGACTACCGGTTTCTGCTTCGCTAACAGCACGATTAACTAGCGCTCCATTTACAATCTCATTCGCGAATGTATTGAGCATACTTTGCTCCCACATATTTTGTTCATATAATTGACCAACCACACTGAGATGCCATCCAATTGATAAAGCCGTTGCGCCATCTATTGCACCTAAATAACTTTGTAAGATGACCATATCTTCTATTGTTGCACCTTCTCCACCGTACTCTTTAGGTAAAGTCAATTTAGTATATCCCTCATCGACTAACCATTTTATATTTTCAAATGGAAATTGACCTTGAATATCATTTTCCGCAGCTCGTTGTTTAAATATATCTTCCACTTGTTTAAACTTTGCGATCCATCTTTTTTGAATTTCTGTGCGTACTAGAAACGACTGTACCACTTCTCTCACCTCAAATACATTCCCTTTTAATTAATCCTAGTTTAACACTCGACTTTTATATTTGAAAGTCTCCTTTTTGAAAATGTTTCTCACGATTAAAATATATTTCCGAACCCTCTAAAAAACCCTTGAATGATCTCCAAATTGTATCATCCAAGGCTTTATTTTCTACATTACGTAATTAATATTTAACACTTAACTTAGCGAACAACTTTCCTAAATCGAACTACATCTTCAGCAAAATAATTTAAGTGCGATGTTTCCCTCCTGCAAACAGCATCAACCACGTTGCTAAAATAAACGGCATGGTTAATGCAGGCAAACCAAAAGGTTCAAGCAACGTATTTAATCCGAGATGTATAAATACTGTTAACAATACACCACAACCTGTAACCAAATAGCTATTCATCGTTGTTTTAAAAGTAACACCTAGTGCAATTGCCGTTAAAACTAAATTATAGCCGAATAAACCTTCATTGATGTCTGTATAATTACCACCTAATAATCCAACGATGACGAAACCCACAAGATTAGCAATAACTGCGTAAATGCCAGCCTTCCTAGAACCTATAAATATACCAACTAGGATAAATAAACCACCTATAAAATTTGGTACAAGAAATACTTGGCTAAACCCTTCTATAAGAGATTTAAAAAATTGGATATGTTCATTCCCAAGATCAAATGACGCTTTTTTAATATGACCAGGAATGATATCTAGTTCAGTAGTTAAATGTTTAACTTGTCCAGGTATTAATACAGTAATCCAAGTCATAATGACAAAAGGTGAAGTTAGCATAGATACACCATATGATTTCAGAAATTCTCTAATTGCTGAACCCATAGGTAGTGTTAATATTGTTGCAATTAACGTAATTAATACACCACTCCAATTATTGTCTATGAATAATATTAATGCTATAGCAGTTAGTACCGGACTAAATCCTGCTAACCCATTGTCAATTTCTTCTTGTGAGTAGTTCATATACGGTGCAAGTAAGTAAGCAATACTACTAGCAAGAAGTGCACTTAAACCCACTTTCCAATTCGCAACAAATAAACCAATCAATACTAATAAACCAGTCCATTTACTATTAATCAATAATACCTGAGCGATATTTTTCAATATTACTTCAATTGTTTTCAATTCTTTCACCTTAATTCTTAAAAATTTTAAGTATATTCTAGTGCTAAAATAAAATATCTTAAATATTAATAATCCTTTTTCTAATAGAATATTTTTAAATATTAGATAAAAATTATATTCGATGTTATTTGTACACTAATTGTAAAACACCTTTATTAAAATAACAAAATTATCTTACCGCATTACTTGTTTATTCAATTAAATCGTTCTAAGATTAATTTTGCAAGGCAAATTTTTTTGAAAGAAGGGATTATTTTTGCATTTCACACAACGAGAGCAAGATAAGTTAATGATAGTTGTGGCTGCAGAAGTTGCTCGTCGCCGTAAAGCACGAGGTCTTAAACTCAATCATCCTGAAGCACTTGCTTTGATTAGTGATGAACTACTTGAAGGAGCAAGAGATGGTAAAACTGTTGCTGAACTAATGAGCTATGGCAAAACGATTTTAAATGAAGACGATGTCATGGACGGTGTTGCAAGTATGATAAAAGAAATTGAAATCGAAGCAACATTTCCAGATGGAACTAAATTAATTACTGTCCATCATCCGATAGTTTAAGGAGGACTATATAATGATTCCTGGTGAAATAAAAGTTAAAAGTACAGAAATAGAAATCAATAAACATCATCCTGAAACTGTTATTGAAGTAAAGAACACAGGTGACAGACCTATCCAAGTTGGTTCTCATTTTCATTTCTTTGAAGCTAATAAAGCTTTAGCATTTGATCGCGAAAAAGCTTATGGAAAGCATTTAGATATCCCTGCTGGAGCTGCTGTTAGATTTGAACCTGGTGACGAAAAGGAAGTTCAACTTGTTGAATATGCTGGTCATCGTAAAATCTTTGGTTTCCGCGGTTTGGTCAATGGTGATATAGACGAAGAACGCGTCTATCGTCCAACTGGTAAAAATGATGAAAATGCTGGCATTTTCGGTGATGAAGGCGAACAAAATGCGAATAAAAAAGGTGGTAAGCAATAATGAGTTTTAAAATGACACAATCTCAGTATACAAGCTTATACGGTCCTACCGTTGGTGATTCAGTGAGATTAGGAGACACAAACCTTTTCGCACAAGTTGAAAAAGACTATGCTAATTTCGGTGATGAAGCTACTTTCGGTGGTGGTAAATCAATTCGCGATGGCATGGCACAAAATCCGAATGTAACCCGAGATGATAGAAACGTAGCAGATCTTGTATTAACGAATGCCCTAATTATCGATTATGACAAAGTTGTCAAAGCAGATATTGGCGTTAAAAATGGCTACATTTTCAAAATTGGTAAAGCAGGTAATCCTGATATTATGGATAATGTAGATATTATTATTGGTTCAAACACTGACATTATCGCTGCAGAAGGTAAAATCGTTACAGCCGGAGGTATAGATACACACGTACACTTTATCAATCCGGAACAAGCTGAAGTAGCCCTTGAGAGCGGTATTACTACACATATTGGTGGTGGTACTGGTGCATCTGAAGGTACTAAAGCAACTACTGTGACTCCAGGCCCATGGCATATACATCGTATGTTAGAAGCCGCAGAAGAACTCCCTATTAATGTAGGATTTACTGGTAAAGGTCAGGCCGTAAATCATACAGCGCTGATTGAACAAATTCATGCTGGTGTAATCGGTCTAAAAGTACACGAAGACTGGGGTGCTACGCCTTCAGCATTAAGTCATGCATTAGATGTCGCAGACGAATTTGATATCCAAATCGCACTTCATGCGGATACGTTAAACGAAGCTGGCTTTATGGAAGATACGATGGCAGCTGTTAAAAATAGAGTGTTACACATGTACCATACTGAAGGTGCTGGTGGCGGACATGCTCCAGACTTAATTAAATCCGCTGCTTATCCAAATATTTTACCGTCCTCTACGAATCCTACCCTACCTTATACACATAATACTGTAGATGAACACTTAGATATGGTAATGATTACCCATCATTTAAATGCTTCTATACCTGAAGATATTGCTTTCGCAGATTCAAGAATTCGTAAAGAAACGATTGCGGCCGAAGACGTACTTCAAGATATGGGCGTATTCAGTATGATTAGTTCTGACTCACAAGCAATGGGACGTGTGGGTGAAGTGATTATTCGTACTTGGCAAGTTGCCCACCGCATGAAAGAGCAACGCGGATTACTAGAAGGTGACTCTGAATATAATGACAATAATCGTATTAAAAGATATATTGCTAAATATACAATTAACCCTGCTATCACTCATGGTATTTCAGATTACGTTGGTTCAATTGAACCGGGTAAATTTGCCGACCTTGTCGTGTGGGACCCAGCATTCTTTGGTGTCAAACCTGAACTCATCGTTAAGGGGGGGCTTATTAATTCAGCTGTGAACGGTGATGCCAATGGTTCTATACCAACTTCAGAACCACAAAAATATCGTAAAATGTATGGTCAATACGGTGGTAACATTACTCATACAGCAATGACTTTTGTATCAAACACTGCTTACGAAAATGGTATATCCCGTCAATTAAATTTACAACGCGTGGTTCGTCCTGTTAAAAATATACGTCAGTTATCTAAAGCAGATATGAAAAATAATAATGCTACACCTAAATTAGATGTAGATCCACAAACCTATGAAGTATTTGTAGATGGTGAAAAAATCACTAGTGAAGCTGCTACTGAATTACCATTAACTCAAAGATACTTCTTATTCTAGGAGGCATACAAATGATTATCGAAGAAATTCAAGGCAACATTGCGAATTTATCTCCTGAAGAGAAACAAAAACACATTGAAAAAGTTTACTTAGAGAACTCTGATTTAGTAAAAAGAATTCAACGTGTCAAAACTGATCACGGTAATGAAATAGGTATCAGATTAAAACAACCGATTGATTTACAATACGGCGATATCTTATACCAAGATGAAACAAATATTATTGTGGTCGACGTAAACTCTGAAGATTTATTAGTAATTAAACCTAGAAACCTTAAAGAGATGGGAGATATTGCACATCAACTCGGAAATCGTCACCTTCCAGCACAATTTACAGATACTGAAATGTTAGTTCAATATGACTATTTAGTTGAAGATTTACTTAAGCAATTAGGTATTCCTTTTAATCATGAAGATAGAAAGGTAAATCAAGCATTTAGACATATAGGACATTCTCATGATTGATCATCAACATCTAAGACTTTTTCAGTTCTGTGATTCTCAATTTCCGACTGGTGCATTTAGTCACTCATTTGGTCTTGAAACTTATATTCAACGACAGACGGTACATGATGCTGAATCATTTACACAATGGCTTACACTCTTTTTAAATGAACAGTTGACTTATTCAGATGGTTTAGCAATGCGAATTGTATATGATGCTTTAGAAAATAATAATCAGACAAAAATTTTGGACATCGATAAAAAAATATTTGTTCAAAGTGTGCCAAAAGAAACTCGAGTTGGTACGAAACAAATGGGCACGAGAATGGTTAAATTGGCAATGGAACTTTATGATGCACCGTGGATCCAGTGGTATCATGAACAAATGAATCTCAAAAAAGCAAAGCTACATCCTGCGATATGCTTTACTATTTTAGGTCATCATTTAGGAATGAACATTGACACAATCATAGATTATTATTTATACCAAAACGTATCCAGTTTAACTCAGAACGCTGTTAGAGCTATCCCTCTTGGTCAAACTGCCGGACAAAAAGTCGTAACGAACATGATTCCATATATTGAAAAAACACGTCAACACATATTAGAGCTAGCAGAATCTGATTTTGGTATGACTGCTCCAGGATTAGAACTAAACCAAATGGAACATGAAAACGTGAATGTGAGAATATTTATATCATAGGAGGCATATTTTATGGCTGAACCAATTAGAATTGGAATTGGAGGACCTGTAGGTGCAGGTAAGACTCAATTAATAGAAAAAGTTGTTAAACGTCTATCTCAAGAAATGAGTATCGGTGTCATAACTAACGATATTTACACTAAAGAAGATGAAAAAATATTAGTCAATAGCGGTGTGCTACCTGAAGATAGAATTATCGGTGTAGAAACAGGTGGTTGCCCGCATACTGCAATCCGTGAAGATGCTTCTATGAACTTTGCTGCTATTGATGAATTATTAGAACGCAATGATGACATTGAACTCATTTTCATTGAATCTGGTGGCGATAATTTAGCAGCTACTTTTAGTCCTGAACTTGTAGACTTTTCAATTTATATTATTGATGTGGCTCAAGGTGAGAAAATTCCTCGCAAAGGCGGACAAGGAATGATTAAATCTGATTTCTTCATTATAAATAAAACAGATTTAGCTCCTTATGTTGGTGCTTCGTTAGAACAAATGGCAGAAGATACGAAAGTCTTTCGTCGTAACCGTCCTTTCGCTTTCACTAATTTGAAAACGGATGAAGGTCTAGATGAAGTGATTGAATGGATTGAGCGAGATACACTACTTAAAGGATTAGCTTAATGGCACAATCTAAATGGACAGGAGAACTCGACTTAACAGTCTTTAATAACGGGCATCGTTCCGTTGCTCGAAATATCTTTTTTGAGAAAGCACTGAAAGTCCTTCGTCCTGTGTATCTTAATCAATCTACAATTCCAACATTTTATATTGTTAACGTCGGTGGTGGCTATTTAGATGGAGATCGGTATCGTCTAAACATAAATCTTGAAGAAAACGCCCAAGTTACCTTGACATCCCAAGGCGCCACAAAAATATACAAGACACTAAATGATCGCGTAGAACAATATCAATCTTTTAATTTGGCGAATCACTCTTATATGGAATTTGTAGCCGATCCAATTATCGCTTATGAAAATGCAAAATTCTATCAACATAATACGTTTCGTTTAGAAGCTGAAAGTTCTATGTTTTACACAGATATTCTAACGCCTGGCTATTCTTCAGACGATCATGATTTCACTTATAAATATATGCACTTAATTAATGAAATTTACGTAGAAGACGAGTTAGTCACATATGATAATATGCTATTAAACCCTGAGAAAAATCAACTTAGTTCAATAGGCTATATGGAAGACTATACACATTTAGGCTCAGCTTATTTTATACATCCAAAAGTAAATCAGAATCTTATTGATGATATTTATAAACAAGTATCGTATTATGAAAATGAATTGAATTGTAGATTAGGCATTACACAGTTACCCACACACGGACTTGCAATACGTATTTTAGCGAATCGTACACAAACTATCGAAAAAATATTAACGAAAGTTCAATCATATATCGCTCAAGTACTTTATCAGCGCGAAATAGAATTTTTAAGAAAATATTAACTATTATTCACATTAAAAGACTAGGCATACTACTCCGATAGTAGACCTAGTCTTTTTTTAGAAATCTTCATCCTTAAAACACACATGAAACTTCAGTTCTCTAGTATTTTTTAAATATATTGTTCTAATTCAACAATTAATTTTTTAATTTTCTCTCGTTGCTCCGCTGTTACAAATACAATAACTGTTCTTTCATCATGCACGCTTCGTTTTTTTGATAATAAATTCAAGTCTTTTAATTTTTGTAATGCTTTAGTTAAATAATAAGGTTTAAATTCTGAACATGTAGCAATTTCTTTAGAAGAGATTTCGTTAGATTCACTTTTTAAAATGTGATTAAGAATATAAATTTCTTCATAATTTAAATTATATTGCTTTTTAGTATCTCTGAAAAACTTTTTTACTTGAAATGTAGCATTGACCAAATCATTGATATCTTTGATTTTTCCCATATTAAAACCACTCCTCTGATGCACATCTTGTTGTAGCAAGGTTCACATGTATTTTATCTAACCGAAAATTTCTCCGCCCATGTTACAAAATACATTTTAAACAAATAGGTATAAAAATTCAATATTTTTATTACTACAAAATGCATTTATAGATTTATTTCTTAACCTATACATTTATATAAGTGAATTTGATGTAATTAAAAATTATAATTCAATTTATATAACACTAATTGCATCATAGTAATTTTAAAATTTTATATAATTCCTATCAGTTTAATTAGCTTTATCGCATAGTCGTCAAGAGTGGTTTTTATTGTTTACTATTCTTTACTGTTCATAAGCATACCAATATTTTGGAGTATTAATGAATAACTTAGCATATACTAGTTATTGAATTTTCTGTTTAACATAATCTACAAATGCTTGAACATCTTCAGTTTTAATTTGTTTCATAGGCACTTTACCGATATTAAATTCAAACATAATATCTTTGCCATCAAATTCCACTTGATTTACTTCATCATATCTAATATTTCTATAATAGAATTGACCATTCATATCTACATTCATAATCAAACGTTCATTAGTAGCAATGAATGCACCTTCAAATTCACTTTGCCCCTGTACATTGTATTCAATGATACCTAATACAGAAGGTCCTTTCTTTTCAGTTGGGAACAAATCGTCCGGATTTACATTATCTAAAATCATTATCTATTCTCCTTACTTTATCAAATCAATTTTGTTTTATAGTCGTTCTATTCCCGTTTCCAAGCTATTGTAACATTCACTAATGGTTGATTTAATGTAGTCCACTTTTTCTTCATTAACACTTAAAACAATATTTCTCTCATCTTCAGTACTTCTACTTTTATTAATATATCCTTTGGCATACAATTTTTTGATAATAGGGCTGACTGTAACAACCCCTTTTAATAAATGAGCTTTAATATTTTTATAAGTGGATGGTTCATTACTAATAATCAGTAGCCCTAATATATATAATTCTTCTAAAGATAACTGGTCTTGAAACGGCACTTTTTCAATGCTTTCAAATTGGTCATGACAATTTAAATAATAAGGAAGTGCAGTATGTTGATTAATGTAAGCGATGGATTTAGATTTTAATTCTAAAAATGATTTAAAATCCTCAAACATAAGGGCTATTTTTTCATGTTGCACTGCTGATAGACAAATGATTAATCGTCGTTGATCAAGCGGATCACGTTTTTTAGTGAGCCAATTAAAATCATATAGTTGATTTATTAATTTAAGAAGATGGTTTTTTGAATAATTTCTATAAAAGATAATAGCATTCAAACTTAATCCTTCTTTATGTTTCTCAGTAAAATGGTATATGAATTGTAATAATTTTAATTGTTCCACCGTTAAATTATAGGAAACTCTCAAATATTTTATCGAAATGTGATCTAATACAAAGTGAGCTAGAAAACTTTTAATCTTCTGTTGATGCATATGATGACAATCCTCTCTTAGCAACCAACCACGCTCTACAATGAAATAAGAAATTTAATATGGGCAATACTATCTTTAGGAATTTCTATCGAAGATGTTGAAATTTCTTTGAAATTTAATTTTGCTAACCAATGGTGTTGATGATAAAGCATTAGATTGTCCAGACTATTGTTCTCACTTATCGCATACCTTTGAATATCGAAATACTCTACCTCTGCATGGTTGAGTTGTTTAATATCTGAAAAAATTAATCGATATTGATTCACATTCATCTTTGATTTGATATTTAAAAAATATGTAATTACTTGATACTCGTGTTTATATCGAGTCATTACCATCTGGTTATTTCTATAAACTATTTCGCCTCTCAGTTGGTTTAACATACTGATTACATAAGATACTAACTGGAATGCATTCGGCTCTTGTTGAGCTATATTAACTACCACATATTTTTCTAAATAAGGTAACGATAAACCACTCACTTTATCATATTGGTTCATTAATAATCTTATATAATCAATTGTTTGTATATTTAGTAGTTTTTCCTTATTTTTTATTAATTGGTCTACTTCAATAATTATTTTAGACTGATAAATATCGAGGTCCTCTAATAAGTTAATCGGTATCATTATTTTATCCACATCATTTACTATTCGCGCTAAACCTAACTCTTCATATTGGCCAGGTTTTACTCGATAAATCAATTGATAATCATCAAAATACTTATTAATAGATTGTTGTAACTGGTGGATTAAACTACACTTAACTTCTTCTATTAAAAACCCTAATTGAAAATGATTAAATTGACGCAAAAATATAAATAATACTTCCAATGCTTGATGAAATGACATTTTCTCTGATGAGTTAAATACATCTGGCCTTGAAGTTGATACTTTAAATATAGGATGCATATTTAAATCAGATATAAATTGAAGAAGTTGTAACAACTCTTTTATAAACGACTCTCTATCTTTAAATATATCTTTATAATTTAAATCTACTATATAATGTACATTTCCTTTATTGATATTTAGTGCTCTTTTCATGTTTAGAAATGAACATTGGTCAAAATAATTATTGTTAATATGTTCAATATAAAAGTCCGGTGATTGATATATATTGTTACTTTCTGCCACTTTAATTGTACGCTCTTCTATTTCAAGTGAAGTTTCTTCTCTGAATTCACTTAGAGACTTTAGAATATGTCGATTTAAATCAATTTCTTCAGATTTATTTTGGAAGATAGACGTTGCTATATAATCTCTTCTAATTAATTTAGGTGTGTTACCATAAGTATCTTTAAATAATTGTATAAATCGAGAATAATGGTGGAAGCCATGATCAATTGCTATCTCTTCTATAGGTCGACGTGTAGTTAAAATATCATTTAGACAAAACTTTAAACGTAGATGGTTAAGGTATTGGTTAAATGTTTGAAAGGGCGTTTCTTTAAACATACTTGTAAGTGTTTGATTAGATAACTGAACTGCATTAGCTAAGTCTTGCTTATTTATTTTATTTTCATGGTGATTAACTAAATATTCATGAACTTCTTCTGAAATGTACATTTTTTGATTAAATGGGTGGTCAGTATTCTCAAAATGACTTAGTTCAACAATTAAATACAGAATTAATTTATTGGCCTCTGTTTTGTAAGCTTTTTTTAGAGTATGTAATTCCAATAACTTTATTATCCAAAATTTAACTCTTTCTTGCTCATTTTTATTTATTTTTAGACCATTAGATAACATTGAGTTATTCGCAATTCTAAGATATGAATCATAAGGTATATCAATAACACAGCAAATTGAATCATTTTCACTTTTAAATGAGTATGTATCATTTAAAAGTACGAATGCAATTTCATCTTTAATTAATTCATACTTGTTCAAATTAATAGTTAACTCACTCTTACCTTGTAAACAATAGAATACTCTTACATTTAATGCTTTAGTTGTTTTAATAGCTAATTGATTAAAAACACGTATCGAATAATTCTCTCTCATATGTCTGCCTCACAATGTAGTATTGTGTTTTTGTTTATTAAAATTCTCCCCGATTGTTAAAAACTAAATTTAACTAGACAACATCTATATTTCATTCTTAATTATACAATCTTTAAATTTTTAGCTGTAGCAAATTAGATTAATATTATATCAATTTTCTTTTTAATTTAAATAGCTTTACCTAATATTTTTCGATTAATATCCTTAATAAATCTTTCAATATCCACACAAACGATTTATTGAACAGGCAAACATCATCTAGTTTATTCAATATATAATTCAATAAATATTTAAATACATTTGCTTTAAGAATTTTCTGTAAATTTACAGTGTTGTAACAACAAAATATGTTTTTTAATTCAAACAAAAATAAAATGCCGTCATAATCGTTTTCCAACAGATTCGACTAAAATGTTGGATTATAACAAACCGTGTAACAATATTAGCAAAAAATTACAAAACGTTAACAAGCCACACAAGCATACTTTTTTCTGATAAAGTATTGCTTGTCGTTAAAAAAGAACGAAAGAAATTAGTAACTCATTGGTCACATGACTATTAAATAAAAAAGATAATTTAATTCTCAGGAGGATATTTAACAATGAAAAAAATCGCTACAGCTACAATCGCAACTGCGGGAATCGCTACTTTCGCTTTTGCACACAACGATGCTCACGCAGCAGAACAAAATAATGGTGGTTATAATCCAAATGATCCAACTTCATATAGTTACTCATACACTATCGATCAACAAGGAGATTACCACTACACTTGGAAAGGTAACTGGAGCCCAAATCGTTTAAATTCTCATAACAATTATAGTTACAGTAACTACTCAAATAATAATTACAATAGCAGTAATTATAGTAATTCTAATAACCAAACTGGTGGCTTAGGTGCTAACTATTCTTCAACAAGTCGTAACGTACATGTAACAACAACTTCTGCTCCATCTTCAAATGGTGTGTCATTATCAAACGCATCTTCAGCAGGTGGTAACTTATATACTTCAGGTCAATGTACATACTATGTATATGATAAAGTTGGTGGAAAAATCGGCTCTACTTGGGGTAACGCTAATAACTGGGCAAACGCTGCCGCTTCAGCAGGATATACAGTAAATAACTCACCTTCACAAGGTGCGATTTTACAAACTTCACAAGGTGCATTTGGTCACGTTGCCTATGTTGAGAGTGTCAACAGCAATGGTTCAATTACTGTTTCAGAAATGAACTATGGCCACGGTGTAGGTGTTGTAACATCACGTACTATCTCAGCTAGTCAAGCTGCTTCTTATAATTATATTCACTAATAATGCAATTATATTTAATAACGTCAAGCATTCATTCCATTTTAGGTATGAATGCTTTTTTTATTCATTGAATGCCCTATCAATTTAAAAATAATTAAACATAAAAAAGGCCTATTACTTAGAAAGTAATAGGCTAAAAATAGTTTTTTCTAAAACAAATTCAAATGTTCTTGTTTAGTCTTTCTATATCATTTTAAAATTGATAATTAAGATGTATAAAAGAATTCGTTACATACAGTCAAGTATTTATTCCGCTACAAAATAAATACAATCACTATATAGAAGGATATTAATATGCTAAAACCAACACTAGATATAATCGCTACAAGTTATATCTATGTATATTGTTTCAACATATTTAGTATATTCCACTCTGTAAAAATATTAAACTTAACTTTTATTTAATTTCTTTATACCTATACCTGTAAAACCGTAAGTAATTGCTATTAGTGCACACAAGTAACAAGGTACTGTCCAAATAAAGAAATCTCCTACTGACACATTTAATTGGTGTGAATAATATATACCTGAAGTTCCCCATGGAATAAGTGGTAAAATCATAGTGCTTGAATCTTCAAGTGTTCGAGATAATACCGATCTTGATAAATTCATCTTTTCAAACATTTCTTTCATTAACACACCAACCATGATAATTACAATAGAAGCAACACCTGCTGCAAAAACAAGCATCAAACTACAAACCACTGTAATAAGTATAAGAGTTCCAACTGATTTTACACCTTTAGATACAGTATTTAACATGACATCTAAGCATCCTGCTTTTTCTACAATACCTGCAAAGGCATAGCCACAAAAAATAGTAACAATAATTTCTGTCATGCTCATCATACCACCTTGTTCTATTAAAGTGGTCACATTCTTAGATAAGTGTGATTGATTTACCATACTATGATTAAAACCTTCAAACATTGCTTTCAAACCATCAACTATATTGAAATGATTATTAAATGTCCCAACAATTAAAGCACTTAAACTAGAAATGAGCATGGATGGTACTGTAGAGACTCTTAAAAATAAACAAACCGCAATTACAACTAAAGGAATCCATACAATTAAATTAATGTTATAAACTTTATCTAACTCATGGAGTAATGTCTGTATTTGTTTAGGATTCGTATGACCTTTTGAATGCAATCCCGCAAAGAACCACACAATCATGCCAATGATGGATGCAGGAATTGTTGTCCACATCATTGATTTGATATGAGCAAAGATATTCACTTTAGTAACTAATGCGGCTAAATTAGTTGTATCTGATAAAGGCGACATTTTATCGCCAAACACTGCACCTGCAATAATTGCACCTGCAGCCATACCAGGCGCTACGCCTAACTGATTTGAAATTGAAATCAATGCTATACCTGCTGTGGATGCTGACCCCCAAGCTGTACCTGTAGCGACCGAAGTAATTGCACTGATGATAAATGCAGAAACTAAAAAATAACTCGGATTTAAGAACTTTAAGCCATAATAAATCAATGCTGGCACTGTTCCAGAAAACATCCAACTGCCAACTATAATCCCTACGGCTAAAATGATAAAAATAGCAGGCATAGCTGTAGTAAGCCTCTTAGTTATACCTTCTTCTAATTCTTCCCATCTTAACCCAACTCGATATGCAATAAATGCAGCATAAGCTGATGATATTAATAATAATATCTGAATAGGTATATTAAAGAAGATAAATCCTATTACTACCACTATTACCATAAATATAATCGTAGATAAGGACTCCAAAAATGTGGGTTTCCTGTACTTATGCGTCATATTAATTGCTCCCTTCAGCAGTTTTTTGATGCAAAACCTCTTTTCGTAAACTTGTGATTAAATTTTTATTCTAAATCTAATTTTTCTAATCCTAATTCTTCTATTGTCAACCCTTCTTCAAAGAAGTCTCGTTCGAGAATTGTTGATGCGATAACTATAACCGCATCAATATTAGGTGTTGGTACATCTATAACTCTCCCTAAACTAGACCATAAGACTAATCCATAAGCGATATCTTCAGTTAAATATCTATTTTCTACATGGTTAGGTCCCGGTATTTTAGAAAATACTGGACTCGTATTAAATAGACGATTTAAAGGTTCATCTTCATCTTGTCGTTCTAAATAACCTCTTTGAATACGAGATTCTTTTGCTGTAGATAACTCAAACCCTAATTTTCTCCCTAAATTCAATCGTTCAAGTTCAATCGCATGTAATAATCGAACTGTATGTTTAGTTATCCCTTCTTTATATAATGAGAAATTCTCAGCATAATCTATTCGACCTACGTTTAGTAAAGTAGGACCCGGGTGTACTTCTGGGTTACCATTCTCTAGATTTGTCTTTAACAGACTTTCCTCTTTAACTAGATATTCATAAATTTGTGATACTTTTTCGTAACTATCATTTAATTCACTTCTATCAAATGTTGAGAAAAATACTCTACGTACATTAAGTGATAAATCTACTCGCGCATTTTCAAAATCAACACGTGTACCATAAGTAAGCGTGTTGGCTTCAGCAAAATTAGGGTGTACATCAATGTGACGATCCTCTAAAACGTTCATAAAACGAATAGACCCCATAGAAGCAGCTATGTTGAAAAAGATAAGATGATTATCTGTCACAAAGTGAGACATGACTTTAGCATAATATTCAATAAAGGATGATGGAATAATGACTTGAACGATATCTGCATCTTCTAGAACATATTCAATATCATCACTAATATTTGTGAAAGGTATAAATTTTTCTTGTCCTTCATTATTAAAATCAAAACCGCCTTTTTCGAAAGCAGCATTAAATTTTTCAATTGACTCGTTACGACAATACAATCTTACGTCATGACCTTTGTCTACCATATCGACAGCCGCAGTTACTGCACCATTACCTGAACCTACAATAGCTATTTTCATAATTTTCCTTCTTTCTTCATTAAAATAGTTGCGTTCATGTTTGTTAATTTAAATAATCCAATAAAAAAGGAGTGGGTCTGAATTCATCAATCGTATAGGAAGAATTCTGCGGCCCGCCCCGCGATAACTATAAATAACGTGTTTAATAAGTATGAGTCAAAGCCATTCACTTACTCAAAAACATGACTTCTTCTGTATAATAACAATACTATATAACCGAATAAACCATTTTTTAAACTTATTCAATATTTGAAGTTGAAAATTTAAATTTATCATTTAATAATATATTCTATTTTGATATAGTAATAAGTGTATTATGTATATAAATAATAAATTCGGAGGCTATTCATTATGAATAATAGTGAAAATCATCGTTTTGATCATTCAGAAACAACTTCAGAAGGTCAAATGTCATCTCAAAACTTAAATAGTGAACGAAACCAATCTAATCAAAATAGTGATTACCAACAATATAATAGAAGCAATCAGTATACTTCACAAGAAAACAATCAAATCGCAAAAGATGAAGAGCAAGACGAGCGATTAATGTCAATGTTAATTTATCTATTAGGTTTATTTACAAGTTTTATTGGTCCACTTGTAATATGGTTAGTAAAACGAAAAGATTCTAAACTTATAGATACAGCTGGAAAGACATATCTAAATTACTACATTTCTTATTTTATATATTCTGTAGTTGCAGTGATTTTAGTCTATGGCTTTCTTTTCATATCAACCTTGAGTGATAATAATACAGGTATTCAAATTTTTGCATTAATTTGTATGTTAATTCTCACTCTTGCCTTACTTGTTTTATCAATTATTAGTATAGTATGTACTATTATTGGGTGCGTTAAGTATTTTTCAGGCAAAACCTATAAAATACCATTCAGCCTCCCTATCATAAAATAAAAGTTAGGTCTTATTTTATTACAATAACCTGTAACAAAAGCTTAAGTTTTTAAACAACAAAACCTATTTAATTTTAAGAACAGTGCTTCATTGAAGTTTTGTAACACACTGTAACCTTGACTAACGTTTATTACAACGATGGTCAAGGTTTTTTTAATTGGTTTACGAAAGCGTAACATCAATCACAAACATAAAATATTTTGTTAGAGTTGTTGTGTCGTCAAAGATGACGAATAAATAACATAAAATGATATATTCTTACTCATTGGTCGCTACACCTTTAAGATATATCATATTATTGTTTTATTTTTGGGAGGACTTTTAATTATGAAAAAATTAGTTACAATTACGACATTAACAGCAGGTATTGGTGCATCTTTATTTGGAACTACGACAAACGCACATGCTGCAGAAAATAGTCATGGTAATCAACAGTGGAATCAACATTCTCGCCATCCCATGAACAATGGTTTTCAAGAACATAATAATCACTTGAAGCATTTTAACTATCACCCACAACGTCCATTTAACTACTACAAGGATCAGCATAGCTTAAATCAAAATACACATACACACACTTTTAAAAATACAATTACAACATCATCTGACTTAAACTCCTCATCAAGCTCTAATTCAAGCAGTTCATCTACTACTTCAACTAAGATAACGTCTTCTTCAGGAAACTTATATACAGCTGGTCAATGTACTTGGTATGTTTATGATAAAGTTGGAGGTAAGATAGGTTCAACTTGGGGTAACGCAAATAACTGGGCAACATCAGCTCAATCAGCTGGTTATACTGTTAATCATACTCCAGAAAAAGGCTCAATTCTTCAATCATCTGCAGGTGCATATGGACATGTTGCTTATGTAGAGAGTGTTGGTAGTGATGGTTCAGTTACTGTATCAGAAATGAATTATAATGGTGGACCATACGTTGTAGATACACGTACAATCTCATCTAGTGAAGCAAGTTCTTACAATTACATTCACCTCGACTAAACACTATATTTACAACTATCTTATAGCTCTAACTCCCGTCAAAGTTGCGATTTATATCTAAGTAACTTGACGGGTTTTTAATTCAATATACTAAATTAATACTTAACTATTACGTCAATTTTTAAATATTGCTACACTATCACTTATTTGAGAAAATAGTGATATCACTTTAAATTGGAGGCAATTGATAATGCAATGGCTAAAGGTAATTATAGCTGGATTTGTAGAAATCATCTGGGTTACAGGATTAGATAATGCGCATTCTTTATTAAGTTGGGTTGTTACCCTCTTTTTTATTGCCCTCAGTTTCTATCTTGTCATTGATGCATCTAAGCATTTACCAGTAGGTACCGTTTATGCTTTTTTTGTAGGTATAGGTGCTGTAGGTACGGTACTTGTAGATATGATTTTCTTCAATCAACCCTTTACACCTACCAAGCTTATATTAATCATAATTCTTATTGCAGGTATTATAGGCTTAAAACTCACTACTAATGAAAATGAAGAAGGAGGTCAATAACGATGGCGTGGATTTTTCTTTTAATAGCCGGAAGCTTAGAAATACTCGGTGTGGTACTACTGAATGAATTATCACGTACACAAAATAAATTATTCATCATATTACTTGGCCTCGCCTTTATTTTAAGCTTTAGCACTTTAAAACTTGCCATGCATGAAATACCTATGGGCACAGCTTATGCTATTTGGACAGGTATAGGAACCGCAGGCGGTACCATTATCGGCATGTTATTTTATAAAGAATCGAAACACTTTAGTCGAATTATTTGCATTTTAATGATACTTGTAGCTGTAGTCGGATTACGTTTGATTGGCTAATTTATATAGTGAAATAGTTCATAAGAATCTTATATACTGCCATTAGCCAAGCTATTTTAATCTTAATGTGGTTGAACGCTTTCTATTGTTTGCGCTTTCTTCTTTTACTATACTATTAATAAAGAAGGAGTGATAATTATGGAAAAAGTATATATCGCAGGCGCAATTCCTGAAGTAGGATTAAACTTATTGAAAGAACATTTTGAAGTTGAGATGTACGATGGCGAGGGAATTATTGATAAAGAAACTTTAAAAGAAGGCGTTAAAGATGCCACTGCTTTAGTAAGTTTACTCTCTACTAATGTGGATAAAGACGTAATAGATAGCGGTAAAAATCTTAAAATTATTACTAACTATGGCGCTGGTTTCAATAATGTTGATGTCGATTATGCAAGGGAAAAAGATATCGATGTGACTAACACACCTAAAGCATCCACAAATGCAACTGCTGATTTAACAATTGGCTTGATACTTAGCGTTGCCCGTCGAATTGTCGAAGGTGATGAATTATCAAGAACTAAAGGCTTTGACGGCTGGGCGCCTCTATTTTTCCGTGGAAGAGAAGTTTCAGGCAAGACAATTGGAATTATTGGTTTAGGAGAAATTGGTGGTGCTGTTGCCAAACGTGCACGTGCATTTGATATGGATGTATTATATTCAGGCCCACACCGTAAAGAAGAAAAAGAAAGAGAAATCGGTGCTAAATATGTAGATTTAGATACTTTATTAGAGAATGCAGACTTCATTACTATTAATGCGGCTTATAATCCTGACCTTCATCATTTAATTGATAGTGAACAATTTAAACAGATGAAATCCACAGCATATCTAGTTAACGCTGGTCGAGGACCTATCGTCAATGAACAAGCACTTGTACAAGCGCTTGAAAATAAAGAAATCGAAGGCGCTGCCCTAGATGTATATGAGTTCGAACCTGAGATAACAGATGAGCTCAAATCGTTTAAAAATATTGTTCTTACACCACATATCGGTAATGCGACATATGAAGCTAGAGATATGATGGCTAAAATCGTTGCAAATGATGCAATTAAAAAATTAAATGGTGAAGAACCACAATTCGTCGTAAATCGTAAATAATTTATCACTCTAAACGTACAAAAGGTGAGCGGAACATTTAATGTCGTCCGCTCACCTTTAATTATTTTTCTTTTGATTTATATAAAAATGTTGCTTGTGATGATGCATAAGCGTTAGGCATCATTTTCATAATTGAATTGCGTATGTTCACAATTAATTTATTACGTTTCTGTGCAACCTTTCCAATTTTTCTTGATCGCTTAATTACCTTGGCAGTGTGCTTAACACGTAATTTATCATATCGTTCAAGTGCTTTATCGAAATCATAAGCTTCCAAGCAATTGACTAAAACGATTGCATCTTCCATCGCTTGTCCAGCACCTTGCCCCATATTTGGTGAAGTAGCATGGGCAGCATCTCCTAATAAAATTGTTCTTCCATATACAAAGGTTCTTAAAGGTTTCATATCATAAATGTCATTTAATAATATGCCCGTCTCACTTTGCTTATCAAGTATTTGTCGTACTTCATTTGGAAAATGATTAAAATATGCTTGTAAATGCGGTTTACCAAATGTTTGATATTTAGGATCCCTTTCTTTAGCTGGAACCGTAATGAACCAATAAGCTTGGTTATTTAATAATGGAACAACACCAACTCTTCCCTTTGCACCCCAATATTCATTAGCTACATGTTCATTTTTAAGATTGACATCATCAACAATCCCTCTAAAGCAAGTATAGCCCTGATAAATCAACTTGGTAGAGGCACCAACAGCTTCCCTTACATTTGAGTGAATGCCATCTGCTCCGATACACAAATCAAATGCTTCACTTTCTTGTGTTGAAAAGTGAACTGTTACTTTAGAATTTGTTTGTTCTAAACCAGTCACTAAATGATTAGTATATATTGAAGAAGACTTAACATATGATTGAATAATATCTATTAAAGTTTGTCGCGCTAGCGTTACATTTAAAGTATTATTTTTTAATTTAGCGGACACTAATTCGCGCCCACGTTCATCATATACATTCATAGCTGTTAGATTTTGACCAGCGTTTTTAATGCCCTTTTGAAGATCATGATTACCCAATTTTTTTAGTACATTATCCCCTATTCCTATCCCTGCACTTACTTCACTAATTGAATTATTCTTCTCGAAAATTTTCACTTCATGACCTTGCTCTTCTAATAATGCAGCGACAGTCAAACCACCAATTCCTGCGCCTACAATTGCAACTTTCATTGTTTTTACACCTCAAATTTATCATTCGTTAATATTTTATCATATGTTTAGTTGTTTAAAAGTTTGTCGTCACACTTTTAATGGTAAATTTTACATATCTAAATAAGGTTAGCGACATTGATGACCATGTGCTAACCTCATTGCTATCTATAGTATTTTTTTCGTATATTTTCTTTTTTAATACCAAAGTTGTCATAATATTTTTTCATCATATCAGCAATATTGTCTACCCACTTAATATCACTCGCATATTGGTGTTGCCCAGGATTCTGTGGATTCCAACGCATTTGATATAAATTAAGTTGATTATTTTCAAAATAATGATTACGTACGAAAGATGCGCCACCCATAATTGCTTTACTAGGTGTAGTCCAGGATTGTTGTTTAGCATAGCTTTTACCAGTATGGACAGCATTTTCATCGAAAGCGCCAATTCCATAAAAGTTGTAGTATCTATGACTTCCATCCTTAACGCCTTTAGCAAGTTCTGATTTCCCGTTCCCAGTTTCTACTAATGCATGACTTATTAAGTAAATAATATTAACTTCATATTTATCTTGAGCTTTTATAAAGGTATGGCCTTGATCTTCAAGAATACCTTTACCTTTTAAAATATGATTGACTTCTGATTCAGACATAGGCACTTTTTCAGAAATATCCATATATTTCAACGGATTGTCTCCATGGCTAATACTCATGGCTTGTTCAACATCTTTTTCTTTCGCATTGACAAACTTTCCATCTCTCTCTTTAGTATTTAGCGTACCTTCACCTATCTGTCTTTCTACAGCTTCATTGAAAGTATATTTGATATCATTTTTGAAAAGATTAGTATCAAAAATGAGGAATAGAATTCCAAATATTACTAAAATAGCTATTATTAAGATTGTCGTTATACGAAATCTAGTATTCTTCATTGTTATCTAACTCCCAAAGCTTTATTTTGATAAAACGAAATATGCGATAACAATTGCAATGACAACAATAAAGAATGATACATTGATTGCAATCTTCATACCTGTGCGATCTCTAAACATGACATTAAATATGACTAGACTAATAGCTAAAGATACTGCGAAGAATGCTATTGCAAGCATAAGTTTTAGCATAATTAGAAATACAATACCAATAACTAATAAGACATTGGAAGTGATTGCCATGGCTTTCAAAATATTAGGATTGATACGACTTCACTCCTTTATTTAAACTTTTCAATATACATTTCATCATACATGAAAATTTATAGATATGCGATATTAAAATAGAGGCTCGGAAGTCATTATAGAATGCTTCTTCGCCCCTATGCTCACATAATCATTGATATGATTTTATTCTCGTGACATGCCCTTAAGTAAATTAAGCATGTAAGTTAAACTACGATTCATGTCGTCATCTTTAAGGATACCCATTAAGTTTCTAATAGATGTACGTGCATTAGGACTTGCTTGGTTTGCAACATGAAGACCTTTGTTAAGACGATTAAGCATTTCACTTAAATCTTTCACATTTAAGTCACCAAGTAAAAAGACCATTTGTGCCATATTAGATAATAATCCTGTGTAAATATCCTTATTTAACTCCACTGCAAACTTATTGATAATTACTTGTCGTGCTTTAAATCCACCATTGAGTGCATCTAAAATTTTCGCTTCATCTAAAGTATGAATTAAACGGATTGCTTTAAGAATGCTATCTTTATTCTCAGCAATAGCATCAAGGACTTCGTTTAAATTTTCATTCTTTATTTGCTCAGGTGACTTTTTTAGACGTTTAATTTCAGTAATTCTTTCAGCCATTATTTATCACTCTGCTTCCCTGGGAATACGTAATCAGAACGATTCCATTTTTTCTGTACTTGAACACTATATTGAGGATGACGATGTTTATCAACACGGAAGTTAGTTGGATTTAATGGTGACTTACCACGTTTAGATATAACCTCCATGCGTGCATTTGTTCGCTTGTATGACGGTGTATCAGTGTATTTATCTACATCACTATTTGTGAGTAAGTTAATTGCTCCCATATCTCCATTTTCTAAAGCATCATTATTAAGTGGAATATAGATTTCTTTACCTTTAACTCTATCTGTAATATGAGCTACCAACGTTGCTTCACCAGTTTCTGAAATCAATTTGATTTCAGCACCTTCATGTATATCACGATCTTGTGCTAGTTCTGGTGAAATCTCAACAAATGGATGTGGTACTTTATATCTAATCATTTCAGTTTGATAAGTCATGTTACCTTCATGGAAATGTTCAAGTAAACGACCATTATTAACATGAATATCATAAACTTCATCTTCTTTGAAGAAATTATCAAATGTTAATGGATAAAGCTTTGCCTTTTTATTTTCAAAGTTAAATCCATCTAAATAAAGAATTGGAGAATCTTTCCCATCTTTATCTACAGGCCATTGAAGACTATTAAAACCTTCTAAACGGTCGTAGCTTACACCTGCATATGACGGAGTAAGTCGAGCGATTTCATCCATCACTTCTCCAGGGTGACTATAATCCCAATCTGCGCCTAATTTATTAGCAATAAGTTGGAATATTTCCCAGTCTGGTTTAGAATCCCCCAGTGAATCTAACGCTTTATATAAACGTTGCACACGACGTTCCGTGTTGGTAAATGTACCATCTTTTTCTAGAGAAGGACTTGCAGGTAATACCACATCAGCATAAGTAGCAGTGAATGTTAAGAATTCATCTTGTACAACCATGAAGTCTAATTTCTCAAAAGCTGCTTGAACAAAATTAATATTAGAATCTACGATACCTGTGTCTTCACCATATAAATAAAGTGAATGAACGTCTCCATTATGGATACCTTCTATCATTTGATGATTATCGCGACCAGGAGTTGCACTTAATTCTACGCCATATTCTCTTTCGAATTTAGCTCTAATTTCATCATCAGTAACAAGCTGGTAACCAGGGAATTGATCAGGCATACTACCCATATCACTACAACCTTGTACATTATTATGACCACGAAGAGGATATGCTCCAGCGCCAGGCTTTCTATAATTACCAGTTACAAGTAATAAATTAGAAACAGCTGTACTTGAATCACTACCGATGTCTTGTTGCGTGATACCCATCGCCCAGCAGATTGCAACTGATTCAGCTTTCGCAACTTCATGAGCGAACTTAATTAATCGTTCTTTTGGAATACCTGTTGTTTCTTCAGCGAACTCCATTGTGAATGGTTCTAATGATTTATAATATTCATCAAAATAATCGACCCATTCGTCTAAGAATGCCTTATCATGTAAATCATTATCGATAATATACTTTGTCACCGCGCCTAACCATACTAAATCAGTACCTGGTTTGGGTTGATAAAATTCATCTGCACGTTCAGCCATTTCATGTTTTCTAATATCAAAGACATGGGATTTTTGACCGAATAATTTTTGAGCACGTTTCATTCTTGAAGCAATGACAGGATGTGCTTCAGCAGTATTTGTACCAATCAACACTGTCATAGCTGCCTTTTCTAAATCATCAATACCACCAGCGTCGCCGCCGATTCCTACTGTACGAGTCAAACCTTTCGTAGCTGGTGCTTGGCAATAACGTGAACAATTATCTACGTTATTTGTTCCTATCACTTGTCGAGCAAATTTTTGCATTAAATATGACTCTTCATTCGTCGCTTTAGAAGATGAAATAAATGACAAGCTATCTGCACCGTGTTGATCTTTAATATTGTTAAAGTTATCTGCCATCACTTGCAGTGCTTCTTCCCATTCTACTTCATGGAAAGCACCATCTTTCCTTACTAATGGCTTAGTAATACGTTGATCAGAGTTGATGTGCCCCCATGAGAATTTACCCTTAACACATGATGCAATTTTATTAGCAGGAGAATCATGAGATGGTTGAACTTTTAAAATTTCTCTATCTTTTGTCCAAACTTCAAATGAACAACCAACACCACAATATGTACATACTGTTTTAGTTTTATTTATACGTTCTTTACGCATTTCAGATTCTGAGTCAGAAAGTGCCAATAATGGACCATATCCTGGTTCAGATTTTTTGATTAAGTCGATCATTGCTACAAGTGACCCTGGCTCAGTATCAGTCATGTAACCAACGTTGCCTTCCATATTCACTTCCATCATGGCATTACATGGACATACTGTTGCACATTGACCACATGATACACATGAAGATTCATTAATTGGTACATCATTATCCCAGATGACACGTGGATGTTCACGATCCCAATCAATGCTTATTGTTTCATTTACTTCTATGTCTTGGCAGGCTTCAACACAACGACCACATAATATACATTGGTCTGGGTCGTAACGATAGAATGGACCATAATCTTTCTCATAAGGTTTTTCTTTATATTCATATGTTTGATGCTGGATGCCCCACTCATCCATAGTATTATGGATTTCACAGTCTCCATTATTATAGTCACATACCGTACAATAAAGCATATGTTTTTCTAAAATACGATCTAATGCTTCTTTTTGACTTGATTTAACATCGTTGTTATCTGTTTTTACATTCATTGGACGGTCTATTGTTGTGCCACATGCACGCGCAATTTCTCCATCAATTTCAACCATACATGTATCGCATGTTTGAATTGGCCCCATCGATTCATTGTAGCAAATCGCTGGAACGAAAGTATCTCGAGATCGAATAAACTCAAGTAAATTTGTGCCTGGTTCGACAAGATAATCTGTGCCATCAAGTGTGACTACCAAATGTTCTTGCATAGGCTCACCCCATTTATATTAATTTTACCGTAATAGACTTTTCATGTTAGCTAGATCTATCTGAAAAATACCCCACATATATTTCAAGATAGAATTATCTAAATTGTATTACTTTACTTGCAAAAAGTTAAGAATTTATAAATAATTTATATTCATAAATTACTTATTTGAAAATCATTATCAATTAATGATCCTTTTACTTATTACATTTAATACTTATATACCTTGTAAAAATACATTATAAACACAAAAACACTGTGAGAATGGTTCTCACAGTGCTCATATACAGTTTATAAATCTAAATTATCTCTTAGTAGTTGCGTGTTGCTATTTTTAGAAGCATCACTTGGGACAAAGTAATATAAACCATCACTTTGAATACCACCTTCTCCGTCAAGTTGATGACGGTTTACGTTATCGTTAGCATCTTTATAATTTTTTCTGACAAGATTCAGATCACTTAATGATAAATCAGTTTTAACATTTTGCTGTATTTCGCTCATTAATGAATTAAAATGTGTTATTGATGTTGGACTTGTCATTTTATTAGCCATAGCTTCAAGTACAAGTTGTTGGCGTTCTTGTCTACCAAAGTCCCCACCAGCACCTTCTTCCTTGCGGCTACGTATAAATCTCATTGCAGCATCCCCATCAACATGTGTTTTTTGCCCTTTTACAAAATGTAAACCACTAATTGTGAAGGTGTCATTACTTACCACATCCACACCACCTAAGGTATCAATCATATCGTGTAATCCATCCATATCAATTGTTGCATAGTGGTCAATTGGTACATTCATTAATTTCTCTAAAGAATTTACCGCCATATTGGGTCCTCCGTAAGCATAGGCATGAGCAATTTTTTCTGTCGTACCTCGTCCTACAATTTGAGCTTGAGTATCACGAGGAATACTAACGAGTTCTGTTTTTTTCTCTTTAGGATTAATTGATAAAATCATAATGGTATCGCTACGCTCTCCACCACCTTGATGTTTTCGCTCCGCATCTGAATCCACACCAAATAATGCAATTGTAAAAGGGTCGCCTTCTTTTAAATTAACCTTTCCTGAGCGTAACTCTGAATGGCTTCTATTTAGAGGATTATGTATCTTATCCCCTGTAATAAATATCTTGGCACAGATGTATATTACTGCAATAACAGCGAGTAAAAATAATACTCCTACTATCCAAAGTAAAATTTTAGTTGGCAGGCTCATTTTTCTTTTATCTGAACGTTTCACTCCTACCACTCCTTTACATTTATTTCATATTCATATTCCATAGATAATTATATTATAAAATAAATTATTTACTATACATCTGTAGACCTATTCATTTATACATTTCGAATAACTTAAAAATGAATTTTAACTCACATAATTATAATTGAGGACAACAATAAAGCCTTAAAAAGAAACTCTTTCTAAGGCTCCGACATTAACAATTCACTTATACAATTATATTAATATAATTGTACTTATTTTTGATAGCCCTTACCGCTATTCAAAATATCCAGTACATCTTGATGACAACCAGGGTTACTAATTATAAAAGGGCCACCCTTACCAAAATCAACTTTGCCACCATCTAAGCTAGTCATTTTCAAATTAAGTTCTTGCGCAAAAAGAAACTGAGCGGCTATATCCCAAGGTTTAGGATTCGTATTCATGTGAGCGCCGAATTGACCTTTAATGACTCTAATTGAATCTAAACCACATGAACCAATAATTCGATAACTAAATGAAGTTTGGAAAAGTGCGTTTATCGTTCTATCATTTAAAACATGTGGGTTAAACGACAATATTGCATCTTCAATGGTTAGTGTTGCAGGCTTTAACATCGGTAAATCATTCTCATATGCTCCCTCACCTGCTATTGCTTTATATAATTTATTATGAGGATAATCGTAGATATAAGATAGTTTTGGCTCTCCATCCACAAAGTATCCTAGTATAATACAATAATCTTCTTGTTGCTTTACAAGGTTAGCCGTACCATCAATAGGATCCATAATCCAAACATGTCCATGATAAGGATCAATATCATCATTATTTTTTTCTTCAGCTAATAGTAGATGCCCAGGTAATTGATTTGACAAGAATGTTTGAAAATGGTCTTGAATCTGTTTGTCTACGTTAGTAACTAAATCAAAACGATCCTTTTTAGTATCTGTATGCATCTCTTGAATAAGACGCGGTAAAATATCATCAACAATTTTTAACCAATCACAAATTAAACGATCAATCTGCTTTAAACTTTCTGTCATCCTATGTTTCACCACCAAATAAAATAAATTTATGTAGAATTAATAAATCAGTTATATATTATAAGTAAACTTTAATTATCGAAATCTCTCTATTTACTTATATTTATTTTATACGAAGTCATCAAGATTTTGGAATAATAATTAATAAGTTTTTAAAAAAGAAAAAATCGGCTAGTCACGAGCTAGCCGACAAATAGAAAGGAAAGTAAGTAATAAATATTGAAGATGTTTTGATGTAACTCGAACGATTACACAGCTATCTGTTATATAGCTCTACCCCTTTGTCTAATCGCTCCCCCTGTTACAAATATTATAGTAACATAATGATTTTTATATTGTAAGCGTTTTCTAAAAGAAAAATAAGAAATTTTACACTTTTGTACCGACCAAAAATAAGAAAATGTCATCATTGTCGCTTATATGTTATAATAAATGTAATATGTAATGTTTATGGAGGTGACTTTCATTGAATAAATTAGAACGCCAAAATCAAATCATTCAGTCTATACAAAATTCAGATAAAATGACCGCTTCACAACTTGCAAAACTATTTAAAGTTTCGAAACGTACTATTTTAAGGGATATTGATGATTTAGAAGAACAAGGTGTAAAAGTGTACGCACAACACGGTAAACTCGGTGGTTATCAAATTAAAGATGCTCAATCAAAAATTTCTTTATCTTTAACAGAAAATCAACTGTCAGCGTTGTTTCTTACACTAAATGAAAGTCAGTCTTATTCTACTCTCCCTTATCAAACAGAAATTCAAGCCATTATTAAACAATGTTTAGGTTTACCTCAAACACGATTACGTAAGCTATTAAAAAAGATGGATTATTATATTAAATTTGAAGATAGTAATAATTACTCATTACCACAACTATTTTCGGATATATTAATATACTGTACAGAACGAAATGTCATGCTTGTTGATTATATTGAAGAAGGAAAAGCGCACGCTGAAAATGTTATTTTTATAGGTTTATTGTGTAAAGATGGTCAGTGGCATGCAGTGATCTTTGATATAGGTCGTGGTCATACACGTGAATTATCAATCATGGACATACACGATATTTCTTACTCATTCGAAAAAACTATTAAAACTCAAGATATCTCAATAGATAACTATCAGCAATTTTTAAACCCAGCTGACATAAACAGTTAATGTGAATCAGCTGGGTTTTTAAACTAATTATAAAATATTGACCATAGAGTATAGATAAATGACACTAGATTATTTAACATATGCAAGCTAATCGATGCTGCTAAATTTCTCTTTGAAACTAAATACACTGAGACTAAAGCAATGGCTAAAATAAAGTATGCTCCGAATTCAAACGGTGATTTCGCATCAGTTACATGTATGTAAGTAAATAATACAGCTGATATAATCCCCATTACAATAAAATTAAACTTCTTTCCTAACTCTCCTATTAGTATGTGTCTAAACACTAATTCTTCGACGATAGGTCCTACAATCACGATTAATAAAAACGCGAAAGGTATAAATGCATGTAATTTGAACAATTGATCTAAAGCCATCTCATTTTGCGTATCAGAATATTGTAGATGCTTAGGTAAAAACTGCATTAACCATTCATATAAACTAGACAAACCATACGCTAATAAAAAAGCGATAATAATAATGAACCATCGTCGTTTCAAGTATTGTAAACCTTTTTTAAACCTCTCTCCAAATGTATGGATGTGTAAAAAGTAAAATACAAATATCACAACAACATAAGCCATTAACTGCGCTAATGTACTAATCATCGCTAATTGTAACTGTGACATATGTTTTAGAAAAAGCGCACCTAGCGCCATACCTGCAACGCTAAATAGAAAAAGTCCCACCAATACTACTGCAATTAGACTTAAATCTCTCCACGCAATATCACTAAATTTATATTTTTTCTTAACTTCTTTCTGCCTCATAGACGTTTCCTTTCTATTACTCAATCATTTTTAAAATTTATTGGAGGAATTATGAATTATTTAGAAATCACACGACACATTGAACAACGAATTATAAAATTGCTCTCTCTGACTGAAAATGCTAAATATTATGTACTCAATCATCATAACAAATTTGAAGAAACTTTGAACGTATTTAATCAAGAAGTAGAAGTTGAAAAAATTTGGATAGAATCGCATAAATCAATATTAAGTACCACACCAGAATTAACATCTTACTATTATGTCATTCTTCATTTATCAGAACACCCTCTTATACCAATCAAACAAGGAGACATGCTTTTTTATATTCATATCAAACAACTTTTATTACATGAACAACTTTTAAAAATCAAACCTTCGACTTCCTAATTATTATAAATTTATCTTTAATTTCATTTATCAACGTTTCGATACATTGCACTTATTTAAATTTCATGTAACTTAAAACATCATGTGCTTTAAATTTTAATATTATATTATTCTAAAAATACCTCAAATTGTAAACGTTTAATAATAGCGTTATAATCGTACTGATTAAGTATTTAAAAGGAGTGTTAGATGTGCTTGGCTTCTCAGTTTATTTAGGAAATGCTTTAGATAAAGAGTATATTCTTAACATGGCTTCTATGGGTTATGATGTGATCTTTACATCTTTACAAATCCCTGAAGAAAACAAGCAACATCAGTTGTCATATTTTGGGGAATTATGTCAGCTTCTTTCATCATATAATATCACTTATATCATTGATGTTAATCCTTCTTTACTTAATCCAACGCTTTACAGTTATTTAAATCAATTGCCACATGGGGCATTTTCTATACGTATTGATGATCAATTGGATGTTGAACTCATCCATGAAGTTCAAAGTCATGGTTTCCAATGCTGTCTTAATGCGAGTAATATCACAGAAGATATGTTGAAGCGCATTTATAAACAAGATTATCAGTCTCAACTATTATACTGTCACAATTATTATCCACGACCTGATACAGGTCTTTCATATTCTTTCATTGAATATAAAAATCAACTTATTAAAACTTACGATAAACATGCAAAAATATATGCCTTTATACCAGGAACAGAGCTAAGAGGCCCTTTACATAAAGGGTTACCAACAGTTGAGTCACATCGTTCATCACATCCTTTAGTTGCTACGCATGAATTACAATCCCTAGATATCTCTCATGTTATTATCGGTGACACAGCAATCAATTTATTAATTGCTCAACAATTGTCTGATATGATGCATCGTCGACATTTTACGCTCAAGCTTAAAGACTTGGATCCATCATTTTCTGAGAGAGTCTTAAGAACACATACATCGCGCATTGACGCACCAGAGCATATCATACGTTCTCAATATTCACGTGTTAACAATGATACTCCTATAGATCCTATAGGAATAACTGAAAGAGACATTGGGGATATCACTGTAGATAACCAACTAAATGGGCGATATGAAGGTGAAATTCAAGTCGTTAAAACACCACTCAAAGGACATTCTCATATTAACCATATTGCAACAGTGAGCGATGAAGATCTTCAATTATTAACACTGATTCAGCCTGGAGATACTTTTAAATTTACATATACGAAGGAGAATGACAATGAATCGTTTAACAACAGAAACTCGTAACACTCAAACGATGCATTTAGATGAAATGACTATTCAAGATGCACTACTAACAATAAATCGTGAGGATCAAAAAGTACCAAAAGCCATTGAACAAGTGATTCCTCAGTTATCACAGGTTATAACTAGTGCTATCCAACGTTTTAATCGTGGAGGAAGAATAATCTATATAGGCGCTGGTACAAGTGGACGTCTTGGCGTTTTAGATGCTGCTGAATGTGTACCAACTTTTAATACACGTCCTGAAGAGGTCGTTGGTATTATTGCTGGTGGTCAAAAAGCGATGACCGTCGCAGTAGAAGGGGCTGAGGATGATAGCGAGCAAGGCGCACAAGACTTAAAAGATATTCAGCTAAATGATAATGATATTGTTATTGGAATATCTGCAAGTGGTCGCACACCTTACGTCAAAGGCGCCCTCACTTATGCAAACGATATTCATGCTGATACTGTTGCTCTTTCGTGTAATACAAATAGTGAAATAAGTGCTTGTGCAGAGCATATTTTAGAAGTTAATGTGGGACCAGAAGTTTTAACAGGATCTACTCGTTTAAAATCTGGCACTGCTCAAAAACTCATATTAAATATGATTTCTACAATGACAATGATTGGGGTCGGAAAAGTATATGATAACTTAATGGTGGATTTACGACCTACGAATAAAAAATTGGTCAATCGTTCAATCACCATTATTCAAGATATATGTGATTTAGATGAACAAGCTGCACAAACATTGTATGAAGAAGCGGGAAATCATATTAAAACAGCAGTTGTCATGTATTTATGTAATACAACTAAAGAAGATGCAGAGACGCGTTTATATAAAAGTAATGGAGTGATCAAGCAAGCCATCAACGTTTAAGGGGGAGTTTCCATGAACAAAGAAGAACGTCTTGCTAAAGATATCACTAACGCCGTTGGTGGTAATCATAATATTGATAATATTATTCATTGTATGACTCGTGTTCGAATTAAAATTCATGATTACGATAAAGTTAATTACAATGAATTGAAAAGTATTGATGGTGTTTTAGGTGTTGTTGAAGATGAACGCCTCCAAGTTGTAGTTGGACCAGGCATTGTTAACAAAGTTGCAAATTATATGTCTGAAACAAGTGGCGCACCTTTAGATGATGATACTTCTCATACTGAAAATACAAGCTATAAAGCGCAAGCTGAAGAACAAGCACGACAAAATAAACAGAATTTTCAAAGTCATCGCAAACAAAGTAAATGGAATAAAGTTTTAAAGTCCATTGCTAATATTTTCATACCTTTAATCCCAGCATTTATAGGTGCCGGGTTAATAGGTGGTATTGCAGCGATATTGAATAACTTATTAACAGCTGGAACTCTATCTGGAGATTGGCTTAAACAAGTTGTTTCAGTGCTGAGTGTCATTAAAGATGGGATGCTCGCCTACTTAGCTATCTTCACTGGAATCAATGCAGCGAAGGTGTTCGGCGCTACGCCTGGATTAGGTGGTGTAATTGGTGGTGCAACCTTACTTACTGGTATAACTGATGAAAACCCAATTAAAAATATCTTTACTGGTGAACACCTCGTCGCGGGTCAAGGTGGAATTATTGGCGTTATATTTGCAGTATGGTTGCTTAGTTTAATTGAAAAAAGATTACATAAAATAGTCCCAAATGCTATCGATATTATTGTAACTCCAACTATTTCATTATTAATTATTGGTTTATTAACATTGTTTATTATAATGCCAGTTGCTGGCTTTATATCTGATGGATTGGTGCATGTCATTAACTGGATTATTGGTGTAGGAGGCATATTTAGTGGTTTCATCATTGGTGCTTTCTTCTTACCACTAGTCATGCTAGGATTGCATCATATTTTCACACCAATTCATATCGAATTAATTAATAAAACGGGTTCTACTTATCTGTTACCTATTGCAGCTATGTCTGGTGCTGGACAAGTCGGTGCCGCATTAGCTTTATGGGTTAGATGTCGTAAAAATACTAAATTACGTAATACTTTAAAAGGTGCTCTACCTGTTGGTTTCTTAGGTATTGGAGAACCTTTAATTTACGGAGTCACATTACCATTAGGTCGACCATTCTTTACAGCTTGTATTGGCGGCGGTATTGGTGGCGCTGTTGTTGGTGGTATTGGTCATATCGGTGCTACAGCTGTAGGGCCTAGTGGTATTTCTCTTCTACCGTTAATAGATAATCATATGTACCTCGGTTATATTGCAGGTTTACTTGCTGCTTACGCTGGAGGTTTCATTTTCACTTATTTCTTTGGCACGACTAAAGAAATGAGAAATTCTGATCAAATGGGTGATTAAATTGCCAAACATTTTAAATGAAATTGACAACCAGTACCCCTACCTAACTAAAAATGAAAAAAAGATAGCTCAATTCATACTCAACTCACCTCATAAGGTAGTTAATATGAATTCTCAAGATATAGCAGAAGTTTTAGATACCAGCCCCTCCTCTATAATAAGGTTTAGTAAGAAAATAACTGAAGGTGGCTTTCACGAACTTAAAATTGGTTTATCTAAATTTCTGCCTAAAGAAGCATCTGTATACAATGTTGAACTTGTAGACAATGAAAATACAGATTCTCTCAAAAAGAAAATGCACTCTCGTGCTAAAGGTGCGCTTAACAACGCCAATGAAAAAATTGACGATAAGACGATAGACCGAATTTGCGATTTATTTAAATGTGCAGAAACCATTTTCATCTATGGTTATGGTGCTTCATTTGTAGTGGCTACAGATTTATATCAAAAATTATCTCGCATTGGTTTAAATATACAATTGGTACAAGAAACACATATCTTCACGACCATGTTAGCGACACATAATGCTAAAGACTGCGTCGTATTTATTACAAACAATGGTATGCAAAGTGAAATGCGTTCAATAGCCAAAGTTGTTTCAGACTATCATATACCAGTTGTTACTATTACTAGTACGAAAGATAATCCAGTAGCCAATCGTTCAGATATCGTCTTGTCTTACGGCCAAACTGATGAAAATGAAATGCGCATGGGTGCAACGACTTCATTGTTTGCACAAATGTTTACAATAGATGTACTTTATTATCGTTACATTGCTCTAAATTATCAATCATCCTTAGATTTTATAACACAATCTAAAATGGCTTTGGATAATTACCGTAAACATTTATCAAATATTGAATTTAAACATTAAATAAATAAAAAAAGCGATTTGTCATACTCTAAATTTCTTTATATTAGAGTGTATGAACGAATCGCTTTTTTGTTTAACTATATAGCTATTATTCTAAGCCTTTTTGGTTTTTCTGAGTTAATGCTGCTTTTTTAGCTTGTTGATCCTTTTTATTATAACGAACGAAATAATAAAGTGTCACAACTGCTAGGAACACAATACCAATAACTACAGAAACAACTGTTTCTTTATTAAATAGCATACCGATTAAGACTAAAATTAGGAATGCTATTGTAAGATAGTTAGCAAATGCGCCTCCTGGCATTTTGAACGGATGATTTTTAACTTCTTCAGGATGTAACTTTCTAAAGCGTAAATGACTGAATAAAATCATAAACCAAGGAATCATTCCTGGTAATATAGACGCACTATAAACATAAACGAAAATACTTGCTGCACCTTTAATAAATAAAGGGAGAATGACGTTTAGTAATGCACCGATTAAGATACCGATTGATACTGCAAGTACTGTGTAGAACGGAACACCATTTTTTAATACTTTCGAGAAAATCTTAGGCATTTGTCCTTGCTTAGATAATGTATAAATCATACGGCTAGCACTAAATATACCTGAGTTACAACCTGACATAGCAGCTGTTAATACAACAAAGTTTATTAAACCAGCTGCGAAAGTAATCCCTACTTTAGCAAATGTCGCAACGAAAGGACTTCCTATGTCACCTAATTTGTCCCAAGGATAAACAGAAACGATTACAAAAATTGCACCAAGATAGAAGATTAATATTCTCCAAATAACTCCATTCACTGCTTTAACAATATTCTTTTGAGGATCTTTAGTTTCTCCAGCAGAAATACCAATGAGTTCAACCCCTTGATAAGATCCAATAACTATTGACAGTGCGAAGAAGAAACCAACGATTCCATGTGGCATAAATCCACCATGAGACCATAGATTTGAAATCCCTATTGCATGACCACCATTACCAATTCCGAATAAGATTAAGCCAAAACCTGCGATAATCATTAAAATAATTGTAATAACTTTGATTAATGCAAACCAAAATTCAAATTCCCCAAAGGCTTTAACTGAAACAAGGTTTGCTCCCATTAATAATGCCACTGCTACGATACCAGGTATCCAGTTAGGTAAATTTGGGAACCAATAGTTCATATATTCACCAACTGCGATAACTTCACTCATCCCTACTACAACCCATTGGAATATATTACTCCAAGCCGTCATATAACCCGCTGCTGGGTGTATGTAATCACTTGCAAATGTTGCGAATGATCCAGTTGTAGGATTAAGATAAATCATTTCCCCCATTGCTCTCATAATTAGGAATAAAAATATACCAGCGATTAAGTATGCAAAAATAACTGATGGGCCAGTCCATTTGATTGTACTTGTTGCCCCCATAAACAGACCGACACCAATTGTTCCCCCAAGTGCAATCATTTGCATCTGACGTGCACTTAGTCCCCTTTGTAATTCATTGTTTTCCATAACTTTACCCCATCTCTAAATCTAGATTATTATTTTAATGATAATCTTATTTCCGTAATTATACTACAAATTGACGAAATTGAAACAAAATTTTTACAATTTAATGAAATCGCTTACACATGTATCATAGCAAGCTTTTTGATTTTTGAAAACACCTATTTTGAATATTTTTCTGAAAATTAAAGCTAATTGCATTTTTATTACATAATATGCTTTCTTTCTAATTGAATTATGGAGTATGATATACTTTTTCTAAATAGTTTAAGGAGTTCGGATATGAATAAGGCACTCATTAATCGTTCAATTAAAGTTACATTAATATTTATGATTATATTTTTCCTACTTAATTATTTTACTATGAAACAACCTGATATCATGTCTGTCGTAGGTCGAACACTTCTTGCTACGGTAGCCTTCTTCATTCTTTATTTAGTTGCCTTTACCATTCTAAGTTCTCCAGAACGAAAAATGATTTATGGCACAACCATTCCAATAGCACTTATAATTTGTATATTAGTTGGAGCTTTGTTCTTCACACCTCAAATAGGAATCATTAGTGGTTTAGTTATTGGAATTATAACAGGCGTTATATGGGAGCTTATAACAAGAGGAAATCATGGAGGTAAGTAATCATGACAATAATTATAGGTGTAGTCATTATCATACTATTAGTAATTAGTTTGATACCAAATTATCAAGCAATGAAATTAGCTAAAAACCAAGGTCAGAAACCTACACGATACACAATTATGGTAGGTATAGATTTAATTTTAATCGTACTCATCGCTATAACATTAATTTTAAAAATGAATAGTTAATACAAAATAAAAGTCTATAAATGAATTTTGATAACTAAATTCATTTATAGACTTTTTTAATTTAAGATTCCACTAAGAAAAGATTTCATTACAGTGTTAAATTATCATTTGCTAAAAAATTTATAATTCTTTTAAAGCTTTCCTTGCAATAAAAGAAAATATCCTATGGTTGCAAGTAAAAGATAAACAATAGATCCAATTATGAATGATCTAACTTGAACATGAAATGGTGTACGTTTATTAAAAATAGGACCAAGAACCAGATTCCCTATTGCTAAAATAATTGGACCAGCTATAAAGAAAAGTATAATGTAACCCACGCTTATACCTCCTATTTCTTCTCAAATAAAGATGTCACAATATCTTCAATCGACATATCTTTTCCGACGTAATTAATAGTTGAAAAATTTTGTTCTGCTGTCATCAAATTCGTGTTAACGACAACATCTAATCCTGCCATCATAGCAGCTGTAGCACCATTCAACGAATCCTCAATTGCTAAACAATTTGTTGGATTATAATTAAGGTTTTGAACAGCCATTAAATAAGGTTCTGGATCTGGTTTAACGTTATCAACGTCTTCTCTACCAATAATGACATCAATATAGTTATCTAAACCCAACTTTTTAAATGTTGGATATATATCTTCTCGATAACTACTAGTTGCAATTGCCATAGGTATATGACGCTTTTTAAGATAATCCATTAACTCTTTGATTGTACTGATAATTGGCAAATTACCACTAGTTTGATGATGTTCTTGATATATTTTTTCTTTATTATCTGCGCCTATGGCCTGCTCGAGATGCTGATGTAAATCTGTAGCTGTCCCTCCGATAGATTCTCTATAAAAATCTACTGAAATAGGTTCAGCTTTATGAAATTTGAGATGTTTATTTATTGTCTCAAATAAATGACGTTCTGTATCGATAATTGTTCCATCGAAATCAAAGATAACTGCTCTGTACATTCATTTTTCTCCTTGTAAATGTAGCTATTTATTTCCCATATTAACATAAAAAAATGACTATCGTGACGAGATAGTCATAAGCATTATCAAAGTCCTTACGTAATTTTTAGCGTTTTGACCAATATTTATCAAGAATAGGACCTGAAATATTATGTACAAAGCTAAATACTGCACCTGGCACAGCTGCTAGAGGACTAAAATGAACAGTTGCCAATGATACTGCAAGACCTGAATTTTGCATACCTACTTCAATTGATACTGCTTTTTGATCACGGCGTTCAAGTTTAAATACACGTGCTAAAATAAAGCCGATAGTATATCCTAGAACATTATGCACTATGACAACTAAAAATATAAGTAAACCAGTTTTAAGAATTTGTTCCTTACTGCCACCTACAACAGATGCAAGAATAAGCGAAATTGCTATTACAGAAACATTTGGTAATATAGCCACAGTTTTCTCTGCAACTTTTTTAGTAATACTTTGGAAAATAAACCCAATTGCTATAGGTATTAAAACGACTTGAACCACTGACCAAAACATACTCAGAAATGAAACCTTTAACCATTCATTTGCAAAAAGATAAATCAATGCAGGAGTCACTATTGGCGCTAACAATGTGGAAACACTTGTAATAGCTACTGATAAAGCTACATTAGCATTTGCTAAGTAACTCATAACATTGCTTGATGTCCCACCTGGACAGCATCCTACTAATATTACACCTATTGCAATTTCAGGTGGGAGATGAAAAATCTTTGCTATTAAAAAAGCCAATGTAGGCATAATTGTAAATTGTAGTATCACCCCAATTATGACCGGTTTAGGTGATTTAAATACCACCTTAAAATCTTTTGGATTAATTGTCATTCCCATTCCTAACATAACGATACCCAAAAGGTATGGCACTAATGTTCCCAAGTGCGCTAATGATTTCGGAAAAACAAATCCTATAATTGCTGCAATCAACATCCAAAATAAAAACGTTTTAGTCGCAAACTGACTGACTCTATTTAACATAATGAACACTTCCCTAAATGCGATAATTTCACATATTATCACAAGACAAAGACAAACTCAATATAATTTTCAGAATTTTCTTATTATTTAACTCGAAATAACTTTTACATTTATATATTTTGTAAAGAAAAGATTACAAAAGAATAAGTTTTTAACTTCGTTCAAAAGTCTTAGTGATTATATAAAAAAAGAGTGGTACAATCTATTTAAACGAACATCGTATGCTTCAGTTATATGCCAAATTCACGGGAGGTCATAACATGTTGATTGATAAATTTGAAACCTACATTATCAATATTGCAGGTTTGAAATCTCGCTCAACGCGAAAAAAATTAACTCATTTATGTAAAGAAATAAAATTTTGTGAGTCATTTCAATTTTCGATTTTCAAACAAAATAACATGTTTGCACTTGAGGTCAGTTTACCTAAGCAACAGTTACCATATTTAATAAGCTTTTTGAGCTTCCACAATTATTCTATTTACCAAATTTTGTCTCCTAAGCATTTCGATGAACTTCTTGATTCAGAACATCTCTATCAATCAGCCAAGCGTTTTGATTTAGCTATCGATGGTTTACAAGATGCTTTCATTAAAGACAAAGTAATTGATATCATGAATATGTTTGCTAACCATCACGATGTAAACTATACATTGAATAACAATTGTGCAAGTGTCGTATGTTCTCCAGAGATATTCGCTCAATTGCTACATACAATTGCAACACGTAATATAGATATTTTATCAGCAAGCTATCGTGCCAAAATGCTTCATAAAGCTAGAATTTCATAATAATTTAAAGACCAGTGTTGTTAATAGCACTGGTTTTTTTGACAATAAAACATCTCAAGAAGATATAATTTTTTCTCCTTGAGACGCTTATTGTGATATTTAATTACTTTTCTTCCTCGTAAACTAAATGTTCAAACGCTTCTCGTACTTGAGGTACAGACATACCGACTACAACTTGCACACTTTTACCACTTTTCACTAAACCGTGAGCCATTTGATTATGTGTAAAATAACTACTATCTTGAACTTTACTTTCATCATTCACTGTTAAACGTAGGCGAGTTGTACAATTTGTTACGTCTTTAATATTCTCTTTACCACCTAGGCCTTTTAAATAGTAAGCTGCTTTGTCATCATATTCGTTCCCAGTTGATTTTGGTTGTTCTGATGAAGCAGTGCCACCTTTCTTATCTTTATAATCTTGTTTAGAAAATAGTTTTACTTCTTCTGTTCCTTTTTTTCGACCTGGAAGTGGTATATCAAATTTAAGAATTAAAAATCTAAATAGGAAGAAGTAGATTCCCACAAATATAAAACCAATCACTACTTGAGCAACATATGTCATCCAGTGATCTTTACCTAACGGGATCCAGTTTGTAGCTAAGAAATCTAGCACACCGCCTCCCATATTACCTACAACACCAAAAGCATACATTAAAGTATCCATTGTAGCTGCCAAGATAGCATGGATCACAAATAAATATGGTGCAATAAATAAGAATGTAAATTCAAGAGGTTCAGTAATACCAGCAACAATCGCTGTTAGCGTTGCAGGTATGAGTAGTGCTGCCACTTTCTTACGATTTTCTTTCGGTGTTGTCGAGTACATTGCAAGCGCAATTCCTAAACATCCAAATACTTTACCATTGCCTTGTAACATAAAACCATAATGGAATTGTTCTTTTAAAGGTTTACTACTTTCAGCAAATTGATTCAAATGCTGTAACCATTCTGCTTTTAAACCGTGATTTACTACCACAGGTCCTACCTCAATTGGCGCGTATATAAAGTGATGTAATCCTGTAGGGATTAATACGCGTTCTAAGAAATGGTATAACCACACGCCAACGTATCCAGAAGAAATGATAAAATGCTGTATTGATGCAATTCCATGTTGAATTGTTGGCCAAACCACACATGTTATTGCTGCAATAGGTAACATTACAAAGAATGAAATGGTAACTACAAATGTGAGGCCTTGGAAAACCCCTAACATTTCTGGCAGTCTTTTACTATAGTATCGATTATGTATCCATGTAATAATCCCTGAAATAATAATAGCCCCTAAAATATTTGTATCTAACGTTTCTATCCCTGCTATAGCTTTTAATCCAGTGACGTTTTCTACGCCTTTCTTTAAGTTAGCACCAAACGTATGAGGCCATTGCGTTAGAATCGCGTTAATAAATGTGTTAAACATTAAATAACCCATCAACGCGGCTAATGCTGCATGCCCAGGTGCTTTTTTAGCTAAAGATAGAGGTAAACCCACAACAAAGACGATTTCCATGTGATTAAAGATGACCCATCCGCCTGACTCTATCACTGACCAGAATTTGAACCAGAATGTATGCTGATCTGCTAAACCGCCCATGATTGTTGGATTTTTGAAAAGTGTCGCAAACCCAAGTACGATACCAAAGAAAGCAAACATCAACACTGGCACGATCATCGCACTACCGAATCGTTTGATAGCATTCATAATTAAAACCTCCACATCCCAATCTATTTCTCACTATCATTTACTTATATGTTTATTAGTAAGTGTTAGTATCTCTAAATAAGTTAATTTCAATATATAGTAAACGCTTACATAATAACAACGACGTTGACGCATTTTGAAACTATTTTGTATAATCAGATTATATTTTCATTGAACGGAAATTTTTTCATGCAAAACAATGAGGTGCTTAAATGATACTAGATGAACGTGTGAACACTCATTTCGATAAATTGAATGATAATGATATACAAATCGCAAGTTATGTTAATACACATATAGAAGAATGTAAAAATATGAAAATTCAAGATTTAGCTGTACATACGCATGCATCAAATGCCACTATCCACCGTTTTACACGTAAACTAGGATTTGATGGCTACAGTGATTTTAAATCATTTTTGAAATTTGAAAATGAAAAAAAGAATCAGCTTCCTTCTGATTCAATGGAACAATTTAAACAAGAAATAGCAAATACCTTTAGTTATTTAGATCGCATTGATTATCAATTATTAACGAATAAAATGCATGAAGCCACTACGATTTATCTTTACGGAACAGGACGCGCTCAAATGAATGTGGCTGAAGAAGCACAACGTATTTTACTTACAATGCATAAAAACATTATAATCCTACATGATGTTCATGAATTAAAAATGGTGTTAAATAAAACTGTTCCAGAGGATTTATTCTTTATTATTTCATTATCTGGCGAGACATATCAATTGACCGAAGTTACACAGCTTCTTCAATTAAGACAGAAATATTTTATCTCAGTAACAACGATGAAAGATAACTCACTCGCTCAACAAGCAAACTATAATATATATGTTTCAAGTAATACATTTTATTTAAATGACGGTACCGATTATTCAAGCTTTATTAGTTACCATATCTTTTTTGAAACACTTTTAAGAAAATATAATGAACGTAAAGAAAAAAATGAATTATTATAAATAAAATCGCAAGCATTATTTGTAACACCTAGGGGCTACTCATTTAATGCTTGCGATTGTTTTTAATTATGCTGTTGTTCTTCTAGTTCTTCTAATATATGTTGCATTTGATCAATCATTAATTCAAAACCATGCGCAGTTGAATCATGATATTCTTTCTTCTTCTGTTTGTACTCCAACGCAGTTAAACGTCTTTCCTTTTCAACTAATGAGCGGTAGTAAAACAACATTTGAGTACCACCATTTTCACGTTCAAAGAATTCTACTTCTATGACATCCTCTTCGGCGCTTAAACCAGGCATACCTATTGTCATTTTAATGTATTCATCCATTACAAGCTCTTCGTATTTACCTTCGATAACATTTTGCTTCCCATTTCTACTATCTACTATACGATATGTACCGCCTTCTTGGACATCCGCTTCAAAAGTCTTATTTGTACGTGGTGTTGTCATGAACCATTGTTTAAGAATCTCCACTTTTGTCCATGCTTCATAAACAACTTCTGGAGTAAATTTTAGTAAACGTTCGATGTCGATTTCTACGTGTTCATTCTCTACATTATATTTTGCCACTCTCTTTCACCTACTTTCACTCTTATTTCTATTTTAACGTATTTAAGCTATGTCACAAACTCTGAAAGCTCTGAAAAAGTTAAAAGGAAGCTAAAATCTAAATGAGTAGCTTCCTTTTAATTTATATTTATTTTTGAGGTTTATCTTTTAAACGAGGGACTCTCAAAATAATAGCCACTAAACCACAGATTCCTAATAAAATTGGATAGATACTATAAGGAACAAGTAAGAATGGAGAAATACCAGCAACACCAGCTGCTGAAATAACTTGAGGACTATATGGGAGTAACCCTTGGAAACATCCTCCGAATATATCTAATATACTAGCTGACTTGCGCGGATCGACATCATACTCATCAGCAATATTCTTGGCTAAAGGTCCTGCCATAATAATAGAAATTGTATTATTAGCAGTAGATATATCCGCGGCACTTACTAAACTGGCAATACCTAATTCTGCACCACGTTTAGATTTAACTCTAGCACGTACAAACTGTAGTAACCAATCTATGCCACCATTATGTTGAATGATACCTACAAGGCCACCAATCAGTAATGCTATCATTGCAATATCTTCCATTCCAATTATACCTTTAGATACGGCACTGAGAAGTCCTTTCCAACCAAAGGAACCATCAATTAATCCTATTAAACCTGCTAAGGCTGTACCACCAATGAGTACAATGATGACGTTTACACCTACAAGTGCGAGTATCAGTACTAATAAATATGGAATAACTTTAATTAAGTTATAATCATAACTTTTGGCATGATCGATTGAAATACCATTCGTTAAGAAAAATAAAATTATAATCGTTAAAATAGCACCTGGTAAAACGATTTTAAAATTAACTCTAAACTTGTCATTCATCTTAGTCTTTTGAGTTCTTACTGCAGCAATGGTAGTGTCCGAAATCATTGACAGATTATCACCAAACATTGCACCACCGACTACCGTAGCCATAGCTAAAGCTGCGGGCACATGTGTTGCTTGTGCGAATCCAAATCCTACTGGGGCTATCGCTGCAACAGTCCCAACTGATGTCCCCATCGAAATAGACACGAACATACAAATAACAAATAGGCCTACAATGATTAAATTTTGAGGAATCAATGATAAACCTAAATTAACAGTAGATGTAACACCACCCATTTTTTCAGCAGTAGTTGAAAACGCACCTGCCAAGATAAAAATTAACATCATCAAGATAATGTTCGAATGTCCAGCACCTTTAGTAAATACTTCTACCTTCTTGGCAAAAGATTCTTTTCTATTCATAAGTAAGGCAACGATTACTGTTATTGTAATTGCAACATTTAAAGGCATAGTTGTAAAATCTCCTGAAATAATTCCTACACCTAAAAAGAGTAATACAAATAGGAGTAATGGGAGCAGGGCCCACGCGTTACCTTTCTTTACTTTCTCCATAAATTTGACCTACTTTCCATAAAAATAGGAGCGAAACAGAAATTTCATTCTCAATGAATCATTTCTTCATTCCGCTCCGGTAAGTGACTTTATTTGAAAACTAACCCAAGTGTGTATCAATAGAGTCAACTCATACCAACAAGTGATTAAAAGATATGTTATTTCACCATTTATACTCTGTTGGCATAGCATTTCAGCTTATCTTCTAACCTTAGCGGTTACTGGAATTGGCACATGATAAAATGTTGCCGAAGCTTCCTAGGGCCAGTCCCTCCACTTCTCTCGATAAGTTATTCGAATTGTGTCTAACGTTACAAGATAATTATAGACACGTCAATACATAAAGTTTATTGTATTTTAAAATTATTCTTCAATCTGTGTAGTGAAAAATTTCTCATAAATCGTGATTGCTAAAGCAACAATAATCAATAACACAATAGCTACACCAAAAACAATCCACCATTTCAAATAAAGACTTATAAATATGAGTAAAATGCTTATAATTGTTGAACATAAAGATACCCTTTTGAAAATTTTTTCAGTTCTAACCGATACAATTTTATATTCACTCATTTCGTCGCCATGAAGAAATTTACCATTTTTTGCTTCACTAATTTTAAGCTTCACTTCAAGGACGTAAGCAATACTTCCAGAACAAATAATGATTAGTAGCATCGTAACATTTGAAAAAGGTTGTGTAATAACACAACTGAACATTCCAAAATAAGCAAGTGCAGAAACAATTGCTAAAATATAATCAATCACAGGATTAAACCAAGTTATACCTTTTTTACATTCTCGTTAACTAAATAAACATTAACTGCAGAAATATATGTACAAATAATCACAGCTATAGCTAATATTACTATTAGATTATGATGGCACAATATTAGTGACGGTAAAGCTAAAGCAATTAAGATATTAGGTAACCATCTGATTAAAAAATTCTTCATTTTATAATCACCTTTATTCTATATTTCACCAATCACATACATCTTACATGAAAGCTTCAACTATTATCAAATCACCATTTAATATGGTGAAAACTTTCTACTCTCACACTAAAAAATGGGAACTCAGTCGAGTCCCCATCACCTTAAAATAATCAATATATAATTTACATATTAAAAGTAAATCAATTGTTAGTCGATTTGCGTACCACCTGTTACACCAAAGACTTGGCCAGTAGTATAACTTGAATCTTCTGAAGCAAGTAAAACGTAAGTACCTGATAATTCAACTGGTTGACCGGCACGACCCAGTGGCGTTTGTTGTCCAAATGTAGGAATTGCACTTTGAGGTTGACCTCCAGTAATTTGAAGCGGTGACCAGAATGGCCCAGGAGCAACACAATTCACTCGAATACCTTTCGCACCAAGTTCTTCAGAGAAACTTTTCGTTAATGAAATAATTGCTGCTTTAGAAGCTGCGTAATCATGTAAAATTGGACTCGGATTATATCCTTGAACGGAAGACGTCGTCGTAATTGATGAGCCAGGTTTTAAATATTCTAACGCTTTTTGAACTGTCCAGAATACTGGATATACATTCGTTTCAAACGTCTCTGCGAAAGCTTCAGTATTAAATCCGTGAATATCATCATGATATTGTTGGTGGCCGGCAACTAACGTTACATTATCTAAACCGCCTAATTCATTATAAGCCGTTTCTACCATATCATAGTTAAACTGTTCATCCCTTAAATCTCCAGGAATTAGAATACCTTTCTGACCAGCATCCTCAATCACTTGTTTTACTTCTTGTGCGTCTTCTTCTTCACTCGGTAAATAGTTAATAGCCACATCTGCACCTTCTTTAGCATAAGCGATTGCAGCTGCGCGTCCAATTGCTGAATCTCCTCCAGTCACTAACATCTTATAGCCTTTTAATCTCTCATGACCTTTGTAAGATGTTTCACCACAATCAGGTTGAGGTGTCATTTTCGATTGTAGACCTGGTAACTCTTGCTCTTGTTGATCATAATCAGACGTTTTAAATTTATTTCTAGGATCTTGTGCTGACATCATTCATCATCTCCATATTTAAGATTTAATATTATTTACCCATCATAAAGTATATTTTAATCATCATTTTATCTCTGAAAATGAATTCAATAGCACTTTAAATAGCTACATGGCAACTATTGCCGTATAGATTTACCATTCAATAACTTTTTAACGAGCGTTACAAAATACGTTGGTACTTTCTCTAAAATACGTTCATCTGGGTCATATTTAGGATGATGCAAATCATATTCACTATTTGAGCCAATGATAGCAAAGACACCAGGATAATCTTTCGTATAACCTGAGAAATCTTCACCAATCGTTAGTGGTTCTTCCATCATTTGAATGTTGTAACCTACTTCCTTAGCTGCTTCAATCGCTTGTTGGGTAAGTGTTTCATCATTTACGACAGCACCCGGTAATTGTGTATATTCGAATTTAATGTCTACATTAAATGCTAGAGATAACCCATCTGAAATTTCTTTCATACGTTGCTTTATAAGTTGACGTTTTTTAGAATCAAATGAACGAACAGTACCTTGAATATAAGCTTGATCAGCGATGACATTCCATGTATTCCCACATGACACTTCCCCTATCGTAACGACCGCACTATCAAATGCTGATAAATTACGACTCACAATAGATTGTAGGCTGTTAATCAGTTGACCTACTACAATGACCGGGTCATTTCCTTGTTCTGGTTTTGCTGCATGAGCACCTTTTCCTTGAATATGAAACTCAAAACGATCTACAGCGGAAGTGATTACACCACTTTTAATCGCGAATTCACCAATGTCTAGTGAAGGATAATTATGAAAACCTAAGACTGCTTTAACGTTCTTAAGTACTCCAGTTTCACTTAACTTAATTGCACCATGACCTAATTCTTCAGAAGCTTGAAACAATATTCTCACTCGTCCACTTAATTCGTTTTCAAGCTCTTTAAGTTGAGTTGCTACGCCTAAAATACTTGCCATATGGATATCATGACCACATGCATGCATTACTCCTTCATTTGTAGATGTAAACTCGTGCACAACTTGTTCGTTTATCGGTAATGCATCAATATCAGTTCTTACTGCAATCACCGGTTCACCTCTACCTATTTCAGCCACTAAACCCGTTTCTAAAGGTACATCTAAAATGGTTATATCAAAACTTTCAAGTATACGTTTAAGTCGCTTTGTAGTTTCATACTCTTTATCAGAAAGCTCTGGGAATTGATGAAATGTACGTCTCCAATTAACATAATCTGAATAATTTGGCATAAGCTATTCAGTCCCTTCTTTTTTAAAAAATAAGCGTAAAATGTAGTAAAATAACGTGCCTGCAATAACTCCAATAGCTAAATTATTAGTAATTAAAATTAAAATCATCGTTAATCCCATAACCAATCCACGTTTAACTGGTGCACCTTTAATATGTTGAAAAGTGCGTCTATCAAAGGTATTCAAAGAAATAGTAATGAGTACCGAAGCGAGTACCACCATTGGTATTAAACCAACGAGTTGTCCTAAGACGAACACACATAATAATAAGAAAATACCGGTAGTGAGCGTCGCTACTCGTGTTCTTGCTCCCATACGATAATTAAATTTCGATTGTCCAACTAAACCGCTTGAACCATATCCTCCGAATAAACCAACGATAATATTTGATAACCCTTGTCCTACAATCTCTCTGTCTTTATTAGTTGGATGTTGTGAAATCATATTCATCATATCATTTGTTAAGTTGGTTTGGATTACTGAAATAACGGACATTGTGAAAGCATATTTTAAAGCAATGAAGAAAGCACTCAGTTCAAACATTTCTTGAGGTATATGAATCGATGGCATTGAAAAGTGTATATCCGCCATATCATGTACGTATTGCAAATTCGGATGAATAAGCCATGTCGCAAATGTTAATACGATAATAGTAATCAGCGGTGCCGGAATTACTTTAATTGTTCTAGATGAAATAAAAATAATTATAAAAGTGAGTGCACTTACCACATAAGTTGCTATTGAGATACCAAATATATACTTCATTTGTGTCCACAATAATAGAAGTCCCAAGGCGTTCATAAACCCCATCACAACAGTATTAGGTATGAGTTTTAATATTTTATCAATATGGCATAAACCAAATATAAATAAAATCATTCCCATGAGTATTGTTGCAAGAGCCAAATAATGAACCCCATATTGTTCTACTAAAGGCCCACCTATGATAGAAATACCACTACTTGGTCCTGAAACCATTGCTAACCTTTTACCGAACAAAGAAATGAGACACATCATTAAACCACAACTCATCAGTCCTAACGTTGGCTTAATATGTACTATAAAAGAAAAAGCAATAGCGACCGGTAATAGTGCTAATGCCATGAGTATACCTGCTAAAATATTTTGACCATAATGACCTTTCCATTCCTCTATATAAGCAATTTTATGCAACTCGGTCATTAATACATCCCCTTTTTGCTAAGCTTTAGAGGCTTCATTTCAAACTATTGAACCTCTCATATCGATATAAGTATAATCATTATTTTCACTTTTTCACTATATTATAAACCTCTCGTTTGAATATAAAAAGGCGAGCCCTCAAAGGACTCGCTAAAGACTATAAACGAACGCTTTAACACTTTTTGATAACATAACCGCCTAGCTCATTTACAAGTAACTGATTTACTTTAATCTAACTTAAATTCATTATCCACGATAACTTTACCATCTTTAATCACTTTTTGAGCGTGATTAATACCGAAATGATATGGGATATACTCATGGTTTGGCGCATCCCAAATTACAATATTTGCTTGGTCCCCTTGATTAATCGTACCTGCATCAGCATCAATTGCTTTAGCTGCGTTTACTGTCACGGCATTCCAAACTTCATTTGGTGATAATTTTAATTTCAATGCAGCAATCGCCATCGCAAGTTGTAAATTATTTGTTACGCTACTACCTGGATTGTAGTCAGTTGCTACTGCAATCGCACCACCATTATTCAACATACCACGTGCATCTGCGTAGTCATTTTTATCTAAGTAAAATGTTGTAGCTGGTAATAATACCGCCACAGTATCACTATTTTTAAGTTTAGCTTTACCTTCTTCACTAGAAGCAACTAAATGGTCAGCTGAAATTGCACCTTCATCAATAGCCAACTCTAATCCGCCTAATGGATCAATTTCATCAGCGTGAATTTTAACTTTAAATCCAGCTTCTTTAGCCTTTTCCATATATCGCTTAGATTCTTCAACTGAGAATACACCAGTTTCACAAAAAATATCAGCAAAATCTGCATATTCTTTAACTTCTGGTAATAATTTAATCATTTCTTCTAAGAACGCTTCATTAGATTCAGCTTCTTCAGGCACTGCATGCGGCCCTAAGAAAGTGTGTTTCATGTTTAGGTTATATTTTTCAGCTAAACGGTTCGATACTCTTAACTGTTTTAATTCATTTTCTTTATCTAAACCATAGCCACTTTTACTTTCTACTGTTAACACACCATGTTTAATCATTGTTAGTAAATCATGCTCTGCTTTTTTGAAAAGATCTTCCTCACTAATTTCTCGAGTAGACTTTACAGTTGAAAGAATACCTCCACCAGATTCCAATATTTCTAAATAGGATTTCCCTTGGCGTTTTAATGACATTTCATGTTCACGTGAGCCACCAAAAATGAGGTGTGTATGCGCATCTACAAGTGCAGGAGATACCACTCTACCACTAGCATCAATGACCTCTTTAGCCTCATAGTCATCTGTATGAGGTCCAGAGTAAACCACTTTCCCATCTTTAATTACAACTGTACCATTCTCTACAACTTCTAATTCGTCCAACTCTCCCCCTTTTAAAGGTTTGTCAGTAGATTTAGGTAAAATTAATTCTTGAATATTTTGGATTATTAAATCATTCATTATTTATCACCTGCTTCATCAATCATTGGAATTTGGACACCTTTATCTTTAGCCGTTTTAATAGCGATGTCATATCCTGCATCAACGTGTCTCGCTACTCCCATACCCGGATCTGTAGTTAAAACTCGTCCTAATCTTCTATCAGCACGTTCTGAACCATCTGCTACTACTACCATGCCAGCGTGTAATGAATAACCCATACCTACACCGCCACCATGATGGAATGAAATCCAAGAACCACCAGCTGCAGTATTAATCAATGCGTTGAGTACAGCCCAATCACCAACTGCATCACTGCCATCTTGCATACCTTCAGTTTCGCGGTTAGGACTTGCTACTGAACCAGAGTCTAAATGGTCACGTCCTATAACAATGGGTGCTGAAATTTCTCCATCACGTACAAGCTTGTTTAAAGCTAGACCCATCTTTGCACGTTCACCATAACCTAGCCATGCAATTCTTGATGGTAAACCTTGATACGAAATTTTTTCTTCAGCTAAATCTAACCATCTTAATAATTTTTCATTATCTGGGAATAATCTTCTCATTTCTTCATCAGCACGTTCGATATCTTTAGGATCACCACTTAATGCTGCGAATCGGAAAGGTCCTTTACCTTCACAGAAGAGTGGACGGATATATGCTGGTACGAATCCTGGAAAGTCGAAAGCATTTTCAACACCATTATTGTATGCAACTTGACGAATATTATTACCATAATCAAATGCTACAGCACCAATTTTTTGGAATTCCAACATCAACTCAACGTGCTTAGCCATTGAAGCTTCAGATAATTCTACGTATTTTTTTGGATCTTCTTGACGTAATTTCTTCGCTTCCTCAACAGAATAGCCTTGTGGCACGTAACCATTTAATGGGTCATGCGCACTCGTTTGGTCTGTAATGATATCAATTTTGAAACCTTTATCTAAAATTGCTTTATGAATATCCACTGCATTACCAACTAAACCAATTGATAGAGCTTCACCTTTGTCTTTTGCCTCTTGAGCCATTTTTAGAGCTTCATCTAAATCCGTAGATTTAACATCACAATATTTTGTTTCTACACGTTTATCAACACGTGTTTCATCAACGTCCACACAAATTGCGACTCCGTTATTCATAGTTACAGCAAGTGGCTGTGCCCCACCCATACCACCTAAACCTGCAGTTAAAGTAATTGTTCCTGTTAAATCACTTTTATATTCTTGATTAGCTAATTCAGCGAAGGTTTCATAAGTTCCTTGAACGATACCTTGTGAACCTATATAAATCCAACTTCCAGCGGTCATTTGACCATACATGATTAACCCTTTTGTATCTAGTTCATTAAAGTGATCCCAGTTCGCCCATTCTGGAACTAAAACTGAGTTTGATATTAAGACACGTGGCGCTTCTTCATGCGTTTTAAATACGGCAACTGGTTTACCAGATTGCACTAACATCGTTTCATCTGCTTCAAGATCACGTAAAGTGTTTTCAATTGCTTCAAACGCTTTCCAATTACGAGCAGCCTTACCAATACCTCCGTAAACAACTAATTCTTCAGGATGTTCAGCAACTTCTGGGTCTAAGTTGTTATATAACATTCTTAATACCGCTTCTTGCTCCCAACCTTTACACTCAATATCTAAACCCTTTTTTGCTTGAATTTTTCTCATATTAATCTCTCCCATCTGGAATAATCATTCAAACCTATTTAAATGAGCTCAGCAACCCTATTTGAAAAATGAACCCCCTTCTAAACGAATATTAATTAAGAAGCTTTAATGCCATTAGAAAATTAATTAAATATTCAAATAATTCAAATTCCAAACATTTAGACTGCTTTAAATATCTTACATTTATAGTATAATGTACTAAGATATAGACAACAAATATAAATAAACTAATTATTTATAACTTAAAACTATAAATAGGGGTGTCACACTTGAAGATTATTCAGCTTGAATATTTTTTAGCTATAGTTAAATATAATAGTTTTACTAAAGCGGCTAATTTCCTTCATATAAGCCAACCTTCGCTAACAGCAACAATTAAAAAGATGGAAGCTGATTTAGGTTATGACTTATTTATGCGTACAACTAAAGACATTAAAATCACTGAAAAAGGCATTCAATTTTATAAGCATGCGACACATATCGTACAGGAATATCGTTCCACAGTTGAAAAAATGTATGACTTAAATATTACATCTGAACCTAGAATTAAAATGGGAATGTTAGAATCCACAAGTCAATGGATGGGTAAAGTGATAAAACAACATCATAATGATTATCCTAATCAACAATATCGTATGTACGAAGTACATGACCGTCATTCATCTATAGACAAATTGCTTAATTTTGATGTTCATTTTGCACTAACGAATGAAGAAATCACTCATGAAGATATCGCATCTATTCCATTGTATAAGGAACCTTATGTGTTAATTACGCCTAAGGATGAATTTCCAAATCAGAAGACAATTACTATTGAGCATCTTCCTCTAATAATGCCAAACAAAAATTCACAAGTACGTGACCATTTAGATGATTATTTCAATCGTATGAATCAACACCCTAATATAGTCTTAGAAGCCGATCGCTTTGAATCAGCAACAAACTTTGTTCATTTAGGATTAGGTTATGCAGTGATACCTCGTTTTTATTATCAATCAAATTTTACTAATGATTTGGATAGTATTAAAATTCGCCCGAATTTAGGACGTAAGATTTTTATTAATTATTTAAATAAGCGTAAGCATTCTGAACAAGTAATGTCTTTAATACAACTTTGTATAGCGTATTGGGATACTTAAATAAACTTATATTAAAAAAAGCCCAATTAGCGTTAAAATTATCTTTGTGACGCTAATTGGGCTGTTGTATATCATGAATATTTATTTTTTCAATATTAGTAATCCATTTTTTAAAGGTATTAAATTAAGAAATGATGAACTAAGTTTGCTACTAGTTTTGCAGTACGATTATCTAAATCATACTCAGGATTCATCTCTGCTATACTAATCGAAGCCACTTTCTCACTAGGAATAATACGTTTCGCTAGCTCAAATACAGTATGAGGATAGATACCTAAAACGGCAGGCGCACTCACACCAGGCGCAAATGCACTGTCTACAACGTCCATACACACAGTAAACATGATGACATCATGATCATGTATAAAATGTTCAATCATATCTTTAATCGGGGGAGAAACTTGGTGTAGCAACTCATCTGCGTACACATATTGAACATTCTTCTCTTTAGCAAAATCGAATAAACCTTGAGTATTACCACCTTGAGAAATACCTAATACCATGTAATCAGCATTATCGTCTTGATCTAGAATCTGTCTAAAACTAGTACCCGACGTAGACTCACCTTCGTCACGAGTATCAAAATGTGCATCAATATTTATAACACCGATAGACTCATTTGGATAAACTTTACGCGTGGCTAAATATTGTGCATAAGCAATATCATGTCCACCACCAAGTAAGAAAGTTTGTTTATGATTTTGAATTGATTTCGCTGCAAGCTCAGCATACTCTTGTTGCGTATCTATAAGTGAATCATGATCATGTTCTACATTACCGTAATCAATGAGCTCTTCACATTGATTTAAATCTGGCAATCCAGCAAAGGCTTGTTTAATTTTATTAGGTCCTTCTTTTGCACCTACACGACCTTTATTTAATTCAACCCCTTTATCTACAGCATATCCAAGTATACCTACACCTTTGGGGTTATTAGTTTTTTCAACTTTAGTTAAATCTCCAAATTTTACAGTTTGGAAATGTCTAAATTGTCTTGAATCTGTTTCACTATCTAAACGACCTTTCCATAAATCCGGTTCCGCAAGTCTATACATGATATTTCCCCCTTAATTTATTTATTATATAAACTATTTAAAGTATAACTATTGATGTTATCGAATTCAACGCTAGTAGTTAAGTGATACCCTCTATTAAAATTGATTAATTACGATTATCTAACAAAATACTTCAGGACTATTACATTTTTATGATAATTAAAATAGACAATTTAAACATATGCTTGTAAGATGTATAATTGCAAATAAAAGAAATTTGGCTGTTACCTAATGGAGGTTACAAAAATGAAAAACTCTCGAATTTCTGGGTTTCAATGGGCAATGATGGTCTTTGTCTTCTTTGTTATTACAATGGCCTTATCCATTATACTTAGAGATTTCCAAGCGTCCATTGGAGTTAAAAGATTTGTTTTTGACATCAAAGACTTAGCTCCATTTATTGCATCATTAGTATGTATTTTAGTATTTAAGTATAAAAAAGAACAATTAGCCGGATTAAAATTTTCATTCAGTCTAAAAGTTATTGAACGTATCCTATTAGCACTCATTTTACCGCTTATCATTTTTATGATTGGTATGTTCTGTTTCAATACTTTTGCTGACAGTTTTATCCTTTTACAAACATCAGATTTATCAGTATCTTTAATTACAATTCTAATTGGCCATTTATTAATGGCGTTTGTTACTGAATTTGGTTTCCGTTCATACTTACAAAGTATTCTTGAATCTAAGATGAACACATTCTTTGCTAGTATTATTGTAGGTGTAATTTATTCAATCTTCACCGCAAACACTACTTATGGTATTGAATATGCTGGTTACCATTTCTTATATACATTTATGTTCTCGATGATTATTGGTGAATTAATCAGAGCAACACATGGACGTACAATCTATATTGCGACTATATTCCATGCAGCAATGACATTCGCCTTAGTTTTTCTTTTCAGTGAAGAAACTGGTGATCTTTTCTCAATGAAAGTGATTGCACTTTCCACTACAATTGTAGGCGTATTGTTTATCATTATCAGTTTAATTATTCGTGCCATTGCTTACAAAACAACGAAACAAAGTTTAGATGAAGTGCAACCCAATAATTATTTAGACCACACCGAAGAAGATGATTTTGAAAGTCATAAAAATGATGATTCAAAAAATCATCAATTTGAAAATGATAGCGTTGCTAATAAAGAAGATAATAATTCAGAAGCGAGTTCAGAGCATTCAAACACGAGTGATACAGATTTAAAGGACAGCGCTAAATATACAGAAGATCGTCATTCATCTGTTGTTAGCGATGTAAAGAAAGAAATTAATCAAGTTGAAGAACAAGACATGAGTGATTCAACTAAAAAAGAATAATTAAGTATATTAAAGGCAACTTCTAAATTAATTCAGTAGAAGTTGCCTTTTAATTTTGTTTATTCAAATTCTAAATTTCATTTGCAAAACCATATTTTGATACCAGGATTGATGACAATACACCTATGTAAGTCATTTCAAAAATTTATCTCATCATCTTAACTCAATTTATTTATCCATGATTTTTACGCCATTTTGGGTACCTACAATCACTTGATCAGTCATATCGAGAAAATATCCTGTTTCTAATACTCCTGTTAAATGAATCAAAAATTCATGCATTTCATACGGATCAATGCCTTCTGGTAAATTACAATCTAATATATAATTTCCATTATCTGTTGTAAATGGAACGTCTTCATTCACACGTCTATTCACTTTTACGCCCTTAATACTCTCAATCTTTTTGGAAACTTGATACCAATTAAATTTATCAACTTCAACTGGTAAAACAAACGTTTGACCTAAATAGTCAACGATTTTATTTTCATCGGCAATGACAACAAACCTTTCAGCCATTTCATCAATCACTTTTTCTCTGAACAGTGCACCGCCCCCACCTTTAATAAGGTTGAGATTTGGATCAACTTCATCTGCACCATCTATAGCAAGATCAATTTTTTTTACGTCGTTGACTTCAACAATGTTTATATCTAACTCCTTGGCAAGAAAAGCAGTTTTATTTGATGTGCACACGCCTGTAATTTCGTAATGATGTTGATGAATCAACTCAGCAATTTTAGGTACTAACAACTCAATAGTACTTCCTGTACCGATTCCGAGTGTCATACCATCTTTTATTTGGCTCGTTACATCATCTAATGTCATAAGTTTAAGTTCTTTTACGTCTTTCATTAGCCGAAAGTCTCCTTTTCTCTTTAATCCTTAATATTATTTTACATGACTTTGTTTATTTTTGAATACCCGATTATTTTTAAAAAAGTCTGTACATTATTACTTCATCAATTTTTAAATTTTTGAAAGTGTTGCTGAAACAGCCTTTATATTTTGAGATAATAAATAATTTTAAAACTAAAAAATCGGATACTACTGCTATAAAGCAATGTATCCGATATGAGTTACTTTTCATTGATTTGATAACTTGTTTTAGAAAAATATGGTGTATGGGGGTTTAAAATTGATTGTGCTTTTTCTCCATACATATTAATGTCATTAGGAATATGTTGCGTTTCTACTGTGAAACCAGAATGAGATTTATAAATATTAAAATCGCTGTCCCAATTTTGAGGTTCGTTAAATGTAAATATAACCATATTGGGCATGTCCGTTTCGATCAGAAGTTCAAACTCTTTATTATCTATAGCAAGTTGTTGGTCACCCACTTTAAATGGATGATCTAAACCTTTATAACGTTGCATTTGTTCTTGAAGCTTTTGATTCGTACTATCAAATATATCTTTAAAGAGAATGTGTTCGTCTTCAAATATTTGACTAAAGTTGAGTGGCTCATCGCCTGTCACGATATTTTCATCATCAAGTGTATACATCTTTAACGATGAACTGGACATTCGATGATTATCAACCACATTGTTATCACGATTTAAATTAAAATATACATGGTTTGTAGGGTTGAATAATGTCCTTTTCGTTGATTCAGCTTCATATTGTACAGTCCATCGATGGTCAGCATCATATGTATGCGTTACCTTAATAGTCATATCTCCAGGATAATGATCTTCCATTTCTTTAATTGTTGTAGTGAATATAATTTTAATTTGTCCAATTTCATCAATAATTTCATAATCAAAGATACGTTTATCCAGACCTTTGGAACCACCATGAATATGATGTGGGCTATCATTGTTCTCTAATTCATATGTATGTCCATCTAACTTAAATGATGCATCTTTAATCCTACCTGCATAACGACCAATTGTCGCACCAAAGTTAAATGGATTTTCAAAATAGAATTCATCCGCTTCTACTACATTCCCTAAAATAATGTTATTGTCATGATATTTCCACGATACAATTCTAGCACCGTAGTTCGAGAATACAATTTTTGTTTCATCATTATCGATTTTAATTAAATCAACATCATGTCTTTGATGCTCAACTTCAACTATCATTACATAATCTCCCTTTCAACCACGTTAAATTAAGCTCTGCTAGGTAATAACATGACAAGCACACCGATGATACATATTATAGCGCCTATAACATCATATTTATCTGGCGATTGTTTATCTACTACATAAGCCCAAAACAGGCTCATTATAATAAATACGCCTCCATAAGCTGCATATACTCTACCAAAAGTAGGAAATGATTGAAACGTTGCAACCACGCCGTAAAGTATGAGTATGATGCCTCCCATTAAACCTAGCCAATATGTATGGCCTTCCCTTAACCATAACCATATTAAATAGCCTCCGCCAATTTCACAAAGGCCTGCTAATATAAAAATAAATACTGGATAAAACACGATACAATGCACCACCCTATCAAATAGTCTCATTCTTTATTGTTTAGAGGTAGATAAACTCAAAAGAAATTTATTTAATATGTTAAGTTACATTGTATCAATGTTAAATTCTATAAATCTATCATTAATTTAACGACGATGTTTTCACTTACATATTGTTACACTTTTTCTTTTATTATTCCATAGGTTAACCACATAAAAAGCCAAATATTTGATGAAAATTCAAATACTTGGCTTTACTGAGTTATTTATTTTTAATGAGTCGATGTATAGATTTAAATAATCCTTTCTCAAATGTGAGAACAGAATCTTTATATGTTTTTACTGCTATCCATAATAATAAGATAATCACAATCACTGATAACCCCATGCTGACAATAATTTCCCATATGTCTAGATCAGATGATTGAGATCGTACTAATAATTCGAACGGTGCTAAAAATGGTATAAAACTTGTAATCTTAGTGAGTAACATATCTGGCTTCATGATACTAAATATCGCGATGTAAAATGCAATCATAGCTAATAATGTTAATGGCATTAAAGTTTGATTCATATCTTCAATTCTTGAGACGAGCGATCCAAGAATAGCTGCAAGCAACACATAAGAGAAAATACCTACAATCAGACATAGCAAGCTCACAACAATAATTTGCCATGCAAGGTGATTCATTTGTATATCAAAGTTTTTGAACAATTTCTTTAAATCAAATGCAAATATACATATTAATGCCGTAAGAATAATCATGATAACTTGAGTGAAAGCAACAGCAATTACTGCAGCAATTTTAGCAAGTATATGTACAACTGGTGAAACACTTGTAATTATCATTTCTATCACCCGGGATGTTTTCTCCGTAGCAATTTCCATTGCCACTTGACCTGCAAAGTTGAAAATGATGAAAAATATTAGCATTAATGTTGCGTAAATCAAAATGTAATTTAGCGTTTTTTGGCCAGAATTTAATTGACTATCTTCTTTATCAGACATGATTTTACTATCTACTTGACTTTGCGATTGCAATTGTTTTAACTCTTTTTGGCTTAAGTCAAGCTTTGAGGCAACTAAATGAGATTGCATTGTTGTTAATACTTCAGTAAACCGCTGTTTATCTTCAACATCAACATTGTCCTTACTTAATATAGTACCTGACAATTGATTATCTTTATTTTGTTTGACTATATAGGCTCTATCTAATTTTTCATTTTTAACTAACTTTTCTGCTTTGGTTTTACTTACTTTTTTAAATTTCGCGTCATCTTCAAGACTATGTCCTTGTTGCTTTAACACTTTATATATTTGTTCATTCTGTGTAACTATACCTACTTTATCTGGACCATGATCAAATAACCCCATAATTTTATCTATGTTTGAAAGTCCAACCATGAGCACAACAACGATGGCCATAAATATAATAAATGCTTTTGATTTAATTTTACTCATATAAGTGAGTTTGAATGTTGACCAAAATTTACTCATGTAGTTCACCTACTTTATCGATAAATATATCATTAAGCGATGGTTCTAAGACTTGAAAACGTCTCACGTATCCTTGTTTAATTACAGTATTATAAATCTTTTCCGCAACCGCTTCATTTTCAATCGTTAAACGAACATCATGTTTACGATGCTCCTTTTTCAAGATTCCTGGTATATCATCAAGACCATCTATCTGGTGATCTGATTCGACGATAACTAATTTATTACCATGTTCAGAGCGAACTTTCTGTATATCTCCTGAAACAACAAGTTGTCCTTTATCAATAATACAAACGTCATCACATAGTTCTTCAACGTGCTCCATTCGATGTGAGCTATATATTATAGTAGATCCTTTATCATTTAAATCTTTAACTGCACGTTTAAGTAATTCAACGTTAACGGGATCTAGCCCACTAAAAGGTTCATCTAAAATAAGTAATTCTGGCTCATGAAGCATACTTGCAAGTAATTGAATTTTTTGTTGATTACCTTTAGATAAAGATTGAATACGTTTCTTTCGATTCTCAGTAATTGCAAATCGCTCTAACCAATAATCAATACGTTGTTGAATATCTCTACTTGATAAACCTTTTAAAGTGGCAAGATAAGTGAGTTCTTCCTCTACAGTCATTTTGGGATGTAGGCCACGCTCTTCTGGCAAATAGCCAACTTTGTTATACATATGTTTGTTAATATTTTTCCCTTCATATGTAATATGGCCTGTTGTTGTTTCACTTAAGCCAAGAATCATGCGAAATGTCGTTGTTTTTCCCGCACCATTTCTCCCTAAGAATCCCAACATTTTCCCCTTATCAAGTCTTAGCGAAATATCATTTACTGCTGTAAAATATCCAAATTTCTTGGTGACATGTTCAATTAACAAACCCATCGTTTCTACTCCTAACACTAAAATTTCTATTTTGAATTCTTTTTCAATATAACATTATTTAATTGCATAATATAAGTAAACTTCATAAAATTAATAAACTTTACAAATAATTTTGAAAGCCCTATCATTATTCACAAACAATTCATCGTTAGATAGACGTTGATTATCTTCATAAAATAAAGGGGTTAGTAAAATGAGCTACAGTATTGGAATTGATTATGGCACCGCTTCTGGTCGAGTGATTCTGGTGGATACATCAAATGGCGATATTATTTCAAGCTATGAAGAGACATATCCTCACGGTACTATTGCTGAATCACTATACGGGGAAACGTTACCGCGTAATTATTTTTTACAAAATGCTGATGATTATCAGTACATACTTGAAAATGGTGTTACGCATGTATTAGAAGAAAGTCAAGTGAATAGAAATGAGGTAATAGGAATTGGTGTAGATTTTACAAGTTGTACTATTGTATTTTTAGATGAACATTTCGAACCTCTACATAGACATGATAATTTTAAAAGTAATCCCCATGCATATGTCAAATTATGGAAGCATCATGGGGCTCAAGATGAAGCAACACAAATGGTTGAAGTTAATCAACAAGAGAATCAGAACTGGCTTGATTATTATGGTTCAAGCGTCAATAGTGAATGGATGATTCCGAAAATACTTGAAATGAAACATAAAGCTCCTGAATTGTTAGAACACACTCATTATATTATGGAAGCTGGAGATTACATTACCAGTTTACTTACATATAAAAATATACGTTCCAATTGCGGTATAGGTTTTAAAGGCTTTTGGAATAGAGAAAATGGTTTTAACTATGCGTTTTTCGAAGCTGTAGACAAAGATTTACCTAATATTGTAAAAGAAAAATGTGAAGCACCAGTAATTAATATTGGAGAAAGCGCAGGCACTTTAGCTGAATATTATCAGGAATTGTGGGGACTTCCCTCTCAAGTTCAAATTTCTCCATACATGATTGACGCACATTCAGGCGTTCTAGGAGCAGGTGCCATTGAACAAGGCGAATTCACAGCTGTTATTGGAACGAGTACCTGCCACCTTATGCTAGATCCTAAACAAGAACCTATTCCTGCAATTACTGGTTCAGTAAAAGATGCTATTATACCCGGTTTATATGCCTATGAAGCAGGCCAAGCCGCTGTTGGTGATCTATTTAATTACTCAGAACAACTGGCTCCAAAGTCAATTACTGATACTGCCCTTGAAAGTGATGTCCCCTTACTTGAGTACTTGGAAGAGTTAGCAAGTAATATTAATGTAGAAGATCAACATGTTATAGTACTTGATTGGCACAATGGTAATAGAAGTATTCTAAGTGATAGTCACCTTACAGGTAGTGTGTTCGGTTTAACATTACAAACACCTTTCGAAATGATTCATCGTGCTTACTTAGAATCTACTGCCTTCGGTACAAAAATGATAATGAATCAATTTGAAGACCATCATATTCCTGTTCATACCGTTTATGCTTCTGGGGGTATCCCTAAAAAAAGTAAACTCTTAGTCGATATTTACGCCAATGTGTTAAATAAAAAAGTAGTTGTGCTGGAATCATCAAACGCAACAGCATTAGGCGCTGCTATGTTAGGCGCAAATGTTGGTGGTGCTTATTCGACGCTTAAAGATGCTGTAGAGCATATGAAGCAACCTATTCATTACGTTAAAGAACCTGAAAGCGAAAAAGTGAAAGCTTATAAAAGACTCTTTGATAAGTATCGTCAACTTCATGATATTCTTGGACGTGAACATCCAACTTTATCTTATATACACAAATAATAAATAGTGGTCAAAGTAGATATTTTACTTTGACCACTATTATTTTAAGCTTTTTTTATCTTGTGTACTTTGAATAAAGCAATGGCTATAAAAATGACAATTATAAGAAGTGTAATCAAAGGTGCATACGGCATATGGTGCATAACCACTGAAATGATGATATCTACAATGGATATGATTAATAATGCAGGTAATAACCATATACAATTTTTGGCATATTCCATTTCTATTCTCATTCGTTCATACTCATCGCTAAAATTGTATTGAGGGATTAAATTAAGTAACCTATCTGTGGTATTCAGCTTTTCCTTAGCTGGTGCGGTAGGTGTCTTTGATACTTTAATCCTTTTATCACTGAGTATCAAAATTATAAATGGTACAATAAATGGAGTAATTTGCGAAAATTGAAACCTATCGATATGGCCCTTAGTTACTAAAGGCACAATGATTAAATTTACTAAAAGTAAATAAATGCTAGTAATACCGAAAGCTATCATACGTTTTTTTAAACTCATTTTTTAAGCCACTTTTTCTCTTCTTCATTTCTAACATATATTTCTTTCGATTCTTCACTATACCCATTTGTCATTAACATACATGCTAATACGATGAGACAAAGTAATACACCTATTAAATAAGGTGATAAATAAGACCTCTCAACATCAAAAATAGCTTCAAAATATAACAAAGCCAACATTAAAATAGATACAAGGGCACTTATTTTGGCAAATAAGCGATTAAATTGTTCTAGTTGATACTCGTCTTTGACATTAAATAGCTTGCTAACCATTTTTATCCTCCCAAAACAAATCGTTCAATGTGACATTGAGTTCTTTAGCGATGTTTATACATAATTTCAAAGATGGATTATATCTATCATTTTCTATCATATTAATCGTTTGTCGAGAAACGCCTACTGCTCGGGCTAAAGCAAGTTGCGATATTTTTTGATGTGCTCTATATTGCTTTACTCTATTCAATGTTACAGCCCCTTTTCCTCAATCATAATTACTTTTATCATAATAAAATGAACAATGAATAGTCAATTATATACGACATCCTTACCTAAAAAAACGACCTCATAAAGAGATCGCTTAAAATTTGAAATTATTCATCTTTATCTAATGGATTATGATTTTCGCCATCTAAACTATGATTGAAATCTGTAAATTTAGGACTCGGACCATACTTATTAGTTTCTTTTTTACTATTTAAACATGTCATCACTAAAACATAAATTGAGAAAACCCAGATGAATATATTTAATATCATAATAAAAGTTAAAGCATATCCATTTTCAGACGTATTAGGATTTTCCACAATAATATTAGATATGATATATATGATAAAATTGGCAACAATAAAACAAATAGGTATCAACATTGAAAGTGACAAATCATGAAATCTACGCACTAAAATAGCTAAATTGGGAATTAATGTTGCGAGTGAATAGATTAGATACCATAAACCACCTATAATAAGACACGCTCCACCGAAGAGAAGACTACCTTCTTTATTACTTATTGCACCAGAAATAATAAAAACGTACCCAAGAAATAGTCCTATGATGCCAGGAATCATAAATATTAAATTCCACAACATAGCATACCAAAATTCACTACGTCTTGAGCGTCCTTTGAAGTTCACATAGTTAGACCAAAATAATTTAAGCGCTTGTCCAAATCTCGCTTTTTGTCGCATATTTAAATCTCCTTTATGCTCTGTTATGTAAAAGTGTTTTAAATTTATTTACTCTTTGATAAATTAAGAAGAGTACACTTGGAAAGTAACTAGCATTTTGAGTATATCAAAACATAAGTTTAATCAAAATATATAATTAAATTTATTTCTCAATTTAAAAAGTCAAAAAGAATTCTTATTATAAATTTCTAAGGTGAGATCACAGTGGACTTTATTAATAAACAAACGATTCAAACAGCAAAAGATTTATTAGGGGTTAAAATCATATATCAAGATGAATACCAATATTATTCTGGTTACATTGTAGAAACTGAAGCCTACTTAGGTTTTAAAGACAAGGCTGCACATGGTTATGGTGGAAAGCAAACTCCCAAAGTCACCTCACTATACAAAAATGGTGGGACCATATACGCACATGTCATGCATACTCATTTATTGATTAATTTTGTTACTCGCACTAAGGGTGTTCCAGAAGGAGTACTCATTCGTGCAATTGAACCAGAAGACGGTATTGAAGCAATGAAAGCTAATCGTGGAAAAACTGGATATGAGATAACTAACGGTCCAGGTAAATGGACTAAAGCTTTAAATATACCAAGAGCTATCGATGGCTCAACATTAAATGATTGCAGATTATCCATAGATACTAAAAACAGAAAATTTCCTAAAGAAATAATTGAAAGTGGAAGAATAGGCATCCCAAATAAAGGAGAATGGACTGATAAACCCTTACGTTATACTGTCAAAGGAAATCCCTATGTATCACGAATGCGTAAATCAGACTTTCAAAACCCAGATCATACTTGGAAATAATTAGAAAGCGAGGAACTCGTTAAGAGCATCCTCGCTTCTTTGCATTTAATTCACTTTAATATCTCCTGAATCATTAAATAATTGTAGTTTTTTACTACCATTACCTACTTTTTTATCTTTTAATTCCCTTAACCCTACATAAGAATCACCTGAATCATTATGTATTTTTAAAAGGGTATCTTTAGGCTTTTCTTTATAATGTAATGAAATATCTCCTGAATCATTTTTAATATTTGTATTTACATCAGGTTGCATTTTTTGCAAATTAATATCTCCTGAGTCATTGATCAATTTTATAAGTTTTTTGGAATTAATATTTGATGTTGAAATGTCTCCTGAATCATTATTCACATAAAGCTGATCAAACTTACCTTTGTTAATTGATATATCAGCTGAATCAGCATTCAATTTTGCTTTTTCAACATTAATATTATTTACTTTTAAATCTCCATCACTCGCATTCACAGACAATTTATTAGTTTTTTTAGGAACTGTTATAGTGATATGATTTTCGACATTATTTAAAGGCCTAAAGTTAATCACTGATTCTTTAGTTTCTTCTTTAAGAATCCACTGTTTATCTTTAATGTAACTCTTAACTTTTACATTCTTATCATCACCTCTAGATGTTACTGAGAAGTGATTTCCTTTTTTGATTGTAACATCGCTCATGTCAGAATTGACTTCAATCGAGCGAATATCTTTTTTATATTTTTTTGAGAGATTTGTCGTTACTTTATCGTTGTAGCTATCTTTTTTTTCAAGTTTTTCTCCTTGTGCATACAGACCTATACCACATATAACAACTAAAGCAAAGCCAAAAATAAATAATGTGATAAGAAATTTCTTCATGACTGAACACTTCCTTTCACAACTGAGACATTCCATTTTAGATATTTCACAATCATAATATATATCCATTTAATAATATAAATAGTTATAACTACGACCATTAATCCAATGCCGAACATTAGTCCAGCCATAAAAACATCGTAAAGAATAATTGAACTAAAACCATCAATAAATCCTTTAACAATTAGCATTATTGGTGCACCTAGCATTGAAATAGTGAAGAGAATTAAAGATACAATTGCAAAAAAGATCATGACAGCGGGGAACAATATAATAAAGAAATTGAATAAACTGAGTCCCATAACTGCAATAATCGCAGAAAAAATATTACTTATTGAGCTATTACTTTTTGCTCTCTCGACCGCTGCAGTAGCTCTTAATTCTTTTGCAATAGATTTTGGATTACCTAGTTCTTGAGAAATCTGTTCTTCAGATTTCCCTTCTTGTTTTCCACTATAGAAATGTGTTTCATACTCATTTAGAATATCTTGCTTCTCATCATTATTGATATGTCCTAAATATCTCTTTAGTAACTTTAAATAATGATCTTTATTCATTTGCTTCACTCTCCTCTATAAATTGATTGACTGCTTTAGAGAATAAATCCCATTCATTTTTAAGTATGTCTAATCTTTCCAGCCCTTGTTCAGTAAGACTATAATACTTTCGAGATGGACCTTCTGATGATGGTTGATAATAAGTAGCAAGTTCTCCACTTTTGACTAAACGTCTTAACAATGGATACACAGTCCCTTCCGCAATAGTCATATAGCGTGAGATATTTTGAACTAAAGAATACCCATATTGATCTTCTTTTTTAATAATTAATAAGACAATTAACTCTAGAGCGCCCTTTTTAAATTGAGTGTTCATGTATCTACCTCCTTTATGTATTATTCAGTATTGAACAATACACAGTAGTTGTTATAACTAATATAGCACCCACTACTGTACATTGCAAGGTACTGATTTTTAACATTATGTAAATTTAACGTGCATTTTTTAATTTATTGTTAAACTTTTATTTAATTCAAATTAAAATGTTCTGAATACTAGATATATATAAATAATATTATTTGATTTCCTAGATTTATTTAAATTCTACATGTATAATGGTTATTATGGCTTTTTATAACGCTTACATAATTATATAGATTAAGTATTAAACATAGGTTTTGGGACTACTTCTAAGGGGGCATTTTTATGATAGAGTTAGATGCAATCACAACCTTGTGTTTAGCATGTGTTCTATATTTAATCGGACAATCAATCATTAATCATGTATCGATATTAAGGAGAATATGTATACCTGCTCCAGTTATAGGCGGTTTACTCTTTTCAATTCTCGTAGCCATTCTTGATTCTTTACATATTGTTAAAATCAAACTCGATGCATCATTTATACAAGATTTCTTTATGTTGGCCTTTTTCACTACTATTGGTTTAGGCGCATCATTAAAGTTGTTTAAAATTGGCGGTAAAGTCATGCTTCTTTATTTCATGTTTTGTGGAATCATGGCGATATGTCAAAATATTATAGGTGTATCTCTCGCTAAAATTTTAAATATCCAGCCTTTATTAGGGTTAACTGCTGGCTCTATGTCAATGGAAGGTGGACATGGTAATGCAGCTGCATACGGTAAAACAATCCAAGACATGGGTATTGATTCCGCTGTAACCGCAGCACTTGCTGCCGCAACACTAGGTCTTGTTTTTGGAGGATTAATCGGCGGACCAGTTGTTAAATACTTAATAAAACGATATAACCTTACTCCAGAACATCGTGATGAATCATATAAGAATTATGGTGAAGTAGAATATAACCAATCACTTCATAATAAATTTAAACCAACACAAATATTTTTCATTCAATTTACAATTCTAGTATTTTGTATGGCTTTAGGGACATATATCGGAGATACATTCACTCACATGACTGGCGTCAACATTCCTATGTATGTTGGTTCAATGTTTGTTGCCGTTATCATTCGAAATGTATCAGAATTTGCTGGATTAAACATTGTTGATTTAAAAATTAACGACCAAATTGGTGATATCTCACTTGGTATCTTTTTATCTTTAGCATTAATGAGTATTCAGCTTACCGAAATTTATTCACTCGCTATTCCTTTAATCATCATTGTATTGATACAAGTCGTCTTCATGGTACTATTCTCTATCTTCGTATTATTCAGAGGACTAGGTAAAGACTATGATGCTGCAGTAATGGTTGGTGGATTTATTGGTCATGGTTTAGGTGCGACACCTAATGCAATGGCTAACCTTGACGTTATTACTAAAAAGTATGGTAGCTCACCTAAAGCATATCTTGTAGTTCCTATAGTTGGTGCATTTTTAATAGATCTAATCGGCGTTATTATTGTAATGAGCTTTATACAATTTTTTAGTTAATACGTAACCTCTAATAGCATGAAAACAATCGTGCATATAATTAAACTAAAAAAGGCTGAAAGAAAGCTTCGTAACGAAGCCTTCTTTCAGCCTTTAATTTATATTTTCGTACATTTTATATATTAAACTTTAGCCTCTGTGAATATCTAAGCCACGTTGTTCAATCCAAGAAAGTAGTTTAGGACTAAATACAATATCTTTGTGAGTAAGTGAATCAATATCTTTAGCATCTAACATCGTCATAATTTTTTTCATATGATTTAAGAAAGATTCTACATATTCAATCGTATTAGTAATACCTGATTGCTCTACTTGATTTAAAAATGGTCTAGACATACCAACAGCTTTAGCACCTAAGGCTAAACTTTTTACTGCATCTAAAGGTGTACGTAACCCACCACTTGCAAATACATTTAATTTATCTTGATAATCTGTACTTTCAAGTAGAGATTCAACTGTCGATTGCCCCCATTGGGTTAAGTAATCCATATCTTTATTTGAACGACGTTCATTTTCTATATCAACAAAATTCGTTCCACCACGACCACTTACATCTACATATTGAACGCCAATTTCAGCTAAAGACTTAAAGGTCTCTTTACTCATACCAAACCCAACTTCTTTAACAATTACTGGTACATCCACGCGATTCACAATAGCTTCTATATTATCCATCCAAGTTACAAATTCACGGTTACCTTCTGGCATAACCAATTCTTGTGGTGAATTCACATGAATTTGTAATGCCTGTGCCTCAAGTAATTCAACTGATTGTAACGCCTTTTCAACAGGCACATCTGCACCAACATTACTAAATATCATACCCTCAGGATTAGTCTGTCTTACAATGTTAAATGTTTCTGCCATTTTAGGGTTTCTTAAAGCAGCATGTGTAGATCCAACCGCCATTGCTAGTCCAGTTTCTCTAGCGACTACTGCTAACTTTTCGTTAATTTGCTTCGTCCAATCACTACCGCCCGTCATCGCATTAATATACACTGGGGATTGCATATCAAAGTGAGAAGTATGACTTGTTAAATCAACTTGATCGACATTAATGCTAGGAATGGAATGATGAACAAATCTTAATTTATCAAAATCAGATTGAGGCGCATCATGTTGAGACATAGCAATTTCTACATGTTCATTTTTTCTTTGTTCTCTCAGTGAATCACTCATTGAAATACCTTCCTTTGTTTAAATTCAAATATTTTTGTTAAAGTTTTAGAACCATTTTTTCCTTTTGAAAAAGACGACTAAAACAATTGTTATCACAAGCATTACGCCTAAACATATAAAATAAGCATAATGCCATTTTAACTCTGGCATATAATCAAAGTTCATTCCATAAACACCAGCTATAAATGTTAAAGGTGAGAAAATAACTGATACAAGTGTGAGTATTTGCATAATACTATTCATTCTAAATGAGGTGAATGACTCATAATTTTCTCGAATTTCATTTGTCATTTCTTGAGCTGTTCTAATGACATTTCTCTGTTTAATAAGGTGGTCATCAATATGTTGAATGTACATTGAGTGTTTAGCATCTTTAATGATATTACCTTCACTCTTAATCGTATCAACAACTTCTTGCATTGGAAACATAACTCGTTTAATTTTAATCAAATCTGAACGTAACTGAAAAACGTTTTCCATCACATTCTTACTATAGCGATCATCAACATGACGAGCTTCAAAATTATAAACTTTATCTTCAATACCATATACGAAATCGAAATATTTATCTACCATACTATCAAGTATATGTATCACTATATCCGCGCAATCTAATTCTGAATCATGGTTTTCAGCATTATATTCGGCGACCCTCTTTAAAGATTGAAAAGGTTTATGATGATACGTGACAAGTATATTATTTTGAAGAAATACATTTAATGCGATGGGTGAATAATCTTTATCAATAATACTGTGAAAAATCATATATTGATATTCTTTATATTCTTTGTATTTAACTCGTGGTATACCTGTAATAGCATCATCAATTTCTAAATAGTTAAAATCGAATTTATTTCTTAGAAATTCATTTTCTTTATTTGAAGCATTTTCAAAATCATACCAAATAATTGTCGCATCACTAGGGACGTCTTGAATATTTGATACTTCCGTAAGAGGTTGTGTTAAAGATTGATATCTTACGGTCATTGTCATCTTACTTCCCCCTCCAATTATCTCAGTTACATTCTATCATGAAATCAATCACGTGTATGTGTTAATTTAATTTAGTAAGATAGAGTTATATTCAAGGGGGATAAGAGATGTCTAAAACATTTACTGTAACACGAAAAGTAACTGAAGATTTGATTGATAATAATAACCATATGCATGATGCATATTATAATGTAATTTTTAGCGATGTAATTAATGAGTTTAATTATAGTCATGGGCTATCTCTTAAAGAAAGAGAAGAAAGTCAATTTACAGTATTTACAATAGAAGCACATACTACATATTTAGCAGAACTGTCTCTTGATCAGTCATTCACTGTAGAATTATACCTTTACGACTATGATTATAAACGTACGCACTTATTTTTAAGAATGTTGCATGAAGATGGAACTATAGCTGCTACAAATGAAGTAATGATGATGGGTATCGACAAGAATCAACGGCGCTCTGCACCATTTCCTGAGAAATATATGGAAATTATAGAAGCTTATGATTTAGAACAGGAAAAAATTGAGTGGCCTAAACAAATAGGACATCGCATTGGTATACCTAAGAAAGGAGAATAGTTATGCCTACTAGGAAACGTATAAAAAACGAGCTTATAGATTTGAAAGATGACGTTAAATTTGAGTTGAGTGAGTTAAACAATCAGAAAGAATTAGTCATCAATGGGCCTGCATCTCAACTTTTTAAACGAGCAATTCATATGAGTTATTTACAAGGACAAAAGTTTGCGATTGATGAAATATTTACGCTTATTGATGAGAACCAAATCGATGAAGAATTTCTTATTCAATATAATAATTTTGAAAAATATGTTCAAGATCAAAACTTAGAAAAGAAATTTACTTTTAGTAATTTTACTGACATACCACGTCAATTTGATGATTTTATGGCATCTTTTTACTATTTAAAAGGACAAAATTTTATTGTCACACATATTAATTCGATAATAGAATAACAATAAAGAACAAGGACTTTGGTAGTTTGATTTAACCAAAGTCCTTGTTCTTTATTTCCGAATAGCCTTCGTAATTTGTTTGATGACTTTATGTGATTGTCTTATTGGATATAATGGAAAATCATGCACCATTTTTGGGTATTCATTAAACTCAACATATTGACCATAATCTTCTAGTAAACGTGCGAGCTCTTTCATATCAGGATTTTGTATTTCCTTGCCTCCTCCATACATGTATACAGGAGGTAATCCTCTTAGCTCACCATAGAGTGGTGAAACACGTTTATCCGTTAATGGTAGACCATTAGACCATACTTTCATAAGTTCATTCACACCAAATCGACTTACTAATATATCTTCGTCTTCTAAGTCTTCGGTAATCATTTTATTTGATAGTGTCGCATCTAAAAGTGGTGAAATTAAGAATAGTTTACTTGGAACAGGTTCATTTTCCTCAATTAAGGATTGTACAAATCGCATAGCTAATCCGCCACCTGAACCGTCTCCCATGATGACGATATGATCAACACCAACTTCAGCTACTAATTCATCATAAACTTCCTTAATCGCGTTGTATGTATCTTCTAGGTGATATTCAGGCGCTTTAGGATAAATAGGTAGCACAACTTCATGTAATGTATTTAATGCTAATTTATCTAACAATCTCCAGTGGAATGGTGAGGGTTGCAATGTATTGTATCCCCCATGTAAATACAGAATTTTATTATTAGACTCATGTCTGAAATTAAATCTGAATACTTGCATATCCCCTAAAGATAATTTATCAAGATTTGCTTTTACATTTAATGATGAGGGTTGTTTATGTTTTTTACTATTTTCGTCTCTTCTTTTTTCTAAAAATTGCTCTACCTCATCGTCATTTTCGAAAAATATTGATCTGTTATGAAGTATATATTTATTGACTACTCTATTCATTAAACGATTTTTCATAGCTTGCTTGACCTACCTCTTTTCAAATTTTAAATTTAGAAAACAATTTGTTTAAAGTGCTATATTCATTTTTCTAAAAAAGATATAATATTATATGAGTTAGATGAATCTTAAACCACTTTATGTTTGCGCGTATATGTCTTGAATAAAGCCAATTATAACAAACATAAAGTGAAAATGATAAATATAGGACAGCAAAATTAAAGGAGGCATCTTAGTGTCTGAACCTAATCAAAATCCAAGTAACTTCAACGCTCAATTTCATGAGCAAGAAATACACCGAGGCAAAAGATATGGGAAGAAAAAGCGTTCATGGGTTAGTATTATCATCCATCTGATCATACTCATTTTAACTGCTATAACAGGTTATAGTATGTTGAAACAACCTATTTTTAACCTTGCTTTCGCTAATAAAACAATTAATTTCCATGAAATTCAAAACTTCCAAGATACTCTAACTAAAATCGGTAATTTAAATATTAATTTGGGCAATATGGATGATCTACAAAAATCTATAGATAACCTCATAATGGTGTTTAATATATTCTTTATTCTTTGTTTAGTTAGTATGTTTATTACTGTAATTACAATTATTCTTAATAGAACTTTATTGAAGATTTTCAATTTATTTATTTTAGCAGCTATGTTACTGATTACTTTGTATTTTAGCTATATTATTCATACAATTGCGCAAAAAATTTCTGAATCTCTTAAACAATATTATTTAACTGTTTCTCCAGACCAAGTAATTAATGAAGCTGATGCAATACATAATGCACTCATTTTACTTGCTTGTAGTATTGCACTCTTATTCATTAGTTTATTCTTCCGTAATCGACTAGCACGTATAAGATAATGCAAAAGACCAATCCAGAACTTTTAATCAAGTTCTGGATTGGCCTTTTATTCGTATTAATAATTTAATCCGTTCGCCTGCGCTCTCGCGCATGCATAAGAGCCACTAACAATCTTCCGATTGTAAGTGGCTCTAAGTGTCCCCACAACACATTTTTATCTCTTAATTAGTTTTTACTCTTGGTGAGCTGTTTTATCTTCTGCGTTAGCTTTTTTAGCTGACGCTTCTGCTTTTTTCTTACTTTGTAAGAATAAGCTTAAGATTAATGCGATAGCACTAATAACAGTAGCAATGATAAATGCATCATTAACACCTTCAACAGATGCAAGTTTATTAACATATTGTAATAACACTTTTAATGCACCTGATTCGCCACCATATTGTTGTGCTAATTCACGCATATGATCTTGGATAACAGGATTGGTTTTATCTAATTCATCCCCGAATGCTGCAACATGATTGGTTTGTTGAGTCGTCATTACTGTTACCAATATAGCTGTACCGATAGAACCTGCTAATTGTCTCATTGTATTAACAAATGCGTTACCATGTGAGATCAATCTTGCAGGTAAAGCATTCATACCTGCTGTCATAATAGGCATCATAATAAATGCCATACCGAACGAACGCAATACATATATGCCCATAATATGAAGATATGGCGTTTCTAAGTTCAATTTACTTAATTCCCATGTAGCATAAGTCATAATACCGATACCAAAGATTGCTAATGGTTTAATACCTATAGTATCTAATAGCTTACCAGCTATAGGACCTAAAGCACCCATGACTAAGGCACCCGGAAGCATGAGTAAGCCTGAGTCTAATGCTGAGAAGCCACGTAAATCTTGTAAATATAAAGGAAGTAAAATCATACCGCCATATAAACTCATCATTACAATCATATTGATAACTGTTGTAAGTGTATATGTTGGATATTTTAATACTTCAAGATTTAACATTGGAGCCTTCATTCTTAACTCTCTAATTACAAATAGAACAATGAAGATAATACCAATAACAAACATTGTTACAATTTCCGTAGAACCCCAGCCTTTATTACCAGCTTCGGAGAAACCGTATAATAAAGCACCGAAACCTATTGTACTATAGATAATTCCTGGTATATCGGCTTTAGGATTTGTGGTACGTTGGTAAAGTTTAAACCAAAACATACCTACAATAATTGCAACTAAACCGATAAAGAACATACCATAGAACATGACGTTCCAATGATAGTTTTGAACGATATAACCTGATAGTGTTGGACCAATGGCTGGTGCTAAGATCATAGCTATTCCCATTGTACCCATTGCAACACCACGTTTTTCAGGTGGGAAAATCGTTACAATAACGTTAGAACCTAATGGCATTAAGATACCTGCACCAATGGCTTGTAACACACGTCCTCCCATCATAATTGGGAAGTTAAACGAAATCGCACAGACAAGTGAACCAATCGTAAAGAGCACTAAGCCCACAATAAATAGTTTTCTATACGAATATTTGTTAAATAAGAAAGCACTAATTGGAATTAAAATACCATTGACTAACATGAAACCTGTCATCAACCATTGTCCAGTTGATGCAGAAATATTAAATTCAGTATTAATTTTAGGCAATGCCACATTTAATAATGTTTGGTTTAAAATCGCAATAAACATACCAAATAACATTGCAGCTAAAATCTTACCTCTTGAAATACCTTTACCAAAAATGAAGTTAGATTCTTGGTTTTTAATTTTCTCATTAACTCTACCTTCTACAGAATTAGGGTTAATAGGATTTAAAACTTCATCTGATTCTTCATTTGATTCTGTAGAATGATTATTTTGATTATCGTGTTTCTCTACGTTTTCTTCTTCATGTTGATCTGAACGACGTAAAGAACCAGGATAGTCATCATATCTACTTTCTGAATGTGTTGCATTAGAAGATCTTTGATCTCCCTCTTTAGTAGATTCGAAGTGATGTTTTCTTTTATCATCTTCGATATTATCAGAATGATTTCTGACATGACTTGAAGCATTGTTAGACTCAGATTGTTTATCTAGATCACTTGCTTTAAATTTAGATTGATAACTTTGATTCTTAGAATCCTTAGTCGAACGTTGTTCCGCTTTTTGACCTTTTGCTTTTTTCCTAGATTTAGAAAGAAAAACATTAATAAGACCAATAAGTATGAGCGCTATAACAATATAAACAATAATGAAGGTCGCTGTCATAAAATGACCCCCTTAATTTTTATGGATTTTAACTTCAGCGTTCATACCTGGAACAACATTTTTAGATGGTTCAGAATCTAGAGAAATTTTAACTGGCACTACTTGAGACACTTTAGTGTAGTTGCCGTCACTGTTTGATGAAGGCATTAATGAGAAACTAGCTGCAGTTGCTTCACCAACTTGTTCAACTTTACCTTTGATAGAAGCTTTTTGACCGTCGATATCAACGTCTACATCGTTTCCTTTTTCTACATCAGAAATGTCTTTTTCATCTACGTTAGCAGTAATGTATAAATCATCTAAATTGTATGCATAAGCGATTGGGTTACCAGCTTGAGCCATAGACCCTTCCATACCATCAGTTTTTACGATAGTACCTTTTTGAGGCATTTTGATGCTCATATCTTTAGATTGACCACCTTCACCTTGAGCTGAAACTTCAGCTACTTTATCACCTTTATCAAGTTTATCTCCTTGTTTAATATCAAGAGATTTAATTTGTCCTGAAGCTGGACTTGAGATTTTAATTTGATCTCCGTCTACTTTTGCGTTGTCAGTAGTTACGTAGCTAGTCGCATTGTTCCAGAACCAGAAAGCTAGAACACCTATAACTACTAAGACAATGATAGTAATGACATTCACTAATACCATTTTCTTCATGAATATATCCTCCTATTTGCTTTTAAAATTCACTTTATCTATTATAGAGATGTGAATCTAAAAATAACACCAACAATTTTTATAATTGTGTTGGATAAAAACTTATATAAAAAAATTAATCAGGTGAAACAATGAAGCAACGTGCTAAATATAAAATCATTCAAAGTCTTATTGAATTACTTGAAGAATATCCATTTGAGGACATTACTATCAAAATGATTTGTGCATATAGTAACGTAAATCGCTCAACTTTTTATGATCATTTTCAAGATAAATATCATTTATTAGAACGTATACAAAATTATCATCTCGATAAATATAAAGCTTTACTTAATTCTTTTTATCATGACTTTCATAGCATTAAGCAAGATCAAAAGAAAATGTATAAATTCTTTTTACTTGTTGCGAGTTATATCAAACGTAGGGAAGCCTTTTATAAAGCAACATTAATTACTCATCCTAATAAAGATATTGCTTTGGATTATATTAATGAAACTAGAGATTGTTATGAAAAGGTGATGAATAGATATGAAACCTCAATTCAGAATAAACACATGTTTGTTGTTTATTCTGTAGGAGGTCAAGCCGGTATTATTATCGATTGGTTACGACGTGGTTGTGTAGAGTCTCCAAAAGTCATAGCAGAAGTCTTACTCGCAAATACTATTAAACTGCAAAGGTAAACATTTAAAGCTAAACTGAAGATGAAAAAAGTCTACTTCGAAGTTAATTTTAACTCTGAAGTAGACTGAGATTAAATCATCTTAAACGGTTTAGCTTTTTTTAAATACGCGTCTATTTAAAAGTTGTAATATAATCAGAATTACAGCTGTTATAGCAATAATAATGTAGGGTGTTGGATCATTTTCCCCTTTAATACCTACGAGTGGTGACATCAGTCCACCTAATAATGTTTGAAATAGTCCAAGAAGGCTTGAAGAACTGCCTTTTCCACTTTTACTTTCATCCATTGCAATAGAGAAACCAAGTGTTGCTACACCTGTTACAGGTGCTACAAGTATTACAAAGCCAAACGCTAATAACCAGATATTCCAATGATTGATTAATGTCATACTTACTATGATGACACCTAAAATTTGGATTACAGTCATCATTCTAAGTATAGATTGCCTATCAAAGTAATCTACTAACTTTCCGGTCAGTTGACTTGAAATAATTAAAGTAATACCTATGGATGCAAACATGATACTAAACTGTAAAGGCGAAAATCCATATATTTTTTGAACAATAAATGGTGAGGCTGAAATGTAAGTAAATAATAAAACAAATGACACGCCTTGTATCAACATAGGTAATACAAATCTTGGTGTAGCAAATAAATCTTTAAAGTTCTTAAACATTGTGCCAATGTTGCTATTAACACGGTGTTCATTTTCAAGGGATTCTGGAACTTTGAAAAGTGTTCCTATGAACATAAGTAAACCGAAAATGGTCAATATAATAAAGACCATTCTCTAACCAGTAAAACTTAGTATCAAACCCCCAAGTGCTGGTGCGATAACTGGTGCAACACCGTTAACTAACATTAGAAGTGATAAGAATTTGGTTAAATCATTTCCTGAGTATTTATCACTTGCCACTGCTCTGGATATGACTGCACCTGCCCCACCAGTTAGACCTTGTATAAGACGTAATATAATCATCACCCAAATATTCGTAACAAAAATGATTCCTAAACTTGCCAGCGTGAAAATAACCATCGCAATAAGAAGAGGCTTTTTACGACCTTTAGAATCGGAAATAGGACCAGCAAACAAGTTACCGAATGCTAATCCCACCATGAAAAATGAAATTGTTAATTGAGCATTTGATGCTGTTGTATGAAAATCATTCTTAATGTTAGGTAGACCTGGTAAGAACATGTCAATTGACAACGGTCCTATAGCAGTAAGCGCACCTAAAATGATGATAAATAATAGGGAATTGCGATGTTTGGGTTGTGATTGCTCCAAAGTGAAGCCTCCTTTATACCTTTAAAAGGAAATCAAGCATTTATTTTTTCTTAAGCTTTTTCTGATAATTAATTATATTACTAAATAGCTATAAAAAAGCCAAATGCATTTTGCATTTGGCTTTTATTCATCACCTTTTGTGAGTTGCATATTACTATTATCAGAGTCAATTTCTAGTTCATAGTCTTTGTTAACAAAGTTACCTGAGTTATCAATTTGTTGAATCGTGGTTTTAATTTTATCTCCGCTTCTACTGGCACTTAATACTTGTGGTGATAGCATTGAAACAGTTGTATGATTTGCAAAGTTATTTTTCATTTGTTTATAAATAGAAGAATTCTTTTTAAAATAACTTGATATAAAATCAAAATTATTCATATTAAAAGCTGAATTAATCGCCATTGAGTAACCACTGAAGAACTCCGTTAATTTATTTTTGAGACTGTTCTCTTCTTTTTCTTTTTTCTCAACATAACTATTGATTTTATCACTTTCAAAATTTAATGTCACAGTCGTATTATTTTTTAAATCATCAGCACTAATTGTTTTGGTTTCTGAACTAAATTTTCTACCTTTTGCTTTACCTGTGGCAGATATAGTAATATCTTTCGTTTTCGGATACGGACCATACTCTTTAGAATTTGAGTATGACATTTCACGATCATTAATTTTTACTTTTTCTGAACTATCACTTAATTTACTTGCACCTTTTAATTTGATATTTAAATAGGTCTGATCAAAATCTTCCGAAGCTTCTACTGTCTCAGAACTACTTTCTCTAAAATCAAAATTTAAATAGCCATTGAATGTACCATTCTTAGTAATCTTTTTAGCAGGCATGTGATAAGTACCCGGTATGAAATCACCTAATGGTGTATTCTTGTGTGCATCTGCAATGACAGTTTTGCGTTTACCACCTGTTTTAAATTCATATTTTGTTTCTTCTTTAGGTTTAATAATTGGTTGTTTCGTGGGTTCAGTAAAGCTCATATTATCAAAGAACAAATATCTCGTACCATTTTTACTAATTCTCAGTACGTCTTGACCACTTCTCGTTTGGATATACGATGCGACACTTGAATTATTTTTATTCAATTTGTCCACTGTCTCTCGAATATTACTAATAAAACTTTTCATACCTACTTCGTTTTTAATATATTTAATATATTCTTTCGCCTCATCTGGATCTACTTTATTATCTTTAGTACTTAATAAAGTTGCTACTTTTTGCGTATCATTATTATCTACTGCATTAACAAGAATCTTAGCTTGTGCATCTGGAGAATTAAAGTTCTTTAATAGGAAAAATAAAACCACAATAAGTATTAAAATAAAAAAGACGATTCCTAGTGGAACAATTCTACGTAATTTGAGGTTCGTAGCGTTATTATTTTGCGATTGAGATGATTGCTGTTTAGTTTTATTTTTTCTTTTCTTATCTCTTGATAATGATTGCCCACAATTTGGACAGCTTTCATTATCACCACTAACTGTATGTCCACAGTTTGGGCATTGATTCATTATATCACCTCTTATTCCCACACTACATTCACTTAATTTTTATATTATATAATTATTTTATCCACCTGGTTTATTTTACAGATTTTGATTTAAAATTACAATTTCTAATATATGTAGTTTTCATTTTATTTTAATTAAAAAGCATTTACGCACTTATTCGAATTATATTAATAAAACAGCTTAAGTTAAATACATAATTAGTCCTAAATACATAAAATAATTTACACTTTTCATTATATTCCTATCAATGATTCAGTGTATAGTCTGATTCTCAGAATATTTATAATTTAGAATTAAACGATTTGATACGATGATCAATGACCTCTAAAACATGTCTAACTTTTTCTATTTCCTCTGTTGAGAAATCACTTGTCATATCATTAGCAATATTACTTATGTTTGCTTTTCTTTTTACAATATATTCTTTGCCTTTTTCTGATAAAATTACAATTTTTAAGCGTTGGTCAGTATTGGCATTTGTTTTTTCGAGTTTAACTAAGTCAGCATCTAATAATTTTTTAACTCTTCTACTTACTGCTGCTTTATTGACGCCTTGTTTTTCAGTAATTTGACTCACTGTTAATGATTCATTACTTAACATATTCAACACATTAGATTGCTCTATAGAAATGCCATATTCAATTTGTAAATCTTTAAGTAGCTTTGCAGTTAATGTATTTACGTCATTTATGAATTTTTCCAAAAAAATGATATGATCTTCTATTCGTCTTACCATGTAGAATCTCCTAATTTATTTTATCTATTTATATAAAAAAATTATTTTTCATACTTTTAAATAATAGCAAGAATACTATCAAATTGAAACCTCTAATGAGCTCATGTATTTTATAGCTAAAAGATTGCTAATTATGAATAGCTAGTCTACATTATATATACAATAAATGTAGAGGTAATCCATTCATGATATCAATTATACTAACAATCATTGCTTTTATCCTTATTGCATCTTTGTATGTCAATCAACCACTCACTCTTAATTTAAGAGCTTATATTTCTTCTATTATTATCGGATTTATCATTACAATTTATCATTTAACTATTCCGTATGATTTAACAAGCTTAATGTTGATTGCTTCATTATTTATTCTCATTAAACATCGACATTTATTTAACTTTAAACGTGGACGTCTATTTTTGAAACACATGTTTATTTACCTTTATCGCATCATATTATTCCTATCAGCATGTATATATATCAGTACGGTAGACATCCCAATTATTAATGGATTGGCCTTATGGTTCGCCACCATCGCTTATAGTACTATATTCGCTTTTATTTGTTATATTTCTTGGTCATCAGCTTATGGTAGTCATTTATGTTCTAAAAATGTAGACCTAATTATGGTACTAGGAGCAGGTATTTTTACAGAGGAAGTCACTCCTATGCTTGCTGAACGGTTAAATTGCGCAATCAAAGTTTATGAATCTCAAAAGCATTCTCCATATATGTTAGTAAGTGGTGGGCAAGGTCCCGATGAACCCATTACTGAGGCGCTAGCAATGAAACGCTATCTCATCGCGAAGGGTGTGCCGGAGAAACGTATTCTAATGGAAGAACAATCTACTAATACGTATACCAATTTTCAATATTCAAAGCCAATCATAGAAGGACATTTTGGAAGACGGGCACAATTCTTATGTGTTACAAGCCAATTCCATATTTTAAGATCATTGCGTCTTGCTAATAAAGTAGGTTTAGAATTCTATGGTCTCGGGAGCCATACACCCTATCATTTTTTCAGTATAGCGCTTATCAAAGATTTTTTAGGATTAATGTATCAATATAAAGTAATTCTAACTATTTATTTTGCGATTATCTTTTGGGTAAGTCTTATACGCATGATCATCGTCTAAGAAATGAATAAGCGAGATAACGAAAATTACTATTCAAGTAGACTAACGTTACCTCGCTCTTTTTATTAGTTGATTATTTTACCGTCATAAAGTTCTATAACACGGTCTGCATATTTAAATAAACTTTCATCATGTGTAATCATTATACCAATCATACGTTTGTCACTAATCTGTTCTTTAATCATTGCTACGACATCTCTAGCTCTCTCTGCATCTAAACTTGCGGTAGGTTCGTCAGCTAGTATGATTTTAGGATGATTCATAAACGCTCTCATAATCGCTACACGTTGTTTTTCTCCACCTGATAACATATAGGGATAGCTTTTCACCCTATGTGTTAAACCAATCTCATCAAGTAATTCATTAGCCCGTAACTTTGCTTCTCTTTTAGACATTCCCGCTTCTTTACCAACAGTGATCAGTTGTTCTTCTACAGTGAGGTACGGGATGAGATATGACGCTTGAAATATAAAGCCGATGTCGTTGAGCCTCATTTTAGTATTGTTGTTGTTATTAAATAAAGGTCTTTCTTCATAGATGAGTTTACCAGATGTAGGTGATAATAAACCGCCTAGTATCGTTAATAATGTAGTTTTGCCTGAACCAGAAGCACCATTTAAGATAACGCATTCTCCATCCTGAACTTCAAAATTGATTCCTTTTAAAACTTGCGTTTCAGATTCATTTTCTCCAAAAGTTTTAACAATATTATCTACCATTAATGTCATTATTCATTTCCCCCTATCGCTTCTATCGGATCAATTTTTAAAAGTTTAATGAACGAGAGTGACGCGCCAATTAAACCAACGAATAAAAATATTATTAATACAACTAACATGTTGCTCACTTCTAAATGAAATGGCATTGTAACCGGTAAAATTTGATTTATTAATATAATTAAAGCTTCAGATATAATTACACCAATCAGAGTAATTACTGAAATTTGAACGATTAATGAAATAAGTAAATGTGGTGTGGAAATGCCTATAGCTTTAAGTATTCCTATCTCGGAAATTTTCTGTATCGTCATTACATAAAAGAATGCGCTTAATACTATTGCTGTGATAATAAATAAACTATAAATCATCATTTTCAATGGACTTTGCTCAGCTTTGTAGCTAGCAATATGATTCGTTAATTCTTGTGCTTTTACATGTTGCACACCTTTAATTGAATTGATTTCATGCTTCTGTTTACTAGATAAATGACTCAATGAATAAAATGAAGCCACACCATTATTTTTATTTTGAAATACGTTTTGATTCATAAGAATCACATTACTATGCGAATACATAGCATCTTTAAGAATTCCTACGACTTTATATGGCTTACCTTCTTTGGTGAACTTCACTTTATCTCCTTTTTTAATCCCTTTTGCGATAAGTTTTTCATTCACTACAATTTCATTTTTATGATTTGGATATGTTCCAGATTTTAGATTAAATTTATTTTCGGTCGTATAGTTTAATGCAACGACATTTTCTTCATTACCTTTTATATTTAAAGTTTTTGACATCATTTTTATTGGTTGCTCGTTAACGATTTTGTTTATTTTAAATTGTTGTTTAGAGTTTAATGAAGATTTTTCTAGTTGTGGTTCCTTCATTTTCTGAATAATAAATTGGTTCCCTTTGAGGTGATCAAATAGAGAAATGTTTTCCCTGGCTAGTCCTTGAGCCAACCCACTGATAAATAAAACCATCGTAGACATTAAAAATACGATAAGCATTATAAGAATAAATCTGAATTTATAAAATTTAATTTCCTTCCATGCTAAATTCATTTATAGTCACTCCTTTATCTTTGTCACCAAAATTTTAAGAAGTGAATGTGAACTGAATATGAACGAACTTCGATATGTTAAATTAAAATTGAAAATAGTATAATAAATAAAAAACTTAGGAGCGAAAAGATGATGGCGAGCTGTTTAGTTGTTGATGATGATCGAAAAATATTAGATTATGTAAAATCTCATCTAATAAATGAACATTTTGAAACACACGCTTTTTTAAGTGGTGAGGAGGCACTTCATTTTCTTGAAAAAGAGAATGTCGACATAGCTATCGTTGATATTATGATGAATGGCATAAATGGTTTCGAATTATGTAAAACTTTAAAAGAGGATTATGATATACCCGTTATTATGTTAACGGCAAGAGACGCTTTAAGTGATAAAGAACGTGCTTTCTTAAGCGGGACAGATGACTATGTAACTAAACCATTTGAGGTGAAAGAATTACTATTTAGAATCAAAGCGGTGTTAAGAAGATATCAAATCAATGCTGAGTCTGAACTTAAACTTGGAAATTTAACACTCAATCAACCATATATGGAGATAAGCGTTGATGCTAAAACGATAAATCTTCCTAATAAAGAATTCCAATTATTATTTTTATTAGTGTCTAATCCAAAACACATTTTTACTCGAAATGACATCATTGAAAAAATTTGGGGCTTTGATTATGAAGGTGATGATCGAACTGTTGATGTACACATTAAAAGACTCCGTCAAAAGTTGTCTAGATTAGGTGCATCAATTTCAATACATACGGTCCGTGGACAAGGGTATAAGGTGAATCAAGATGTTTAAAACACTTTATTCTAGAATTGCAATCTATACCATCACAGTGATACTTTTTAGCGCCTTTATAAGCTTTGTCCTTACAAATATCTATTATCATTTTAATTTAAAAGCCTCTAATGATGCTAAAATTATGAAAACCTTAGAAGAAGCACGCAATTATGAAAACGCACAAAACACTCAATCACTCTCCTCTTATTTTAAACATTTGGGAGATATGAATTATCAAATACTTACTGTAGATAATCATGGTACAAAACATTTTTATGGAGAACCATTCCGTCGAGATACATTACCACAATCTGCTATTCAATCTGTAATGAATGGTAAAAATTATCACGGTATTAAAAATAAGCCATTTGAATTATTTGTCACAGGTTTTTTCGATAATGAAACGGATAACACGGTAGGCTTACGCTTTAAAACTAACGATAAACCAGTTGCGGTATTTATGCGTCCTGATATTGGTGAAACATTTAGTGAGTTTAGAATATTTTTAGCCGTGTTACTTGGGCTATTACTTGTCATCTCAATTTCATTAGTTATTGCTTCTACGTATTCAATTATTAAACCCGTTTCTGCTCTGAAAAGTGCAACCCATAGACTGATGAAAGGCGATTTTCAAACTCCTATCAATCAAACACGTCAAGATGAAATTGGCACCTTACAATCAAGGTTTGATACAATGCGCAAACGTTTAGGACAAGTAGATGAAATGAGACAACATTTTGTCCAAAATGTATCTCATGAAATCAAAACTCCACTGACACACATTCAAAGTATATTAACTCAACTACAATTTTCTAAAAGTAAAGAAGAAAGACAAATGCATGTTAATGAGCTATTTAATATTACTACTCAAGTCAGTGATTTAACGCAAGAACTATTATTACTATCTGAATTAGATAACGCAGAACATTTAACTTTAGATAATCGCATCCACTTAAATGATTTAATTAAAGATATTGTCAGACATGAGCAATTCCATATTGAAGAAAAAGATTTAGTAATTATGACAGAATTAGATGAGGTATATTTCCTAGGAAATGAAAGACTTATTCATCAAGCGTTAAGCAATCTTATCATTAATGCCATTAAATACACACCACAATATGGCTTAATCCAGATACATTTATCAATAGAAGCTTCCAATATTATTTTTACCATCGAAAATGAGGGCGCAGTCAGTGATAAAGATATGTCTCACATTTTCGAAAGATTTTATAAATTAAACAATGATCAGAGTAGTAATGGTTTAGGTCTCGCAATTACAAAATCCATCGTAGAATTGCACAATGGTACTATTTCTGTTCAATCTAACGACGCTACAATCTTCACAATTCAATTACCAATTAAAAACACTGTATAAACTAACTCCTAACCATGTTTTAGTTTATACTTTATCTTCATAAAAAAGGCTCTAAGATGATTTCAAGTTTGAAACCATCTTAGAGCCTTTGTTTTTAATTGACTTACTTTATCATTAACTTAGCTTCTACAAATTATTTAACATTTAAATACTTTGTAATTTCTTTATTTACGGCATGGTATACATCTTCATGTTCTGAGAGTTTCAAGCCAAATGAAGGTACCATTTCTTTGATTTTAGATTCCCAACCACTAAATTCTGATTGATAACAACGTTGTAATACATCAAACATAATATCTACTGCTGTTGACGCACCTGGTGAAGCACCTAAAAGAGCTGCTAGTGTACCATCTTCAGAAGTAATAACTTCCGTACCAAACTGTAGGTTACCTTTAGATTTATCAGTATCTTTAATCACTTGAACACGTTGTCCTGCAGTAATTACTTCCCAATCCTCGTCTTTAGCTTCAGGGAAGAACACACGTAAGTCATCAACACGTTCTTCATTAGATAACATTAATTGAGATACAAGATATTTAGTTAAATTAAACTCTTTAACACCTGCACTTAACATCGTTACTATATTATTTGGTTTAACAGATTTAATTAAATCTAAATATGAGCCAGTTTTTAAGAATTTAGGTGAGAAACCTGCGAAAGGTCCAAATAATAAAGAACGTTCACCGTTAACAAAACGTGTATCTAAGTGAGGTACAGACATTGGAGGTGCTCCCACCTCTGCTTTACCATACACTTTTGCATGATGCTGTTTAATAACATCAGGATTTTTACATCTTAAGAATAATCCACTTACTGGGAAACCACCAATGTGTTTAGATTCTTTAATACCTGTTTTTTGTAATAAAGGTAAACTAGCGCCACCAGCACCGATAAATACAAATTCCGTTTCATAATTTGTTATTTGACCAGATGTTAAATCTTTAATAACAACATTCCAATTACCATTATCCTGTTTCTTAATGTCTTGAACTTCATGCTTATAATTCACTTCGACATGTTTCTCTTGTAAATTGCTAATTAATTTTTTCGTTAAAGCACCAAAATTCACGTCTGTCCCTGTTTCATCATAAGTGATAGCAATAGGCTCTTCTGACTTACGCCCTTCCATCATTAATGGTACCCATTTCTTAATTTTTTCAGGATCTTCAGAGATTTCCATTTTTTCGAAAAGAACATTCTTTTGAAGACTATCTACACGACTTTTCAAGAAACGCACATTATTTTCGCCCTTAACAAAACTCATGTGTGGTACAGATTGGATAAACTTACCTGGGCTATCTAATTGACCCGTACGTACTAAATACGTCCAAAACTGTTTAGACACTTGGTATTGTTCATTAATCTTTATCGCTTTAGTGATATCAACTGAGCCATCTTTACCTTCTTTAGTATAATTCAGCTCGCATAATGCTGAATGCCCTGTACCAGCGTTATTCCAAACGTTTGAACTTTCCTCACCAGGTTGGTCCAATCTTTCAAATAATTTAATTTCTTTCTCAGGTGATAATTCTTTAAGTAATGTTCCTAATGTTGCACTCATAATGCCGCCACCAATTAAGATGACATCTGTTTTGCTATGTTGTGTACTCATAACAAATACAGTCCCCCTTTTCAATGAATAAATGGAACGATTGACTCTAATGGATTTGTTTTAATATAGATTTCTATATTAAAGCGCTTTCTAAACCTATAAAAAATTTATCCCAAGAGTTATTTAAGGAAGACTTGATTCTCCCTCATCATAACCATTGATTAAACTAGTTTAATTATATACTATAAATTGCTATTCACAAAAGGATAAAAAGTCAGATATCTATAAATTGTTAAACTCTTACCCTTAAATAATGCTATTAATCCATTCTAACATATTACCTTTAGTAGTCTGACTAATGTTATAATGAACTACAAGATTATAGAAACAATGAGGTGTTTTACATGAAATCGTTCACGTTTTTCATGCATAATATATATGCTATGGGTGGAACAGTAAAATCTATTTCCCAGCTCGCTAATACTCTGTCTAAAAAAGGTCACTCAGTTACAATCATCTCAGTATTTAGAGGCGCTCAATCGCCCTATTTTAAATTAAACAAAGATATTAATATTAAAGTATTAGTTGACTATCGTTTTAAAGCCAAAAATTTCAAAGCGATTGTCGCTAATCGTGTAAAATCTTACACTCCACTTTTAAAACCGCAAAAAATTTCTCAACATGAACCAGGATTTAATCAGTTTTCAAGTTATGTCGAAAAGAAAATGATTAAAGCCATCAAAAATGTGTCTTCAGATGTATTAATTGGTACTCGTGCGAGCTTCAATATTTTAATCTCAAAATATGCCAAAACTCATATCACCAAAATAGGTATGGAACACATGAATTTTGATGCTCATCCTGAGCAATATCAAAGAGAAATTATTGCTGCCTATAGAAACTTAAATAAAGTCACTACATTAACTGAAAGTGATCAAAAAAACTATCAATCTCGACTTAAAACTCCTGTATACGTCGTACCAAACATGGTAACTGAGAAAAAAATTGCTGCGCCGAAGAAAAATATTATCTTGGCCGCTGGTCGTTTAGAATATGAAAAAGGATTCGATTTACTTCTTGAGAGTGTGAGACTTATACAAGATTATTTAAGAAGTTTAAACTATGAAGTACATCTTTATGGGGATGGAAAAGAACAACAACAATTACAAGAATTTATCGATCAATATAACTTAAGCGATATTATTCAAATCAATGCGTCTACACAAGAATTAAATAGTAAATTAGCGCAAAGCAAAATTGTTGTTGTACCTTCACGTAATGAAGGTTTTGGGATGATTATTTTAGAAGCGATGCTTCAGGATAATATAGTTATTAGTTTTAAAGGCAATGTAGGTCCTAAAGCTATTATAAAAAATGGCCATAATGGTTATCTTGTAGAGTATGAAAATGTATCACAATTAGCCAAGCAAATTGATTTAACAACACATAATTATAATGAACTTGATCATATTATTCAAAATACCAAAGAAACCTTAAAATTATATCACCCGGATTCAGTATATGAAGACTTTATGAATATGTTCAAATAATTAAACATCTCCAAGCCTACTAAGAACTTTTAAAGGCTTGGAGATGTTATTTTTTTATAGTAATAATGATAAGATGAATGTCCATAAACATACGAATACGAGTAAACCGATACTGTATCGTAATGTCATTTTAAGTAACTCAGATTCTTTACCAACCTCTTTAACGGCAGCTGTTGCAATCGCTATAGATTGTGGTGAGATGAGTTTGGCTGCCACACCACCTACAGTATTTGAAGCAACAAGCAATGATCCACTAGTACCTATTTGTTGAGCAACTGATGCTTGAATAGGTGCAAACAATGAGTTGTTGTTGACGACGGAACCTGTCATGAATACGCCAATCCATCCAAGTATAGGTGATAAGATTGGGAAGACACTACCTGCTTTAGAAATACCTTGACCCATCGCACTACTTAATCCACCATATGTTGTAATTTTTGAGATTGCCAGAATAAAGCAAATAGTAAGGACTGGTAGCCAAAGTTCTTTAAAAGTGACACCAAATAAACGACCAGCATCTCCAAAGTTTACTTTCTTAGACATCAATATAGTAATAACGATCGTTAGTAGAATAGCTGTACCTGTTTGGCCAATAATATTAAGTGATAATACAATTGGTTTGTGTGCTATATCACTGAATGTACCTGGTAGATTAAAGTTAAACACAAGTGATGATAATTTACCTTTTGGTAAGAATAACCCTTTAAATGATGGAGAACTCCATATCATGACAATGATTGTTAAAATAACGAATGGGCTCCATGCATATAATATTTCCTTACCTTTATGATGTTTAACTGGTTCTGGTTCAACATCTTTTTGAATTCTAAAGATATGTTTAGGTTGGAACTTTTTAGAAAATAAAGCTAAAGCTAGCATAGATGCAAGTGGCGGAATAATATCTGCTAACTCTGGTCCATTGAATACAGTTAATAGTGCTTGTAAAACTGTATAAGTGACAGAAACAACTAAAATAGATGGTAATGTTTCTTTAATACCTTGGAAGCCATCAATAATAAAAATTAATAAAAACGGAATAAAGAAGTTAATATTAATAATGGCTAATGTCAGTGTTGCGGTTTGTGAAACACCCATAGCTGTAACATTTCCCGGTAAATGTAATGTATCGACCACTCCAACTGGTATACCTATTGCCCCAAAGGCACCTGACGCTGCATTAGCTACTAAACATAACATTGCTGCTTGAAGTGGTTTAAAGCCAAGTTGTGATAATAATAAAGCACAAATTGCAATTGGCACCCCAAAACCTGCAGCACCCTCTAAGAACGCATTAAACGAAAATCCTATCAGTAATAATTGAATACGTTGGTCTTGAGAAATACTTGTTATACTATCTTGTATAGTTGAAAATTGCCCAGACTCTAAAGTAATTTTATAAAGTAATACCGCCATCATTACAATATAACCAATAGGTATCACCCCTTGGAAGAAACCTTCTACAACTGCACCAGAAGCGATTCCCACTGGTAATTTGAAAAATGGAATTGCAATGAGCAATGTCACTACAAGTGTAGTTATCGCTGCATAAATTCCTTTCATTTTGAAAACTGTTAAACATAGTAAAAATAAAATGATAGGTATTGCTGCTACTAAACTTGATAATATTAAATTACCAAATGGATTAAATGTTTGTACTAACATATTTTGACTCTTCTTTCCTAAAAAATTTTCTATGAATTTAACTAGCAACATACTAATTTTAAACAGTTAACAAAAATTAAATAAAAATTAGTATGTCATCCCCACAAATATTTGTGAACTTTTTCACAAGAAAAATATATCATCTTTCTTTTAAAAATACAATAGACTTTTTATAGTTTATTCAAGAAGATTTCAAAACCTCAAAGTTTAATATTTTCCTAAAAAAAATATAGTACTAAGTTTTTAGATTTATTACATTGAAAGTCATTTTTAAGCATTGAATTCATGAATTATAGTGAGCCACATGATAAAATAGTAGTAATAAAAGTTTAATAGATAGAAGGAAAACGAATGATAAAACAAATAAACATTTCACATATGGAGAAGTTGGAAGGACTATTAGAAAAAGCTTTACATGAGGGTTACACACATTTTGTACCCTATTCAAATGAAATTCAGATTCATCAATCAATGTTAAAATCCATTGAGCTACCTTCAACTTCATTTGTTGTCGATTATACAATACATAATACGTATCTTAATGATTGTAGATACTTTGGTAAAACATATATTAACTTTGAAGATTGGGTACAAAATATTAATTTATATCCTAATGTTATTTACGAAATCAATTCAGTGCTTAAGATATTGAATAAATTTGAGGTTGAAACGATATTTGACTTAGCTTTATTTACTATTCTTAAGGGCCATGTAGCTGTAGAAGGACATGTGGCACTTGATTTTAAAGACTCCCTCCGAACAAGCAAGGTATTCTGGAGAAGTTTTGACCGTAATGGATTAAATTATAGAGATCAATTCTTTCTTAATAAAATTGCATATGAACATCAACGTAGAATCCCTTTCACACGTGTACCTTTCAATGATCATGATAGTATACGTTATTCTGATTCCGTGTTATTAAGTACTAAATTCAAAGCACCAAGATGGCTCGTAAATCCAATTAAAAATTATTCATTACGTAAACATAAGGAAATTAGTTATATTTATGATAAAGATGATTCTAAAATTAAATCACATGTCGTATTTTTAGGTTTTGATTATCATTATAGAGGAAATTCTAAGTATCTATTTAATTACTTTGTAAAACATAACGCTACAGTAGAATCATATTTTATTACTGATGATAGAACTGGCCCACATTTCATATCTCCTAATGATGAGAATGCAAAGGAAGTCATTGAAACTGCTAGTGTTGTAATCATAGAAAGCTATCTACCTGATGATGTTCGTCCTAATGGAAAGGTCATTCAATTATGGCATGGAACACCTATTAAGCGTCTCTTTTTAGATAGTAAAGAACCGCATCAAAATCTAAACATTTATAACTATCGAGCACGTAAATATAATAAATGGGTCCATCAAGATTATCTTGTCGTTGATTCTACAGAGGTTGTAAAATATTTTGAATCTGCTTTTCCGAGTCATAAATTAGATATCCTACCTATCGGTTATCCAAGAGTCAATTATTTATTAAATAAATCTCAAGATCTCACCCTAAGAAAAAGAATTATCAAAGGGTTACAATTAGATACCTCTAAGCCAGTTCTGTTGTATGCCCCAACTTGGAAATCAAATACATCTGAAGAAGATATACTACCTTTATCTGATAAGTTACTCAATAAATATAATGTAATATTCAAAGGGCACGTTGAAAGTAAAGATAATTACATTCCTGATGGCGTGATTGTCCCACCTGAAAGTGTAGAAACACAAGATTTAATTATGATAGCTGATATTGTTCTAACCGACTACTCTTCTATTATTTTTGATGCACTCACTCTTAATAAAAACGTATGTTTATATACGCCAAATCATGCTCAATATGTTGAAGAACGTGGTGTATATGAAGATGTACTCAATAGCTTAAAAGAAGTATGGTATACAGATGCAGAATTACTTACAAATCATTTAATTTCTGATTCAATACCACATGTAAATAGTAAATATATTAATAGACAAAATCATTCATTAGACAAACTTAGTCATTTAATAGCTCAGCAAATACATTGATAATTACTTAAATAACGCGCTCACTTTTAAATTAAGTGAACGCGTTATTTATATACTATTGATGATAGTTTGGATCTATAAGTGTTGGTTGACCTTGACGATTCACTGTGACTATTGAATAACTATTGTCTTTTGAGGCATCTTTAAAGCTAAATACATATCTAAATCCATCATTAGTAGCCTCGAGTGAGTAGTCATTATATTTTTTATGTGAGTTACCAAACATGTTTGCCTCATTCTTTGCTATATCTAGTGCTGTTTCAAAATTTGGAAGTTGTTGTAGTGCTTGACCTTCATTTCCATTAAATGGAGACAAGCTTCTAGCGACCTGTGTCGCGTGGTTGCTTTGATAAGGTGCAACATAGTCCTTATTTTTACTATTATCTTGGTTAGATTGAGGTTGCTGTTTTGATGTATTAGTATTTTCAGTTTGTGAATCAGACGACGAAAGTTCATTATTACTACTAGATTTAGATGTACTGTCTTTATCTTTATGATTTTTAGACTTATCCTTTGAATCAGTTTTAGACTTTTTCTCTTTTTGTTCCTTCTTCGAACTATCATCATTTTTCTCATTTTCATCACTTCCACTATGAGAACATGCTGCTAGTATTAATGTTAGAACTGTGATACTTGCGAATAATCTCTTCATGAATCTCTCCTCCAGCTTTTGAATCTATCTACCATTACTCTCATTTTATAACATCGTATTTTTATAAAAAGCATAAAAAAAGAGTATAATATTAATTCCTTATTAATATTATACCCTATATTTATTAATTGAGTATTAGATTTATATACAGACTATAAGAAGTCCTCTCCCATCTAATTAGTATCAAATAAACATTTTCAAATTACTTTCGAGACACCTGTCCCATATATTGATTTAACTTTCAAATGAATTTTCTTAAGTTTAGATACAAAACAGACTGTGACAATAAAATTAGTCACAGCCTTATATATAAATATTATATTTCTACTTGTTTTCTTCGATATCTTTGTGAATAAGCTCTCCGATATATTGAGAAGCTTTACCATCATCAACTGAACAGAATCTATCATAAAAAGCATCAATTTGGTCTTGATATTCATCTTGAACTTTATCTAAGTCTTTGAGTTTTTTAGCCAATCTATATGGTTCAGTATAAATTGGACCTGGTAAATCTTTCATATAGTCCATGTAGAATCCACGTAATCCTTTATCATATTTATCAATGTCATATGCAAAGAAAAATTGAGGACGTTTTAAAATACCATAATCAAACATAACAGATGAATAATCAGTGATTAAACAATCACTTACCAAGAATAACTCTGAAACATCGTTATAATTAGACACATCAACTGCAAAGTTTTCATATCCTGTTAGATCAAGAGCATTAGAGATAAGATAATGCATACGTAATAAGATAACGTAATCATCCCCTAGCTCATTGTATAGATTTTCTAAATCAATTTTTAACTCAAATAAATATTTACCCTTACTAACAAATTCATCATCTCTCCAAGTTGGAGCATACATAATTACTTTTTTATCACTTGGTAAGTTAAGATTTGTCTTGATTTCATCGATATAGTCTTGATCGTTTGCACGATTCACTAATACATCGTTTCTTGGATAGCCTATTTCTAATATTCTAGGTTCATCCATCCAGAATGCACTTCTGAAAATTTCTGAAGAATATCTATTAGGCGAAATTAAATAATCCCAACGTGACGTTTCACGGTTGAAGTTTCGTTTATATCTTGAAGTTGTTGTACCAGGCATACGAACGACTTTCATATCATTTGCAAGTCGTTTTAATGGCGTACCGTGCCAAGTTTGAATATAAGTTTGGTTATCCTTTTTGTTTAAATATAACGGTGTACGTGCATTTGTTACCCAATGACTTGCTTCAGAGTATGCTTGATAGTATTCAGCAGAACCACGTTTCACTTTTTTAGCATTACCTGGAATTACACTCTTATCAGGTTTTTTAAGTGACCAAACATAATTGTAATTTGGATAGTATTTTTGCATATATTCATATATATATTTCGGACTATCACTATAATTTTTACCACCAAATGCCTCGAAAACAATCGTTCCTTGATTAACATTTTCTTCTTTATCAGTAAGTTCATATATAGAACGATCTTTATTTTTTCTTCTGAGTAAGACATTTTTAACATGACGCAATGTCTTTCTAAATTGGTTCACTTTAAAAGCATTCTCTGTATCTTGATTCATCAATAAAACCGTTTCTATGATATTGATAAGTTTTTGATGTTTAACTAGTTGGACGTTAAGATATTGTGCTAATTCAACAAGTGTATCTTTGTGAGCCTCGTATCTCGCTTTAATATCATAATGAGTTGGATCAAAATCACGGGAAATTCTATTTTCCATTTTATTAATAATAAATGTTCGCGTCATTTTATTCGAAGTACGTTCTAAAGCATCATAGAAGCTCTTTACATATTCTTCAAAAAGAACATCAAAACTTTGCTCACTTAACGTTACTGTTTCAAAAGGATCGTAAACTTCTCCACGGAAGTAGAACAGGAAGTTAAAAATACGCATAAACTTATTAACATACTTCATATATTCAAGCGTAAATGACCAATCAGTATAAATACTTAAATCTTCGTTGAATTTCAGATGATGTGCTTTGACGATTGCAGTTCGGAATATTATATTACAAGCTGTTTGCTTTCTTAAAAATGAATTAACGTTCGCGTCAGCATTGTAATACTCAACTCTAACACGATCTAAATCAACGTATTGAGGACGTTGAAGTGTAAATGAATGAATAGGCGCTATCAAGCCATCAGTATAATTAAATTTATCTAGATAAAATGTGATTGCATATGAGGCTAAAACGTCATCTGAATCAAGAAACATAAAATAAGGTGTTTCCACTTGTTCTAGAGCAACATTACGTGCATGTGCATGTCCTTGATTACTCTCTAATTTGATATAATTAATATCTTTATCATAATCTTTTAAAGCTTCATTCATTAATTGTTCACTATTGTCAGTAGAACCATCATTAACGATAATCACTTCAAAATCTTGAGTTCTCTGTTGTTTAATACTTTCAATACAACTTTTTATGTACTCTTCTGAGTTGTAATATGTGACAATAATTGTCAGTGTACTCATGTTATACGTCCTTTCTAATAACTCTATATGAATATAACGTGATTTGGCAGACATGCTATTAGATTTTATAAATCTAATATTTGTAATTCCTCTTTCACTTTGTATTACGTATTTAATTCTTCATAAGTGAAATGCTTAGGATAATTAAAACTAGTATACTCATTAAAATAAAATGTACGATTATCATAAACACATTTTAATTCAATGATTAACTGTCATCATAGCAACTGAAACATTGACGATAATGATTACTAGTTATAATAAAATCAACGCCTTGCTTTTACTAAAATTTTACGTAAAATTCATAAAAATTTAACGTGATAATTATATCTAATTTTTAATACCTACGCTAATAATAACAAGTTCAACGTTCTAATTTTATATACTTTTTGGTATATTTTAAATTAAACTTTTTTCCATAATTAAATCTTTATCTACGACATCACCAGTATAAAATTCATGTGAACCTGTAACGACAAACCCTCTTTTTTCATAAAATCGAAGTGCTTGTGGGTTGTGCTCCCATACACCAAGCCAAATCTTAGTTTTATGATATTCCTTTGCTTTTTTGACAGCCAAGTCAATGAATTTTTTACCTCTCCCGCCACCTTGATATGCCTCATCGAAATAGATTCGTTGAATTTCTAAATAATCTTCTCCCTTTTTTTCTGTTTGGGCATGATTAATATTTAATTTTAAATATCCTACTACTTTTTGTTCATCTCTAAAAAAATAGTGAAATGAATCTTTCTCTTGAAGTTCACGAGATAATTGATTAATGTTATACGCCTCTTCAAAAAATTTATTAAAATCTCTATCATCATAAGACGATTTAAATGTATGATAAAAAGTTCTCTTAGCTATATCCTGTAATATTTCAACTTCATCACTTCTTACCTCACGGATACTCTCACTCATACCAAACAACCCCTTTTTGTCGTTTAAACTACTTTAACTTATTTTATCGGACGAGTCACGCTTTTTTGTTTTATAATACTATCATTTTTCTATTGATAATCTTTATCAATGAGTATAAAGTTATAGATGAAAATTGTTTAAAAAATAGAGTGAGGTTATTATATGTTTGAAAATATGTTTGTCGTAGGTATCACTGGTCCTACAAGTTTAGTCGTAATCGCAATTATCGCATTAATTATTTTTGGACCTACAAAATTACCACAATTTGGAAGAGCTGTTGGTTCAACGTTAAAAGAATTTAAATCCGCAGCAGAACATATTGATGAAGATTCACACGAGACTCCCAGTAAAGCTTCTAAATCACAGCGAGAACAATCAAAATAGTTCTTCACTATTAGAGCATTTTGGAGAGTTACGTCACAGGCTTGTCATTGTATTGATCGCACTTATCGTTTCAGTCTTCTTAGTTTATATTTCATCACATTGGTGGATGCAATCTTTTATAAAATATATTAAACGAGCACATGTTACTTTACATACCTTCTCGTTTACCGAAACGATACAAATTTATGTAATGATTATTTTCACAGTAGCAATATGTTTAATTGTACCTATTATTTTCTATCAGCTATGGTCTTTTATAGCACCAGGCCTACATGTTTACGAGCGACAATTTATTTATAAATATAGTTTTTTCTGTGCTTTATTATTCATTATAGGAGTAGCCTTCGCATTTTTTGTTGGCTTTCCAATGATTATTAATTTCTCTGAAAAACTATCTCATATGCTCAATATAGACCAAGTTATTGGATTTAAAGCATACCTAGGAGAGCTAATTAGATGGCTCCTCGTTTTTGGATTTATATTCCAATTACCTATATTATTTATGGGATTAGCTCATTTTGGACTTATAGATGTTAATCAGTTAGGTCATTATAGAAAATATGTTTACTTTGCTTGTTTTGTAGTAGCAAGTATTATCGCACCACCTGATTTAATATTAAACTTAGCATTAACACTTCCATTAATTCTCTTATTTGAAATCAGCATGTTTATCGCAAAATTCACTTATAGAAAACAAAAAATCACAAATGAACTCTAAATGAGTCTCATTTGTGATTTTTCTTTATTGTTGATTCTTTTTACGTTGTTTAAATACAAATAATAGTATTAAAATAACTAAAATGATTTGAGCTACTATTGTTTCGACACTAGGATAGAAACCAATCCAACTCACTGTAGGCAAACCTTCGATACTATGTTGAGGTATCCAACCTAGTAATTGAGCTTTTTGGATACTTACACCTAACATTTTAAATGTCATAATGAAGATTAGTATTGAAAGCACTCGAAATATATAGTGAACTGGAATTAACTTGACAATAAATCTAAATAGTAAAGCGAAGATGATTAAAATTACAATCGCTATTACTATTCCTATTATAAAGTCTTGCGTTTTAATACTACCAATCATACCCATATAGAATATGATAACTTCAACACCTTCACGAAGTACTGATATCAAGCCGATTGTTCCCAATAAAACAAGGTTACCGTTACTAATTGCATTTTGGTACATCGACTGAATCATTTTATTCCAACGTTTTGCACTTGATCGATTATGCATCCACACACCAACCACATACATTAAAATAACGGCTACGATACCAAGTACCGCTTCCATACCCTCACGAATAATACCATTATTGCCAATTGTTGAAATCAAAACAACTGCTAACGCTATACTTAATACTAATCCTAAGAGTGCACCACCTATCACACTAGATGTACCTTTATGGTCTTTCACCTTGCGGGTCATGGTTGTTAAGGTCATGACGATTAATAGTACTTCTAAGCCTTCACGTAAGAAGATTACCATTACATCAACGAAAGTATAATCTCCTGTTCCAACCGTATCTTTAATATCATTATTGATCTCTTTTAAACCGTCTTTGACACGCTCTTTGTTGCTGTCATCTAAAATACTTTGATAATAAGGTATTTTATCTTCAATAGTTGTATATAAGCTATTATTCTTAGTTTGAATTTTACCTTCGACATATGGCCAAATTTGAATAAATTTAGATAAAGCCGCATCCGTTTGTTTTAAATCATTTTTATTGATACCAGTTATCGCCTTATCTAACTCATCATTCAATTGTGACACTTTGTACTTACCATTTTCTTCTGATGATTGTTTTTGGTCCACAGTATCTATACTTGATTTGAACGTATCCCAAGCGTTCTTAACTTTCTTTGGATCTAATGGTTCCTTTTGTATGGCTACACGAAGTTGCATTAAATTCACTTCAATCGTCCCATATTTCCCTTCATCGTAATTACGAATGACAGTTTCATGACTAGTCCAAATTTGGTTCAAACTATTATTAATGGATTCGAGTTCTGAACGATTTTTATTTTTAATCGCTTTTTGAATAGGTTCATCTTTGGCGTCTACTGCTTGCTTTAATTCTTTAATTTGACCTGATGCATCTTTAGAACTTTGTGTATTTTCATATGTAATTAATGCTTTAGTTAAGTCTGATAACTTATCAGCTTGATCATCTGAAGTTTTAGCACTTTCAACTTCCTTCAGTTTATTCTTGACTGCTTTACCTTCTTTATTATCTTTTACTTTTAAAGCATTAATTTCTTTTCTAACTTGCTTGATAGCTTTTTTCTTATCGCTATCCTTTTTTGAATTATCACTAATCGTTGATTTAGCATCCGTAATTGAAACATATACTTCACTCATTGAGGCATTTTCAGCATGTACTGGTGCTATTTTAAATAAACTTAATATTAGAATTAAGACGATAAGTATCTTAATCGAATAGTGTTTCACCGAGGTATCCTCCCTTTTTCACACCAGGTAATACGATAAATGTTGCGGAGGCACGATGTGTAATGTATTCATTTAATTTATCTTTATGACCTAAATGGTTTTGAATATCAATAAATTGTTGAGTCGCCTTTTGGAAACTAATAAATAATAACCCTGTTTCTAAAGCTCCAGTTTTGTCATTTGTTCCTGCAGTGTAGTTATAAGCACGACGTTTAATGGACGTCTTCGCTTCATGCGCTAAACGTGCATGAGCATCTGCAGGAATTACATACTCTCCACTACTATCCTTTGCACCGAGATCCATTTCATCAAATTCTTTCTTACCAGTTAGCGGAGCACCAGAGATTCGTTTACGTCCAAACGTCGCTTCTTGTTCTTCGAGTGCAGTGCGGTCCCATGTTTCAATATGAATCTGTATGCGTCGAATAATACAATATGTACCATTTTTAGCCCAACCGTCATCAATAAATACATAATCCTTGTACTCGTCAGTATGGCGAGGGTTAACAGTCCCATCTTTAAATGCCATTAAGTTACGTGGCGTTTCATGAAGTTGTCCTGAAACAAAACCTGTTTGAGACCATTTAACTTGTACAATATCTCTAAATGGTCTTATTAAGTTATGGATAGCATGGAAAGTAACTTGATCATCCATTGAACATGCTTGAATCATGATATCTCCATCACTAAAATCATCCGATAATTGATCATTAGGGAAATGTGGTAAATCTTTATAATCTTTCGGTATCTTGTCTTTCATACCAATCTTTTTCAAGAAAGATTTACTTACTCCGAACGTAAGCGTTAATTTACTCGCACTTAAGCCAATTGCTTCACCAGTATCAACAGGTGGTAATAATGGGTTACTACTCTCTTTACCGACAGAATCTCCGTCCGTCATCTGCGCTGCCATTTTCGTCCACTGTTTGAACATATCTTTGATTGCAGCTTTATCTTTCGATTTTAAATCTAAAGCTACAAAGTTAATTGAGCGTTGTGTGGGTGTAGTAATACCGGCTTGAACTTTGCCATAAAACTCATATGCATCTTTCTCTTCATCTTCTGGTGTATCAAACATTGATTTAAAAGAGAATATACTTCCTACTCCACTTGCACCAATGACTACACCAGCGCCACCTATGCCTAACATTTTTAGAAATGAACGGCGTGACATTTGTGATGATTGGTCTTTGTCTAGTTTACTCATTCTGTAACCACAGCCATCTTACTTAATGGTTCACCTAAAGCATTTACAGCATCAGCCAATGCTTTTCTATCTTTCTTAGTTACATCATTATAAGATTTATAACCATCACCGTCTTTATATTTATCAAGTAATTTATTTACCTTGTCAAAGTTCTTTTGAATATTTGAACTTAACTTTTTATCTTTTTTCTCTAGAGTAGGTTTAAATAACTCATATATTTTTTGCGCGCCTTCAATATTAGCTTTAAAGTCGTACAAATCAGTATGAGAATAAATTTCTTCTTCACCTGTAATTTTAGATGTTGAAACTTCATTTAATAAATCTACTGATCCTTGAAGCATTAATTTAGGTGTAATATCTAATGTATCAGCTTTTGCATGTAATTCTTTAGCATCTTTTAACAATTGATCAGCATCCTTTTTAGTTGTACTGTCAATTTTATTATCTTGATAAAGTTGTTTTTCAATTTTATGATATCCAGTCCATTGATCTTCTTTTTTTTCTTCTTTCATATCTGCTAAACGAGCGTCAATCTTAGGATCTAAATCACCGAAAGCCTCGGCAACTGGTTCTGAACGTTCATAATACATACGTACCTTAGGATATAATTCTTTAGCCTTTTGCAGATTGTTATCTTTAATTGCATCAACGAATTGTTGCGTACCTTTTAAGAATTGATCGAGTTGCTTATCTGTGTACTTTTCATACTTCTTAGTAGCTTCATTTAATTCCTTTTTATTACCACCACTACTATTATTTGTTGAACTTGAACTATCTTTACTATTATTGTCGTTTCCACATGCTGCTAACATTAACGTTGATGCTAATAAAATAACCGGTAACTTTTTCATTACTTCACCTCATAGATTGATAAATAAATGATTAACCTATTGTGACTCACATCGAGTTGGAGTTAAAGTTCTCAATTGATAATCATTATCAAGAATATTATATTCGTGGGTGATATTTGTGTCAATAACAACTCTTTTGATTTTTTATCTAAAAATCCTTTTAAATTTTAAAGAATTTAGGAGACATTTATGTGTTATTTATTTTTAAAAATAAAATGACTGGGTAAACTATGAATAAGGGAATTTAGAGTTGACGATTACTATAATTTTTAGAATTTAAAAAGATACTTATAGGAGTGGCTATACTATGGTAGAAAAGTTTCAAGCATTTATAGTTGATCAAGACGACAAAGGTAACGTTTCTCATGATTTTAAAAAGATAAGTAAAGAGGATTTACCTGAAGGTGACGTTCTCATTAAGGTTCACTATTCTGGAATTAATTATAAAGACGCTTTGGCTACACAAGATAACAATGCAATTGTAAAAAGTTATCCTATGGTGCCTGGTATTGATTTGACTGGTACTATTGAAGAAACGAATGCACCTGGATTAGAAGTTGGAGATGAAGTCATTGTTACAAGCTATGACTTAGGTGTAAGTCATTATGGTGGTTTCAGTGAATACGCACGTGTGAAATCAGAGTGGGTTATTAACTTACCAGAGGGACTTACTCTAGAAGAAGCTATGATTTATGGAACTGCTGGATATACAGCTGGCTTAGCTATTGAAAAATTAGAAAAAGCTGGCATGACTATTGAAGGAAAAGAAGTTTTAGTAAGAGGAGCAACAGGTGGCGTTGGCACACTTGCTATGCTTATGTTAGAGAATCTGGGATATGACGTGATAGCTAGTACCGGACGAAAGAATGTTGACGCTGATTTAAAAGAACTTGGTGCTACTGAAGTAATCAATCGCCTACCAGATAATGATGAAAAAGCATTGGCATCACGCACTTGGCAAGCAGCCATTGACTCTGTCGGTGGTCAAAATTTACCTTATATTGTTAAACGTTTAGATAATAATGGCAGTGTAGCAGTAATTGGTATGACTGGTGGCAATGAGTTTGAAAGTTCGATTTTCCCATTTATCTTAAGAGGTGTAAGTATTATTGGCATTGATTCAGTTTTCACACCAATCAAGTTACGTCGTCGTGTATGGAGAAGATTAGCAAGAGATTTAAAACCAAATCAACTTCATGATATTAAGCATGTCATTTCTTTTGATGAACTTCCTCAAGCTATTGATAAAGTGATTAACCATGAAAATACTGGTCGCATTATAATAGATTTTAATGCTTCAAAATAATTAATATAAGAAAAAGAGCGCGAGTACACCTCATAGTCTACTCGCGCTCAAATCTTTAATACTTGATATACATTCCTTTTGAATATGGCTCGGTACTTATGAACCCAAACTTTTCATAAAGTTTATCAGCTGGATAATCTGCCATTAAACTTATATATGTTCCTTTTTCAGCCACTCGATCAATATACTTCATAATTTCTTCCATTATAGTACGCCCATGTCCCAAACCTTGGTATTCTTTATTTACTGCGATATCTACAATCTGAAAAGCAGTACCACCATCTCCTATAACACGCCCCATACCAATGAGCTTATTGTCATCATAAATAGTGACATTGAAACAGGCATTGGGTAACCCCTTTTCAGCAGCTTCAATTGACTTAGGACTCATACCAGCGTTGAGTCTTAAATCACAGTATTCTTGAACTTTAGGTGCTTCAAAATTAATTTCTACCATCACTATGCTATCCTTTCAATAAACTTAGTATAGATATTGGTTCACAATATCTTTGTTTGATTCCTTAAAGATATCGTTATGACTTGATACATAACCTTCAGTTGCTGCATGAGGTTCGATGTACGTCTTAGCTAAATTAGCAGCATTACCAGCATCACTGAATGCGCTCGCAATTAAATGTACTTTAGCATCATGGTGCACGATATCGCCACATGCGTAAATACCCTCTATACTAGTAGTCGTATTCCCAAAGCCTTTAACTCGGTATTCATCATAAAGTTCAAATTGTGATGTACAATCTTTGAGTAATGGATTCTCATGATCAAAGCCATGACTAATTATGACTTCATCAAAAGCTTGAGTTTCGATTTTACCGCTCTCAACATTCTCCAGTTTCACTTGATGAATACGTGTATCATTGTCATTTCCAATAAGTTGTTTAATTTTAGTGTTTGGCAGTAATTGTACACCAAGTTCTTTAAGAATCCCATTCATAGCTTCATAACCACTTGTTTCTGATTTTCGATAAATCACCGTTACGCTTTTGGCAATTTTCGCAATATCTCGCGCCCAATCTAATGCAGTATTTCCTCCGCCAGAAATAAGGACATCTTTATCTCTAAATTTTGAAAATGACTGAACGACATAGTGAAGATTGGTAAGTTGATAACGTTCTGCACCTTTAATATCAAGCGGTTTTGGATTAATGATTCCTCCTCCAATAGCGAAAATAACTGCTTTGGATTCATAAATGTGCCCTTCACTTGTTTCAATTTCAAAATGTCTTTCTGAAACTTTACGTATATCAGTAACACGTTCATTTAAATTTACTTTAGGATTAAAATGTAAACCTTGTTCAATCATATCTTCTATAATCTGGTAGCACGGTTTAGGTGCAACACCACCAATGTCCCAAATAATTTTCTCCGGATAAATTTGCATTTTACCACCTAACTTATCTTGCACATCAATGATTCTAACTGACATCCCTCTCAACCCAGAGTAGAAACTTGCAAACAAGCCAGCTGGACCGCCACCTATAATCGTAACGTCTTTCATATTGCTTCCTCCTGTAATATGTAAAGCATATAAATTAATTCCCAGTGATAATTATTATCATTTATTTCATCAATATTATACTATATGTGAAATGCGTATTGAAGATATTCATATTAGCACTACATAAAAAACTCGTGAGTCATTAAAAACTCACGAGTTAAAATTAATCCTTAGGTTCAGTAATAATTGCTTGTCTAAGTAAAAAGAATAATAATAACAGTCCTGCTAGCATTCCCGTATGACCTATACCAGCAAAGCCTGCTAAAGCTTCTGGTGAATATTTTGCACCAATCACTTGTAAAGTACCTTTATAAGTCATCATGCCTATTGTCACTATGACACCTAAATGATAGACGATAAAGAACCAATTAAATAAATAATAACTACTTAATTTAAATACCTTTTCAAGTGGTAATAAAAGTAAGAACATAAACATTCCGAGTATAAGTGTATGAGTATGTACTAATGCTAATTGTGTATCACCCGTAAAATGATGCGCTTTAGTTAATTCTCTGTAATAGAAACCACTTAATAGTCCTATAATCATATAGAATAAAAAAGAATATAGTAATCTACGCATGATGAATCCTCCCTCACGGTTATATTATAGAACATATTACTAAATATTAAAGTGACAAAATCACGAAGAATAGAGATGATTACAAAAAATTCCTAAAAAGATAAAGTAAACTTTTTAGGAATTTTTGAGCTCTTTATTTTTTATTACGTGCATGTTTAAATAGAGCAACTAATGAAATAATTATTGCAAAGATGGACACAATCCATAAAGCGATTGAGCCTCCACCATTTGAAGTAGATGCTTCAGATTTATTACCATTTGAACTTGCACCTTTTTTCACAGTAGTAGTTGGAGCAGGATGTTCGCTATTTTCTTTACCAGTCCATTTTACAACATCACCGTTATCATACGTTTGATATGCTTTCCATTTAAATGTGCCCTCATCTTCAGGATTAGCTGCTACAATCGGAAATTCTATAAACTCGTTAGGTCCTATTCCTTTACCAGTAGCTTTCCATGTAATTTTTGTGATATTGCCTTTCTTATCTTTTTTAAATTGATGTTTAAATCCTTCAACAGGTGCAACGTTTGCTACGTTGACACCTTTAGGGACATTCAATTCAACTTTGACAGTGTTATTATCTTGCTCAACTGGAACCCTCACATCATATTTGTCATAAGATCCTGGTTCACTTTGGTTGGGATTAAGTGTCACGTGCGCATCGGCGTATTTAAAACATCCAATCGCAAAAAATAAAACAATTGTCATTGATATCAATTTGCGTAACATGATTTTCCTCCTTAACTTGGGATATTAATTTGACTCATCATCACACCGGCAAAAATTAAAATAATGCCGATAATAAGTTCTGTAAATAGAGTTACTTTGTTTACATGATTTCTTTTACCTAAAGCACGGTATGTTTGGTAAAATCCTAAAATCATCATGATTAATGTACCAATCACTTTAATAATGATAAATACTGTCCAAGCTTGTATATTATTCCATATAGCTAAGACATTCGTTTCATCAATAGCCATCAGGACACCAGAAATTATCAATATAGCTACCGCTGTAATATTCGTTTTCAAAAGCATATGTCTAACATTTGTTAATTGATTGCCACGTCCATTTTTAGCGTAACAAATCAGATAGACTAACGCGCCTAACCATAGTGTCATTCCTGCTAAATGTAGCGTTCTAATTACTATAGACCAAAGTGGCACATGTTGTGACCACGCATGACCAGACATTGCTACAGCTAATATCATTGCAAACGACACAAGCCAGTACCATAATTTTTCCATATCTTTAAGAACCATTAATATAAATAATACAATAAGCGCAATTGAACTAATGATATATGGAAATTGCATAATGACGTTAGCTTTAAAAGATAAAATATCGTTTAACACATCTGATGTGAGTGTCATCATATAAACGAGTATCGACATAAGAATCGACATCCCCATTATCCATGCGACACCGACCTGTTTAGGTAATATGTTAAATTGCTTTAATCCTCGACGTTTAGCAATACCATTCATCCAGAACAAGCCAACTAAAATAATCGTTGCACCTTCTGTAAGGTATCTAAATACACCAAACCAAAAGCTTGGTTGTTCATAAAAAGAATCAGAGGTATCAACATTTTTAGCAGTCACCTTGCCTACTGAAAACTCAAATTTATTACTCACTTCATGACCATCTGCTGAAATCGCATGCCATTCAACTGTATTTGTCCCTTTAGCAATTTGATCTCCAGGAAATTCTAAAGTTTTTGACCATCCTGAAGTTGTAGGTTTAACTTCACTTATTTTTTTACCTTTATCATTATATAAAGTTATATTTGAATACTTTGCATTGACTGGCTCATTATATTCCAGCTGTATGTCTTCTGGTTTATCTTTAACAACTCCTCTATCTTGCGGTGTTGTTTTTTCTAAAGTTGCATGTGCAGAAGCTTGTTGCTGAAAGGCTGGAACCAATGTCATTAATATTATAACTATCAATGCAATCATGTACTTTGTCATTTTACTATGTACTAACATTGAAACCTCCCCATATAAGTGCTTTTAAATTTTGCCCTGTTCCCAATAATATAGCTTACATTTCCACTTAACAATAACAATTCTAATTTTTCACTATTTCGACAAAAAAGAAGACAAGTAAGAAACCTTATCCTCTAACGTCTCTTAAACTTGTCTTTTAAAATTATACTTCTGGAAGCAACTCTTCTTTATCAACTACTAAATAAACAACGTTAGCTCATTATAAACTAACGCTGTTTAATTCATATTATGAAGGTATTTCAGTACGTTTAGTACTATGTTTTCTAACTATTGCTGCGATTAAACTTGAAATGATACCGAAAATCATAAAGCCAATTAGCATCCAAACTGTACTGTTTAACTCAATTGCTTTATTCATATAAATAAGCTCTTTGAGTGTAGTAGTGTAGTGTGTAAATGGATTCCATCCATAAGCCCATTTTTGATATCCTTCTGGGAGCATTTGTTTTGGTAAAGTAACCATTTGCATACTGAAGAACATGAGTAAGATGAAGATAGGTAGAGATTTCATACCTAACCAAACCATAATTCCTAGTATTAATCCAACAAATCCCATTATTGCTAGAGCAATGAACAAAGCAACTCTATTAGGATGATCGAAATGGAATCCTAATACACCTTTCATAAAGTACACATATGCAAAGCTGCCTAGGAAAGCTGCAAGTACTGCAGTTACCATTTGTCCTACAGATGCAATAATTCTATGTTGTATCGCAAAGTTATTACTAGTTCTAAACGCATAGAATAATAACACTGAAGTAATCATTGAGCCCATCCAAACTGGCATAAACATTAAGAATGGTGCATTACCGCCACCTTGATGATCTTTAACTTTATTTACTTTGTGATCATCAACTTTAACTGGATTAGTAATGCCTTGGATATCTTTAGGACTTACATCTACGTTCTGTTTTTGAAGTGTAGATAAACTTTGTTTAGTAATTTGTTTATTTAAGTTTTGTCCGACACCTGATAGTACATTTGTAACAATGTTTGATGCTTGTAAATTTGAACCTTGGCTTACAATCGTTTTAAGTTTTGCTTGTTTTACATCAACACTTTGATTACCCATTTTTTCTTTCATTTTTTGAGCTTGTTGTGCTGGAATTTCACCAGATTCAACTTTTTCTTTCATCTCTGACTTTTTACTATCCATAACAACTTTTTGAGTTTTACTCATTGCATTTTTTGAAAAGTCTTTTTCAAATACAACTGCCCCATAATATTTCTCATTATCGAATCCTTTTTTCAAATCAGATTCTTTATCAACTTTAACCCATTTAATTTTATCTGAATCACTATCTAATAATTTATCTTCTATTTTCTTACCAATATCAACTTTATTACTTTGAATAGTTGTACCTTCATCATTATTGACGATGGCAATTGGTAAATCTTTAGGTTTTGGATTAAATGCTGGATAAAATGCTAGTGAAAAAATAACTAAGATTAAAATCGCAGCAATTGGTGCTAACCATAATAATTTGCTTTTAAAGATATTCATGAATTGACCTCCTTTTTTTATTGAACAATGTGTTGAATATTCTTTACGTTGTCTATTATAATAGGTAAGAACAATTTAACAATAATCAATTTAATAAAATACGTCTGTTATTGAACACTTTGTTGTAAATTGTCTATTAAATCATTGGGAGGTTATATTTAATTGAAAGAAGATAGGCGAATAAGAAAGACAAAATCTTCCATTAAGAAAGCATTTACAACATTATTACAATACAAAGAGCTCGATAAAATTACGATTAGAGATATTACAACTGAAGCTGATGTGAATAGAGGAACCTTCTATTTACATTATGAAGATAAATATATGTTGCTTTCAGATATGGAAGATGAGTGTATTTCAGAGCTAGCTCATCTAACGGATTTTAATCAAATAGATGGGGACACTGTTGAAGCTATTTCAGAACTCTTTATAGATAGAGTTCTTACTAAAATCCTTCAACATATAGATGATAATTTAGATTTTTATCAAATCATTCTACAGTTAGATCGTCGAAGTAAACTTGAAGAGAAAATAAGTTTATTAATTAAACAAAATATGAATCGATATATGAGTATTAATCATGAAATAGATGGTATACCAGAGATGTATTTTCATAGCTATGTCGCAGGCGCTACAATAAATACTATTAAATATTGGGTTTTAGACCCAAATCGTATTTCAGTTGATGAATTAACACATCATATTTATAAAATTGTTTATAATGGACCATTACGAATTATGGCAGAATATAAATATAAAATGAATCATGCCTAACTTAATCGTTCAAATACTATCTAACTGTTAATCAAATTGAATATAGAAGACTTTGAAAGGAATTATAGTTATGATTACTGCTTATAAACATGAAAGTATAAATTCAAATGAAATCATTGAAACTAAAGTGGATCATAGCGCGTCTTGGATTAACGTTGTTGAACCTGAACGTGAAGAAATTGAAGAATTAATGGAATTCTACAACATTCCAGAGGACTTTATCCGTGACCCATTAGATTCTGAAGAAAGTGCACGTATAGAATATGACGAAGATACTGGCTATTCACTCATTATTATCGACTTACCTATTGTCAACTCTACAAACCGTCGCGTACTTTCGTTTGTTACTATTCCACTAGGTATCATTATAGGTAATGGCATTATCATGACCGTTTGTGATGCCGAAAATGAATTTCTTGAAAATTTTGCAAGACAAGATGATATTAATTTAAAATTTCATAGTCGCTTTGCACTTGAAATTTTATTAACAATTGCAAATCACTATAATAGAAATTTAAGATTATTAAATAAATCGCGAATTCGTATCGAGAAAGATTTAAAGAATAACATTACTAACAAACAATTATTTAAACTTATGGAAGTTGAAAAAAGCTTAGTTTATTTCTTAGCGGCATTAAAAGGTAATGATACAATTATTAAAAAACTATTTCGTTTACCTGCAATCAAACGCTTTGAAGAAGATGAAGAATTACTTGAAGACTTAGTAATCGAAAATAATCAAGCTATTGAAACAACCGAATTACATCAACGTATCCTTGAAAGTATTACAACATCTTATGCTTCATTACTATCTAACGACATGAATACAATAATGAAGACATTAACACTGTTTACTGTATTACTTACTCTTCCTACGCTCGTGTTTAGTTTCTTCGGTATGAACGTACCATTACCTATAGACGACCATAGTTATGTTTCATGGGTAATCGTTGTAGGTATATCATTGATACTTGTTGCAATAGTGAGTATCTATTTATGGCGTAAACAAAAGCTTTAAATCATATTTTATATAAAAAGTCCCACTTGAATTTGATTTTAAATTCAAGCGGGACTTTTTAATTATTTAGCTGCAGCTTTATAGGTCTTTCTTTTCGATAAAACAAATGTAACAACGATTGACACAATAAAGGCAATCATCATACCTATGAGATAGTGTAACCAACCTGCATGCGCTGGATTAATAGATATAAATCCTGGTAAACCTGCAGTACCCAGTGCAATAGCTTTCACTTTGAAAAATGAAATATAAGCTGAACCTAATCCAGATCCCACAACAGCACCTATAAATGGATATCTTAATTTAAGATTGACACCAAACATCGCTGGTTCCGTAATACCTAATAATGCAGAAATTCCAGCTGCAGATGCCACACCTTTTAGTTTTTTATTATGTTTAATTATAAAGAATGCTGCAATGGCTGCACCACCTTGAGCAACATTAGACATAGTAGCAATTGGAAAGATGAACGAACCTCCTGTTTTGGTGGCGTCAGCAATCAAGGTCGTTTCAACTGCGATGAAGCTATGATGCATGCCAGTAATTACAATTGGTGCATAAAGTAAGCCGAATATGAGACCTCCTATAGCCCCACCAAAATCATACAACCAAGTTAGTCCATCTGATAACCAATATCCTAATTGACGTGTAATAGGTCCAACGAATAAAAATGTGATAAAAGCTGTAACAAATATAGATAACAATGGTGTCAGTAAATTATCCAAAACAGTCGGTATCACTTTACGTAGCCACTTTTCAATTGTAGCTAAAATATACGCAGCAACTAACATGGGAAGCACTTGTCCTTGATAGCCCACCTGATTAATATGTAATCCAAAAATATCCCAATGGGGAATAGCTTTCCCTGCTTCCACTGCTTTAGGAAAATCATAAGCGCTCATTAAACTAGGATGAACTAATATCATGCCTAGTGCGGCACCTAAGAAAGGATTACCCCCAAAACGTTTAGCTGCACTAAATCCTATTAAAATAGGAAGTAAAGTAAATGGTGCATTTGCAAAGACGTTTATCATTTCAGCCAAGCCAGCGAATTGACTGTGAACATCAATGAATGATTGTCCTTTATAGAACAAATCTTTGGCAGTTAGAATGTTATTCAATCCCATCAATAAACCACCAGCTACAATTGCTGGAATAATAGGAACAAATATATCAGACAACATTTTCACAAATTTTTGTAAAGGATTCATATTTTTAGTCGACTTATCTTTAACATCTGATGTCGTTGATGCCTCTTTACCAGTAATTTTCTCTAATTCATTAAATACTTTGTTAACAGTCCCAATACCAATAATGATTTGATACTGTCCCCCAGTTGAGAAAGTTCCCTTTACTACATCCATATTATTTAGCGTTTCTTCATCAACTTTGCTTTCATCATTAAGAACTAATCTTAATCTTGTAGCACAATGTGCAATAGCATCAAGGTTTTCTTCCTCACCTATTGCTTGTAATATATCTTCAGCAGATTTCTTATAGCTCATTAAATAAGCCTCCTTATTTAGAAACCGGTTCCATTTATTTAACTTTATTGTAACCGGTTCCAAACTTTTACGCAATAGCTCATCAATCGTTTATTAGTAATAATATTAATTTAGAAACTTAACTTCTGGGTAACCTTAATAATATAAGATGAGGTGAATAATTTAATGAAAGAACGTGGAAAAATAGAAAAGCTTTGGCGAGAAGAGAAATATCGCGTATTACTACATGTTCAAAATGCCTATAACAAAATTAGAGCACTGCTAAAAGAATCACCCTCTCTTGAAGAAGTACAATTTCAAATTAATGAAGCAATTAATCATTCTCCAACAACTGGCTCAATAATTAATGCCTATGAACACATGTGGGGTTATTTTAAAAATATAGCAACTGATAATGAAAAACATAAGGCATTGATGTTAAAGGATGACTTTATGAATCATCAAATTGAATTGGACGCCCTACTAAGTTATTTGAGTCAACTTGCTAATAAGTATGACATTAAATACCTTCAAGAAAGTACAGTACTAAATTAAAAAAAGACCTAGGTGAAAACACCTAAGTCTTTCGCAATAATGTACGTGTTATATTATTTCTAAAAAGAGTAATTGTCTAAGTTGTTTCACACTGTAATAGCATTAAGGCTTGTTAATAAAACACTAATGGAATATCTTGCCTTATAGCTATGTCATTCGAATAATTAAAACATTAAGCTGATAATTAATAAAATATAAAACTTTACCATGACACTACACGAAATATATTTCTTTAATTTAATAGTACTTCGGGGGAGAGTAATTTTAATTAAAAATCTTCTAATTGTTGCTACTAAACAATTGTTGTTGATCGATTATACTTTAATGTGCATAGATGTTGATTCCTGTTGTTGAAATAGTAAGTATTTCATGTGTTTCAATAATTTGTCTTAACATTAATTAGTCTTGATGTTGATTCCTGATGTTTGAGAAGAATGAATTTTATTCTTGTTGATCTTATTCTTCGATGTTATGCATTCTTCTTATTCCATGGTGTCATTTCTTTCTAGATGACTTAACTTGAGTTGGTTGATGAATAAGTTTCGAGAAAATTATTAAGTATAACTGAATTTTTCTAGTTGTTTATTCTATTAGTATAGTTAAACAATTAAATAATAGAAAATGTGTGCTATTCTTTGTTGTCTCTCTCTTTATGCTGTTGATTCTTGATATATTAACATACATAGTACATTTATTGCTACGATTTCCATCCAAAAATTAATTCACTATAAAATTAATCGCAAATCGTCTAAAAATTTACATTAACTTCTTTTTAGAATTTCAATTGGGTCGAAATCTATATTTATTATGTACTAAAAAATTCGTTTGCACTCTATCCAAAATTTTCAAAATAAGAACTCTATATTTCTAAATAATTATTTGTATTGTGTGCTACTTATAATTTTTGATTGGTTGCTTAACTTTACAAGGAAAAATTTTTATATTTCTCTATTACTATTTCAAGACGAATCGATTATAATAACATTGGTTCTGTTGCAAAGTAAAAAAATATAGCTAA